>NZ_BAAHCF010000044.1:36232-36406 GCF_054776075.1 Flavobacterium koreense | reverse complement strand
AGTACTTATAGAGTAGAAGTTTCGTTAAGAAATACTGATGGTACCTTCTTACCTTATGGTACACCATGTGATATCAATACACCAACTTATCCAACTACACAAATAAGAACGGTTCAATGTAATAACTATCAAGTTACAAGTAATTCTGAGTTAATTATTGCAGATGCTGTTGCA
>NZ_BAAHCF010000044.1:320-36222 GCF_054776075.1 Flavobacterium koreense | reverse complement strand
ATGGAGCAACAATGTATCGATTTAGAGTTTACAACGGAGTTGATTATGATACATTCTATGATAACCAATACAACAGATTTACCTTAAACAACTTCCCTGGATTAATTCCAAATGGAGAGCTTTATTCTGTGCAAGTAGCGGTTAAGTTACCAAATGAGCCAAATTTTGGGCCATATAGTAAAGCATGTACAATCAAGACTCCAATGCAAGCAAGAGCTATTGCATCAGATGTTCAATTAGAAGTAGTAAATGTATTTGAAGCATTAGCTTATCCAAATCCATTTGCAGAGAACTTCAAGTTGGATGTAAAAACTAATAGCGAAGCTAACATTCAAGTTAGAGTTTACGACATGATAGGAAAACTAGTTGAGGACAAAATGATAAACGCTTCTGACATTCAAAATTTTGAATTAGGAAACCAATATCCATCTGGAGTTTACAATGTAATTGTATCTCAAGAGTCTAACACTAAAACGCTACGCGTTATTAAAAGATAGTTTCTAAATAAGAACTAAATAGTTTAAAACCTCCTCAAGAAATTGTGGAGGTTTTTATTTGTATAAAAAATCAAGTTGAAAAACTAATAATCATTTTAACTGAATACAGATTAACTTTTAGACATAAAAAAACCACTCATCAAGAGTGGTTTTTTTATTCTATCTAGAATATTAAGCTTTTTTAGCCACGTTTTTCAATTTATAAAACGCAAAAATTAAACCAAAAAGCAACAATACTATTAATTTACCATTGATTGGAGCAGGAGCAGGATCTCCACCTTCTAGACCTCCACCGCCACCAGTTCCGTCATCATCATCGCCAGGCTGAGCAAACACAACAAAGTCTGAAAGCAGAACAAATGAAAACAAACAAAATTTATAAAATCTATTCATAACTATACATTAAATCAAGTTGCAAATATAAAATCATTTTTTTGAATAATGTTACATTTTTGTTATTTATCGATTAAAAGTAGAAATAATTTTACGAAATCGACATAGTTTATATAAATTTTAGTCAAATTCTGACGTAAAAAATAATTTTACACTTGGATATTTGCTCTGAGTCATCTGAATTGTGAAATCTGAATCTGCTAAAAACACCAATTGCCCATATTTATCGTGTGCTAAAAACTTTTGTTTAACTCTTTTAAATTCTTTAAACTCTTCATTTTTAGCATCATCAGGTTTTACCCAACAAGCTTTGTGTACAGGGAAATTTTCATAAGTACATTTTGCACCATATTCATGTTCTAAACGATATTGAATAACTTCATATTGAAGAGCTCCAACCGTTCCAATAACTTTTCTGTTATTCATCTCAAGAGTGAACAACTGAGCAACACCTTCATCCATTAATTGGTCAACACCTTTTTCTAATTGTTTTGCTTTTAATGGATCAGCATTGTTGATGTATCTAAAATGTTCTGGAGAGAAACTTGGAATTCCTTTGAAACTCATCATTTCGCCTTCGGTAAGAGTGTCACCAATTTTAAAATTACCAGTATCGTGTAATCCAACAATATCTCCTGGATAAGAAATATCTACAATTTCTTTTTTCTCAGCAAAAAAGGCATTTGGACTTGAAAACTTTAAATTCTTATTTAAACGAACGTGCATATAGGGTTTGTTGCGTTCGAAAGTTCCAGAAACAATTTTTATAAATGCCAAACGATCTCTATGCTTAGGATCCATGTTAGCATGAATTTTAAACACGAATCCAGATAATTTTTCTTCTTCTGGGTTTACTAATCTTGTGTCCGATTCTTTTGGCTTTGGAGTAGGAGCAATTTCCACAAAGCAATCTAATAATTCTCTAACTCCAAAATTATTTAATGCAGAACCAAAAAACACAGGCTGTAGGTTTCCATCCAAATACTCTTGTCTATCAAATTTTGGATATACTTCATCGATTAGTTCTAGCTCTTCACGAAGTTTTTGAGCCGGTTTTTCTTTAATTAATTTTTCTAATTCAGGACTATTGATGTCAGAAATTGCAATGGTATCTTCAATGTTTTTTCTGCTGTCGCCACTGAAAAGATTTATATTTTGTTCCCAGATATTATAAATTCCTTGAAAGTCGTAACCCATTCCGATTGGAAAACTTAAAGGAGTAACTTGAAGACCAAGCTTTTTTTCCACTTCATCCATTAAGTCAAAAGCATCTTTACCTTCACGGTCTAATTTATTTATAAATACAATTATTGGAATTTTTCGCATTCTACAAACAGCAACTAGTTTTTCTGTTTGTTCCTCAACACCTTTTGCTACATCGACAACAACAATGACACTATCAACAGCAGTTAATGTTCTAAAAGTATCTTCTGCAAAATCCTTGTGACCAGGAGTATCAAGAATGTTGATTTTTTTGTCTTTATAATTAAATGCCAAAACCGAAGTTGCCACCGAGATTCCTCTTTGACGTTCAATTTCCATGAAGTCACTAGTAGCTCCTTTTTTGATTTTATTATTTTTTACTGCACCTGCTTCCTGAATAGCTCCACCAAAAAGTAATAATTTCTCTGTTAGTGTAGTTTTTCCGGCATCGGGATGAGATATAATTCCGAATGTTCTGCGACGTTGTATTTCTTTTAAAAAGCTCATAATTGTTATAATGGACTGCAAAAATACTATTTATTAAATAAATAACTAATGGAAGTTGTGATTTGAAAAAATCTTCCTTTTTATTGTGTTAATAAAATTTTGTTAATAGTAAGTGCTATACTTGTTTAATACAGTCGATTTGTTACTTTTGTTGATTGTAATGTATGTGCTGCTATTGCACGTAAAATAGAAATTAATAAAACCACTTATTTAATTAAAATATAGAATATGAAGTTAAAACAATTGTTTTTAGGATTAATAATGTGTCTTGCTTTTACATCAAATGCACAGAATAAATCCAAAGAAGTTTTATTTACCATCAATGATAAACCTTATTATACTGATGAATTTGTAAGGGTTTATAATAAGAATTTGGATTTAGTAAAGGATGAATCTCAAAAAGATTTGAATCAATATTTAGATCTTTATATTGGTTATAAGCTTAAAGTTAACAAAGCAAATAAATTAGGACTTCAAGATGGACAACAGTATTTGTCAGAGTTAAAAACCTATAGAACTCAATTGTCTAAAAACTATACAACCGATTCAAAAGTTACCAAAGAATTGGTGGATGAAGGATATAAAAGACTTCAAAAAGAAGTTAATGCGTCTCATATTTTAATTTTAGTTGATGAAAATGCATCTCCTGCAGATACTTTAGCTGCTTATAATAAGACAAAGGCCATTAGAGAGCGAATTATGAAAGGTGAAGATTTTGGAACGGTAGCTGCTGAAGTTTCTCAAGATCCATCGGCTAAAGAAAATAAAGGTAATCTAGGTTATTTTACAAGTTTCAGAATGGTTTACGCTTTTGAAAATGGTGCTTACAATACTCCTGTTGGAACCATATCTAATCCAGTGAGAACTCGATTTGGATATCATTTGATAAAAGTAAATGACATCAGAGCAAATAGAGGAGAAGTAGCAGTTGCTCACATTATGATTTTGAAACAAAAAGATAATGAAGAAGTTACAACAGCAAAAACTACTATCGAGGATATTTATAAAAAATTACAACAAGGCGAAAAATTTGAAGAATTAGCTAAGCAATTTTCAGAAGATAAATCTTCAGCTTCAAAAGGTGGTGTTTTAAATCGTTTTGGTTCAGGGCAATTGAGTTCTGAAGAATTTGAAAATAAAGCTTTTTCATTAACAAAAGAGAATCCGGTTTCTGAGCCTTTTGAAACTCAATTTGGTTGGCATATTGTAAAATTAATCGAAAAATTCCCAATAAAATCATACGAGGATTCTAGAATCGAATTAGAAAACAAAATCAGTAAAGACGATCGTTCTAGATTGATTACAAATTCTTTAACTGAAAAATTAAGAAAAAAATATCCAGTAAAAAGAGACGCTAAATTGTATAGTTCTATTGTAAAATTAGTAACTAACGATTTTTATGAAGCAAAATGGAGCTTGCCTGCTGACGCAAAAAAATATTCTGCAACTCTTTTCAATGTTGGAACTAGAAATCTAACAGGAACAACATTTTTAGATTACATATATTCTCAACAAAAATCAGGAATAGCTATTAAACCAATAGAAAAGCTGGTTGAGAAATTATTTGAAAATTTTGCTGATGAGCACCGTAACCAATATAATAATGAGAATTTAGAAAATGAGTTTCCTGAATTTGCATCAGTTATGGAAGAATATCGTGATGGATTATTATTATTTGATTTAATGGATAAAGAAATTTGGCAACGTTCTAAAACAGATTCTGTTGGATTGAAAGCATTCTACGAAACTCAAAAAAATAAATACCAATGGAAAGCTCGTGTGACTAGTGAAATTTATTCTTCAAGAGATAAAGAAACTATGAACAAGGTTTTAGCAATGCTTAAAAAAGGCAAAACACCTAAGGATGTAAAGGATAAATTTAATACTGAGCAAGTTTTAAACGTAATGCTTTACGAAGGAACTTATGAAGAAGGTGATAGCGCTTTGCCACAAGGAACTAAAATGGAATTAGGACTTTCAGAAATAACAAATAAAGGTGAATACTATTTTATTACTAAAGTAAATAAAGTCCTTCCTGCAGGTGCCAAATCATTAGAAGAGTGTAAAGGCAAATTAGTAAACGACTATCAGCAATATTTAGAACAAAATTGGGTTGATGAACTTAAAAAAGAATTTACGGTTAAGGTAAATCAAGACGTGTTTGAAACAGTAAAAAAACAAATTAAAAAATAATAAACGAAGAAATGATGAATGTATTGAATAACAAAATTGTACAAGGTATTTTCCTTTTTTTAATTGGTTTTTCTGTAAACGCACAAGAGATAATTAAAGATAAAGAACCAGAAAAGAAAGCAACGACGCCACAACAAAAGCGTCAACGTGTTGATGGAATTGTAGCAACAGTTGGTGATTATACTGTTTTAGATTCTGATATTGACAAAGCTTTTCTTGAAATTGAAGGTTCTGGTGGTTCTGTAAAAGACATTACTAGATGCCAAATGTTGGGTAAACTTCTTGAGGATAAATTGTATGCGCATCAAGCCATTCAAGATTCTATTGTTGTAAAAGACGAAGAAGTAAAAGAAAAAATGAATCAACAAATAGACTATATGGTTGAACAACTTAAGTCAATGGAGAATGTGATAAAGTATTTCAAAAAGAATAACGAAGACGAGTTCAAAACAGAACTTTTCGAAATCTTGAAACAACAAAAATTAGCTTCTGAAATGCAGAAGAAAATTATTGATCCAATTCAAATTACACCGGAAGAAACTAGAAATTTTTTCAAGAAAATTCCAGAATCAGAGCGTCCAATGTTGGGTGCTGAACTTGAGATAGCACAAATAGTTATTGCGCCAAAAGTTTCGCAAGCTGAAAAGCAAGTGGTTATTGACCGATTGAAAGAAATCAAAAAACAAGTGCAAGAAGGCGCAAGTTTTACAACCAAAGCCGTTTTGTATACAGAAGATCCAGGTTCGAGATCAAGTGGTGGTTTCTATAAAATCAACAAGAAAACACCTTTCGTAAAAGAGTTTAAAGACGTAGCTTTCTCATTACAAGAAGGAGAAATATCAGAACCTTTTGAAACGGAGTTTGGTTTTCATATCATTTATTTGGAAAAAGTAAAAGGTCAAGATTTAGAATTACGTCACATTTTGATGATGCCAAAAGTATCTTATGATGCACTAAAAGAGGCAAAAGATAAAATCGAATTACTAAGAACTAGAATATTAGCTAAAGAAATTACTTTTGCAGAAGCAGCAAGAACGATGTCTGATGAGAAAGAAACTCGTGCAAATGGAGGAACATTAGTTAACCCAAAAACTCAAGATACGCATTTTGAATTGACCAATATGGATCCAGTTATTTATGGTCAGGTTTCTAATTTGAAAAGTGGCGAGATTTCTTCAGTTATTTTAGATGAAGATGCAAAAGCTGGAAAGCGTTATAAAATTATAATGGTTACCAATAAAATTGAAGAGCATACTGCCGATTTTAGTAAAGATTTCATTAAAATTAAAGAATTAGCTTTAAAAGAAAAACAAATCAATGCCATTGCAAAATGGACAGATGAAAAGGTAAAAGAAACTTATATCAAGATTAATGGTGAGTACAAAGATTGTACTTTTACAAATAATTGGTTGAAAAAATAATAGTATACTTTGGATTTGGATGGATAAAAACATCTAAAATCTAAAATTTAAAATCTAATATTAAATATGTCAGACGTTACAGCGATACAGAATTTAGTTCAGAAAAGGCTCGAACTTAAAAAAGAAATTTCCAAAATAATTGTGGGTCAAGACGATGTTGTTGACCAGATATTATTGAGTATTTTTTCAGGTGGACACGCTTTGCTTGTTGGAGTTCCTGGTTTGGCAAAAACCTTAATGGTTAATACTATTTCTCAAGCTTTAGGATTGAATTTCAAAAGAATTCAGTTCACACCCGATTTAATGCCTTCTGATATTTTAGGAAGTGAAATTTTAGATGAAAACCGTCAGTTCAAATTTATAAAAGGACCAGTTTTTTCTAATATTATTTTGGCTGATGAGATTAACAGAACGCCACCAAAAACACAAGCAGCTTTATTGGAAGCCATGCAAGAACGTTCGGTAACTATTGCAGGTCATAACTATAAATTAGATTTACCTTATTTTGTTTTAGCAACTCAAAACCCAATTGAGCAAGAAGGAACTTATCCTTTACCAGAAGCACAATTAGACCGTTTTATGTTTGCAATCAAGTTGGATTATCCATCGTTTGCAGAAGAAGTTGAAGTAGTAAAAAGCACAACTTCTGACGCAAAACCAACTATAAATCCTCTGTTTTCTGCACAAGAAATTATCGATTTCCAACATTTGATTCGTAGAATTCCTGTTGCAGATAATGTTATTGAATATGCTGTGACTTTAGTTGGAAAGACAAGGCCAAACTCTCCATTGGCTACTGATTATGTAAATAATTATTTAGATTGGGGTGCAGGACCAAGAGCTTCGCAAAATTTAATTTTGGCAGCCAAAGCCAATGCTGCTTTCAAAGGAAAATTCTCTCCAGATATTGAAGATGTAAAAGCAGTTGCAACCGGAATATTAAGACACAGAATCATCAAAAATTATAAAGCCGATGCTGAAGGAATTACAGAAGAAGTAATTATAAGTAAGTTGATGTAATTGTTACAAAAATAATTTGAACCAAGCTCCGCAAATGTCTCCTGACTTTGCGGAATTTTTTATTATATTTGATAAAAAAACTGATTAGCTAAATAAAAAACCAAGTTTTTAAATAAAAATCAAATTCATTTGGAAATACAAAAATTATGAAAAAGACATTTTTAGTTTTATTGTTGTTTTTTCAAGTATTTGGTTTCTCTCAAATAATAAATATACCTGATATAAATTTTAAAAATAAACTATTACAAGCAAATACAAATAATAATATCGCTGGGTATATAAAGATTGACCTTAATAATAATGGTGAAATTGAACAAAGTGAAGCACTTAATGTGACTTACTTGTTTTTAATTACATCAAATATTAGTAGTCTTGATGGTATAGAATATTTTAATAATTTACAATCTTTGGGGTGTCATTATAATTCCATAACTAACTTGAATTTAAGTTCTTTAAACCAATTGATAAATTTAAGATGTGATTTTAACAACATGTCAAGTCTAAATATAAATGGTTTAGCAAATTTGCAAAGTCTTATTTGCAGTAACAATCAAATAGCAAATCTAACTTTTAATGGACTAAATAATTTGAATACAATATTGTGTAATAATAATTTAATAACAACATTGGATTTTAGCAATAATCCATCATTAACAAAATTAAATTGTTCAAATAACAATCTTGCATCTATTAACCTAAAAAACGGTATCAGCCACGATTTTAGTAATGTAAATTTCAACGACTGCTGGAAAACAGGTAATCCAAACTTGGCTACCATTTGTGTTGATGCTAGTGAGTTAGCAAGTGTGCAAAATCATTTAAACAATTGTGGTTCGGCACAAACTATAAACATTACCAGCAATTGTGGTTTGGGCAATGAGGAGTTTGCAGTTAATAAAGTAGTTTTATATCCTAATCCAACTAATAACTTTGTTAGATTACATAACGAAGGAGGTTTTTTTACTACTGTTGTTATTTATAATTATCTTGGTCAAGAACTAAAACGATTTTCTGTTATTGATGAAGTCGTAGAAATTGATTTAAGTAATTTTAACAGTGGTATTTACTTTTTTAATTTATTGGGAGAAAAAAACGAAATAGTAAAGATTGTAAAACAGTAAGTAAATCTAAATACAAATACTTCATTAAACCAGTAGACAAACAGTATTTTAGTTTTATTTAGATTTAATTTACGTATCAAAATTAACAATCATCAATTTTTCTTCGTTAAAATGCGATTTTGATAAAAAATGCATAGCGAAATTCTCGTTTTCGCAAATTATTTCTTTCAATAAAGATATTTGACTAAAAATTTTTTAATGGTATAACGTTTTCGTAAATTTGCGTTGCAAATAAATAAACCTATTATATTATGGCTTTTGATATCGAAATGATTAAAAAAGTGTACGGAACAATGGCAGAACGTGTAGACAAAGCACGTGAGTTAGTTGGACGTCCGTTAACACTTTCTGAAAAGATTTTATATTCACATTTATGGGAAGGAACGCCTTCTCAAGCTTTTTCAAGAGGAAAAGATTATGTTGATTTTGCTCCAGATAGAGTAGCTTGCCAAGATGCAACAGCTCAAATGGCATTATTACAATTCATGCATGCCGGAAAGAAAACAGTTGCTGTTCCAACAACAGTGCATTGTGATCACTTAATTCAGGCTAAAGTTGGTGCTACTACCGATTTAGCTGTAGCTAATTCACAATCTAAAGAAGTTTTTGATTTCCTTTCTTCTGTTTCAAACAAATACGGAATTGGTTTTTGGAAACCAGGTTCTGGAATTATTCACCAAATCGTTTTAGAAAATTATGCATTTCCAGGTGGAATGATGATTGGAACCGATTCACACACTGTAAATGCTGGTGGATTAGGTATGTTAGCAATTGGTGTTGGTGGTGCAGATGCAGTTGATGTAATGTCAGGTATGTCGTGGGAATTAAAATTTCCAAAATTAATCGGAGTTAAATTGACAGGAAAACTAAATGGGTGGACAGCTCCAAAAGACGTAATTCTAAAAGTAGCTGATATTCTTACTGTAAAAGGTGGAACTGGTGCTATTGTGGAATACTTTGGTGAAGGTGCAATCAATATGTCTTGTACTGGAAAAGGAACTATCTGTAACATGGGTGCAGAAATTGGAGCTACGACTTCAACTTTTGGATACGATGATTCAATGAGAAGATATTTAGCAGCAACTGGCCGTCAAGATGTTGTTGATGCTGCGGATAAAGTAGCGGATTATTTAACTGGTGATGCCGAAGTTTACGCTAATCCAAGTCAGTATTTTGATGAATTAATCGAAATTAACTTATCTGAATTAGAACCACATATCAACGGACCTTTCACTCCAGATAGAGGAACGCCTGTTTCTAAAATGAAAGAGGAAGCAACTAAAAATGGTTGGCCTTTAAAAGTAGAATGGGGTTTAATTGGTTCTTGTACCAACTCATCTTACGAAGATATGGCTCGTGCTGCTTCAATCGTTGAACAAGCTGTTGCTCACGGAATCTCTCCAAAAGCAGAATTCGGAATCAATCCAGGTTCTGAGCAAATTCGTTATACTATTGAAAGAGATGGAATCATCGCTACTTTCGAGAAAATGGGAACTAAAGTATTTACAAATGCTTGCGGACCATGTATCGGACAATGGGATAGAGAAGGAGCAGACAAAGGAGAAAAAAATACCATCGTTCACTCGTTTAACAGAAATTTCTCAAAACGTGCTGACGGAAATCCAAACACGCATGCTTTTGTAACATCTCCAGAAATGGTGGCTGCATTAGCGATTTCAGGTGATTTGTCTTTCAATCCAATAACCGATACTTTATTGAATGATAAAGGTGAAGCTGTAAAATTGAATCCTCCTACAGGTGATGAACTTCCAAAAAGAGGTTTTGATGTAGAAGATGCAGGTTTTCAAGCGCCAGCTGCAGATGGAAGTAATGTACAAGTTGCGGTTTCTCCAACATCAGATCGTTTACAACTTTTAGCACCATTTGATGCTTGGGATGGAAAAAACATTTCAGGTGCTAAATTACTTATCAAAGCTTTCGGAAAATGTACTACCGACCACATTTCTATGGCTGGACCATGGTTGCGCTTCAGAGGACATTTAGATAATATTTCTAATAATATGTTGATTGGTGCTGTAAATGCTTATAACCAAGAAGCAAATAAAGTTAAAAATCAATTGACTGGAGAATACGCTGCTGTTCCTGCTGTGGCAAGAGCTTACAAAGCTGCTGGAGTTCCTTCAATTGTTGTTGGTGATCAAAATTATGGTGAAGGTTCTTCAAGAGAGCACGCTGCAATGGAACCACGTTTCCTTGGTGTGAAAGCGGTTTTGGTAAAATCATTTGCTCGTATTCACGAAACTAACTTGAAAAAACAAGGAATGTTAGCGTTAACTTTTGCTAACGAAGCAGATTATGATAAAATCAAAGAAGATGATACTATTAACTTCTTAGATTTAACAGAATTTGCACCTGGAAAACCATTAACATTAGAATTTGTTCACGCTGATGGTTCAAAAGATATAATTCTAGCAAATCACACTTACAACGAAAGCCAAATTGGTTGGTTTGTAGCTGGATCGGCTTTAAACTTAATTGCTGCCAACGCATAATTGGTTAGTAATTTATTTTTGCAAAAAAAAGCTCCTAAAATTTAGGAGCTTTTTTAATTATATATTTTTATAAATTTCGGTCAAGCCAGAATCCCATTCTACAGTTTCATAATAAAAGTTAAGTGTAGTTAATTTTCCTTTTTGTTGGATGAAACATTTTCCAGTTACAATTGCGTTGTCACCTTGTATTTTTAGAGTATCACCAGTTACTAATTTACTGTCTTTAAATTGCTGATAAACTTTTTGTGCGATTTCTTCTTTAAGTTCTTTTTTAGAATTAAAGGTGCTTACAACAATCATATTTCCACTATTGTTTTTTACAATTAGCTCCATGCCATTGTAGCCATACTTATAAGTGGTAACTTTTGATTTCTCTTGGCCAAAAGAAAATTGTGCCAATAATAGCAATACAAACAAGGATTTATTCATAGATGTAAATTTGGGTTACATTTTAAAAACGCTAAAATATCATAATTATTGGAAAGTAGTGACTTTTATTTCAAAAATTAATTAAAAATTAATTAAAAAATCAAAGAAGTCAAGTATTTGTTGCGGTAAACTCTGTAAAATTTGAATTGAAATAGTATATTTTTATTTTGAAAACAAAAAAATTCCGCTTCAAATAATAGAAACGGAATTTTATTTCGAATTAATAATCTACTAATAGTAAGTATAACGTCTTACTTTAGAAATATATTTTGCAAGTCTTATAACTTGGTGGCTGTAACCATATTCGTTATCGTACCAAACATATAAAACAATGTTTTTTCCGTCGCCAGAAACAATTGTCGCATTGCTATCATAAATAGATGGTGCCGATGTTCCAACAATGTCTGAGGAAACTAATTCGTTGTTTAAAGAATATTTAATTTGCTCTACAAGTTCACCTTCTAAAGCATATTTTTTCATAATATTGTTTACCTCTTCAACAGAAGTTTCTTTACCAACTTCAAGATTCAATACTACAAGTGAACCATTCGGAACAGGAACACGTATAGCATTGGAAGTTAATTTTCCTGCTAAATTTGGTAATGCTTTTGCAACAGCACTTCCAGCTCCGGTTTCTGTAATTACCATGTTTAAAGCAGCTGCTCTTCCACGACGGTATTTTTTGTGCATATTGTCTACCAAGTTTTGGTCGTTGGTATAAGCATGAATGGTTTCTAAGTGACCTTTTACAACTCCAAGCGTATCTTCAACTGCTTTTAAAATTGGTGTAATTGCATTTGTTGTACAAGACGCAGCCGAGAAAATATTTACTG
Source organism: Flavobacterium koreense (assembly GCF_054776075.1). Classification (NCBI taxonomy): domain Bacteria; kingdom Pseudomonadati; phylum Bacteroidota; class Flavobacteriia; order Flavobacteriales; family Flavobacteriaceae; genus Flavobacterium; species Flavobacterium koreense. The sequence goes on along the minus strand of NZ_BAAHCF010000044.1, from coordinate 24,092 downwards.
TATCAGGATTATAATCATTATGATTTACTCCGTAAACAATATTCGGAACACCTTTTCCTGGTGCAGTCAATAAAACTTTATCAACTCCTATAGAAGTTAAATGACGTTTCAAAGCTTCTTCTGTTGTGAAAGCTCCAGTGTTATCAATAACTAAAGCATCTTCAATTCCGTATTTAGTATAATCAATTTCTTCTGGAGAATTGGCTGTAATGATGTGAACTGTTGTTCCGTTGATGATTAAAGCATCATTTTCAGTATCAGCATTCACAGAACCTTCAAAATCGCCATGAACTGAATCATATCTTAATAACGAAGCTCTTTTTTCTAAGGATTGTGCGTCATTTCTATCACGAGTTACAATAGCTCTCAAACGTAATTGTTGCCCTTTTCCAATTTTACTCATCATTTCACGAGCCAATAATCTTCCAATTCTACCAAATCCATAAAGAACTACATCTTTAGGTTTAATTTCTTGTGAATTTTTAGCGTCTTTTAATTTATCAATCACAAAGGCACGCGCATCGTGGTATTTATTGTCTTCTAAATGATATTCATAAGTCAGTTTTCCAATATCTATTCTTGATGGTGGTAAATCTAAATTTTCAATAGCACGAGCAATTTCAACAGAATCAAAAACATTAATTGGTTTTTGAACGAATTCACCAGCATATTCATGAAGATTCATAATATCACTAACGTTTCTGTCAATTAATTGATTTCTAAAGAATACCAATTCAATAGATTTATCATACCATAAATCACTAATGATTTTAATAAATTCTACACCAGCCTTTCGTCTGTCAGCCTGAAAAGAAAGCTCTTTTTCGTATAATGCGTTTTTGTTCATTTTGAGAAAAATTGATTAGTTGTATTGTTAAAAATAAATTTCCGTGCAAAAGTAATCAACTATAACGTTTTCGTAAAATTATTTCAAACTTTTTTTAAATAAAAAAACCATTCTGAAAGAAACAGAATGGTTTTTCACCTTTTATTACATTATATTTAGATGATGATGCGCATTACTTGACCATTTTTTGTCATTAATTTGACACTAGTGCCTTGACTTTCATTAGCGTTGTTGGTTGCTCTCGATACCGTTTCTACATCAGATGCTTTTACACCATTGATGTCTAAAATGATGCTTCCTTCTAATTCGTCTTTGTAGGGTAAAAGTCTTTCGTTACTTACTTCTTTGATTTTTACACCATAGTCAATTCGGAAATTTTTCTTGTCAGCGTCTGATAAATTTTCTAATTCTAGACCTTTAAAATCAGTTTGAATTATATCATTTTTTACCAAAACAACTGGAACAACTTTGGTTTGACCATCTCTTTCATAAGTCACATTTACTTTATCATTCGGACGTTTTGTATTGATAAATCCAGATAATTCTGCATAAGATGAAATTTTCTGGTTGTCTAATTTTTTGATGATATCACCTTTTTTCAAACCTGCTTTTTCAGCACCAGAATTTTTATTTACTTTATTTATATAGAATCCTTCAGTATCTTTAATTCCTAATTCTTTAGAATAATTTCCTGTCAATTCACTTCCTTCAACACCAAGAATTCCTCTTTGAACATTTCCAAATTCCATGATGTCTTCAATGATTTTGCGTGTAATATTTGATGGAACTGCAAATGAATATCCTGCATAACTTCCTGTTGGAGAAGAAATCATTGTATTAATCCCAATCAATTCACCACGAGTGTTAACTAAAGCACCACCAGAATTTCCTGGATTTACAGCAGCATCCGTTTGAATAAAAGATTGAATTCCTTTGGTGTCCAAATTTCTAGCTTTCGCAGAAACAATTCCGGCTGTAACAGTCGAATTCAAATTATATGGATTTCCAACTGCTAAAACCCATTCTCCAACTTTCACTTGATCAGAATCTGCAAATGTTGAATAAGGTAATTTTCCATCAGCATCTATTTTTAATAAAGCAATATCCATTTTAGAATCGGTTCCAATCAATTTTGCTTTGTAAACTTTGTTATTGTTTAACGTAACTTCAAGTTCAGAAGCATCTTTAATCACGTGATTATTAGTTACAATGTATCCATCTTCAGAAATAATAACTCCAGAACCAGTTCCAATTTGTTCTTGTTGTTGTCCACCACGTGAACCGTAGAAAAACTCCATAATTGGGTTGTAAACTGTTCTAACAGAAACATTTTTCACGTGAACAACCGTATGAACTGCATTTTCTGCAGCCGAAGTAAAATCAATATTTTCTGCACCCATTCCAACGGTTTTTCCGAAGGAACTTGGAGCTTGTGTAACAATTGAATTTCCATCGACATCTTTTTCAATAAATAATTTATAAGCACCTAGTGTTGTAGCACCGCTTAACAAAGACACTAAAAATAAACTTGATAATCTTTTCATTTTTTAAATTGTTTTAAATCATTTAACATCAAAATTAGTAATTTATTATTTTTATAAAATCAGTTTAACGCTCGTTTAACAATCTTTAACGTATCATTAATATTTGTAACTTTGTGGAATACAAAAATAAAAATGCAACTCAAATTTTACAAATATCAAGGAACAGGAAATGATTTTGTGATGATTGATAATCGTCAAAATTTCTTTCCCAAAAACGATACCAAACTGATTGAACGCCTTTGCGACAGACGTTTTGGTATTGGTGCTGATGGTTTAATTCTTTTAGAAAATGACAATTCGACAGATTTTAGGATGGTTTACTACAATTCTGATGGAAATGAAAGTTCGATGTGTGGTAATGGCGGAAGATGTTTGGTAGCTTTTGCTAGAAGTTTGAATGTTATAAATAATGAAGCAACGTTCATCGCAACAGATGGTTTACATCATGCAACAATTGATGAAAACGGAATTGTTTCACTTCAAATGAAAGATGTTGATGAGGTAAAAATCGATACAGAATATGTTTTTTTAAATACAGGTTCACCACATCATGTAACTTTGGTAAACGATTTGGAACATTATAATGTAAAAGAAAATGGTGCCGAAATCAGATATTCTGATTTGTATGGAAAAGCAGGAAGCAATGTAAATTTTGTAAATCAAATTTCTGATAATCATTTCCGACTAAGAACTTATGAACGTGGAGTTGAAGATGAAACATTATCTTGTGGAACAGGAGCAACTGCAACAGCTATTGCTATGAATGTAATCGGAAAAACCAATTCAAATTCAATTGATATAAATGTAGAAGGCGGAAAACTAAAAGTTACATTTGAAAAATCAGACAATGGTTTCGAAAAAGTTTTTTTAATTGGACCAGCAACTTTTGTTTTTGAAGGCGAAATATTAATTTAATTACATGCAGAGTGTAGATTTAACAACTTTAGTTTTACTCCTTGTAGTTTGTTGTTTATTATTGTTCTCAAAATTTAATTCAGATAAAGATGGCTTTTCTAAAAAAGATTATTTCAGTATGTATAAATCTTTAGAAATGTATATAATTTTACCACTTGCAATTATATTTTTACTTATTGTTATTTTAGTTAGATTATTTGGTAAATAAAAAAAGTTCTATGATTACATTAAAAGGTAAAAATATATTCTTAAGAGCATTAGAACCAGAAGATTTGGAGTTTGTCTATCAAATAGAAAACGACGAATCGATTTGGAATGTGAGCAATACGCAAACGCCTTACAGTAAGTTTTTAATTCGTCAATATCTTGAAAATGCACATCAAGATATTTATGAAGCCAAACAATTACGCCTTGCAATATGTAAAAATGACACTTTTGAAGCTATTGGACTAATTGATTTATTCGATTTTGATCCTGTAAATAATCGTGCAGGAATTGGAATTTTAATTCAAAATGAAACTAATCGTGGCAATGGAATAGGCAAGGAAGCAATTGGTTTATTAATCGATTATAGTTTTAACCAACTTCAATTACATCAACTTTATGCAAATATTGGAATGGATAATGAAGCAAGTTTAAACCTTTTTACTACTTTTGGATTTCAGAAAATAGGAGTGAAGAAAGATTGGATTTATCAAGGTAATTCCTTTCATGACGAAGCTCTTTTTCAGTTAATCAATCATCAACATTAAAAAAATATTGTTTTGAACAAAAAATTAAAAACCATTTTAGGAATTGGAACGGCTCTTTTTCTAGTTGTCGCTACTATTGTTTATGTGAAGTTTTTCTCTTCTAATACTAAATTCTCTAAAGATGAACTCTATGTTGAAATTCCAACAGGTTCCAATTATGAAGATGTTAAACGAATCGTTTCACCATATGTTGAAAGTATGAGTGGTTTTGATCTTATGGCTAGTTTGAGAAAATATGATGACAATGTTAAACCAGGTAGGTTTTTGTTTAAAAAAGGGATGGGTAACTTTGGTTTGATAGCTTCTTTAAGAAGAAATTTACCAGTAAAAATTGCTTTTAACAATCAAGAGCGATTAGAAAATGTTGCTCAAAGAATTGGTTCTGAAATTGAGGCGGATTCTTTAGGATTGATGACGGCTTTTAGAGATAGCGTTTTTTTAAAGAAAAATGGTTTTACAAAAGAGAACGTTTTGTGTATGTTTCTTCCTAATTCATATGAATTTTATTGGAATACCTCTGCAGAAAAATTCCGCGATAAAATGCTTGATGAGTATAAGAAATTTTGGAATAAAGATCGTTTAGCTAAAGCTGAAGAATTAGGAATGACTCCAGAGCAAGTGATTACTTTAGCTTCTATTGTGCACAAAGAAACTGTTAAAAAGGATGAGCGTCCAAGAGTTGCTGGTGCTTATTTGAATCGAATTACTCAAGGTATGCCTTTGCAAGCTGATCCAACGGTGATTTATTCACTAAAACTTAGGGATAATGATTTTGATCAAGTTATAAGAAGAGTTCTTTATGGTGACTTGACCATTTCATCAGCTTATAATACTTATGTTAATATTGGATTGCCTCCAGGACCAATTGCACAACCAGATATTAATGCTATAGATGCTGTCTTGAATGCTGAAAAGCATGATTATATCTACTTTTGTGCAAGCGTTGAACGTTTTGGATATCATGAATTTGCTTCAACTTATCCTCAGCATCAAGTTAATGCAAAAAAATATGCTGATTGGTTGAATACGACAGGAACCAACCGATAAGTGTTGAAAAAATCGCCTTTAATACTATTGCTTTTACTTCTGTTAAAATTCAACTTCGGATTTTCTCAGAGTGACTTCAATAATTTTTTCAAACCTTCCGATTCTTTAAATAAGAAACGTCTCAACGGAGTTATTATCTCTGAAACTGTTTTAGCCTCTAGTGCTTTGGTAGGTCTTAATCAAATTTGGTATGCAGATTACCCAAAATCTGACTTTCATTTTATTAATGATAATGATGAATGGCTTCAAATGGATAAAGCCGGACATGTTTTTTCGGCTTATCATCTGGGAAGCTATGGCGCAAATGCTTTGAAATGGAGTGGATGTGATAAAAAAAGTCAATTAGTATATGGCGCAACTGTTGGTTTTGCTTTTTTAACTGCTGTCGAGGTTTTTGATGGCTTTTCGCAAGAATGGGGTGCATCTTCAGGTGATTTAATTGCTAATGCTGGTGGAACCGCTCTATATGTTTCGCAAGAATTATTATGGAAGGAGCAACGCATTGTGCCAAAATTTTCATTTCATACTACAAAATATGCTTCCTTACGTCCAAATGTGTTGGGTAGTTCACTTTCTGAAGAGATTTTTAAAGATTATAACGGACAAACCTATTGGCTATCAGTGAATTTGCATTCATTTTTTAAATCTTCTAAATTGCCCAAATGGTTAAATTTGGCTGCAGGTTATGGTGCTGATGGTATGATAGCTGGAAGAAGTGAAACAGTAGCTGATTTAAGCCTTCCTTTTTCGAAAAGAGAGCGACAATTTTACCTAAGTTTGGATGCAGATTTGACAAAAATTGAGACAAAATCTGCTTTTTTAAAGACTTTTTTTTCAATTTTTAACGCTATCAAAATTCCAGCTCCAACGATTGAAATCAGTGGCTCACAAGGAGTTAAATGGCGTGGTTTTTACTTTTAGAAAACTTTAACTGCTTGATTTTCAATTTTATTTAAAAATAAGTTGTACATTTGCACCGTCAATATCAAGATGGTGACAGCACTTGGAAATTACAATTTATGATAAATAGATGGTCGTTTTACATAGGAATCGTTGTGTTAATTGGATTTATAAGCTCCGCTTTTAAACCTATAGAATCTTTCAATCATAACTGGTTTTATGTAGACGAAAATGAAGAATTGTTATATCAATTTCCTTCAGAAAAACCATCAGATTATATCAATACTTCAATACCTTTTACCGGAAAATATTTTATTGGATTTAAAGAAGCTATCGCTTTCAAAGAATCTCAAGGAAAATATAGTAAAGTTAATTCTTTAGGATATTTAGGTAAATACCAATTTGGTAAATCTACATTAGCTTCAATCGGAATTAAAGATAGCATGCTGTTTTTGAGAAATCACAAAATGCAAGAAAAAGCTTTTATCGCGTTGTTGAAAAAGAACAAGTGGGAATTAAGAGAAGTGATAAAAGAATATAGAGGTAAAATGATTGATGGTGTAAGAATTACTGAATCTGGAATTTTAGCTGCGGCTCATTTAGGTGGAGCTGGTTCTGTTAGAAAGTTCCTAGAATCTAACGGAAGAAAAAAATGTAAAGACAATTACGGAACTTCAGTAAAGTCGTATATGAAAGAGTTTGGAGGTTATGAAACTCATAATATCAAACCTGAAAGTAGTCCTAAGGTGATAAAATAGTTAAAAGTTATATAATAAAAAAGCCATCAAATTCTGATGGCTTTTTTGTTTAATAAGATTTGTGTATTATAAATATCGTAGGTCGATTGTGTAAATCAATGGTTGCTTTTTTCCATTCTGAAACTTTCATTGTTTTGATGTATTCTGTTGGAAGTGTTATATCTGCAGCAATACATAAATGAGTATTTGGTTGTAATGTTTGGAGAAAATCTTCTAATAATTTATTGTTTCTATAAGGTGTTTCAATAAAAATTTGCGATTGGTTTTTATCAAAAGAAAGTTTTTCAAAATTTTTCAAAGCCGATTTTTTATCAGATTTGTCAATTGGTAAATAACCATTAAAAGCAAAACTTTGTCCATTCATGCCGCTTCCCATCATGGCTAATAAAATGGAGGATGGCCCAACTAAAGGTACGACTTGAATTCCTTTTTCATGAGCTAGTTTAACAATTGCAGCACCAGGATCAGCTACACCAGGACAACCAGCTTCGCTCATTAATCCAACATTGATTCCTTGTAAACAAGGCTGAATCATTTCGTTGTGTTCAGAAACTTCGGTGTATTTGTTTAAAGAACTAATTATTAGAGAGGATTGTACTTTTTCTGGGTAAATGCTTTTTATAAACCTACGTGCAGTTTTTTCATTCTCAACAATATAGCAATCTATAAATTCGATGGCTCTTTTAACTGTTTGAGGCAAAACATCATGCGGATTGCTTTCGCCAAGTGTTGTAGGAATTAAATATAAAATACCTTTTAAGTTTACTGGCTTCATTAGGAATGTTTTGCTATTAATTTTTTTGCTAATAAATCCGTAGCTTCATCAAGCATTTCGTAAACCATATCAAATCCGTTTTGTAAACCATAATATGGGTCTGGCACGTCAACATTATCACCAGGAAATAATTCGTCTAAAATAAGTTGTACCTTATTTTTGTCTTCTTCGGTTTTAGCCATAAAGACAACATCGTCATAATTTGAACCATCCATAACATAGATGTAATCAAACTCTTCAAAGTGTTTAGGAGTAAAATGGTTACCTCTTTGTTTTGATATATCCAGCCCGTTTTTTTTAGCTGTAGCTATAGAGCGCTCATCAGGTTGTTTACCAACATGCCAATGACCAGTTCCGGCAGAATCTACCAAGAATTTATCTTTAGGAAGTTTAGCAGCTAATAAACCTTCTGCCAATGGTGAACGACAGATATTGCCTAAGCAAACCATTAAAATTTTAACGGACATAGTATTAAGTTTCAGTTTTTACTTTCAAATGCAAAAGTAAGAAAAGCTGATTGCTATAATGATAATTTTTTGTGAATATCTTCAACAAATTTTTTGAATTGCTTATCGGTAGAAACCAAGTTGTCAACTGTTTTGCAGGCGTGTAAAACAGTAGCGTGATCTCTGTCTCCAATTTGAGAACCAATATTTGCTAAAGAAGCTTTTGTGAATTTCTTTGCAAAAAACATAGCTAGCTGTCTTGCTTGAACCACATGACGTTTTCTGGTTTTAGATTGTAAAGTATCTAAATCCAATTGGAAATAATCAGAAACTACTTTTTGGATATAGTCGATTGATATTTCACGTTTTACATTTTTAACAAATTTCTCTACAATGCTTTTCGCTAATTCGAGAGTAACTTCTTTTTTATTGAACGATGATTGTGCGATTAAAGAAATAATTGCGCCTTCAAGTTCACGCACATTAGATTTTATATTTTGAGCAACATATTCTACAATTTCGTTTGGCATTTCAACACCATCACGATAAAGTATGTTGTTCAAAATAGAAACTCTTGTTTCGTAGTCTGGTTGGTGTAATTCGGCAGATAATCCCCATTTGAAACGAGATAACAAACGTTGTTCGATATCTTGCATATCAACAGGGGCTTTGTCTGAAGTAAGAATTACTTGTTTTCCATTTTGATGTAAATAATTAAAAATATGGAAAAATACATCTTGCGTACCTGATTTTCCTGATAAGAATTGAACGTCATCAATAATTAACACATCTATCAATTGATAGAAATGAATAAAATCGTTACGATTGTTTTTCTTAACAGAATCTATATATTGTTGTGTGAATACTTCGGCAGAAATATACAACACGGTTTTTTCAGGATATTTATCTTTAATTTCAACACCAATAGCATGCGCTAAGTGAGTTTTTCCAAGTCCAACACCACCAAAAATCAATAGTGGATTGAAAGAAGTTCCTCCAGGTTTGTTAGCAACTGCCATACCAGCTGAACGTGCTAATCTGTTAGAATCACCTTCTAAGAAATTATCAAAACTATAATTTGGGTTAAGTTGCGATTCGATTTTTAAGTTTCTAATTCCAGGAATCACAAAAGGATTTTTAAGTTCTGGGTTTAGATTTTTAAAAGGAGCATCAACATCTTGTGATTTAATTGGACCACGATGAGCAGATGGCAATTGTTCCGTAAACGGTTGTTTATTACCATAAGTGTTTTCCATTTTAATTTTATAGAGTAACTTTGCGTTTTTTCCAAGTTCTTTGGTTAGGGCAACTTTAAGTAATTTCACATAGTGTTCCTCTAGCCATTCGTAAAAGAATTTACTTGGAACTTGAATGTACAATGCGTTATCAGAAAGTTCAACTGACTTAATAGGTTCAAACCAAGTTTTGTATGCTTGCTCTTGAATATTGTCTTTTATAAATGACAGACAGTTTTCCCATACCGATTGCGCAGTTTTGTTCATATTATTGTTAAAATTACTAATTTAATTAAAGGTTCTCTTACAAAAAAAAAGGAGATTTTCTTCGTGTTTTTTGGGTTAACAAATATGTGAACAAATTTCTTTAAAAAAAAATAATATGGTATTGATTTTTTAAAAATTTTGTTGTAAAGAATAATTTGAATTTAGATTAAAAGCAAAAAAAATAGATGAACGGACACGAAGTACAAGTTAGAGTTAGATATGGTGAAACCGACCAAATGGGAGTAGTATATCACGGCAGTTATGTGCCTTATTTTGAAATAGGAAGAGTGGAATGGCTTAGAAATAAAGGCGTTTCGTACAAAGCATTAGAAGAAAGCGGAATAGCCTTACCTATAGTTTCAATGCATTTGAATTACAAAAAACCAGCTCGTTATGATGATATGTTAACAATCAATACGAAGTTGAAGAAATATAGTGGTGTAAAGATTGAATTTGATTGTGAAATCCGCAGTGAAAACGAAGAGTTGTTAACAACTGCTCATTTTATACTCGTTTTTGTGGACATAAAAAATGGAAAACCTATTGTTCCACCAAGCTACATTTTAGATATTTTAAAAGCAGAAGTTTAGTCTTTTAATTTTATCTCAATTTCAAATAAATTATTAAAAATGTCGACAATTTGTTCGGCATTTTTTTTGCGTGTTGCAATTTCAATTTCGCAACTTTCGTTCATGTTTTGCGAAATTATTTCAAGATTTTTTTCTTTAATTACTCGCATTACTTTATTCATGTTTTTGTAATCAAAGGATACTGTATAATGTATGTTAATTGTTTTTTCAATAATTTCTGATGCTTCCAATGCCATTTGAGCTGAAGTTCTGTAAGCTGAAATCAATCCGCCAACACCTAATTTAATTCCGCCAAAAAATCTAACAACTACTACTAATATATTAGTTAGTCCAAAAGATTGAATTTGTCCGTAAATTGGTGCTCCAGCAGTATTACTTGGTTCGCCATCATCGTTGGCTCTATATTGAATTTTATCGGTTCCAATTTGAAAAGCATAGCAAAAATGGACTGCGCCATAATGTTGCTTACGCAAAATGTCTAAATGATTTTTGATTTCTTCTTCGGAAGTTACAGGAAATGCGTAGCCAAAAAACTTACTATTTTTTTCTTTAAATAAAATTTCTTCAGATGGTGTGGCAATGGTTTTGTAGGTATCGTTCAAAACTTAAAGCGGCAAATGTTTTTGATTGAACAAGTCTACAACATCTTCTTTTCCAACTTCTAGATTCCATACGTGAAGTCCTAAACTAGCTGCTGCATCTGTATTTACTTTTTTATCATCTACAAATAAAGTGCGTTTAGGTGATAAATCGTATTTATTCATTATAGTAGTAAAAATAGCAGGATCGGGTTTTCTCATTCCCATTTCATACGAGTAAAAAACTTTTTCAAAACATTGATAGAAATCACTGAAAAAAGAAACTCCAACATTGTGTTCAAATCTGCTTATGTGAATTTCATCTGTATTTGTTAGTAGAAACAATTTGTATTTTTTATAAGAAAGCATTTGTAAAAACTCTAATCTATATAATGGAAATTCACCAATTATAGTATTCCAGGCTTCTCTAATTTCTTCTAAAGATGCATTAGGAATAAATTGATGAAACGACTGAATGAATTCTAATTCTGTAACTTTTCCCTTTTCAAATAAGTCATTTATTTCAACAAGTTCAGGTTTAGGTTCGTTTAAACCTAATTTTTTGAATGCTTCAATTTGAGCCTGTTTTTCTAAATTGATAAAAATATCACCAAAATCAAAAATTATTGTATCAATCATAATTGAAAAATGTTAAAAGTTCGTCATTTAAAATTTTCTCTTTTTTACTATTTTCTCCAGAAATAGTTGGCGCTTTGGTTCCTGATTTAAAATAAATTTCACCTCTAAAAACTCGCGCTTCGTCCCAAATGTTTGCATCAATAAACGTCTGCAAAGTTTGTCTTCCACCTTCAATAATTACCGATTGAATTCCTTCATTAAATAAGAAATCGGTTATTTCAAGAGCAATATTGTCATTGAAATTGATATTCTCTTTAGTTATCGTAATGGATTTTACTTGATTATCAAAGATATGACTTTCTTTTGAAATTCTATTATTTTGGTCTAAAACTATTCTAATAGGATGATTTCCAGACCAATCTCTAGTTGTCAAACTTGGATTATCTTCTATAACAGTATTGGTTCCAACAAGAATTGCTTGTTCTTCACTGCGCCATTTATGAACCAATTGTCGTGAAAATTCGTTGGTTATCCAAACTGGTTCTTTTTTTTCTTTTGTTAATGGAGCTATAAATCCGTCTTGGCTTTCTGCCCATTTCAAGATAATGTAAGGTCGTTTTTTATTGTGAAAAGTAAAAAAGCGTTTGTTTAGTTCGTTACATTCGTCTTCAAGAATTCCTACAGTAACATTTTTTCCAGCTTCGATTAGCTTTTTGATTCCAGTTCCTGCGACTTTTGCAAATGGATCTATGGTTCCAATAACTACATTTGGGATTTTATTAGCAATAATTAAATCGCAACATGGTGGTGTTTTTCCAAAATGACTGCAAGGTTCTAAACTTACATAAATAGTTGATTTAGATAGTAATGATTTGTCTTTTACAGAATTTATAGCATTTACTTCTGCATGTGGTTCGCCTGATTTTCTGTGCCAACCTTCACCAATAATTTCATCATTATATACAATTACGCTTCCTACCAAAGGATTTGGATAAGTTGTGCCCAAACCATTTTTGGCCAATTCGATGCAGCGTTTTATGTATATATCATGTGTTTTCACATCACAAAAGTACTATTTTTGTAATGTAATTTTATAATTCAAAAGCATTTGATTTTTTGAATTTTGAATATCCAACTTTGAATAAAGAATTTTGAAATTTTAGAAATGATAATTAGAGAAATCCAACCACAAGATAACGAACAAATTGCCAATGTAATTCGTCAAGTTTTTATATCGGATGATTATCCAAAAACAGGAACTGCTTTTGCCGATAAGCAATTGGATTTTATGTTTGAAACCTATGATAAACCAAAATCTATATATTTCGTAGTCGAAATTGATGGAAAAATAGTTGCTGGAGCAGGAGTAAGTCAGTTAGATAATTCGGAAGAAAATATATGTGAATTACAGAAAATGTATTTTTTACAAGAAGCTCGTGGCAAAGGAATTGGATTTGAAATGATTCAAAAATGTTTGACAAAAGCAAAAGAATTTGGCTATGAAAAATGTTACTTAGAAACTCTTCCCGAAATGCTTGCTGCTCAAAGTTTGTATAAGAAAGTTGGGTTTGAGTATCTTTGTGAACCAATGGGAGGAACAGGTCATACTAGTTGTCCGGTTTGGATGATTAAAAGTTTATAGTAGTTTAATGTTGTTTAAAAAATAGTTTAATGTTACTAAAATCATACAAATCCACATTTCTACAAGAACTTTCTCCTTTATATGATGAAAAGGAAATAGAGAGCTTCTTTTATATTGTATTAGAAAGTTTTCACAACAAGAAACGAATTGATTTGGCATTAAATCCAGAAATGGAAATGGATACTGTTCAATTGTTGCGATGGGAAAGCGTTTTATCTGATTTAAAAAAAGAGAAACCTATACAATATATATTAGGAGAAACAGAATTTTATGGTTTGCCATTTCTTGTAAATGAAAACACATTAATTCCAAGACCAGAAACCGAAGAATTGGTAGAATGGATTTTGCAAAGTGCGAAGTATGAAGAACAAAGTACGAAGTTGAATGTTTTAGATATAGGAACAGGAAGTGGTTGTATTGCTATTTCATTGGCTAAAAATCTTCCAAATGCTCAAGTTGCTGCTATTGATGTTTCTGAAAAAGCATTGGCTACAGCTCACAAAAATGCTGAAATAAATAAAGTAGAAGTAAATTTTATTCTAAAAAATATTTTGGAAACAGAATCATTAGATGAAAAATACGATATAATTGTTTCCAATCCTCCTTATGTTAGAAATCTTGAAAAACAAGAAATTAAGCCCAATGTCTTAGAATATGAACCTCATTTAGCATTATTTGTTGAGGATAATGATGCTTTACTTTTTTATAGAAAAATAGCAGAATTAGCCAAGAAAAATTTATCAGAAAACGGAAAATTATATTTTGAAATCAATCAATATTTAGGCAAAGAAACGGTTGAATTACTTGAAGAAATGGGTTTCAAGAATATTGTTCTGAAAAACGATATTTATGGAAATGATAGAATGATTTCTTGTGAAATATAATTTACTTCTAATGTTCAAGGTCACAGAATGTTGAATATTCAATTTTGAACAACGAATATTGAAATTCTATTCGTAACGCAACGCCTCAATAGGATCAAGTTTCGATGCTTTTATTGCTGGATATAATCCAGAAACTATTGCTACAATAAAACTTGTTATTAAAGCAGCAACAATTGCACCCCAAGGAATTACAAATCCGAATTTCATTAAGGATGCCATTAAATAACCTACCAACATTCCTAATATTATTCCAACCAATCCACCTATTTGAGCGATTAGTAAGGTTTCCATAAAAAACTGCCAAGCAATGGTATTTCTTTTGGCTCCAAGTGATTTTCTAACACCAATTTCTCTTGTTCTATCGGTTACAGAAACAATCATAATGTTCATTAAGGCAATAGATGAGCCCATGATAGTAATAATACTAATTACCCAAGCTGCAGCACTTAAATATCCAGTGATATTGGCAATTCTGTTGGCTAAATCATCACTTCTTGATATTCCGAAATTGGTTTCTTCTACTGGACTTAGTTTTCTAATTTGTCGCATAGTAACCGTTGCATCATTTACAGCACTTTCTAAAAGTTCTTTTTTGTCTACCATCGAACTTACTGTGTAATTGATGTTTGGTGTCGAAAATATAGAACGTGCGACTTGTATTGGAATAAGAATTCGTAAATCTTGATTATTTCCGAAAGTTGAACCTTTTTCTTTTAAAACCCCAATTACTTTAAATTTTGCACCTCTTATAGAAAGAATTTTATCAACAGGATTGACATCTTTTAGTAAACCTTTTGTTGCAAAATCGCTACCAACAACACAAACGTATGCATTGTTTGAAATATCGAATGGATTGAAGTTTCTACCATTTACAATTTCTAAACCTGAATTGGTAGTGTAAAGGTCATCTACACCTAATACACTTATTTCGGGATCGGTTTTTTCGTTTTCATATTTTACTTCTGCAGTTCCTGTTGCTGTAAATGAAACGGAAGTATGTGTAAAAGGATAATCGTATTTTTCTTTAAATGCTTTAGCTTCAGGATAAGAAATGATAGGATTTATTTTCTCAATTTCGCCACCACCTTGATTTCTGGTTGAAAACTCATATTGATTGATGTTGAAAGTATTAGAACCCATAGAAGCAAATTTCGAGTTCAACTCATTGTCAATTGCCGAAACAACAGTAAGAATTCCTACTAAAGCTGTGATTCCTATGGCAATAATGACGATGGTAAGAATCGTACGCAACAATTGTGCACGAATCGAACCCAAAGCAATCTTAATATTTTCTCTAAAAACTGAATTCATAATTCTTATTTGACACGAAATTACAGTTTTTGTTACAAGTTTGTGTTATAAGAATTACAAATTATTTTAAAAAGTATGATATTTGTACCATAATTTCAGATATCTGATTTTAGATATTAGATTTAATGTCTAAAATACAATCTGAAAATTTAATATCTGATATCAAAAATCTAAAATCTAATATTTAAAAATGGCATCTAAACCAAGTATTCCTAAAGGCACACGCGATTTTTCACCAGTTGAGGTTTCTAAACGTAACTACATTATTGCTATTATGCGCACTCATTTTGAGAACTATGGCTACCAACCTATAGAAACACCAAGTTTTGAAAATTCAGATACTTTGATGGGAAAATATGGAGAAGAAGGTGATAGACTGATTTTTAAGATACTGAATAGTGGAGATTATCTGGATAAAGTATCTTCTGAGGAATTGCAAACAATTAACTACAAACAATTAACTAGTAAAATCTCCGAAAAAGCTTTACGCTACGACTTAACGGTACCATTCGCAAGATACGTTGTGCAACACCAAAGTGAGATTGAGTTTCCTTTTAAAAGGTATCAAATTCAACCAGTTTGGCGTGCTGATAGACCACAAAAAGGACGTTTTAGAGAGTTTTATCAATGTGATGCCGATGTTGTTGGTTCAACTTCTTTGTGGCAAGAAGTAGAGTTGGTGCAATTATATGATGCTGTTTTTGCAGAATTGGGATTGCATGGTGTTACCATCAAAATTAACAATCGTAAAATTTTATCTGGTATTGCTGAGGTAATAGGAGCTTCAGATAAATTGATTGATTTTACCGTTGCTTTAGATAAATTGGATAAAATAGGAGAGGAAGGCGTCAAAAAAGAAATGCTTGAAAAAGGAATTTCTGAAGAAGCGTTAGTCAAAGTACAACCATTATTTAATTTTACAGGAACTATTCAAGAGAAAATAGCGAAACTTTCGGTTTTACTTTCTTCGTCAGATGAAGGAATGACAGGAGTAGAGGAGTTACAATTTATTTGTGATAATGTTTCTAAACTTGGATTACAAAAAGCAACTTTGGATTTAGATGTAACTTTGGCTCGAGGATTGAATTATTACACAGGAGCAATTTTTGAAGTTGCAGCGCCAGAAGGAGTTGCCATGGGTTCTATAGGTGGTGGAGGAAGATATGATGATTTGACAGGTATTTTCGGATTAAAAAATATGAGTGGAGTAGGAATATCTTTTGGTTTGGACAGAATTTATTTGGTTCTTGATGAGTTGGGATTGTTTCCAGAAACGGTAACTACCGCAACGAAAGTGATGTTTTTAAATTTTGGAGAAACCCAATCTTTTGTGGTAATGCAAACCATTCAAAAACTAAGAGCTGCTAACATTAAAAGTGAAATGTACCCAGATGCTGCTAAAATTGATAAACAATTTAAATATGCTGAAAGAAGAGGGATTCCTTTTGTAGTAAAAGAAATTTCAAATGGATTGTTCACTTTGAAAAATATTATTTCTGGTGAGCAAGTTCAGGTAGACTTTTCTACGTTAAGTACTACTTTGAAATAAATCTGATTTTTTAATAAAAAAAAACCACGTAATCTACGTGGTTTTTTTGTTTTGTTTGATTGCCTCAGATTTTGATTTAACGTTGCGTCTTTATGTTATCGTTTTCTTTTTTTAAAATAACATAAAAATTTTTCTGTTTTTTCATTTTTTTTAGAGTTTATGTTTTAAACCTAAGGACTTTTTTTTATGTCTTTTTTCAAACCCCCATTTGAAAAAGACATGCACCAATCAGTATTATGGTGTAAAAGTATAGTTAATAGATAATTGTGTTTTAAATTTTAGATGATTGAAGCTTTTCTATCGTTGAAAGTATCAAGTTTTTCGATGATTAGTAAAAAGTAAAAAGCTCTGCAAATGCGGAGCTTTTTGGCGTCAAATCAATCATTTAAACCCTACTAAAAACGATTTTTCTTTAGGACTAGCCTTATGTTTGTTTTCATTTAAAGAATAGACCAACTTATATCGCAAAAATATAGATGAAATAAATGGGCGGATTTATTTTTAGATGAATGTACAGTTTCTTTAGATGAATGGTACTGATTTTAAGATTAATAGTAAAAATAAAAAGCCCCACTAATTGTGGAGCTTTTTGGCGTCAAATCAATCATTTAAACCCTAATTAAAAACGATTTTTCTGCTAGTATCACCTTTGTCTGTTTTTACTTTTACAATGTAAGTTCCAGAACTAATTCCACTGATAGGCAATTGGATGTTTTGTTGACTTTGATTTTCTACTTCAAAAGTCGTAACTAATTGACCTAACAAGTTGTATAGTAATACTTGTTCTACTGTGGCATCAGCCACGTTATTTTTAATATTCAATATGTTTTTATTATTTGCGTAAGCTACTTCAATTCCGTTTTCAATATTGAAAGAAGCATTAGCTAAAGCTGCACTATTATCTTTAAATGTTAAGGTAAAACGATTATCTGTTAGACCTTGAGGTAATTCAACAATATAAGGATGATCTGTAATTTCATGATATTGGTTATTTGTATTGTCATGAATGAATGCTCTTAAGTTATCACCACTTGTAAAGTTTTCTGCAGTGTCTAGCATAATTTTTACTTCACCTGTTACACTAGTTTTGATTCCGATAGGGTAAGAGTTATTCACATCAAAGTTTCCTTCTCCTTGAATTACAAGTTTAGTTCCAGTATTGATAAAATAAATATCATTTAATTGGTTATCAATGTTTACCGCGTCGTATCCGAAATCTATTGCGCTTGTAGCAAGTTGATTCATAAATCCTAAAAGAATTTGTCTGTGATAGTTATCTTTAGATGTTAATCCTAAACGTATTTTCTTGAAAGAATCAGTTGTAGTTTCATCATCTTGATTGTTTGTAAAATGATTTACAGATGATAACATATTGGTATTACTTCTAAATAAACTTGTTGATAAAGCATTATCTTCTTTAATAAATGCTCTTTGATTATTATTAAAAGTAACCGTACCTCCAGTACCAGAACCTACAATGAAGAATCCTTGGCTTACAGGAATATATCTTTGAGGAACTTTTGCACTTGCACCAACTCCACTAATACCTGCAGGAGCTGTTGGAGGCGTTCCACCAACTAAGTTTCTTACAGAATATCCACCTTGATAAGCTACCAAGTTGTGTGTATTGTTAGTACTTGAATGTTCCCAGAAATATAAAGCTCCAGTTGTAGAAGAATTATTTGCTGTAATAAATGCATCAGCATCAAGAGCAGAAGCATATGGGTTACCTGCAAGGTTCAAGTTGTTAGCTGCTACAGTTGTTGTAATTAAACCATTGTTAGGTTTTCCAACAAAAGTAAAGTTTTGATTTGCACCAGCAGCACCGCTACCTTTTAATGTAAATCCTTGTGCTGGATTTAATGTACCACCAGAACCTACAGACTGCCAGTTAGCATAACTATTGCTTAGATTTTGGAATTTGAAAATCCAGTAGCTACTCAATGTTATTGGACTTGTTGGACTACCATTCAATCCAGATGTCCAAGTAATGTTTTGAGGTGTACTTGTTGTACCATCTTTCATAACACCATTTACAGAAAATGTATTGTTGTTAGTTGTGTTATTGATAGTTCCTACAGGTGATGACCAATAATTATAGTTATAAATATTTTTAGTTCCTTGTTGATCTCTTTCAATTCTACCAGAACTTGTTGGGTCTAAATCACTATTTAATGGTTGTACTAATTGAGATCTTCCTTGTAAGTCCATGATACCATCCAATTTGAAATGATGTGTAATTTCAAGTTTAGTATCGTTAGATGCTGATAATGTATTTGAGTGTGTAAATAAACCTAATAACACTTTGTTACCATTTGAATCAACATTATGATTTGTTCTTACAATATTCCAATCAATTGGAGTTGTACCATCAACTATAGATAAGCTATAAGGGATATCTTGAATAGTACCATTTCTCCATGTTCCATCAGTTGACCAAGAACCATTTGCAGTACTTTCGTAGGGCATAGGTGCTGTTTGTAAATTGATAGAAATTTTATCAGGAATTACTAAACTACCTCTATTAGCATTATTAGAATCGTCATCCAAGTGTGTTCCGATATAAGAATTCATTGAATAGTAGGCTATTAAATTACTCCATAATAAACCACTAGCATCGTTTTTAGTAACAGTTGCTGGTATTATTGTACCTCTAGTACCTGTTCCGTTTTGAACAATTTCTTGGTTCATTAAGAATCTGATTTCAGCAGGAGTAACCACTCTGTTCCACATTCTTAGTTCATCGATATCACCTTTGAATAGGTTGTTGATTGTTGTTTTGTTAACATATTGCGCACCAATTGCAAAAGTACTTGTAGAAGCTAAAGGCGGAACAGCTAAAGTAACAGATCTATCTTGAACACCATCAATATATATACTCAATGTTCCTGCACCGTAAGTCACAGCTATATTGTGCCATTTTGCATTTGGTAAAACAGTATTTGAAACTGCACTTTGAGCTATTCCTAAGAATCCTCTCCATTCAATTCTGATTCTATTGTCATTTTGTAATACCAATTGATATCCGGTTGTAGCAGTTGCTTTTTTGGCAATAATTGTTCTTTCGGTTCCCAAATCATTAGCACCATTAGGTCTGATCCAAGTCATTATTGAGAAGTTACCTCCAATTTCGTTCACATTATCAATTCTCACGTAATCATCAGAACCATCTAATGTAATGTGTAATGGATTAGTTGCACGATGTGCTACACCAAAAGTGATGAATTTAGTTCCGTCAAAATCATATAAACAAGTTTGATTGATACCAGTTGTAGACATGAATACAGTTTCAACTCCTGTTGTAAAAGCAGCATTAGTAGCAACTACCATAACATAAGCATCTGTTGGACCTAAAGCTGGTAATCCACTTGTAAATGCAGCTGTTGGAATAGCAACTCTTGTAGTAGCAACATCACCACCAGTTTCAACTACTTTCCATCTTCTATTTACTACTTCTGTAATCGTAGTAATTGTTGTTGGACCTAAATCTACATTTAAGTTAACACCAGAGTTGTTCATGTTTGCTCCATTTGAACCCCAAACTAGGTAACTTCTATTTGTTGCAAATGTATTTGTGTTTGCCGAATTAGTAGCTAATATATCAGTTAAACCAATAGTCATAACTTCTGTTGTATTGATGCTTTTAGATTGTTTTTGAGAATGTTGAGATGCATCATCTCTAAAAATACCTGCAATATCAAAATTGTATCCTGCATTTGTTGTAGAATTCCAAACTACGTTACCATTCGAGTCTTCATAGTTCATTGAAGTTCCGTTTACTCCTAATGTGATACCATATTTTAAAGCTAAGTAAGTTTCAATTCTTCTTCTTTCGCTAACATCATTTTTTCTACTTGAAAAAGAGATTACTTCGGCAATTCTACCTCCAAAACTTCCATTCCAAACTTGACTTCTTCCTAACCAATATCTTCTGTTAGACAAGTTAGCAAATTGAGGAGCTCCTACTTCTTTATTGTCAATTCGATTTGCATTAAAATATAATTGTTGACCATTTAAAGACGGATTATTTCTTGCATTTAAAATGCTAATTGCATTAGAATAAGAGTCTGTTGTACTCATATGTGCAATTCCATATCCTCTCAAGTTTTCTGCAGGATTTGGAGTTGGACTAGAACCTAAACAATAACTTACAATCTCATTATCCATTCTAATTGTATATTGACCATAACCAAACCCAGTACCATCATTATCATATGGATTTACATTTTGTGAACAGTAAATATCCGTACTTGGAGTTGCTGCACTATAAATTGATGGTACATCATTTACAAGAACTAAATATTGCTCATGAGTATAAAAACCTCCAGTCCCATTTAATTCTGACTGATTTGTTAATCCAGTAAAATCGGATAAACCACTTGTTGCTGGGTTGTTATTAAAGAATACAACTGGATTAAAGTTGATATTATCTGTTGCATTATTTTTAAATTTTGGTCTATTTGTTAATGCTGCTCTTGTTGCATCAATAACTGTTGCATCATTTCCTTTACCAACATCTTCCCATGAATTTACATCTGTATTGTCTGATGCTACACCAGTTCCATTAACTCTATCTGCTCTTAACCAAGTTTCTAGGTTAGCAGTTATACCTCCAGGACCATTAGTAATAGTATTGTAAGTTGTACCTATAATAGAAACATAATCCAAATAGAAAAATCTAGAAGAGTTACCTATTGCAGCTGAAAATCTAAATTGAGATGTTGCAGAGAATGCAAAATCTGTTGAAAAAAGTGTACCATAAAAAGCATGATAAATTCCAGAATTATTCATATCTCTTATTGTTCCACCATTACCTACAGTATAAACCCTAACAGTTTTCCAAGCAGCAGCTGTGTTTGGACGATATTCCAAAGTAATTGTTTCGTTAGTGTTTGCATTATGTCTCAAAAAGAATTTGACATCAATTTTGTTGTAAGGCAAAGTATTTATACCAGCTGCAGGTGACGTTAATGTCATACCAGTAGTTCCTCTAAATCTGACTGCGTTTGAACCTTCATAAGCAGTCGCTCCACCTCCAATTCTAACAACATTGCCTCCACCAGAAGTCCATATACCAAATGAAGATTCAAATGTTTCAGAATTTATTACAGTTTGAGATAATGATGTTAATGGTAATAGCATTAAAACTATAACTCTTAATAACATTTTTGTTTTAGTAAAATTTTTCATAACTCTTAGGGTTTTAATTATGATTTCTTTTTTTTCATCAAGTAAGAAAATCATAAATCTTACTTATATGTAATTTGACAAGACAAATGTAGAATTGTAATTTTAATTAAAAAAATATTTTATCGATAAAATACATATTAAATCGATGAAATACACTAAATCACACAAAATAAGAAAAAATTCTTACAAAATAATAATTTCAGCATAGTAGTAATTCTACAATTTTGACGCCTTTAATAGTTGAAATATTTGATTTATTAATTTATTTGATTGAAAAAAAAATATTTTTAAGATAGTTGGATAAAAAAAAGCCACCTATTTATTAAATAGATGGCTTTTTTGAAAGCAATTATAAAATTATCGTTTAACTATTCTTACAGTTTTAGTATTATTTCCTTGAGTTACAATCATTGAATAAACTCCACTTGGATATGAACTTCCGATAGTTACATTTTCTAGTTCATTTGAATCTAAGTTGATTGATTCAATTTGTCTTCCAGTTAAGTCATATACTGTTATAGAAGTGTTTTTATTGAAAATTGTATTTGTTTTAATGTTGAAGCTATCACTGAATGGGTTAGGATAAATAGAAACATTAAATTCTACATTATTAATACTGTTTTCATCAATAGATTTGTTATTAACAAAACCTGGAAAAACTATAGAACATGTTTGACCATAAGGGCCAAAATTTGATTCGTTTGGAAGTTTTACAGAGACTTGAACAGAATAGATACCTGGTACAATTCCTACAAAATTGTTTAAAGTGAATTTATTTGATGAACTAGTGTAAGTTTCATTGTATGCAGATCCATTAGATAATTTGAAACGATAAAATGTAACTCCTGTAATTGGATTAGCAGATATAAATTCAAAGTTATTAACTACATTGTAATTATTACAATAAACAGATGTTAATTGAGTCGTTGGATGTGCAGGTGTTTTAACATTACAACCTGGACCATAAGCTAAGAATGTACCATCCATATTTCTCAAAGCTACCTCAACTTTATAGAATGTATTATATAAAATTCCAGACAATTGTGTCATATTGAATTTATTACTATTTAATGTAATCTCTTGGGCAGTAGCTCCTGATGGAGTTAAACCATTAGAATTCATTTGAGTAATTCTGAATTTATAAGTTGATATAGCTGTTACTTGATTTGCATTTATCCACTGATTGAAAGCTGTTAAAGTACTTCCACATTGTGCTCCAATTGTTGAAACTGGATTTGGTGTGTTTAAGTAACATGGTGTTCCAAAGAAAGGTTGCCATACATTGTTATATCGTACTGCAATCTCAAACATATATCTTGAGTTGTAAGTAGTTCCTGGTACGTTAGCCAAAGAAATATTATTTACTGGTCTGTCAATTATAATTGGTCCAGCAATTGGAGCATTAGTATTCATATCTACTTTAGTGATTTTGAATCTGTACCCTTGAGCAGAATTAGTCCAGTTTGCCGAAACAGTTGAGTACCAACCTGCAATAGTTGTACCACAAGTTCCTGATGGTAATGATCCTACAATTGGTGTACAAGCATTGTCAATAATTCCGTTACAATCATTGTCTAATCCATCATAACAAACATCAACAGCATTAGGATTTACATTTGCTCTTGTATCATCACAGTCAGTTCCAAAAATCACGTAACCTAAAGGTTGAGAACATGATTGAGTTGAAACATTTGGATTTCCAAAACCATCATTATCTAAATCTTGATAGTAAGTATTTAAGGCATTAGAAGCTGCATTGTTATCATTACAATCTAAATTATTAATTACATAACCAACAGGTTGTGAACAAGCTTGAGAAGAAACTAATGGATTACCAAAAGTATCACCATCTAAATCTTGGTAGAATGTAATTAATACATTTTGAGTATTGTTGTTATCATTACAATCTGTGTTATTAGCAACACCACAAGCTACAATTGTTGTAGAACCGAAACCATCGTTA
>NZ_BAAHCF010000044.1:0-310 GCF_054776075.1 Flavobacterium koreense | reverse complement strand
CTAAATCTTGGTAGAATGTAATTAATACATTTTGAGTATTGTTGTTATCATTACAATCTGTGTTATTAGCAACACCACAAGCAACAATTGTTGAAGAACCGAAACCATCGTTGTCAGCATCTAAATATTGTATTTGGTTGTCGTTACAATCTGTATTGTTTAAAACATAACCAACAGGTTGCGAACAAGCTTGAGTAGAAACTAATGGATTACCAAAAGTATCACCATCTAAATCTTGGTAGAATGTAATTAATACATTTTGAGTATTGTTGTTATCATTACAATCTGTGTTATTAGCAACACCACAAGC
>NZ_BAAHCF010000043.1:278-2737 GCF_054776075.1 Flavobacterium koreense | reverse complement strand
TGATAAACGCTTCTGATATTCAAAACTTTGAATTAGGAAACCAATATCCATCTGGAGTTTACAATGTAATTGTATCTCAAGAATCTAACACTAAAACACTACGTGTTATTAAAAGATAGTTTCTAAACAAGAACTAAATATTTTAAAACCTCCTCAAGAAATTGAGGAGGTTTTTTTATTCAAAAAATACGTAATATGTCGTATAGAATAAAACAGAAAATCTAGCTATATTTGAATTAAAATTAGTTTTTAATCTGCTTGCCTCAAATCCAGAATTAATGATTAGTTAAGTTATGTTTTAAACCTCTAAATTATTTTATTTATGAAACACATTTTACAAGCTTTCAAAAAAAGGATTGTTTTGATAATGCTGTTGTTTAATGCAGTGTTATCTTATGGGCAAGCTGGATTCAATACTACTTATATAGTGTTGAATAGTAACAATTCAGGGAATGTTTATTATGATTTACAGGCCAGTACAGGCAACCCTGATTTTAATAATGCAAATTTAGGTGCTTATTGTGAAGGTTCTTCTTCTCTCGTTTTTAAAGGAGCAGAACATAATAATTATAAATGTGGAGGATGTGACATTACGTCAACTCGATTGATGTATCGCATATATCCAGTCGGATTCCCTTCAGGTAGTTTTGTTAGTAATTCAATCGGATATTCATCAGGATTTACAAATGGTTGTGGTGGTGAAGATCAACAATGGAGTAACATTGGCTATAATACGAATCTTTTAAGTGGATTATCTGCCGGAAATTATACTATCGAGGTGTATTCAGAACAGTCTACAACTTGTTTAGGAATGGTTTACGCTAGTGATGGAGGAAATAATTTTAAAGCTACTTTCACAGTAAATGCAAATGTTACTTATTATCTTGATGCTGATAATGATGGTTTTGGTACTAACTCAGTATCACAAGTTAGTTGTTTTGGAGCGCCAGTTGGATATGTTACAAATAATGGTGACTGCAATGACAATCAACTACAATATTATGACGCTGATGGAGATGGGTTTGGTTCTATGACATTGGTTGGATGTGGAGTTGCCAATAATTTGGATTGTAATGATAATCAAACACAATATTTAGACGCTGATGGTGATGGATTTGGAGCCAACATAGCTGTAGCTTGTGGAGTAACCAATAATGGTGATTGCAATGATAATCAATTACAGTATTTAGATGCTGATGGAGATAGTTTTGGTTCGATGACATTGGTTGGATGTGGAGTTGCCAATAATTCAGATTGTAATGATAACCAATACCAATATTTAGATGCCGATGGCGACGGATTTGGAGCTAACATTTTAGTGGCATGTGGTGTAACAAATAATGGTGATTGCAATGATAATCAATTACAGTATTTAGATGCTGATGGAGATAGTTTTGGTTCGATGACATTGGTTGGATGTGGAGTTGCCAATAATTCAGATTGTAATGATAACCAATACCAATATTTAGATGCCGATGGCGACGGATTTGGAGCTAACATTTTAGTGGCATGTGGAGTAAACAATAACGGTGATTGTAACGATGCTCAATTGCAGTATCTAGATGCCGATGGCGATAGTTTTGGATCAACTATAATAGTAGGATGCGGAGTTGCCAATAATTCAGATTGTAATGATAACCAATACCAATATTTAGATGCTGATGGCGATGGATTTGGAGCTAACATTTTAGTGGCATGTGGTGTAACCAATAACGGTGATTGTAACGATGCTCAATTGCAGTATCTAGATGCCGATGGCGATAGTTTTGGATCAACTATAATAGTAGGATGCGGAGTTGCCAATAATTCAGATTGTAATGATAACCAATACCAATATTTAGATGCTGATGGCGATGGATTTGGTTCTAATTTTATAACAAATTGCGGTGTTACCAATAATTTTGATTGTAATGATAATCAAATTCAATATTTAGATGCGGATGGTGATAGTTTTGGTTCTAATACAGTTGTTGCTTGTGGAGTTCCAAATAATGCTGACTGTAACGATAATCAACTGCAGTATTATGATGCTGATGGCGATGGATTTGGTTCTAATTTTATAACAAATTGTGGAGTAACCAATAATGGTGATTGCAATGATAATCAAATTCAATATTTAGATGCAGATGGAGATGGATTAGGCTCAACTACTTTTGTTGGTTGTGGTGGAGTTACCAATAATACAGATTGTAATGATAACGATTTCTTAAACCTCACAGGTATAACTTATTATCAAGATGCCGATGCCGATGGTTATGGAAATCCAGCTATCACAACTTCAGCTTGTACTGCACCAGTTGGTTATGTTTTGGATAATTCCGATTGTGACGATAGTAACGGTTCAGTTCATCCAGGTGCTGTTGATGTATGTTACGATGGAATTGATAACGATTGTAATGGAATTATAGATAATGTTGGTCTTCCAGGAGGTTGTACACCAATTGTAGGATCATTGCCAG
>NZ_BAAHCF010000043.1:0-268 GCF_054776075.1 Flavobacterium koreense | reverse complement strand
ATCAAATTCAATATTTAGATGCGGATGGTGATAGTTTTGGTTCTAATACAGTTGTTGCTTGTGGAGTTCCAAATAATGCTGATTGTAACGATAATCAACTGCAGTATTATGATGCTGATGGCGATGGATTTGGTTCTAATTTTATAACAAATTGTGGTGTTACCAATAATTTTGATTGTAATGATAATCAAATTCAATATTTAGATGCGGATGGTGATAGTTTTGGTTCTAATACAGTTGTTGCTTGTGGAGTTCCAAATAATGCTGA
>NZ_BAAHCF010000042.1:1816-315281 GCF_054776075.1 Flavobacterium koreense | reverse complement strand
CTGAACTCTCGCCTGTAATCAAACTAAATAAATTAATAGGTGTAGAACTACTACCGCAAATATTTAAACTGCCATCGATGCCAGCTGTTGGTTGGGAAACAAAATTTATTGTAGCAATACTTGAATCATCTATACATGGTGTGATTCCTAACAAAGTATATGTAAAAGTACTATTTGTAGTTGTTGCAGATGGTGTGAAAGTTCCAGCAAGAGCATTAAAAGTTCCTCCAGTTCCTGATGTTCTTACCCAAGAACCTCCAGATTGTTCACTAGTAATAATACTAAATAAATCAACTGTTGTTAGATTTCCTAAACATATAACTAATGTGCCATCGTTACCTGCATTTGGTTGAGGGTTTATGTTTACTGTTGCTATACTAAAATCTCCTGTACAAGGTGCTGCTCCTGTTAAAGTATAATTAAAAGTACTTGTTGTAGCTCCAATTGCAGGCGTGTAAGTTCCTGCTGTCGCATTGAAAACTCCACCTGTTCCACTAGTTTGTGACCAAGTTCCTCCAGCTTGCTCGCCTGTAATTAAATTAAATAAATTTATTGCAGTAGTTGATGTTTCACAAATTGTTGTATTTCCATCAGTTCCGGCATTTGGTGATGTATTTACATTTACTTGAATCAATTGAAATGGTCTACAAGTAACATCTGAAGGCGCTGGGTTTGCAATAGCATATACATAATAAGTTCCTAAAACATTAGGTAAAGAACCTGCGCTTCCTAAAACTGGTGCATCATAAGTTGCAATTCCACCAGCATTAGGTGTAACAGTTGCAAGTAAAGTACCTCCAGTATACATATTTGTCCCAACTTGTGGTGTTGTAAAATACACATAACTTATACTATTTGCTCCAGTAAATGTAGTATTTACTGTAAACGGTGATGGGTCTGAATTCAAACATAATGTTTGAGTTGGTGATGGATTTGTTATGGTTGGACAAGTAGAACAATCATCCAAAATTATATTAAAAGACTTAACTCTTATACAAGGATTATTTGTACTAATTAAACTCATATAAATAGTTTGACTTGTACCAGATGCTAAAACATATGCAGCTGGATTAGCAATACTATTAGCTGCAGCATTTTCAGCATCAGCTTGGTTTGTATAATAATAAACATCATATGCACCTGTTCCATTCAACGGACCTAAAACTGTAGCTTCATTTGATGTTAAATTAAATACATTATTTGGAATACAATTTGTAATTGAATTTGGTGTTAAAGTATCATCAGGAAAAACCTCAATAGTAACAGGTTCTGTAACTGTTCTTACAATAGTTGCTGGTGGTCCTGGGACATTACATTGAGTATATCTAACTTCTGCTGTGTAAGTTGTTGTAACTGATGGACAAACAGAAATAGTTGGAGTTGTGCCTATTGGATTTCCATTTTGTAACCATCTGAATGAAGTCAAAGAAGGTCCTGAAGGTGTAAACCTCCATGATTCATCATTTGCAATCCAAGTACCTGTATTTCTACCAGGTGCAGCAAGTCCTTCAGCTGCTACTTGACCATGTATGCCTATAACACCACTACCACTATTCCATCCAGCACAAACGCTTCTTCTTTTAACGTGTATATCAATTATATTAGTTGATTCATATAAAACCAATTGACTCTCTTGCAAACCTTGTGCAGTTCCACATGAAAACAAAGGCATGTTTCTTACATTCACAATCAACTTTCTGCACGGAGCAACACCATCAACAATATATCTAACATCAACTGGTGGTGTAGCTGGAACATTAGGATTTGTATCCTGCATTGGAAAGAAAATGGAATTTAAAAATTCAGGTTGAGCTGTACCCAAAGCTGGTATAGCTGCAGTAAATGGCCAAGGACTTGTTGCTGGTTGACAATTAGGATTCGTTGTAACAAAAGTTAAATAAGTATTAGTACTTAATTGAAATGCGTCAAAACAACTACCATAAAAACTAAAATCAAATGGTAAAGGTGTAGCTGCTGAGTAGGCGTCATCAATATTACATAATGATGTTCCTGCATTACCTAATGGCGCTAGAGGCGCATAAGGAATAGATGCCACAGTATAAGAAGTGGTATCTTTAATATCTATATATGATGCTGTAATAGTGGTACAACTAGATGCATTACATAAAACTGGGTTTGGAGCATCAATTGTAATTTCATCTGGGCAACAATTTGTTATATAAGTTAGAGTTCCTGTTGAAGGTTGACTTATACATCCAGTCGTTGCATTAGTAATTACAACTGTATAATTTCCAGCAATTGCACTATTAAAACTAGGCACGTTACCAGGTGCAGGAACTCCTGCAGGAACAGTCCAAGCATAATTATAAGTTCCAGCAACTGAAGGTGTAGCTTGAATTAAAACTGGAGCTATATCACCAGTACATTTAACAGGACTGTTAACCAATACTGATGGTGATGGATTTATAGTAATTGTAAAACTATTAGTAACATCTGTACAACCACTCAAAGAAGCAGTCACTGTAATAGTTGCTACAATTGGAGCAGAAGTTGTATTAGTTGCAAGTACGTTAGTTAAATTTCCTAAACCAGCACTTCCTATCGCCAATAGAGGATTATTGTTTGTCCATGATACTGTTGATCCTGGTAAATTAGTTGGAAATGACAAAGAAGGTATTAATGTACCATTACATACAATTTGATTACCAGGTACAATTAAAGCTAAAGTATTAACTGTAACAATAACTGACTTAGAAACAGAACAAGTAGCATTTGTAGTAAATGATATATCATCAATCGCAAAATCATTTCCTGAAACAGAAGTAGTTCTGTCATACATAACGATTTGTGCAGTATTACTTGCACCAGAATTCCAAACGTATGAATATTGCGTCCAATTTCCACATGTTGCAATAGCTGGAGCTAATCCGATTCCTTGTGACACTCCATTTATTAGAACTTCTATTTGAGCAGGATTTGGTGTTGCAACTGTTTGAATCCAATAACTAAAAGTATGATTTTGACCAGGCAAAACTGGAACCGTTTGACTCCATAATCTGTCATTCCCAGCATTTAAATTTGAACCATCAACAACCATCATATTTCCTGTACCTGTGGTATGATCACCACAAATGGAAAAAGGTGTAAACCAAGAACTTGGATTTGTAACAATTCCATAAGCCCTTTGAACTCCAACTACTGGTGCTGATGTTAGATATTGATAATCAGTACCAAAACCACTATTTCCTTGTGAAAAATCTCCATTAACAATTAAGCTTCTAGGTGAAGTTATTGATGAAGTAACAGTATATGTTGTATTAACTGTAGGACTAACTGTAGGTGTTGCACTATTTGGAGTTGTCAATGATGGATCTGCTGGTGATGCTGTCCAAGTGTAAGTTGAACCTCCACTAACAGATAATGTTGTATTACTTCCATTACAAATACCTGTATTAGAAGAAACTACTAAAGGGTTTACTGGATTAGCAATAACAACGTTTGACTGACTAACTGTTGTTGGAGCGCTATCTGTTACTGATATTGTGTATGTACCTGCAGGCAAACCTGTAAAAATTCCTAATGCATTTGTTTGTGAAACAGGACCTGTAATTGAATAACTAGTGTAAGATTGTGTACCTCCAGTGGCATAAATTGCTATTGATCCATCTGAAGATGCAGGACATGACGTATTTAAAGCAGAATAAGTTATTGATAATGGTGAAGCAGGTGGCGTTAAAGACAAATCGTCTATAGCAAAATCATTTCCAACAGGATTCGTATTAAAATTTCTTAGTTCAATATTTACACAAGCATTTGTTGGTGTAAAAGTATAGGTTCTCATTTCCCAACCAGCAGCAGGTAAAGGCGCTAAAAAACTTGGTGGCGATGTTAAAATTGTTGCATTATTAAAAACTACTCTAATATCTGGTTGTGTCGACACCCCTGTTACATTTGTTGAAATTGTTTTTACCCAATAACGAAAAGTATATGTTGCTCCAACAGTTAATCCGCAAACTCCACCTCCAGAATTTCCGGCTTTCCAAAAACTTGGATTTCCACCATCTGTACTACCATCAATAATCATCATTTTACCAGTTACTAAACCAGTTGTATGATCAAAACCACTTATAAAATTAGACGTATTGTAAGGTTGAGGATTGGCTCCAAACGAATAATCTCCTGGTGAAGTCGAACTTGTTGGAGTTGCTACATAATTATATCCTGTACTATTGATGTTAAATCCTACACCTACTCCACCTGATTCAAAATTACCATTAACTAATAAATTTTGAGCCGTTATAACATTGATAAACAGGCAACTTAACAATATAATTAGAGTATTTCTTTTCATTGCATAATACATTTTAAGGAGCGAAATATACATAAATTTAACCAAAATTTATCTTAAAATTTCTAATTTTTAAAAATAGAGTTTCCATTGCTAATTATAATTCAATAATATTTATCTTTGCAATTAAAATTTGCTAAAAAAATCTTATTAAAAAATGACCAATAACGAAGAATTTGCCGACGAAATCGGAAACAATCATATTGCCACAAATGAGCAAACACCTCTTAGAAAAGATGCGTTTGAAAAAACGGATGAAGAGAAAATCGAATTAATAAAAAAAGATGTCGAAAATATACTTTTCACTCTTGGAATGGACCTAACTGACGATAGTTTAAAAGGCACACCTAATCGTGTGGCAAAAATGTTTGTTAAAGAAATATTTGGTGGTTTGAATCCAAATAAAAAACCAAGTTCTTCTACTTTTGACAATAAATACAAATACAACGAAATGCTTGTTGAAAAAAACATTACTGTTTATTCAACATGTGAACATCACCTACTACCAATAGTAGGACGAGCTCATATTGCTTATATCTCAAATGGAACTGTGGTTGGATTGTCAAAAATGAATAGAGTTGTAGATTATTTTGCTAAAAGACCTCAAGTTCAAGAAAGATTAACCATTCAAATTGTTAAAGAACTTCAAAAAGTTTTAAACACAGAAAATGTAGCCTGTATTATTGATGCAAAACATCTTTGTGTAAATTCTCGTGGAATAAGAGATATTGAAAGTAGTACTGTAACTGCTGAATTCGGAGGAAAATTTAAAAATGATATAGTTAGAAGAGAATTTTTAGATTACATAAAATTAGACACAAATTTCTAGATTTCTAATCATTTACTTATCAATAAAACAATAAATATAATATGCAACTTTATAAAAATCAAACACTTAAAATTTATAATTCTCTTTCTGGAGAAAAAGAAATTTTCACTCCAATAACAGATGGTACTATTGGAATGTATGTTTGTGGACCAACTGTATATAGCAATGTACATCTAGGTAATGTTAGAACTTTTATGAGTTTTGATGTTATATACAGATACCTTTTACATTTAAACTATAAAGTTCGTTATGTTAGAAATATCACTGATGCTGGACATTTAACAGATGATGGCGATATTGAAAATGATAGATTTGTAAAACAATCAAGATTAGAAAAATTAGAACCTATGGAAGTGGTTCAAAAATATACTGTTGATTTTCACAAAGTATTGGATTTATTCAATTTTCTTCCTCCAAATATTGAACCAACAGCAACTGGTCATATACTTGAACAAATAGAATTAACTCAAAAATTAATAGATGAAGGATTCGCTTATGAAAGCAATGGTTCGGTTTATTTTGACGTTTTAGAGTATAACAAAAGAGGTTTGAATTATGGTGAATTAAACAACAGAAATGTTGAAGAATTACTAGCAAATACTCGTGATTTGGATGGTCAAAACGAGAAAAAAAATCCTCAAGATTTTGCATTATGGAAACATGCGACTCCTGCACACATTATGAGATGGAACTCTCCTTGGGGCGAAGGTTTTCCTGGTTGGCATCTTGAATGTACCGCAATGAGTACTAAATATCTTGGAGAACAGTTTGATATTCATGGTGGTGGAATGGATTTGAAATTCCCTCATCACGAATGTGAAATTGCACAAGGAAAAGCTTGCAATGGAGTTTCACCAGTAAGACATTGGATGCATACAAACATGCTAACAATGAACGGTTTAAGAATGAGTAAATCTACTGGAAATTATATTCTTCCAATGGAACTGATTGAAGGTGGAAATAATTTTTTTGAAAAACCTTTTCACCCAAATGTAGTTCGTTTTTGCTTTTTACAAGCTCATTATAGAAGTGTTTTAGATATTTCTAACGATGCAATGGTAGCAAGTGAAAAAGGCTTCAGTAGATTGATGGAAGGTCTTCAACTTTTGAACGATATTCAAACAAGTTCTTCTTCTACTTTAGATATTTCCACTTGGAGCCAAAGTTGTTATGATGCAATGAATGATGATTTCAATACACCAATTTTAATCGCTCAACTTTTTGAAGGAGTACGTTTTGTGAATTTACTTAATGATAAAAGAGAATCAATAACTTCATCTGATTTAGATCTGCTAAAAAAGACTTTAGAGGAATTTACTTTCGAAGTTTTAGGTATTAGAAATGAAAAATCTTCTGGAAATAACGCAGAAAAATTAGAAGGCGTTGTCGAAATGCTAATTGAAATGCGAAATGAAGCAAGAGCAAATAAAAACTGGTCACTTTCAGATGAAATTAGAGATAAATTATTAGCCCTTGGCATTCAACTAAAAGACGGAAAAGAAGGAACATCCTTTAGTGTTTAATCAAAATTCAAATGGTGAAAAAAATAATTATTTTTCCTCTTGTACTACTTATTCGGTTTTATCAAGAAGCAATATCACCATTCACTCCTTCAACTTGTCGATTTGAACCTACATGTTCCAGTTATTTTCTTGAAGCGTTAAAAGTTCACGGATTGATAAAAGGATCTTATTTAGGAATTAAAAGAATTTTAAGTTGTCATCCATGGGGAAAAACTGGTTATGACCCTGTCCCTGAAAAAAAATGTACTCATAAATAACATAATTTTAGAATTAAGTAATTTTAAAATTACTATTTTTGATAAAATTCATATTAAAAAACACAAAAAATGATTTGGAATCCGTCAGAAGGAATACATATTGGCTCTCTTAATTTGAGGTTTTACAGCTTAATGTTTGTAATTGCATTTGGATTAGGTTGGTACATCATGAAAAAGATTTTTATAAACGAAAAAGAATCTTTAGACAAATTGGACACTCTTTTCGTATGGACAGTTTTAGCAACATTGTTTGGCGCTCGTTTAGGACATGTGTTTTTTTATGATTGGGAATACTTTAGAAACCATCCTCTTGAAATATTATTACCCTTTAAATTTGAACCAGAATTTCAATTTACAGGTTTTGCAGGATTAGCAAGCCATGGAGCTGCAATTGCAATAATTATTGTAATGTATTTTTACAGCAAAAAAGTAGTAAACAAACCTTTACTTTGGGTTCTAGATAGAGTTGTGATACCTGTTGCTTGTGGTGCTATTTTTGTAAGATTAGGTAACTTCTTTAATTCTGAAATTGTTGGGAAAATAACTACCAATGAAACTTTTGGAATTAAATTCGTAAGAGATTACTTTTCACCTCAAGATGCCATGAATCAAACTCAGATTGCAAATCCAGATTTAGCATATGATGCCATTGTAAACAATCCCAAATTTGCAAATCTCTTAGCACAAGTTCCTTTAAAACATCCGGCACAACTTTATGAAGCTTTTGCCTATATTTTTGTATTTTTTATCTTATTGTTCTTGTACTGGAAAACAGATACTCCAAGGAAACATGGTTTAATTTTTGGAATTTTTCTAATTCTTTTATGGTCTGTTCGTTTTGTAGTAGAGTTTGTAAAAGAAAGTCAAGGTGGTTTTGAGAATTCACTTGGTTTATTTTCAACTGGACAATGGCTGAGTGTACCATTTATTCTTGTTGGATTGTATTATTTATTTATGGCAGAAGAACCGCTACCTGAAGATATTGATATTTAGAATTTTATACCATATAATAAAAAGAGAACTAAATTAGTTCTCTTTTTTTATACTATTAAAATAGTATTACTAATACCAAAATCACATAATTTGTTGCTATTTTAGCTCATCCGAAACTTAAATTTATCTGCAAAATGAATTTTCTAAAAATTGCTAAATTGATAATTGAATTAAAAGATGCTGATTTAAAGTTTCGAGAGAAACTTATTAAAGAAAAAAAGCTATCTGAAGGTTACAACAATGAAATGGAAATTCTTCACATAAAAAATGCAGAAAAACTAAATGAAATTATTGACGAAATTGGTTTTCCAACAATTGAAAAAGTCGGAATTGAGGCTAGTGAATCAGCTTGGTTGATTATTCAACATTCTATAAGTAAACCTGAATTCATGAAAAAGTGTCTAAAACTATTAGAAAATGTAGCTATTGAAAATAAAGTTTATGAGAAGAATTTAGCAAGTTTAACGGATAGAATAAGTGTTCTAGAGGGAATGCCTCAATTATACGGAACTCAATTCGATTGGGACAAAAATGGAGAGTTAAGTCCTAATGAATATGATGACCTTTTGAAAGTTAACGTCAGAAGATTAAAAATTGGACTAAATACTCTTGAAGAACAAACGCAAATCATAAGATTACAAGCAGAAAGCGAAAACCAAAGGGTTCCAAAAAATCTTCATGAAAGAGAAAAAGAATTCAACCTTTGGAAAAGAAAAGTCGGTTGGATAAAATAAAAATGGTTTTAACAATTATAGAATTTAAACTTATTTGAGAACTAATACATTGAACCAAGACTAAATATCAAACTTTAATCCATAAAAAAAAGCTACCTTAAACAAGGTAGCTTTTATATTTATAAGCAATTCACTTATGAATGGTGACGCTCTTCAATCTCTTTAATATCTTTCTTATTCATTGAGTCAACTAAAACTGGTGTTGCAATAAATAAAGATGAATATGTTCCTACAACAATACCAACAAGCATTGCGAAGATAAATCCTCTAATAGACTCTCCACCGAAAATAAACATGATTAACAATACTAAAATCATGGTTAAAGACGTATTCAATGTTCTTGATAATGTAGTATTAATAGAAGCATTTACTACTTCTTTGAAAGTACCTTTAACATTTCCAGCTAAGAACTCTCTAATTCTATCAAATACAATTACAGTATCGTTCATAGAATATCCAATAACAGTTAAGATTGCCGCAATGAAGTGCTGATCCATTTCCATGTGGAAAGGCATCACTTTGTATAATAATGAGTATAATCCTAATACAAAGATAACGTCATGTAATACCGCAGCGATAGCTCCTAATGAATATTGCCATTTACGGAATGAAATTACTAAATAAAGTCCAACAACTAGCATTGCACCAATAACAGCCCAGAAAGAGTTTGTTTTGATATCGGCAGAGATAGCTGCTCCAACTTTAGAAGCTTGTAAAACTCCTAATTGTTTACCATCGTATGAATTGATAAAGTTTTCATAAGAAGTTTTGGTATAATATTTACCTAAAACTTTGTATAACTTTTTATTTACTTCTTCATCTACGTTAGCACTTTCTTCTTTGATTTTATATTTAGTAGTCAATTTTAATTGATCATCATCACCAAATACTTTTGCTTCAACAGCAGTTCCAAATTCTTTAGACAATTCTTCAGAAACTAGAGTTGGCTCAACTGCTTTTTCAAATTTTACTTGGAAAGTTCTTCCTCCAACAAAATCAACACCTTCGTCAAGACCATTTAAAAAGAAAATTGAAACTAAACTCACTACTACAACTGCAGAAGAGAACAAGTAAGTCCATTTTTTAACTCCAATAAAGTCGAAGTGGAAACCTGTAAACCAATTTTTAGTTAATGGCGTTGTGAATGTTAAACTTCTATTATTAGCAATATCTTTATCAATAAAGATTCTTGCAATAAAGATTGAAGTAAACAATGAAGTTATAATACCAATTAATAATGTAGTTGCGAAACCTTGAATAGGTCCTGTTCCGAAAATAAATAAGATAGCTCCAGTTAATACGTGAGTAACGTTTGCATCAATAATAGAACGCATAGCTCCTTTCCAACCATAAGATGCAACGACTGCATCACCTAAAGTTTTTCCTTCACGTAGTTCTTCTTTTGCTCTTTCATATATAATGATGTTTGCATCTACAGCAGTACCAAGTGTTAACACGATACCTGCAATACCAGGTAAAGTCAATACAGCACCTAAACTTGCTAAAATTCCGAATAAGAAAAGTAAGTTTACTAATAATGCAATATTTGCATACCAACCAGCTCTACCATAGTAGAATACCATCCATAAACAAACTAATAAGAAACCTACAATAGAAGAAATGAATCCAGCATGAATAGCTTTCTCTCCTAATGATGGCCCAACCACTTCTGATTGAACAATTTCAGCAGCAGCAGGCAATTTACCAGCTCTTAATACATTCGCTAAATCTTTAGTTTCAGTAACATCAAAATTTCCTGAAATTTCT
The DNA here is from genome assembly GCF_054776075.1 of Flavobacterium koreense. NCBI lineage: Bacteria > Pseudomonadati > Bacteroidota > Flavobacteriia > Flavobacteriales > Flavobacteriaceae > Flavobacterium > Flavobacterium koreense. The sequence continues at coordinate 304,869 of NZ_BAAHCF010000042.1, read as the reverse complement.
GATCTACCACCAGCAATTGGTCCTGTAGAAACACCTGGAGCAGAATAAACTACATCATCAAGTGCAATAGCGATATAACCTTTTGTTGTAAATGCATTTCCTGTTAATTGCTCCCATACTTTAGCACCTTGACCATTCATTTGCATAGAAACTGCAGGCTTACCTAATTGATCAAAAGTATCTCTTGCATCAGTGATAACTCCACCACTTAATGGTGCAACATCATCTTTATTTCCTTTTAAAGCATAAAGTTCAAAAGTTTCAATATCAGCTTTAGTTTTTTCGTCTTTAGTAATAGTTGGTTTACCCCAAACAAATTTTGCAAAACGTTTGTCAGCTGGTAATAAAGAACGAATATCTGCTCTTTTTAAATAAGAGTTAATTTTAGCTGTATCTTTTACAGAAACAATACCTAAAATTGGTCCACCACCTTGACCTACAAATTTATCTAATATAGGATTACCTCCTTTTTTAGAATCAACAGAATCATTAGCTTTATTAGCTAACATATCTTTAATAGAATCGTTTGTTACAGTTTTTACTTCTGGAGTAGTTGCATTCTTTTCAGTAGCTTTCAAAGCGTCGTTTGCAGCCATTAAGAAACCACCTACTTCATCAATTTTGTATGTTTCCCAAAACTCTAATTGAGCTGTTGATTGTAATAATTTTTTGATACGGTCAACATCTTTAGCACCTGGTAATTCAACAAGAATTCTTCCTGTTTGTCCAAGTTTAGCAATGTTTGGTTGAGTAACACCAAATTTATCGATACGTTTTCTTAATACGCCAAAAGCAGATTCAACTGATTCATCAACTTTTCTTCTGATAACTTTTTTAGTTTCCTCATCAGACATTTTAAAATTGATTTCATCAGATAAATTTTTGTTTGCAAAAATATCTGGAGAAGCTAATTTTGTATCACCTTTGATAGCATCAAAAGCCACAAAGAAAGCATCTAAATAAGATTGATTTCCTTGTTGATTAACCTTTGCATCTTCTAATGCTTTATTGAAAACGGCATTTTTAGAATTGTTAGAAAGACCTTTCAAAACATCTTTAACCGAAATTTGAAGAATAACGTTGATTCCTCCTTCAAGGTCAAGACCTTTGTTGATTTGTTTACCGACTACCTCATCATAAGTGTAATCAACAAGACCAAACATACTAAAAACCTTTTTGTTTTTAATATCGTTTAGATATTCTATTTCTTTATCTTGGTTTCCTTTTGCAAATGCTTTAGCGTCATTTTGAACACCGTTAGATACAAATGTGAAAGAAAGTTGGTAAATACTTACCAGTGCAAATAGAATTGCGAAAAATTTAATAAGTCCTTTATTCTGCATTATTACTAAAAATTAATTAATTTTTGTTTGTTGGGTTTAAAAAAACAAGTAAATATAAAGTAAGCCATTGATTTTCAATGTAAATCAATAAAAATACTTTTGTACACGTTTTTTGAAACGTGCAAATATATAATTAACCTAAAGATTAACAAATTATTTACACATTAATATCAAAAAAAAGACTGCAAAAATGCAGTCTTTTTAATCTATTGTATTTTAATTTATGATAAAATCGATTTCAAATCACCATTCATTGCTCTAACTGCGTCTGCACTCTTAGCAAATTTTGCTTTTTCTTCTTCGTTTAATTCAATGTTCACAATTTTTTCAATACCATTTCTTCCGATGATACATGGCACTCCGATACAGATATCGCTTTGTCCATATTCACCTTCTAACATTACTGAACAAGGAATCATTTTCTTTTGATCATTTAAGATAGAATCAACTAAAAATGCTACAGAAGCTCCTGGCGCATACCATGCAGAAGTTCCTAATAAAGCTGTAAGAGTTGCTCCTCCAACCATTGTATCTGCAGAAACTTTTGCTAATTCATCAGCTGATAAAAATTCTGAAACTGGAACTCCGTTGTAAGATGCCAATCTTGTTAAAGGAATCATAGTAGTATCTCCATGACCACCAATAACCATTCCTTGAATATCGTTAGCTGGTTTGTCTAAAGCTAAAGATAAATAAGTTTTGAAACGAGAACTATCTAAAGTTCCACCCATTCCAATAATTCTGTTTTTTGGTAAACCTGTAGCTTTTAATGTCAAATAAGTCATTGTATCCATTGGATTAGAAACTACAACTACAATTGCATTTGGTGAATGTGCTAATAAATTTTCAGCCACTCCTTTTACAATTCCTGCATTAATTCCGATTAACTCTTCACGAGTCATTCCAGGTTTTCTTGGAATTCCAGATGTAATAACTACTACATCACTTCCTGCAGTTTTTGAATAGTCATTTGTACTTCCAGAAACCTTTGTATTGAATCCTAAAGTAGTTTGCGTTTGCATAATGTCTAAAGCTTTTCCTTCTGCAAATCCTTCTCTAATGTCTAATAATACGATTTCACTCGCAATTCTTCTGTAAGCAATAGCGTCTGCGCATGTAGCTCCTACGTTTCCTGCTCCTACTATGGTAACTTTCATTGTATTGTGTGTTTATTTATATTGATAAAAATTAAAATTCGTATTGTACGGATAAGTTTGTGTTTACAAATTTACCAAAAGCAAATGAAGTTTGAACATAAATTTTGCTAAATTGATATCTACCTGAAATTTCTCCAATAGTATTGAATTTTGATTTGTAAATATCTTTTAGTTTTTCGTTCAAAATATATTGCACCGGAATAAAATTTTCTATTTCACCTTTTGGTCCAGACAAATAGTATTTAAAATCACTTTGATTAGCAATAAAACTGGTCATTAATTCAAATCTCTTCCATTCTTTAGATGCACTCAGCTGAAACTGCCATGTATCCACTTCTCCTGTAATCTCATTAATACCTAAATTACCATAATTAGTATAAGTGTCTAAAAATCCAAAACTTATTTCTTCTTTAGAGTAAGCTACTAATCCAGCTAAATGTATTTTTTTAGATTCTAACGATTTGAAGTACTGACTAAAATTATGTTTTAATCCAAATCCGTATACTTGATAATCTCCACGTTTTAATTTGACTTTTGAAGAAAATTTAACAACAGCTTCAAATCCTTTCCAAAGCGAGATTGAACCTTGTAAATAAGGATAAAAGATAGTTTCTTGATTGACTCCTTTTGGAGTTTCAATACGAACTTGGTTATTGTCAATTTCACCAATTAAATAGTATTGTGAATCACTACCTAAAGCAGTTGGAACTGTTGCTGAAGAATTATTTTCTATGGTAAAAAAAGAAAAATCAGAGTTTTTAATTTCAAAGCTTCTATCTCTTTTTGGTACAAAAAACATATTACCATGCAAACTCAAGGTTACATCATACAATTTTCTCTTTTTTGGAGAAGTCATCCAACCTGAAGATGCTTGATATACAGCAGCATCAGTGGCTGGAGTAATATATTTTTCAGAGTAAAATGTTGCATCTGTTAGAAACAAACCAATGTCTTCTATCGTTTGTATAGATTGAGAAAAGGATTTGCCCGAAAAAATCAGACAAATCCCTATCATTATATATTGTAAAAACTTATTACGCATCGATGTTTGCGTAAACAGCATTCTTCTCGATAAATTCTCTTCTTGGCGGAACTTCATCTCCCATCAACATTGAGAATACTCTATCTGCCTCAGTTAAATTATCAATAGTAACTTGACGCAAAGTTCTGAAATTTGGATCCATTGTAGTTTCCCACAATTGCTCTGCATTCATTTCTCCAAGACCTTTGTAACGTTGAATTCCTGCACTTCCACCCATTCTTTCGTTAGCAGCATCACGTTGATCATCATTCCAAGCGTATTCTTTTTTGTTTCCTTTTTTAACTAAATATAAAGGTGGCGCAGCAATATAAACGTGACCGCCTTCAATTAATTCACGCATAAAACGGAAGAAGAACGTAAGAATCAAAGTAGCAATGTGACTACCATCGACATCGGCATCACACATGATGATTACTTTGTGGTATCTTAATTTTTCTAAATTTAATGCTTTAGAATCTTCTTCTGTTCCGATAGTTACACCAAGAGCAGTGAAGATATTTCTGATTTCTTCGTTTTCAAAAACTTTGTGGTGCATTGCTTTTTCAACATTCAAAATCTTACCTCTTAATGGCATGATGGCTTGAAAGTTTCTATCACGACCTTGTTTTGCTGTTCCACCAGCCGAATCTCCTTCGACTAAGTAAACTTCGCATTTTGCTGGATCTTGTTCTGAACAATCAGATAATTTTCCTGGTAAACCTCCACCACCTAAAACGGTTTTACGTTGTACCATTTCACGAGCTTTTTTAGCAGCGTGACGCGCTTGAGCAGCAAGGATTACTTTTTGAACAATGATTTTTGCATCATTTGGATTTTCTTCCAAATAATTTTCAAGCATTTCAGAAACCGCTTGAGAAACTGGAGAAACTACTTCTCTATTTCCTAGTTTGGTTTTCGTTTGTCCTTCAAATTGTGGTTCAGAAACTTTTACCGAAATAATAGCAGTCAATCCTTCACGGAAGTCATCACCAGCAATTTCAAATTTCAATTTATCTAATAATCCTGAAGCGTCAGCATATTTTTTCAACGTACGAGTTAATCCCATACGGAAACCTTGTAAGTGCGTTCCTCCTTCGTGAGTATTAATGTTGTTTACGTAAGAAAAGATATTCTCTGAATAACTAGTATTATAAACTAAAGCTACTTCTACAGGAATTTCTCCTTTTTCGTGCTCCATACTAATTACGTGAGAAATAATTGGCTCACGACCCATATCTAAGAACTTAACGAATTCTTTCAATCCTTCTTTTGAATGAAAAACTTCACCTTCGTATTCTCCGTTATCTTTTGTACGACGTTTGTCAGTTAATGTAATTGTAATTCCTTTGTTAAGGAAAGACAACTCACGCATACGAGCTGCTAAAGTATCGTAGTTATACTCTATTGTTTGAGTAAAGATAGTTTTATCTGGATGAAAAGTAACCATTGTACCACGTTTGTCAGTTGTACCAACTTGCTTTACAGGATACATTGCTTTTCCTCTTTCGTATTCTTGCTCGTATATTTTTCCGTCTCTAAAAACGGTTGCTTTTAAATTATCAGAAAGTGCATTAACACAAGAAACCCCAACTCCGTGAAGACCTCCAGAAACTTTATATGAATCTTTGTCGAATTTTCCACCGGCACCAATTTTGGTCATTACTACTTCAAGAGCAGAAACACCTTCTTTTTTGTGCATATCAACTGGAATACCACGACCGTTGTCTTCAACAGAAACAGAATTATCTTCGTTAATAAAAACTCCAATAGTATCACAATGACCTGCTAAAGCCTCATCGATTGAGTTATCTACTACTTCATAAACTAAATGGTGTAAACCTCTAACGCCAGTATCTCCAATGTACATGGAAGGACGCATTCTAACGTGCTCCATTCCTTCTAATGCCTGAATACTGTCGGCTGAATAGCTATTTTTTTTAATTTCGTCGCTCATAATAAATTATATCGTATGTATGATTTTTGTCTAACACGCAAATATATAATTATTAAGATGATTTTAAAGCATTTTAAAGCATTTTGTCGTAGAAGTTATTAACATTTATCTTTTAATAAATTTTAATTGATTTAAAACGATTTTTTGAAGTTTAAACAAAAGTTGTTTTTATAATTGATTGATATACTGACAAATGCTAAAAATAGTATTCAGTGTTCAGATTGCAGTTTTCAGTTTAAACAAAAACGCTTATCATAAATGACAAGCGTTTTAAACAAACAAACTAAACTTCAATCTAAAGTCAAGAAACTACGCTTGACTTTATGCTTTTACATAGGCGTCATCGTGAACATTAGCCACGGCTCTTCCTGATGGATCATTCATGTTTTTAAAAGCTTCATCCCATTCGAGTGCGATTTTGGTACTACAAGCAACGCTAGCTTCTTGTGGAACGCAAAGTGCTGCTGTATCACTTGGGAAATGCTCTGTAAAAAGAGAACGATAATAATATTCTTCTTTAGACGTAGGTGTTTGAATTGGGAATTTGAATTTTGCATTCGCCAATTGCTCATCAGAAATTTCTTTTCCAACCATTTCTTTTAAAGTGTCAATCCAACTGTAGCCAACGCCATCACTGAATTGTTCTTTTTGACGCCAAGCCACACTTGCTGGCAACATGTCTTCGAATGCTTTACGTAAAACCCATTTTTCCATGCGTTCTCCGTTAATCATTTTGTCTTGTGGGTTGATGCGCATAGCAACATCCATAAATTCTTTATCTAAAAATGGCACACGTCCTTCAATTCCCCAAGCTGCTAAACTTTTATTAGCACGTAAGCAATCGTACATGTGTAATTTACTTAATTTACGTACTGTTTCTTCATGAAACTCTCTAGCATTTGGAGCTTTATGGAAATATAAATAACCACCAAACAACTCATCAGAACCTTCACCTGAAAGCACCATTTTGATTCCCATTGATTTAATAACTCTTGCCATTAAATACATTGGTGTTGATGCACGAATTGTAGTAACGTCATAAGTTTCTAAATTATAAATTACATCGCGAACAGCATCTAAACCTTCTTGAATGGTGAATTTAATTTCGTGGTGAATGGTTCCTAAATGATTTGCTACAACTTGTGCAGCAGCTAAATCTGGAGAACCTTCTAAACCAACAGCAAATGAGTGTAATTGTGGATACCAAGCATCAACTGTGTCACCTGATTCAATACGTTTTTGTGCATATTTTTTTGCAACTGCCGAAGTAATTGATGAATCCAAACCACCAGAAAGCAAAACTCCGTAAGGAACATCGCTCATCAATTGACGGTGAACAGCTGCTTCTAAAGCAGTTTTGATTTCTTCAATGCTTGTAGCGTTATCTTTTACAGCATCATATTCTGTCCATTCTCTGTTGTACCATTTTACGAATTCACCATCTTTACTTGACATGTAATGTCCAGGTGGAAATAATTCTATTTTTGTACAGTATCCTTCTAAAGCTTTTAATTCTGAAGCTACATAAAATGTTCCGTATTGGTCCCAACCGATGTATAATGGAATAATTCCCATGTGGTCGCGAGCAATGAAATATTCGTCTTTTTCAACATCGTAGATTGCAAATCCAAAAATTCCGTTCATTTCGTCTATGAAGTGAACTCCTTTTTCTTTATATAAAGCAAGAATTACTTCACAATCACTTTCGGTTTGAAAAGTATATTTACCTTCAAATTGTTTACGTAATTCTCTGTGATTGTAAATCTCTCCGTTGGCTGCAAGAACCAAGCTTTTATCTTGACTAAACAAAGGTTGTTTCCCTGAAGCTGGATCAACAATTGCTAATCGTTCGTGAGCTAAAATAGCTTTATCGTTACTAAAAATTCCGCTCCAATCTGGTCCGCGATGACGGATGATTTTTGCCATTTCTAATACTTGAGGTCTTAATGATTCTGATTTTTGTTTTAAATCAAAGGCGCATACAATTCCACACATAATCTTTTCTTTTTATTTTTTATTATGAAGCAAAATTGAGGCAATACTTCAAATATTAAAACTAAAAAAGAATAATTAGTTATAAATTTAAACTAAAAAATGATTTTATATGAAAATTATAAAGTGAAATTGTTTTGAATTGAGGTTTTGGGTTAGAATTTGTTAATTATTGAACAAATTCTATCTTAAATTTCGTTGTATTAATCTCAAACTCAAAACCCACTTCATTTCCCATCAACTTACTTCCTAGTGGTGATTGTGGTGAAACAGCAATAATAGTTTTATCGTCAACGATAATTTTAGGCAAAGCTGCACTTATGAATAATAACATTCCATTGGCTTGAACTAAACTTCCTAAAGCGATTTTAGTATGATTTGCGGAAGCGTCAATTTTATCTAGAACCGATTTTTGGTCAAGAATTTCTTTTAGTTTGTGATTCAGTTTTTCTTGTTCGATGTGCATCATTGACAAAGCGGTTTCATGCTTATCACCAGCCGAACCTTTAGCATCGTTTTGAGCATCTTCTGTCAATCCTGAAATCATATCACGGAATACATCGATTTTATCTTGAAGTAATAGTTGGTGTTGTTGAAGGATTTGTTTTTTCATATAATTTGCCACAAAGACACAAAGGCACGAAGTTTATTATTAAAAATATTAGAAAAATTAAAAAAAGTTTAAAAGCATTGAGATATAAAGATTCATTAAGATTTAAAAAATTATTTTTAAAAAATATCAAAGAAAATGAACCTTAATCTTAAATTTTCTTTGTGACTTCGTGGCTTTGTGGCAATAAAATTAAAAATCAAATTTATAATTAGCACCTAATAATCCTTGCACACCTTGCACTGGATAGTTTATCCATCTTTGGTAACTTTGGTTAGCTAAATTATTTCCTTTTAAGAAAAAGGTTAATCTTTCGTTGTATTTAAATCCAATATGAGCATTCAAATCGAAATAGCTATCAAGTGTTGTTGTTTCTGTAGTATATGTTGGTGGAAAAATTGCTAAAGCTGTTTGTACAAACTTAAGATCTTTTCGTTCTCCAACAAAGAAAACACTTGTTCCAGCATACCATTTGTCAGTAATATTGAAATCTAAATTTGCTCCTAATTTCAAAGCAGGTAAATTCCAAGCTTCTTCCTGAATATCAGTTGTGTAACTACTAAAAGTTCCGTTAACACCAAAAGATACATTTTTAGAGAAATCTGCTTTTAATTCACCATAAAAACTCACTGTTTTAACATCGTCATACACAACATCAAAAGAGTTTCCGTAAGCGTAACCATTTTTATTTGTATTGTAATGAGAGAATTCATTTCTTAAGAACATTGGTTTACCTCCTTCATTCATCAACGAACCACGAATGTTGTATCCGATAGTATTGGCTAATTTACCTTTTAATCCAACATAAATGTCAAATTTTTGATCGGTTGGTCCAATTCCTAGTGTTGGTGAAACGAAGAAATTTTCTTGTACGAATTCTTGATAAGAATTTTGTTTTAAAGCACCTTCTGCTCCAGCATAAGCTACCATTAAATCGCCAACCACTTTGTAAGATGCTGTAATATTTGGATATATAAAGAATTTATTTTTTCCAGATTCTGTTGCCATGCTGTAAAAGAATCCAACACCTAAATTTACAGATAAATCATCTTTATTGATTTGGAAACTTGGTTTCATTCCTACGTTGGTGTAACCATATTTCAACTCAGTTATTCCGTTATAATCTTTGTCAAACTTACCATTGATGTAATCAAAAACAAAATCTACTTTTATCTTTTCATCCATTACATCAAATGCAAGTGAAGGTTTTGCAACTAAACGATTTTCTCCAGAAGAAAAAGCATCAGAGAAACGATTGAACTTTATAGTTGCCTCTTTCAAAACACTTTCTCCAAGCGCTAATCTTCCACCAAGTGAAATGGTTTGATAGGTTTGTTTAGAATCGATTGCTTTAATAAAAGCATCCTTATCGGCAGGAATAAAATTTTCATAGAACAATGGATTCAAGCCATACCAATTATACATTTGATGCTGATAACCCAAATCTGCATTCCATGACAAATTTCTAGATTTGCTTCCGTAAGTTAAATCTATAGAAGAGTTTGAAAATTTATCATCTAAATCCAAATCTTTAATTCCGCCTTGAGAGGAAAGATGACGTAACATTGCTCCTACATAATCACCACTTTCTAATGTTTGTGTTACAAACAATTCGGCATTGATATTTCCATAGTTTCCTGCTGCTAAAGTAGCGTAATTGCTATACAATTTTTCTTGCTTTCCTTTATCAACTCCAGCTGCTTTTCCTTTAGAAGGTGTAAATGTTGAAGCTACTGGGAAAGAGAAAATATTGTACTGAATATTCTCTTTTTTAGAATTATCATCGTCTTCTAAAGATGGTGTTTCTTTTACTTTAAAAGCATCTGAAATAGTTGGTGTGTATGGTTTTACAACGTTAACAACTTCTGTTCCGATGTTTTCGTCTTTCTTTTGAGCAAAAGTGATTTGAGTTCCTAAAAGAACAGTTACTATTGCGATTTTATATTGGAAATTGATTTTCATTTTTTTCATTTTTTATTGCACAGAGTTTAAACAAAGTTTATTTTTCAATAGAAGAATTCGTTTTACTTTCCTCTGATTTAATAGTATTCAATTCTGTTTTAGCTTCTTCAACAACATCAGTGAATTCTGCAAAATTTTCTATTACTCCTTCTAAAATTGCTGTTGCTTGGAAACTATCTTTCAATCCGTAATAATTTTTCGCCATAACAACTAAACCTTTGGCTCCAAAATATTTATAACCTGAATAGTCTTTAGCAATTTTTTGAACCACTTTATTAGATTCAGCAAATTTTCCATCTTTATTTTTGAAATAAGCATCATAAAACAATGCCTCAGCTGCTAATTCACCTTTTGCAATTTTCAATAAATTAGCATAAGCTGTTCTTGCTTTAGCTTCGTCATTTGCTTTTATTGCTGAACGTGCTACAATAATTTGAGCATCACTTTTTACTTTATTATCGGTTTTTGGATTTGCCAAAACTTTATCAGCATAAATCACTGAATTTGGATAATCTTTTTGTGAATAGTAAGCTCGCATTAAATTGGCTTGAGCAAAAGTCACGTTTTGAGGAAAATCAGCTTCTATTTCTAATCGTTTTAAAACTGGAATTGCTTTTGTAAAATCATCTTTTTTCAAATGAATTTCACATAAACGAGCTAACGATTGTTCTGTAAATTCGCTTTTTGATTGTGCAATTACATATTCATAATTTGGAATTGAATTTGTTTCCAAACCATCAGCATAATAAGATTGTGCCAAATAAAAATTAGCTTTCAGAGCATGAATTCCTTTTGGAAACTTAGCCACATAACTACTTAAAGTTGCGATGGCTTGTTTGGTGTTATTTTGCAAATATTGTTTTTCAGCAGCTTCATAAGTATCGTTATCTAATTCAGCATCAGAAACTTCTACGAAATCTAAAGTTCTTACCCAAGTTGCATACTCGTCTACTTTTCCGTTATCTACATAAATCAATCTAGCTGTAGAAACTGCCTCCAATGCTTCTGGAGTTCTTGGATAATCGGCAGCTACTTTTTTGAATTTTGTTATTGCTTCATTATCTTTATTTGCATTGTAATAAATCAATCCTTGTCGCAAAACCGCTTTTGAAGCATAAGACCCATTTTTGAATTCAGACAATAATTGGTCGTAAGTTTTAATTGCTAAATCAGTTTTATTGTCAGCTACATAAGTATTTCCTAATTCAAACAAAGCATCATCACGATATTGAGAGGTTTTGAAAGTTAACAAAAACTTATTGAAGTCTTCAATTTTCTTATCATTTTTACTTACAAAACCATAAGAAATTGCTTTTTGAAAGGCAGCATAATCAGCGTCAACACTTTTTAATTCGATGGCTTTATTGTAAGCATCCATAGCTGGCCAATATTTGGAAGTTACAAAACGGCTATCTCCAAGTCTCAAATAAGAATCATTCAATCGGATTTTATCGTCTTTAACAGCGTCAATTTGTGCTTGAAAATAATTTCCTGCTTGGTCATATTCTTTTTGCTTGAAATAACAATAAGCGATGTTGTAATTTACATTTTTAAATTCAGGTGTGTTTTTAGCTTCTGCCATTCCTTCAAATTGCTTGAAACTTAACAATGCTTCGTTGAAATTATCTAAAGTAAATTCAGTTTCGGCTTTCCAAAATGTAGCTCTTGCTGAGAATTTTGCATCTTTTTGTTCTTTCAACGATTTGGCAAACATCTTTTGGGCTTCTTGATAATTTCCATCTGTGTATAATTCTAAACCTCTATAAAAAGTTACTTTTTGATACGCCAATCTGTTTTCTGGATTTTTATTTTTCTCCAATAAATTCAACGCTTCTTTGTAATTTTTAGAAGTGATATACGAGTTAATCAATAAGTTTTCAATTTCATTTTTGCTAGGTGAATTTGGATATTTTGCCAAAAACGAAGATAAAACGTCAGGAACAGATTGATACGAATTTCCAATTTCATAACTGATTTTAGCATAATTCAAATTGGCGTCTTCTTGAATTTTTTTATCAAAATCCATTTCAGATGCAATCTTGAATGCGTTTAAAGCTTGTTGCTTCTTGTCGGTTTTCATATAGCTTTCACCCAAATGATAGTAAGCATTTTGAGCAACAAAATCCTTTCCATCAATAATCTTATTGAATTGCGAAATAGCGTTTTCGTAGTCTTTTTGTTGGTAATATGTATATCCTAATTGGTAAAAATCAGTGTTACTCCATTTTCCTTTTTTGCCGTTATATTCTTTCAAATAAGGCAATGCTTCACCATATTGTTTCAAATTGAAATAACTTTCTCCAATAATTTTATTCAATTCCGATTTTTCTACAGCCGATGATTTTGCCATGGCAGCCTTACCCAAATCGATTGCTTTTTGAAAATTTCCAAGTTTAAAATTCATATCAGCTTGAAAATAGGACATCTTTTCTTTGTATTTCTCTTCACCAGAAACTTGGTCAAAATACTTTGTTGCTTCTTTGTAGTCATCGCCTTCATAAGCCATAAATCCTAAGTAATACTTGGCTTGTGAACCATATTCTTTAGAGTTCGCAACTTTATTAAAATAAGCAGTAGCCTCTTTTTTATTTTTAGCTGTAAAAAAAGCATATCCTTTTTGAAAATTATAACGTTCTAACTCATCATAAGTCAGGGCACTTTCGTCAACTTTATTAAAATACTCTAATGCTTGTGGATAGTTTCCGTTTTCAAAATAGAAGGTCGCAACACCAATGTAAGCTTGATTTTGCTTAGTACTTGTTGGATAATCAGCGACAAAATCTTCCATCAATTTATCAGCACCAGATTGATTTAAACGAATCGCACAATTGGCTATATAATAAGCACAATCAGCTTGTACCTCTTGTTCTTTATTATTTTGTTGCACTTTTTCGAACAAAATCTGAGCTGCTAAATATTGTTTATCATTATATAAATCTGTAGCTCTATCAAATTCAGAAAGTTGGTTGGTATAAATAGCAGTTTGCTGTGCCGAAATTGTAGCTCCAGAAACCAATACATTTAAAAATAAAAAAGCTGTTATTTTACGCATTTCATATATTTTTTAATAATCATTCAAAATTACCATTCTACTAAGTATAACGAGACATCGTTTGGTTTTATTATAAACATTTTTCTTAACAATCTAATTTAAGATATTATTAAGATAGGAAGCAATAAAAATCAACTTGTTAAGTTTTTAAATTAGGAAACTTCAAAATTTATATATCTAAAATCTTATATCTAATATCTAAAATTTATTACTTTTACCCAATAAACAAAATTTCCTATGTCACAACCAGTATTATCTTTAAAAGACGTTACTATTTATCAAGAAAATAAAGTCATTTTATCTCAAGTGAATCTTGAAGTAAATCACGGCGAATTCCTTTACATCATTGGAAAAACCGGAACTGGAAAAAGTAGTTTTATGAAAACACTTTATGGAGATTTGCCTTTAACAGAAGGTGAAGGTCATATTGTGGAATATGATTTGGCGACGCTACAAGAAAAAGACATTCCTTATTTGAGAAGAAAAATAGGAATTGTTTTTCAAGATTTTAAATTGCTTCCAGATAGAAATGTGAACGATAATATGCTTTTTGTATTGAAAGCAACTGGTTGGGTTGACATGACTGAAATGCAAAATAAAATTGATGAAGTTTTAGATAAAGTAGGAATGAAAGGTTTTGCCAATAAAATGCCTCACCAACTTTCTGGTGGAGAGCAACAACGAGTTGCCATTGCAAGAGCTTTGTTAAACGACCCAGAATTAATCTTAGCAGACGAACCAACAGGAAATCTTGATCCTCAAACAAGTGCTGAAGTTCTTGAAGTATTAAAGAACATCAATGCTAACGGTAAAACTATCATTATGGCAACACATGACTATGCTTTATTAATGAAATTCCCATCTAAAACACTTAAATGTGAAGATGGTGCTATTTTTGAAGTGGTTCAGAGAAGTGTTTAGTTTTATCAAATATTTTTTTTGCTATTAAAATAATAACAAAAGAAAAGACTGGAAGATGAAATCTATCGCCTTGTGAACAAGAAATTCCAGATAAAAGAATGGTATACAGTACAAAAAAACTTATTAAACTAAAATAAGGTTCTTTCTTGTAATAAGCAAAAAACATAAATACAGATAAAAAAAATCCAATAATTGTAAAGAATATATTCTGAACTTTTGAAAGTGTAAAAAAGAAACCTTTTGAAAAATCAAAATAAGTTGTGTTATTAATATTTATTGTATAATCAAGAGCTGTATTTCCAGCTGATGAATTATCATAAACATCAGATAAATATGCGTAAAACAAATAAAACTTATTATTTGAAATTTGATTTATTAAATCATCAAAAGCTATTTTTTTTGCTTCAGAATTTGATATTGAAAAAATATAATCCATCCTAGAATTATCTAGTTGATTAAGTTTTTTTCCTTCACTTAAACAAACAGCCTTACTACCTAAATAATTATAGTAAGTCACTGAATCAATATAACTTATTGTAAAATCTCCATATTGCTTTTTTAGAAGTCCACATTGAATAAGTACTAGACAAAAACTTCCATACAAAAAAATAATTGCCTTTTTATTGTAATTCTTTATAACTTCTTTAACAAAAAACAACACAAAAAAAATAGCCAACAATTTAGCTCCAGGCTTGATTAACATTGAAATTGTAAAGATTGATAATGAAACAGATAAATATAAAAACTTAAACGTTTTATAGTATTTTTGAAGAAAATAAAAACCTAAAACAATAAAAAATAAATAAATATTTTCTGAATATAAATTAAAAATACAAATTGCACTTCCAATAAAAAAAATGGAAATTATAGTTGTGTAAAATGATTTCTTTAAAGTTAAAATATTGCATAATATTTTAAAAAGTAACAATGCAGTTCCAATCCAAAATATAAAATTAATTGGATAACATGCTTTAAAAACTTCCAAATTAGAACAACCAAATAAAAATGGAATGCCATGAATTAAAGCCAAAAAAATAGGTCGATACTGATGCCCTTCATGTAAGAAATATAAATCATACGCTGATTCAAAATAGGATTCAGCATCAGGACTTATTCTATTTTGAATATTTAATTGTAAAATAAAATTTAAAAATTCTATCCACAAAAAGCCAATCAAAACAATTAAAATTTCAAATTTATATTTAAAAAATAATGATTTCATAGTCTTATTTTGAACAAAAATATAGAATTTATTGCAGATTAAATTTAGAACATTAGATTTGTGTTTTAATTACAAGTAAAATGAAGAAATTATCTATTATCATACCTATATACAATGAAGCAGCAACGATTCATTTGATATTAGATAAAATTAAAAACGTATCTCTTCCTGATAATATAAAAAAAGAAATAATTGTTGTTGATGATTGTTCTACTGACAATTCGAAAACTAAAATAGAAGCTTATATTGAAGGTAATTCAAAATTAGATATTAAATTCTACCAACACGATAAAAATAAAGGAAAAGGAGCAGCATTACACACTGGAATTAAAAATGCAAGTGGAGAGTTTACAATAATTCAAGACGCCGATTTAGAATACAATCCAGAAGAATATTCAATTTTATTACAACCCGTTTTAGATGGTTTTGCCGATGTTGTTTATGGCTCTCGATTTATGGGTGGCAATGCACACAGAGTATTGTTTTTTTGGCACACGATAGGAAATCGATTTTTGACATTTCTTTCTAATATGTTTTCCAATTTAAACTTAACCGACATGGAAACGTGTTATAAATTATTCAACACCAAGATACTACAATCTCTAAATTTAAAAGAAAGAAGATTTGGTTTTGAACCTGAAGTTACAATAAAAGTAAGTCGAATCAAGAAAATAAGAATGTATGAAGTTGGAATTTCTTACTATGGTAGAACTTATGAAGAAGGAAAAAAAATAAATTGGAAAGATGGAGTTCATGCCATTTATTGTATCATAAAATACGGATTATTTCGTTTATAAAAATATTAAAATTCTAGCTTTGTCAAAACAAACAATCGTTATATCAGGAGTAAACATGAAAGATGGTGGCATTTTTACCATCATGGACAATTGTTTACAAAAGATATCACAATATATTGAGAACAAAGACATTAAAGTCATTGCCTTAGTTCATGATAAATCTAAATTTGATTACCCAAATATTGAATATATTGAATTTCCTGATGCTAAAAAATCTTGGTTCAAACGATTGTATTTTGAATATTTTTACTTTAAAAAATTATCTAAAAAGATAAATCCTGATATTTGGTTTTCATTGCATGATGTTAGTCCAAATGTGATTGCTAAAAAACGTTTTGTCTATTGTCATCATCCCACAGTATTCTATAAAGCTAGTTTTAGCGATTGGAAATTTGATTATAAAGTTGGTGTTTTTTCAATCTTGTATAAATATTTATTTCAAATTAATATCAAAAAGAATACTGCTGTTTTTGTTCAACAAGAATGGATAAAAACTGAATTTGAAAAACTTTACAACATCAATAATGTTATAGTTTGCAAACCAGAATATACTGAAGAAATAACTTCCGATAAAACAGCTTTAGATATTCACAAAGTACATTTCTTATATCCTAGTTTTCCTCGAACATTTAAGAATTTTGAGCTACTTTTTGAAGCTATTGAATTACTTGATGATGAAATAAAAAGAAAGATTCAGTTTCATTTTACTACCATAAAAGATAATCCGCATAAGTTTGCAAAATATTTATTTGAAAAATATAGCTCAATGCCTGAAGTAGATTTTAAAGGCTGGATTTCAAGAGAGGAACTTTTGAAATTATATAATTCTATCGATTGCATTGTTTTTCCATCAAAACTTGAAACTTGGGGATTACCTTTATCTGAAGCAAAAGCTTTTGGCAAACCGATTTTATCAGCCAACCTACCCTATGCAAGAGAAACCGTTGGTGATTATGAAAAAGTATCCTTTTTTGATGTCAATAATCCAACAGAATTGGCGCAATTGATTACCGATTTTGTAGACAAAACCATTAAATTTCAAGGAAATAAATATACTTTTGATACCAGCAATCAATTGAACGATTGGAATGCCATTTTTGATTTTATATTTAAAAAATAATTTATGCCTTTTTTTTCAGTAGTCATTCCGCTATATAATAAAGAAAAGTATGTTGAAAATGCTCTAAAAAGTATTCTCAATCAAACCTTTACTGATTATGAAGTTTTGATTATAAATGACTGCTGCACTGATAAAAGTATTGAAAAAGTAATGCCTTTTTTATCTGAAAAAATCAAATTAATTCATCATTCTGAAAACAAAGGACTTTCGGCAAGTAGAAATACTGGAATTGAAAAAGCGTCGACCAACTACATCACTTTTCTTGATGCTGACGATTTATGGAAACCAACTTTTTTAGAAACCATTCATCGGTTAATTATCTATTTTCCAGAAGCACGAATTTTTGGAACCAACTATGAAGAAGTCTATCAAAATAAGACTTACAAACCGCACAATGGATCAGAGAGTTTACAAGAAAATTTTGAAGGTTATATTAATTTCTTTAAAATCAATGTAAAGCAAGGAATTTACAATCATGGTAGCGTTTGTATTCACAAAGAAGTGTATGAAAAAGTTGGAAATTACAATAATGAAATTAAGTTTTCTAATGATATTGATTTCAATATTCGAGCCAATTATCATTTTAAATTAGCTTACAGCAACACTGTTCAAATGTCTTATTTAATGGACGTTGAGCATCAAATTACTCGAAACTCCATCCTACATAAAAAAATTCCGAATTACGACAATTATGAAGCTTGGACAAAAGATAATCAAGATTTAAAAAAGCATTTGGATTTTTTTAGATATGTATTAGCCAAAAAATTAAAACGAGATGGCGATACAAAAGATTGGAAAAAAATAGCTGAAGCTATAAATCCATCCAATTTGAATTGGAAACAAAAAATATTGCTAAAATTACCGCAATCTTTGTTGCTTTTAGTAGAAAATACTAAAGCCTATTTGATAAAAAAAGGAATAAAAATTTCTACTTATTCGAATTGATATAAGCTACAAAAGACTTGTAATTTCTGATATAATCGTCTTCGTCATAAACTTCTGATGCTAGAACTAAACAAACTGCACCAGAAGAGAAATTTTCAAGTTCTCGCCAAATATTATTTGTGATTAACAAACCTTTATCGGGTTTATTCATTGTGATAACTTGTTGATTTTTACCATCTTTTAAAACCACATCAAAACTTCCTGAAATTGCTATTAAAATCTGATTCAGTTTTTTATGTGCATGTCCGCCACGCTTAGATGTACTTGGAATATCATACAAATAATACACTCTTTTGATATCAAAAGGAACAACACCATTTTCAAGAACAGCAATGTTTCCTTCTCTATTTAATATTTTGGGAATATCAATTAACTTAACGTTCATTTTTTAATTGTTTAAAAAGTGATAACCATTGATTCCCAATGTTTTCAACTTCAAATTTTGATATACTTGTTTTGCAATTGTTTTTACAATGTAAATATAAGTTTTTATCCTCATAAAATGTATTTATTGCAGCAATCATAGCTTCTTTATTTTGATTTTCTACCAATAAACCATTTTGTAAATGATTAATAATTTCTGAAGGACCAGTTTCACAATTATAAGCTACAACAGGTGTTTCACAAGCTAAAGATTCTATTAAAACCATTGGCAAACCTTCATATTTGCTTGTAAGAACTGTAAAAAATGCTTTTGAATAATAAGCAAAAGGATTTTCTACATTTCCTTTAAAAATGATGTTTTCTTTCTGCCCTATTCTATCAGCTAAATCTATCCAATCTTGTTTTAATTTTCCGTCTCCTAAAATAATAAGTTTGATATTTTTATCTGGTAAATTCGATTTAGAATAACATTCAATAAGATGATCAAATTGCTTTACATTTTTGTTCATACTTCCTGCGGAAAGAATGAAATCTCCTTCAAAATCAATGCTTTCTGATTTATTTTCATTTATTTTTTCAAAATCAATCGGATTGTAAATTTGATGGATGTTTTTAAAATTATATTCCGTTTTAATCTTCTCTTCAATTCCTTTGGAAACAGCAATTAATTGTTTGCAATTTTTATACAGTAAATTGGCTAAAAACTTATTTTTAGGTATATAAGAATCTAGTTTATTACTGTGAATGGTTTGAATGTGATTTTTGTATAAATAATTATGAATAATAAACTCTTGCAAGAAAAAACGTTTGACTCTAAAATCTATTACAAAATCAAAGTTCTCCTCTTTTAAATATTTTTTTAAAATAGTGAATCTCTTTATTCTGCTAACAATTCCATTAGAACCAGAAACATGTTTCGCTAAATGCATTACTTCACCATAATAGTCATATTCAATTTTCCCAGAAAAAACTAAATGATGAACTTCAAATCCTTGATTAACAAAAAAATGAGACAAAGTTGCAGCACATCGTTCTGCTCCACCATCGGAAAGAGTTACAGTTACAAGGCAGATTTTATAAGATGTTCGGTTTTGAGTCAATTTTTTGTATTTTAGCAAATGTAAATAAAACTTTTAAATGCACATATTACTTGTTGGTGAGTTTAGCCGATTACATAATTCCCTCAAAGAAGGATTACTAAAGTTAGGACACGAAGTGGTCATAGTTAGTAACGGTGATGGCTTTAAAAATTATCCATCAGATTATTCCAATAGAGCATTTTGGTGTGAAAGCAAATTAGGAAATCTACCACGACAATTGATTTATAGAATTACCAAATTTGATATCTCAAAAATTGAACGTGGTCTTCGTTTCTATTTTCTTCTAAATAAATTAAAAGGTTTTGATTGTGTTCAATTAATCAATGAAGCTCCTATTCAAACTACTTCTAAATTTGAATTACATTTATTAAAAAAACTCTTCAAACAGAACCAAAAATTTTTCTTGTTATGCAGTGGTGTTGATTATGTTACTTTGAATCACATGCTTGATAAAAAGGAACGTTATTCTATAATGAATCCTTATTTTAAAGGGATTAAAGAATCGCTAATTCAATACGAATCGATGTGGGAATACAATTCAAAATCTCATAAAAAGATTCATGATTTTCTTTACAAAAAAATAAATGGAGTCATTGCAAGCGATTTAGATTATGTAAATCCTCTAATTAACAATCCAAAGTTTTTGGGAATGATTCCAAATCCTATAAACATTTCAACTATTGAGTTTGTTGAAAATCCTATTAAAGACAAAATCGTTATTTTTCTAGGCATTAATAATGGAAATTCCTATAAAAAAGGAATTCATTTATTTGAAAAAGCATTGGAAATTATCAAACAAAAATATGCTGATAAAGTTGAAGTTATTGTCTCAAGAAATATTCCCTATCAAGACTACATAAAACTATTTAATAAGGCGCATATTGTTTTGGATCAAATCTATGCTTATGATCAAGGTTATAATGCATTGGAAGCTATGGCTAAAGGAAAAGTAGTATTTACTGGTGCTGAAAAAGAATTTGAAGACTATTACAATTTATCAGAAAAAGTAGCTGTGAATGCTTTGCCAAATGTTGAAAATCTAGTAACAGAACTATCCTTTTTAATAGAAAATCCAAATGAAATTCAAGCTATTGGAATTCGTGCAAGAGCATTTGTTGAAAAGGAACATAATTACATTAAAGTTGCTGAAAAATATTTGAAAACATGGGAGAATTAATAAACCAATCAACTATTTTGAAGTACTTAAAAACTAAGTCAGCCGATTTGAGTTTTATTGATAAACTTAAAGTGGTTTATCGACCTTTGATTTGTCCGTTTGATGATTTACTTAACTACATCGAAAATGATGATTCTGTTTTTGACATTGGATGCGGTTCTGGACAATTTTGTGCATTGGTAGCCAAATTTACACCAGCAAATGAAATTTATGGAATTGAAATTTCTGAAACTCTTGTTCAAAATGCAAGAATTGTGAATCAAGAATTTAAAGACAAAAAAAACATACAATTTGAAACTTTCAATGGGATTGGAATTCCAAGTTTAATTCAAGATTATTCTAAAATATATTTGATTGATGTTTTGCATCATGTTCCAAAAGAAAATCAATTGGAATTTTTAAAAGAAATTTATTCTAAGATGTCAGTTGGAAGTAGGCTTATACTTAAAGATATTGATGCTAGTAGCTTATTACTTTATTTCAATAAAATGCATGATTTAGTTTTTAGTAGAGAAATTGGAAACGAAATGAAAGTCAATTTTGCTAAAAAAGTAGTTGAAGAAATTGGGTTCAAAGTTCTTAAAAGTTATACTAAAAGAATGTTTGTGTATCCGCATTATTTTTTGATTTTAGAAAAATGAAAACACTGAATTATAAGATAATTTTGTTTCTAATTATTTCATTCTATTGCTTGATTTTAAGTCAGTATGGAATGGAAACTTGGGATACTGGATACATGTCTAGTTTTGCTTGGAGAATAGTAAATGGTCAACACGTTTATGAAGATTTTATCTATAAATTTCCTCCTGTTACGATATATGCCCATGCTTTTTTTATGAAAATTTTGCCAGAAACTGGTCAGTTTTTTTATTTTAGAATCATTGCATATTTGAGTTTTCTTCTTCAAGTTTATTTTTTTGTTTCAGGTACTTATCTGATTTACAACATAAAAAAAGTAAACAAATGGGGTTTGATAATTTTATGTTTTTTAATATCTTGGTTAAATTTCCCACCCTATCCTTGGCCAACTACAGATGGGCTTTTGTATGCTTCAATCGCTTTTTGGATTGTAGCAAAAAACACTAAAGTTAATTTTGTAACACTTTTTCTAATTGCTTTTTTCTCGCTACTTTCAGCATTATCAAAACAATCTTTCTATTTGATTCCGTTGCTCATCTTGGTTTGGATATATCTCAGATATAACTTAAAAGCAAGTCTTTATTACATAATAAGTTTATCAATTTTAATAGGAATATTTGTCTTATTAATTTGGCAAATAACAACTTGGCAAAATTTTAAACAACAACTTAATGGAACTTTAGATTTAAGAGATTTATACATTGTTGGATTTCATCATTATGTATTTATGCCATTTAAGTTTTTTGTTGCATTAACAATTATTATTTCTACTAGCTTGTTTATCTACCTAAAAAAAACAAATCAAAAAATTGGTCAACTAACTCCATATCTTAAGAAAATAGCAATTGCATTTCTATTAGTTGCAATCTTTTTATTTTTGATTAATAAGTTTTTTGCGGCTTCTTTTCTTGCTTTTGATGCAGCCGTTATTGCCTTATTATATTCCTATTTTGAGAAAAAGAAAACTATCAGTTATCTATTTCCGCTAGTGGTCTTGATTGCGATATCTTGGTCCGTATCGATAAGTTTAGGTTATCAAACAACATTATTATTTGCCACAGGAATCATTTTGACTTTCATCACATTATTTGAAAATGAGGTTTCTATAAATCCGAAAAAGTATATTTTAATAGGATTACCGCTTTGTTTGGTAGCATTTGCAGCCAATAAAAATCCTTATCATGAAGATTCTATTTTAGAACTAAACTATTCTCTTGAATCGATTTCACCCAAGTTAAAATATATTAAAACAAAAAAAGAAACTTTTGAAAAACATCTAGAATTAAAACAATTAATTAAAAAATATGGTGAGAATTATATTGTAGCTCCAAGTATGCCAATGGCAAATTATTTGTTCAATACTCAAAGTCAACTTCCTGGAGATTGGTTATTGGACCATGAAATAGATGGTCAAAACGAAAGATTTATTAAAATTTGTTCTAATAAAAAAAATTATATCTTTATTGAAAAATCATTTGTAACTGGTGAAGATTTTAAAGAATCTACCATCAAGGCAAGTCCGACAGCTTGGTACATTTACAAAAAATTTAATAAAATTGATACAACCAAATATTTCATAGTTTACAATTCAATCAAACCAAATGAGAAATTACCTTAAACTCATAAGAGTTGAACAATATATAAAAAATGCGTTTGTATTTGCACCGCTTTTTTTTGATAGTCAGTTTCTAAATTTAGACAATTTGATTAATGTAATTTTGGCATTCCTATGTTTTTGCACTATATCAAGTAGTGTTTATATTTTTAATGATTATTTTGATATCAATGAAGATAAAAATCATCCCCAAAAACGTTATAGACCTTTAGCTTCAGGAAGTATTAGTATCCAAAATGGATTAGTTTTGATGCTAATTTTAATGATAAGTTCCATAACAATTTCTTATTTGATTTCTGTTGAATTATTTCTTGTAATCATTTCTTATTTAGCGTTAAATTTTCTTTACTCAAAATGGCTTAAACATATTGCTATATTGGATGTAAATATTATTGCAGTTGGTTTTATACTTCGTATTGTAGCTGGTTCAGTAGTAAGTGATGTAGTTCCATCGATTTGGATTATACTAATAACTTATCTATTAGCATTATTCTTAGGTATTTCTAAACGAAGAACTGATGTTATTCTTGCAGAAAATGGTAATGATGTTCGTAAAAATATTGAAGGTTATAATTTAATTTTTATTGATGTCATTTTAGGGATTTTGGCATCCATAATCATTGTTAGCTACATATTTTATTGTATTTCGCCAGAAGTTCAACTACATTATCATTCAAAATTATTGTATGTTTCCATCATTTTTGTTGTTAATGGAATTTTTAGGTATTTGAAATTGGTTTTTGTAGATCAATCAACCTATTCTCCAACTAAAATAGTATTGAATGACCGATTTATTCAATTTACAATATTAGGTTGGCTACTGTTGATGAGTTATTTATTATATTTCAGAAACTGATATGAGAACACTAGTATTGGTTGACTTTGACAAAACGCTTTATAAAAAAGATAGTTTGATAGAATTTACAAGATTCTACAAAGGAACTTTTCAATTAATAATAGGTTTTATAGCTCTTTCACCAATGCTTTTAAAATGGAAACTTGGAAAAATCTCAAATGAAACCGCCAAACAAAAATTCATAACATATTTTTTTAAAAACGAGCATTACAATTTGTTTTTAGAAAAAGGAAAACAGTTTTCAAACGAAAATATTCCGAGAAATCTTAATAAAAATATTTGGGAAAAAATTCAAAAGTTACAGGAGCAAAATGCAGATATTTACATTGTTACTGCTTCGTTTCGCGAATGGCTTTATGGTTGGACAGAAGAAAATAATTTAAAATTAATTACTTCAAAACTTGAAATTGTAAACAATAAAATTACAGGGAATTTCAAAACAAAAAACTGCTACGGAATAGAAAAAGTAAATCGTATAAAAGAAAAAATAAATCTAGAAAATTACGATAAAATTGTAGTTTTCGGAAATGGAAAAGGCGATTACGAAATGCTTCAGCTAAGCAAATAAACTTTTTCTAAAGTAAATACTCAAGGTGATAAAATAGATTGAATAAGTAAAAGCATGAGCCATTACAACTCCTTCAATTGAAAATTGGGAAACCAAATAGATACTACTAAAATACAATACAAAAAGAGAAAATAGCTCCGAAATAATGAACGCTTTAGTAAGTTTCTTAGCATAAAATTGATATCCTAAAATAAAAGATGCCGCTTTAAAAGTATCTCCAATTAATTGCCAAAAAAACAATTTTGAAACAGGCAAAAATTCTTTGGTAAATAATAAGTGTATGATAAAATCTCTTAGAAAATAGATTACAATCATTCCAATTATAAAAACTGGTAAAATTCCTTTGTAATAATTCCAAAAAAGTGTTTTGGTTTCTTGATTAGTTTTTGCTGTAGCTAATTTCGGTAAAAAATAAATAGAAATAATTGACGTAATGAACATAAAATAGTAGGAAGACATTCTACTCATTGCTTCCCAAAATCCTGCTTGTTCAATTCCTAAATTAACTATAATGTATTTTCTAATTGCAAGAAAAACCATTGGTCCAAATACGGCTGAAACCAATGCCATCAAAGAATAGGATGATAAATTTTTCAGAAAACAAAGATTGAAGAACTTCAAATCAATAGCTTTTAAAATCTTAATTTCTTTATTAATTGAGAAAAAAGAAACTAAAAACAAAACAGATGGCGTCAAAATAATTGATAATAAAGCACCTTCTGTATTCAATTTCCAAATCAATAAAATAGAAGCAATCAAACCAATTAAACTTCCTAAGATATTGACATAAATAACTTTTTTATAAGCTCCAAATCCGTTGATTGTTGCTATCAAAAAGATGTTTCCAATATAAAATGGTAAAGCAACAGCAAGTGACTTAAATACATAAGCATATTGATATTGATTGCCGAAAATTGAAGTATTCAAATATTCTGAAAACAAAAACAATCCCAAACTTATTAAAAGACAAGTGAATAAGACTGTAATAAAAATAGTAGAAAGTGTTTTCTTAAGTTGATTGTCATCCGATTTATGCTCGGCAACATATTTTACAACTCCATTTTCAAATCCGAGTGTAGCAAAAGCTTCTGTTGTTGTTAGAAAATTTCTCAAATTTCCAACTAAAGCCATTCCACTTGGACCAACAAAAACAGCAATGAATTTAGAGGTAATAAATCCAACAAAAATCTTGATTAAAATACTTATTGCATTCAAAGAAGTAGCTTTGAATAAAGGTTTGGACAGTATTTCTTTGATAAAACTCAATTAGTATTTATTTAAAATTGAAATAACAATACTAACTTCATCATTAGTCATAATTGGACTTATTGGTAAACTCAACACTTCATCATGAATCTTTTCAGTAATTGGAAATGATAAATTATTCCATTCAGGAAAAGCCTTTTGTTTGTGTGGCGGAATTGGATAATGAATTACCGTTTCAATTCCATTTTTTAGTAAATAATCTTGTAAATCATTACGGTTTTCAGTTCGAACAACAAACAAATGAAATACATGATTGTTAGAAAAATCCCAAGTTGGCAAAACTATTTTATAGTTTTTAATTTCAGACAAATAACGTTTGGCAATACTTCTTCTTTTATCGTTATCTGCGTCTAAACTTGGTAGTTTTACATTTAAAAAAGCCGCTTGAAGTTCGTCTAATCTGCTATTGATTCCAATAAATTGGTTGTGGTATTTTTTTTCTGAACCATAATTTCGGAATGAAAATAGAACTTTAGCTAATTCATCATCATTGGTTGTAATAGCACCACCATCGCCAAGTGCACCAAGATTTTTACCTGGATAAAAACTAAAAGCTCTTGTATGACTTCCTTTAAAAATTAAACCATGAGCCTGTGCAGCATCTTCAATAATGAGCAAGTCATGTTTATAACCAATAGCAATTATTTCGTCCATTTCACACAATTGACCATACAAATGAACTAACAAAATTGCTTTGGTTTTAGATGTGATTTTTTCTTCAATTAAATCTGGATTGATGTTGTAAGTTTCCAATTTTGGCTCCACTAAAACTGGAATTAAATCTGCTTGTAAAATTGCTAAAATACTAGCAATATAGGTATTTGCTGGAACGATAACTTCATCACCTTTTTGTAAATTTCCAAGTTGAATGTAAGCCTTAAAAATCAATACCAAAGCATCCAAACCATTGCCGACTCCAATACATTGTTTTGAACCACAATAATTGGCAAAATTAGTTTCAAATGATTTTACTTCGTCACCCAAAATAAACCAACCTTTATCTAAAACCAATTTCATTTTTTCTTGAAATTGCTCTTGATAACTTAAATTTAATTGCTGTAAATCGAGGAATTTTATCATATCAAAACAGATTCTAGTAATGAATAATTCTTTGTTTGAACTTCATAAAAATTTTGAATTACTGTTTTGGCTCCAAAACTTTCTTTCCAAAACAGCAAGCCTTCATTTATTTTTGTTCCTTGCTCTTCATTGGAATTATTAAAATCAAAAAAATGCTTGTCTTTATAAACTTCTGTAATCAAATGATGGTATAAATAATCTAAACTTCCTAATTCATTCTTATCCGAATTTCCAGAAACATACTGTGGATGTGCTACTTCATCAGTACAAAAAACTGTTGTTCCTGCTACAATTTTATCTTTGTCATACACGTTAAAATGACGAATATTATTTGGAAAACGTTGTTGCAATAAGGTAATTTCTTCAACCGAATGAACTGGTTTTACTTGATGTTTTTTATCTAAATTCGGAATTAAAATTTCGTTCCAAAACAACTCAAAATTCAATTCTTCTTTTATAATTAAACTATTTTTTTTACCTCTACGAATACTTTCTTTTCTGGTTTTTGAAATAGAATAAGGCTTAGTCAAATCGATTACAGAAAGTGAATCTCTCCTATTCAATTTTGCTTGAGTGATAAACAAACAATATTCTAATTCATCAGAAAAATAATCTAAATAGAAATTTGGTATAGTTTTAATAATCAATTTCTCAATCGAATTTTCATTTAAAAACTGTAAAACACCTTTGAAAATTGAAATAACTGAACTCAATTTAGCTTTAGAACTCAAAACTAATCCTCCATAAGTCAATCCTTGATGCGAATAAACTGTATTTTCATTCTTATTGGCAGGCAAAACTGCAACCAATTTATCTTCATCAAAAACCATCAATGAATAATCCTGAAATCGATCTGAATGATATTCCATGAAGTCTCTATTGAATAGAAAAGTAGCATTCTTGGCAACACTTATAAAAGTATTCCATTGATCAAAATCTGCTGAATTATATAATCGAATTTGGTAGTGTTTCACAACTAAAATTAAAACTTTGGAAAATTACACAATTATTTAATATTAAAACGAATTTCAAAAATAGTCATAATTAAAAATAATTGACTAATTTAGACATCATAATTGCTATAATTCTGTGAATCTAAAACTTTATTATCTTGCTTTTAGTATACTATTACTTTCTTTTTGCAACTGTTTTGGGCAAAACGTAACTTTATACAATCAATTTAACGGACGATTCGACTTCACTTTTATAGGAAATACCATGAATTTAGGTGAAAACAACATCACTTTCGGATGTGAAAATTTGCTTTTAACTTCATCAGACGCTACTTTAAATTTGAATTCCAATCAGATAATAGAGAGTGCTTATTTGTATTGGGCAGGCTCAGGAGCTGGCGATTTTAATGTGAAATTAAATGCTGTTGACATCACAGCTCAACGAACTTTTTCTAATATTTCAATAAGTTCAGGCCTTCCCTATTTTAGCGCTTTTAAAGATATTACAAGTCAAGTCATCGCAACTGGTAACGGAACCTATACACTTTCAGATTTAGATATTTCACAAACACTTATAAATGAACAAGGATATTGCAACAACAGAACCAATTTTGCTGGTTGGGCGATAGTAATTGTTTACAAGGAAAATAGTTTGCCTTTGAATCAAATTAATATTTATGATGGTTTACAGAGTATTCCAAATGCTTTGAATATTACGTTAAATAGCTTGAATGTAATTGATAATAACAATGCACAAATTGGCTTTATAGCTTGGGAAGGTGATAATGTTTTAGCTGTAAACGAAACCCTTAGAATTAACGGAAATACGCTTAGTAATCCGCCATTAAATCCTGCGAATAATGCCTTCAATAGCACCAACAGTATTACAGGAAGCACTACACTTTACAATATGGATTTGGATATTTATAACATTCAAAACAACATAAATATTGGAGATACTTCTGCATTAATACAACTAACATCTGGTCAAGATGTGGTTTTGATAAACGTTGTAGTTACTAAACTTAATAGCCAATTACCTGATGCTACAATTGCTGTAGATTCTTTTAATCAATCATGCAGTTCAAATGATTATACAATTGACTATACCGTTTCAAATCTTAACTGCACCAATCCGCTACCAGCAGCAACACCTATAGCAATTTATGCAAACGGAATTCTGGTTGGGCAAACGCAAACACAAAATAGCATTCCAATAGACGGAAGTGAATACGGACAAATAACCATCACAATACCAAATACAATTCCAACAGATTTTACCTTAACTTTCGTAGTTGATGACAACGGAAGTGGCACCGGAATAGTAACCGAAATAATTGAAAACAATAATACTTTTTCGCAAACATTTTCTAGTTGGCTGCCACCAAATTTTAACCTTCTTGAGTCTTTAACATCTTGTAACGAAGGATTTACTGCCGGCACTTTCAATTTTTCAAATTATGCCAATCAAGTTCTAACCAATTCAACTGATACTTTTATTGGATTTTACGAAACGGAAGCAGATGCAACAAACAATAGCAATGCAATAGCAAATACTTCAAATTATGTTTCAACTTCAACGCCAAAGAAAATTTTTATACGAATTGAAAATGACCACTGTTTCTCAATTACCTCATTTGATTTAACTACAAAAAACTGTCCTCCAATTATCTATAATTATGTTACTTCTAATAATGATGGTTTTAACGACACGTTTTTTATTGAAGGATTAAGAAACATTTTTGTGAATTTTGAATTAGAAATCTACAATCGTTGGGGAAGGCTAATTTGGAAAGGAACCAATCAATCAGAAGATTGGAATGGTGAAATTACTATTGGACAAACCATAAGTTCCTCATTAGCTTTAAAAGGAACTTACTTTTATATTTTAAACTTAAATGATGCTGATTACCCAAAACCTTTTGTGGGATGGTTGTATTTTACTAAATAATCATAAGCAAATTTTAAGACGGAATATTTTAAAATTCTCTGTAACTTCGCACCATAAACAAGTTATCGCTTTTGAAACAAATCACTTCTATACAAAATCCGTTAATTAAATCTTTAGTCTTATTACAAGAAAAAGCTAAAGCTAGAAAGCAATCAGGCACTTTCTTAATTGAAGGAAAACGTGAAATTGAGCTTGCCATTAAAGGAAATTATCAACTTGAAACTATTTTATTTCTTCCTGAATTAATTACAGAAAATGAAATCAATAAACTTGTTAAAAGCAAAGTTGAACTGATTGAAATTACCAAAGAAGTATATCAAAAATTAGCCTACAGAGATACAACTGAAGGTATTTTAGCTATTGCCAAAACAAAAACTTTATCGCTAAACGATTTAAAATTACCAGAAAATGCTCTGATTTTAGTGATGGAATCAATTGAAAAGCCAGGAAATATTGGTGCTATGCTTCGCACTTGTGATGCTGCCAATATTGATGCCGTGATTATTGCCAATCCAAAAACAGATTTGTACAATCCTAACATTGTTCGTTCAAGTGTAGGATGTCTTTTTACCAATCAAATTGCCACAGATACTACCGAAAATGTAATACAATTTTTAAAAGACAAAAAAATTGCTATATTTGGTGCCACATTACAGAACTCCAACTTCTACCATACTCAAGATTATACTACAGCTAGTGCATTGGTTGTAGGTACAGAAGCGACTGGCTTAACACAAGCTTGGCGCGATAATGCTACCCAAAACATCATCATTCCGATGCAAGGCGAAATCGATTCTATGAATGTCTCTGTAGCTTCAGCTATTTTATTATTTGAAGCCAAAAGACAAAGAGGATTTTGATTTTCAACTTAAATTTATACCATGAGAAAATTATTTTTTACTGCAATTTCAACTATTACATGCGCTTTATCGTTTGCACAAATTTCTGAATCTAAACTAGATGATGTTGTAAACAGAACTATGAAAACCTTTAACGTACCTGGAATTGCTGTTGCAATTGTAAAAGATGGAAAAGTAGTTATCTCTAAAGGTTATGGTGTAACCAATATAAATACTCAGAAAAAGGTTGACGGAAATACACTTTTCGGAATTGCCTCCAATAGCAAAGCATTTACATCAGCAGCATTAGCAATGCTTGTAGATGAAAAAAAACTTGATTGGGATGATAAAGTCATCAAATACATACCTGAATTTAAAATGTATAATGATTTTGTTACTAATGAATTCACAATAAGAGATTTATTAACTCACAGAAGTGGATTAGGATTGGGTGCTGGTGATTTAATGATTTGGCCAGATGGACATGATTTTACCCCAAAAGATATCATCAAAAACATTCAATATCTAAAACCAGTTTCATCTTTTAGAGCGCAATACGATTATGATAATTTACTTTACGTAATTGCTGGTGAAGTTATTGAACGAGTTTCAGGAACATCATGGTGCGAATTTGTTGAAACACGTATCATGAAGCCTCTACAAATGAACAATAGTGCTGCTTCTTGGAACAGACTAAAAGACACTACAAATACTATCGTTCCCCACGTACCTACCAATGGAAAATTAGAAATTATAAAACGATATACCAATCCGATTTTTGATGCTGCAGCAGGAATTTACGCTAGTACAAATGACTTAAGCAAATGGGTTATTGCTCAACTTAACAAAGGAAAATACGGCACCAACAATCAATTATTTAGTCCTGAAGTTCATGAAGAAATGTGGTCACCACAAACGATTCTTCCGATTCATGGCATGAAACCCTACAGTTGCAACTTCAAAGCCTATGGACTAGGATGGCAATTATCAGATATTAATGGTCATTTACAAGTATCACACACTGGAGGATTGGATGGAATTGTTACTCAAACCATCATGTTTCCAGACATTCAACTTGGTATTATTGTATTAACCAATCAACAATCTGGAGCTGCTTTTAATGCAATTTCAAATACAATAAAAGACAGTTATTTGGGTCTTAAAAATCCCGATCATGTAATTACATTAAGTGAAGAACGAAAAAACAGAGAAGAAAATGCAGATAAAATTACAGATGAAGTTTGGAAAACTGTAAATCAAAATAGTATTACTCGTGTAAAAATTGATTTTACAAAATATATCGGAACTTATAATGACAAATGGTTTGGAGAAGTTTACGTTTATGTAAAAAATGGAATCTTAAATTTTAAATCTAAACGTTCACCAAGACTTTCAGGAACCATTTTATTTTACAAAGACCAAAACTTTGTTGTGAGATGGAACAACAGAAGTTTTAATGCAGACGCTCATATTTTCTTCGAACTTGATGCAGAAGGAAAAGCTATAAAATTTAAAATGAAAGCTATATCACCACTTACTGATTTTAGTTATGATTTTCACGATTTAGACTTCTCAAGAATAGATAACTAAATCCAAAATTTTCACACTAAACTTGTTTAGTATTCAAATCCAAATTCTGAAAAAAATATCGGAATTTGGATTTTTTTTATTGCAATTTCAATAATATTTCTTATTTTTAGCTAATTGAAGAATTTGCTATGACAGAGATCGATTTAGAAGAAGAAAAAAAAGCATTAGCTCGCGAATACAAAGAGTTACTTCGCATTAGTTATCAAACACTTACACCTGAAGACAAGAAACTCATACGTAAAGCATTTGATGTAGCTGTTGATGCACACAAAGACCAACGCAGAAAATCTGGTGAAGCCTATATCTTTCACCCTATTGGTGTTGCTAAAATCGTAGCTTCTGAAATCGGACTCGGACCAACAAGTATAGCTGCAGCTTTAATGCATGATGTTGTAGAAGATACCGAAATTACAGTCGAGGATATTGAAAAAATGTTTAATCCAAAAATTGCTCAAATTGTAGCTGGATTAACTAAAATATCTCAAGTAAAGAAAGACTTGAACATCTCAATGCAAGCAGAAAACTTTCGTAAAATGTTGCTTACATTGAACGATGATGTTCGAGTAATTCTTATCAAAATTGCTGATAGATTGCACAATATGCAAACTATGGATTCGATGCCCGATTACAAACAAGTCAAAATTGCTTCGGAAACATTATACATCTACGCACCTCTTGCCCATCGTTTAGGACTATATAATATCAAAACCAAATTGGAAGATTTAGGTTTAAAATATACAGAACCTGCTGTTTATAATGATATCGTCAGTAAAATAAAAGAAACTAAGGAAGAGCAAGACGAATACATTAAATTGGTTTCTGATGTATTAAAAAAATCACTTGACGAAGAAGGTGTTGAATACACAATGAAAGGTCGTCCGAAGTCTATATATTCTATTCGCCGTAAAATGTTGGCTCAAAATGTCAGTTTTGATGAAGTTTATGACAAATTTGCTTTGCGAATCATATACAAATCGAATGCACACGACGAAAAATTCTTGGCTTGGAAAATTTATTCCATCATTACCGATCATTATCGTCCAAGTCCAAGTCGTTTACGCGATTGGATTTCATCACCAAAATCATCTGGCTATGAAGCACTACACATTACTGTAATGGGACCAAAAGGTCGCTGGGTAGAAATTCAAGTGCGAAGTGAACGAATGGATGAAATTGCCGAAAAAGGATACGCAGCGCATTACAAATACAAACAAGGTGCAACCGAAGAAAATGGTTTAGATGTTTGGTTAAACCTACTTAAAGAAGCACTTGAAAACTCTGAAACCAATGCAGTTGATTTTGTAGAGGATTTCAAAATGAATCTCTATGCTAAAGAAATCTTTGTCTTTACACCCAAAGGTGAAATTAAATCATTACCAAAAGGTGCCACTTCATTAGATTTTGCATTCAGTATTCACTCCGAAATTGGAATTAAAACTAGAGGAACTCGTGTTAATGGAAAATTAGTGCAACTAAACCACGAATTAAAAAGTGGTGACCAAATTGAAGTAATAACATCAGTCAATCAAAAACCAACAATGCATTGGCTAGATTATGTTACCACTTCGAGAGCAAAAAACAAAATTAGAAGTGTTCTCAATGAAGACACTAAGAAAATAGCCGAAGAAGGAAAAGAACTTCTAACAAGAAAATTAAAACATTTAAAAATTACTTTAAATGAAACTGTTGTAAATGAATTGGTAAACTTTTTCAAACTGAAAACAAGTTTAGATTTATTTTATCGTGTTGGTATTGGCGCTATTGAAAATCAACAATTAAAAGATTTTGCTGCTCAAAAAAGTAATACACTAATCAATTTCTTTAAAAACAAAATCAAACGTTCTCCAAACTCTAATGTTGAAGACATCAACAGACAAGAACTAACCAGTAATTATGATTTATTGGTTTTTGGAAAAGAACAAGACCGATTAGATTACAAATTATCAAGTTGTTGTAATCCAATTCCTGGTGATGAAGTATTTGGATTTGTAACCATTAATGAAGGCATAAAAGTGCATAAAAAAGACTGTCCAAATGCTATTGCATTACAATCTAACTATGCCTACAGAATCATGATAGCCAAATGGATTGACTCCTCACAACAAGAATTTAAAGCCGTATTAAAAATTACCGGAATGGATACTTTAGGTTTGACTAATGAACTTACAAAAGTAATTTCAAATCAAATGCACGTGAATATCCAAAGCATTTCCTTGAGTGGTGAAGCTGGAATTTTTAATGGACAAGTGACGGTAGTTGTACAAAATAATACCATCCTGAAAAAACTAATTGATAACATTAAAAAAATTGATGGTATCGAAAAAATTTCAAGGGTTTACAAGAACTAACAAGATTATCAACAACTAGTTTATAACTTTTAAACTCATAAAGTTTCATACTTATAAACTATAATTTATCTTTGCGCATTATGACACAAATAGCATCAGATAATACAAAAAATCAAGAAACAGTAAAGAACGTTTTTACTGCCTATCTTGAAAACAAAGGACACCGTAAAACGCCTGAACGCTACGCTATTCTTCAAGAAATTTATAATAGTCAAGAACATTTTGATATAGAAAATTTGTACATCAAAATGAAAAATAAAAACTATCGTGTTTCAAGAGCAACGCTTTACAACACTATCGAATTACTTTTAGATTGTGGCTTAGTAAGAAAACACCAATTTGGTCAAAATCAAGCGCATTACGAAAAGTCATATTTTGATAAACAACACGATCATATTATTATGACCGATTCTGGTGAAGTAATTGAGTTTTGTGACCCAAGGATTCAAACTATTAAAAAAACTATGGAAGAAATTTTTGGTATCGAAATCACTAATCACTCCTTATATTTTTACGCAAATAAGAAAAAAGAATAAACTAACTACACAATAAACAACAACACAATGACCGTAGATTTACTACTCGGATTACAATGGGGTGACGAAGGAAAAGGAAAAATCGTTGACGTACTTACCTCAAAATACGATATTATTGCACGTTTTCAAGGTGGTCCAAATGCTGGACATACTTTAGAATTTGACGGAATAAAACACGTTTTGAGAACCATTCCTTCTGGAATTTTTCATGATAACAATATCAATATTATTGGAAATGGAGTCGTAATTGATCCTGTAGTTTTCAAAAGTGAAATCGATGGTTTAGCAAAATTCAATTTGGATATCAAATCTAAATTAATCATTTCGAGAAAAGCACATTTAATTCTTCCAACACATAGATTACTTGATGCAGCTTCTGAAGCTTCTAAAGGTAAAGCTAAAATTGGTTCTACTTTAAAAGGAATTGGTCCAACTTATATGGACAAAACTGGTAGAAACGGAATTCGTGTTGGAGATATCGAATTAGAAGATTTCAAAGAACGTTACAGAGCTTTGGCAGACAAACACGAAGCCATGATAGCTTTCTACAATGTTGATATTCAATACAATTTACCTGAATTAGAAAAAGAATTCTTTGAAGCCATCAAAGATTTACAAAAATTGACTTTCATTGACAGTGAAGAATATTTGGCGCAAGCACAAAAAGCAGGAAAATCAATTCTTTGCGAAGGCGCACAAGGTTCGTTATTAGATGTAGATTTTGGAACGTATCCATTTGTAACATCATCTAATACAACTGCCGCTGGGGCTTGTACTGGTTTAGGAATTGCACCAAATAAAATCAAAGAAGTTTACGGAATTTTCAAAGCTTATACGACTCGTGTGGGTTCAGGACCATTTCCTACAGAAGATTTTGGCGATGCTGGTGATGTTATGGCAAGTGTTGGAAACGAATTTGGCTCAGTAACTGGAAGAAAAAGACGTTGTGGTTGGTTGGATTTAGTTGCCTTGAAATATGCAATTCAAGTGAATGGCGTAACGCAATTAATGATGATGAAAGGTGATGTATTATCGGGATTTGAAACCTTAAAAGTAGCTACAGCTTACAACTACAAAGGTGAAGTTATCCAACATTTACCTTACAACATAGAGGAAGAAAACGTAACACCAATTTACACGGAATTCAAAGGATGGCAAGCCGATTTAACA
This sequence comes from Flavobacterium koreense, assembly GCF_054776075.1. NCBI lineage: Bacteria > Pseudomonadati > Bacteroidota > Flavobacteriia > Flavobacteriales > Flavobacteriaceae > Flavobacterium > Flavobacterium koreense. The sequence continues at coordinate 268,701 of NZ_BAAHCF010000042.1, read as the reverse complement.
GGTTTAACCACATTTGATAGTTTACCAAAAGAACTAAAAGACTACATCGAATTTATAGAAAAAGAAGTCGAAGTACCAATAAAAATAGTTTCTGTAGGACCAGATAGAAAACAGACAATTTTAAAGTAATAAATAGAAATCCCAAATTTGAAGTTTGGGATTTTTTTTAAAGATTTACTGTATATTTATTTAAAAATAAGTTAAATTCGTTAATACTTTATTCTAAGTAAAATTAGATTTATTCAAAAACAAGAAAAAATGATTGAAACTCTTGGAAATTTCGTTGGATTAATTTTAGATAAATCTAAAAGGTGGAAGTATAAAGTTGCAATCATTATTTCATTCATTTCAATTGTATTCATAATTGATTTTGTTTTCAAAATAAGTTACAATCATTATTTATCAAACAAACTTGAAAACCTTGAAAAAATTCAAGTATTGAAAAAAGAATATGCTAGTAACAAAAATAAATTAACTAAACTATTAGTAATTGAAAATGAAATTTTTTACGAGACACATTACTCTGATTATTTAAAAATAGAAAATTTATCAATATCAAACCTTTTTGAGAAAAAAAATCCATCCAAAATTAAGAATAAAGAAGTAAATGTTGTAGATATTAGATCATATATTTTGATGTTTATAAGTTCTAGTGCAGTTTTCATTATTATTATAATATCATTAATTTTTATGATATTTAAAGAAGGAAAAAATTTAAAGTCAACTTTAAATTGGTTTTCAACACTAATAGTTTTTTTAATATTAAGTATTATTGCTACTTGGTTTGCATACCAAATACCTATTATCTTAGGATTACCAATATTGAATTACATTATGAATTTCATAATACATTGTTGCTTCATTTACTTTATAATGAAACTTAACAACAAATTCAATATTAACTAAATCGATAGTTCAGATATGCTTTACAATCATATTACATTAATTAAATATATATTATTATGTCGGCATACGATATTAGATTTTTAGGTGGATTTGTAATCTGGATTTTTAAAGGATTTAAAGGTTCATTACAAAAAAGTGTCGATAATAATTATTCCATTTCTTTTGTTGTAGGAATGATAACAATATTCATTGTATTTATAATCTTTTATCTATTGTACGCTAAAAATTTTTGTGGATATTTTTATTGACTATTCAAAGGATTTCAAACTAAAAAACCCTTCCATAACTGAAAGGGTTTTCAATTTTATATAATTCTTTAACTACATTTTCAAAATAAAACTCTCGCTGCCTTTCAAACTAATTTTTACAGTTCCTACTCCATTGGTTACTTTTAAAGTATGAGCAACACCATAAAGTTGTTCTGTCAACAAATACGTTCCATCTTTAAGTTTCCATTCCTTAATAACATCGGCTGGAATTTTTAAATCAAACATTTCGTTGGTGTCAGGCGATAAATTAGAAACAATAATCAGTTTTTCATTAGCCGACCAGCGTACAAAAGAATACACATTTTGACCATATGTAGAAGAATCTTGTCTATTCACAGACTGAATTTCTTGAAATTTACCCATCAATGCCTCACTTTTGATAGTGAAATTCAACAAACGTTTGTAAAAATCTCTCAGTTCTTTTTCGCTTTTAGACAATTGACCTCCATCAAATTTACCATTATTCATCCATCGTTGGTGATTAGGAACGCCTACATAATCAAAAATTGAAGTTCTAGAACGTCTACCAAAACCTGCATCTTCGTTCCCTGCCTCACCTACTTCTTGTCCGAAATAAATCATTGTTGGAGAAGAACTCAACGTAGTAGAAATCACCATTAAAGGTTTTCCTTTTTCACCGCTTCCAGCAAATTCTGGACTTGCCAATCGTTGTTCGTCATGATTGTCAAGAAAGTGCAACATATGATGCTCAATATCTCTCATTCTGTTTTGAATATCAGTCAATCCATCAGGAGTTGTTTTTCCGTGAATAACGGCTTTTAAATGATCATAAGTTTCAACTTTGTCATACAGATAATCCATTTTTCCTAAGAAAATATAATTTCTATATTCATTTGGATTATAAACTTCTGCCAATAAAAAAGCATTCGGATTTTTCATTTTAATGGACGAATTCATATAACTCCAAAACTCGTAAGGAACCATTTCTGCCATATCGTAACGGAAACCATCAACGCCTTTTGCTGTCCAATACAAAGCAATATCTCTAAATTTTTCCCATGAACTTGGAACGTCTTTATCTTTCCAAAAATCGAAATGTTCTTTATAAGATTTCTTTTCAAAACCATTTGGAAGTTCAGGAAAATCTTTAGAACCATCAGGACGAATTCCGTAATTTACTTTTACCGTTTCATACCAATCGTTGATGTCTGGTTTTGCCAAACGCGAACCGTTTCCTGTCCATTTCGCTGGATATTCATCAAACTTACTATCAATCAACGGATTGCTTTCTCCATTCAAAGGACGATAATCATCTGATGTTGGCACTTCAAATCGTTGCTCTGGAATATAGTAAAAGTTGTTATTTCTATCATATTCAACCGATATATTATCCTCAGCTCCAAAGTCTTTCACACCTTTTGGATTATTTTTTCCTTCATATTTTCTAGCAATATGATTAGGAACAATATCAATCAATAGTTTCAAACCATTTTTATGCGTACGAGCAATTAATGCCTCAAATTCTTGCAAACGATTGACAGGATTAACAGCTAAATCTGGATTTACACTATAATAATCTTTCACTGCATAAGGCGAACCTGCTCTACCTTTCACTACTTCTGGATCATCATTTGAAATTCCAATATTGGTATAATCTCTCACCAAAGCATGATGCGGAACTCCTGTATACCAAATATGTGTAACTCCAAGATTTTTAATTTCTTGCAAAGCTTTGTCTGTAAAGTCGTTAAACTTACCTACTCCATTTTCTTCGATTGTTCCCCAAGGTTTATTGGCTGTATTTGTATTTCCAAACAATCTTGTAAAAACCTGATATACAACTTTCTTCTTCTCTGCAGGAGTCACTTTCTTCTTATCCACAATGGTAACTTTTTTATTTTTGGCGGTTGGTTTACTTTTTTTATTTTGAGCATTGACAGTTAGTGATAATCCAATCAAAGCGAGCAATAAGACTTTCTTCATAATGAGTACTATTTACGGTAACATGATTCAACAAATATAAAAATTTGAAAATCATTTCAAACTACTAATAAAAAAAACTTAATAAACATTTGTGCTGATTCTAATTTCATAAATTTGCCAAAGAAAAAATAGTCAATAAAAAATTGACTTTATACCAATATTAAATTGAACGATTTTTTAAAATACCAAGCACAAACTTCACCTTACCCATTAGGAATGGAGGTTTCTCACGCTATTGGTTCCTACATTTACGATACTAACAATAAAAAATATTTAGATTTTGTTGCTGGTGTTTCGGCTTGCTCGCTTGGACATCAACATCCACGAGTAAATCAAGCCATCAAAGATCAATTGGATAAATATTCACATGTGATGGTTTACGGTGAATATTCTCAAAGTCCAGCGGTTCAATATTGCAAATTATTGGTTGAAAATTTACCAAAAGAATTAAACAAAGTTTACTTAGTAAATTCAGGTACAGAAGCTTGCGAAGGTGCGTTAAAACTCGTTCGACGTGTCACAGGAAGAAGTCAGTTGATTTCGTGTCATAATGCCTATCACGGAAATACTATGGGTTCGATGAGTGTTATGGGATTTGAAGAACGCAAACAAGTTTTTCGTCCGTTAATTCCCGATGTTGATTTCATCACTTTTAACAATGAAGATGATTTACAAAAAATAACAACCAAAACTGCTGGAATAATTCTCGAAAGTATTCAAGGTGGCGCTGGTTTCATTCAACCTCAAAACGACTTTTTAGCTAAAGTGAAAAAACGTTGTGAAGAAGTTGGAGCTTTAATGATTGTTGACGAAATCCAACCTGGTTTTGGAAGAACTGGAAAATTGTTTGGATTTGAAAATTACAATGTCGTTCCTGATGTAGTCATTATCGGAAAAGGAATGGCTGGCGGAATGCCTGTTGGAGGTTTCATTGCCAACGAAAAACACATGGATTTATTAAGTCACGATCCTAAATTAGGACATATTACAACTTTTGGTGGTCATCCTGTGATTGCTGCTGCTTGTTTGGCAACACTACAAGAAGTTTTAGAAAAAGACTATGCCCAACAATCTTTAGAAAAAGAAAAATTGTTTAGATCACTTTTGGTACATCCTTTGATACAAGAAGTTAGAGGAAAAGGATTGATGTTAGCCGCAATGACATCTGATGAAGAAATAACAAATCAGGTGATTTTACGTTGTCAAGACAAAGGATTGATTCTATTTTGGTTATTGTTTGAAGGTAAAGCCATCCGAATTACGCCACCATTAACTATTTCTGAAGAGGAAATTAGAGAAGGGTGCAAAATTATTTTGGAGGTTATGGATGAGATTTATTCAAATTAAAAATTGAGAATTAATAATTAATTTTAAAACATTTCGATAATTTTTAATTCTCAATTTTTAATTCAACATTTCCTGTTAATTAAATTGTTCAAAACAAAAATCAATTTTCCTTAAATGACGATATTAGTTAACTACTTTTATTAAGGATAATTTTAAACAAAAAGCTATGCATTTGGATCACGACGAAGAAGACTACAATCTATCCTTATCGAAGTTTGAATCCATGTTGAAAACCAACAAAGTTTTCTTTTTTGATTCAGAAGAATTTGAAGAAATTATTCTTCATTATCTTGATATGGGCAAAGCTAATTTAGCTAAAAAAGCTTTAAAATTAGGACTTGAACAACATCCTAAATCAACTGGTTTAAAGCTAGTTCAAGTAGAAATGTTGGTATATGATGACAAGCTCGAAATAGCTGAAAAAATGCTTAACGAATTGTATGCCATAGAGCCAACGAACGAAGAAATTTTTATTCAAAAAGCTAATATTTATTCGAAAAGAGACAACCATGTAAAAGCGGTTGAACTCCTTGAAGAAGCTTTAAAATATACCGAAGATTTAGCCGATGTTTACAACCTTATTGGTATGGAATATCTGTTTATGGACAACCTTGAAAAGGCAAAAGAGAATTTCAAAAGTTGTTTAGAAGTAGATATTGAAGACCAATCGGCACTATATAATGTGGTTTATTGCTACGAATTTTTAGATCAAAATGCAGAAGCAATTGAATATATTAAAACCTACATTGATAGAAATCCATATTCAGAAATTGCTTGGCATCAACAAGGACGTTTGTATTACGGATTGAAAGATTATGTAAATGCAGTGCGTGCTTTTGAATATGCAACTTATATTGATGAAGAATTTCTAGGTGCTTTCATGGAAAATGGAAAAGCTTTAGAACGTCTAAAACGTTATGAAGACGCTATTGAAAATTACCAAAGAACTATCGATTTAGACGATCCAACTTCGTATGCTTTATTACGTATTGGAAAATGTCACGAAAAATTAGGGAATAAAGCGGAAGCGTTAAAATATTTCAACAAAACAGTTCACGAAGATCCTTTATTAGACAAAGGTTGGATTGCGATAACTGATTTTTATGTGCGTCAGAAAAATTTTCAAAAAGCGTTGTTTTATGTGAACAAAGCTTTAGCAATTGACGACCAAAATCGCGCTTATTGGAAACGTTTTGCAACGATAAATAAAGCCATGAATTTCTATGAAGAAGCGGAACTTGGTTATAGAAAAGCTGTTGAATTTGGAGATGACCATTTAGATACTTGGTTGTTTTGGATTGATATTTTACAGTTTTTAGGTGAATTTGATTCTGCTGTTATGACATCGCTTCAAGCTACCGAATTTTTCCCTGAAGAATATCAAATCGAATACCGTTTGGCAGGATTTTATTTTATGCTAAATGATACTGAAAAAGGAACATTTCACTTGAGTAATGCATTGCGTTTGAACTTTAATAATCATACTTTATTAGAAGAATTATTTCCAACTGTTTGGACTATCAAAAAAGTGCAGAGTTTGATTAAGAAACATAATAAATAATTATGAAAAAGTTCTTTTGTATCATTTGTTTTTTAGCTATAAATACTTTTTTTGCTCAAAAAAAAGAAACAACAAATTCAGTTTCAAAAACTATCGTAACTGAAAAAAATATTGAAACAGTTACTATTGAACCCAATTCTGAACTGACTGAAGCACCTGGTGAAATTGTTTATGATGAAAACAGTATTTATCCGGTATTTGCAGTTGAAGAAAAACCTGAATTCCCTGGCGGAATTGAAAAATTTCATTTGTATATTTCTAAAAGATTCAATTATTCTAATGAAATGAAAGAAGCACAACTTAAAGGTAAAGTTTTAGCTAGTTTTGTTGTAGAAAAAAACGGAAATATAAGCGAAATCAAAATTCTTAGAGATATTGGTTATGATTCGGGAAAAGAACTACTTCGTATTTTAAAAGGAATGCCAAATTGGAAGCCTGCAGTTCAAAAAGGTAAAAATGTGAGATGCAATTTTCTAATCCCAATAGTTATCGATGCAACAAGACCATAAAAAATTCGGATTAATAGGTAAAGATATTTCCTACTCTTTTTCAAAAAAATATTTTACAGAAAAATTTTCAAAGGAACTTTTTGATGATTGCACTTACGAGAATTTTGATATTCCAACAATAGAAGAATTTCCGAATGTATTGAAAGAAAATCCCGATTTGAAAGGTTTAAACGTAACTATTCCTTACAAAGAAGCTATTATTCCATTTCTTGATACCATGTCGGATAAAGCGTTCAGAATTGGCGCAGTGAATGTAATTCGTTTTACTAAAAAAGGAAATCTAAAAGGTTATAATTCTGATTGGTATGGTTTTAAAAAATCGTTAGAGCCACTACTCCAACCGCATCATAAAAAAGCATTAATTCTTGGAACTGGTGGTGCTTCAAAAGCAGTTGCCTTTGCTTTAGATAAACTAGGGATTTTTTACACTTTTGTGTCTAGAGAAGCTACAGAAAATGCCATTGATTACAACAGAGTCAACGTTACAACATTTGATAATTTTCAAATAATAATCAATTGCACACCACTTGGAACTAGTCCAAACACAAAGGAATTTCCTCCTATTCCGTATGAGTTTTTTACAGAAAAACACATCGCTTTTGACTTAATTTACAATCCCGAAGAAACGCAGTTTTTAAAGAAAGCTAAGAAAAAAGGAGCAACTATTAAAAATGGCTACGAAATGTTAGTTTTTCAAGCAGAAAAAGCTTGGACGATTTGGAATAAATAATTTTCTTTTCTTTCTCTTCTTAAAATTTTCTTAATAAAAACAACAGAAACCATTGATTTTCTTTGATTTTTGATGCTACTTTACTACCTTTCGCCCTCCAAAAAGGAAAATATTGTATAACCTTACACATTTAAGCAAATGTTAGAAGAAAAGAATGATAACCTGTCAGTTAACGAAAACGAGACAGATGGAAACGTAAACAATGCCTCTCAAGAAGCGGTTCAAACTGAAAATCAAGAAGTTGAAGCAATCGCAGAAGCTGTTGAAACACAAGTTGAATTGGTTCCTGATACCGAAGTTGAAGCTCCATTAGTAGCTGAAGCTGAACAAGAAACGGCTCTAGAAGTTGAAGACCTTGTAGGTGAACAAATTACAGAAACACCTAAAGAAGTTCCAACAATTGAAAATACAACTGAAGAAGTTGTAGAAAATGTTATTGAATTAACAGACGAACAAGTTGCTGACGATACCATCGTTTTAGAAGATGAAAATGATTTTGCAATGAACGCCATTGCTAATGCGAATGCAGAAGAAAGCGAAGATGAAACGGTAAAAGGTCGTTATGACATTCCGTTGCAAGATTATGAAGCTTTGCCAATGGAAAAATTGGTTGAAGAGTTGGAAACACTTGTTGCCACTGACCAAGTAATGTCGGTTCGTGAACATGTTGAAGAAGTTAAAAAAGCATTTTTGTCTAAATTTCACCATTTTATGGATGAAAAAAGAGATGAATTTCATGCAGAAAATCCAGATACTACTGAGGATTTCCATTATAGTTTTCCATTAAAAACAAAATTTGATTCTTTATACAATCAATACAGAGATAAGAAAAATGCACATTTTAAATCGCTTCAAAATAATTTGAAAGCGAATTTAGAAAACAGAATGGCGATTGTTGAAGAGTTGAAAAACTTGGTTAACAATTCGACAGGAAATATTGCCAATGCTCTAAAACAGTTAAATGATATTAGAGAACGTTGGAAAAATGCTGGACCAATTCCAAAAGATAAATACAACCACGTTTGGAATAACTATCATTTTCACATTGAGAATTTTTATGATTTCTTGCACTTAGATAGAGATGCGCGTGATCAAGAATTCAAACACAATTTAGAATTAAAAAACAAAATTATAGCTCGTGTTGGTGAATTAATTCATGAAACTGACATCAACAAATCGTTCCGTGAATTACAAGATTTACACCGTATTTGGAAGGAAGATATCGGACCAGTTTCAAGAGAAAATCGTGAAGAATTATGGAAACAATTCAGTGAATTGACCAAACAAATGCACGATAAACGTGAAACTTTTTACGAAAGTTTTAGAGCAAAAGAAACCGAAAATCTTGAAAAGAAAAACGAAATCATTGCGCAATTAGAAGTTTTAGCTCAAGAGAAAGTAGATTCGCACCAAGCTTGGTTGAACCAAATTGTAAAAGTGGAAGCTTTGAGAAATCAATTCTTTGCTACAGGAAAAGTTCCAAGTGAAGTGAATGAAGCTACTTGGGCGAGATTTAAAAATGCCGTTCGTGATTTTAATGTTTTGAAAAACTCTTTCTACAAAGACATTAAGAAAGATCAAAACGATAATTTAAGCAAAAAGCAAGCACTTGTAGATAGAGCAAATGAATTGAAAGAAAGCGAAGATTTTGCTGTTACAACGCCTTTAATGAAGCAAATTCAAGAAGATTGGAAACAAGTTGGACACGTGCCAAGAAAATTTTCTGATAAACTTTGGGATGAATTTAAAGCCGCTTGTAACCATTATTTTGAGCGTTTGAAAGACAGTAAAAAAGAAGAAAATGCTGAAGAAGTTGCTGCTTTTGAAAAGAAAAAAGAATATTTAGAAACGTTACGTTCATTTGAATTAGTTGGTGATCATAAAACCGATTTGGATGCCATAAAAGCACATATTGAAGCGTGGAAATCTATTGGAAGAGTTCCTTTTAACAGAAGACATGTAGAAGGAAAATTCAATAAAATTCTAGATGCTTTGTTTGAAAAATTAAGCTCTAGCAAAAAAGAAAGCGAGCAATTGCGTTTTGCTAATCGTTTGGACAACATTTCAGGTTCTGAAGACAGTAGAAAATTAGACAATGAAAAAATCTTCATCATGAGAAAAATTGATGAAGTTCAACATGAAATTTTCCAATTAGAAAACAACATTCAGTTCTTCCAAAACACTAAGAATGCTAAGAAAGAAAATTCAATTGTAACTGAGGTTAGAAAAACAATTGAAAGACATAAAGAAGAATTAATTTCTTGGAAAGACAAATTAAAACAAATTAGAAATTTGAATAAATAAAACAAAAGCTCACTTTAAACGGTGAGCTTTTTTTATAGCTTAATTTTAATTTACAACAATCACAATTTATAATGTAAAATATGTTTTCAATTCTTAAATTAACTTTGATAATTGAAATTTAAAACTTCAATTATGATTTGCCAAGTTGGCGCAACAGCATTTAGAATATAGAGATTTTCCAACTTTCCGTCTATAACCAACGAAATGGTACACGAGCTGAATAACTGTTAATCATAAAATTAAAAAACTACTTAGGTAGTTTTTTTTATTTCTCTTTTTATACAAAATAAAATCTCTCCTATCATTTCTATTTTCTGTTCTTTCTCATATGACAATTATCATTTTTTTATAACAGAACTCAGGTTACTTTTGAAACTTAAAAGTAGACCATCATGTCAATTTCCTTAATTCAAAAATATAATGTTCCTGGACCAAGATATACAAGTTATCCGACGGTTCCTTATTGGGAAGAAAATTTATTTTCATTGGAACAATGGAAAAATACTTTTATAAAATCATTCAACGAATCTAATGCTTCAGAAGGTATTAGTCTATATATCCATTTACCTTTTTGCGAAAGCATGTGCACCTTTTGTGGTTGCAACAAACGAATAACAAAGAATCACGAAGTTGAAAATCCGTATGTTTTAGCGGTTTTAAAAGAATGGAATTTGTATTGCGATTTATTACCAAATAAACCCATTATCAAAGAAATTCATCTTGGTGGCGGAACACCTACTTTCTTCTCACCAGAAAATTTAGAAGCTTTAATCAACGGAATTTTTACACGTGGAATCAAAGCCAAAGACCACGAATTTAGCTTTGAAGGTCATCCAAATAACACCACAAGAAGACATTTACAATCACTTTATGATTTAGGATTTAGAAGAGTGAGTTTTGGTGTGCAAGATTATTCTAGTAAAGTTCAAACAGCTATTCATAGAATTCAACCGTTTCACAATGTGGCGAAAGTTACTTTTTGGGCCAAAGAAATTGGTTATACCTCAATTGGTCACGATTTAATATTTGGATTACCATTTCAAACTTTGAATGATGTAATTGATACGATTGATAAAACAAAATCGCTTTCACCAGATAGATTGGCATTTTATAGTTATGCGCATGTGCCTTGGATAAAAGGTAACGGACAACGCGGATTTAAAGGTGAAGATTTGCCTAAAGATGATGAAAAACGTCAACTTTATGAAGCCGGAAAAAATAGATTATCGCAGAATAATTATCATGAAATTGGGATGGATCATTTTGCTTTAGAAACCGATAGCATGTATGATTCATTTCAAAAAGGAAATTTACACCGCAATTTTATGGGTTACACTTCATCCAAAACACAATTGATGATTGGACTTGGCGTTTCTTCTATAAGCGATAGTTGGTACAGTTTTGCACAAAATGAAAAAACTATTGAAGACTATTACAAAAGATTAGATGCTAATGAATTGCCAGTTTTTCGTGGACATATTCTAACAGATGAAGATTTAATTATTAGAAAACATATTCTAAATTTGATGTGCCAATTTGAAACTTCTTGGAAAAATGATAGCGACTTTTTTCCTGAATTACCAGAAATCATCAATCAACTTCATGAAATGGAAACTGATGGTTTGGTAAAAATTTCAAGTAAATCTATACAAGTTACAGAAAAAGGTAAACCATTTGTCAGAAACATTTGTATGGCATTTGATTTACGCTTAAAAAGAAATGCGCCACAAACGGAATTATTTTCAATGACTGTATAATTATCAATTGATAATAAAATAAGGGAATTAAAAGTATTTTTTAATTCCCTTATTTTATTGCAAATTAATTTAAAAACTGATCTAACAATGGACAATTATATTGTTGATACGTTTTGGTATTCTTATAAATTGTTAGAAAGTTTTTGATTTCAATTCCTGCAATAAATGGTTTCGGATTTTCTTCATAAGGCTTTGCGAAAGAATAATGTTTGGTTAAATCACATTCAAAAATCATTAAACTTGCCATTGCTTTTATCTCTTTATTTTTAGCTAATTGCAAAGCTTTTTGATAATATTGTCTTGCCATTTCAAGATTATAAAAATTCCCATTTTGAAATGTTACTTCTTTATCTACTCTATTGCCACCAAAAACATAATCTGCAAAACTATATTCACCCGAAGACAATCCATAAGCTGTCATCATCCAAGCATTTCCAACAGAAGACACATTGTAATAAGCATGAGCCAATTTCAAATTACTTTCGGCTGTATTTTGTTTTTTTAACTTAATTAAAGTTGCAACAAAATTGGCTTTATCAAATTTATAATCATATTTTCTTTCCTTAGTTCCATAAACTAAAACCTTTGGAATAAATGGATTTTCATTTAAATAGTATTTAAATTCATAGGTTTTTTCATAGAACTCTTTCGGAATTTCAGCAAAGGTTTTTTGAGCTAATTCTAAATTATTATTTCTAAAAGCAAGCGTTCCTTTAACATCTTTGTAAGCATTTATGTCTTGAAATGTCGTGCCCGAACAAATGTACTTTTCAAAAGGAGTTTTGTCTTCTTTTTGAATTAATGCTATCAGGTTATCGATATCATTTTCTTTTGCAAAACGCTCGAAATAACCTATGTAATAATAGTAGTATTGGTCCTCATAATAGCTATAATATCCACCTAAATTATCTGAATATGTCTTCTTGTTTTCTGATTTTAAAAACAATAAACCAGCAGTTGCAGCATCTTTTTTATCTAAATATTGTTTACTCGCAATGCGATATAAAGAATACATACTTTTAAAAAGTGTGGCATCATTTTCTACAATATCTTCAATAGCATTGAAACTTTCGAATAGAATTTGTTTCGTTTTTTCATCAGAAATATTTCCTTGTTTTAAAGCAATTAAAGCTAATTGGATATGCTTTTGAAGTTGAATACTTGCATTTGCATTCGAAGAAATTTTATTGGAATATTGCTTACCTAAATCAATTTCATCGTTTATAAAACATAATTGTGCAATGGCAGTATTATAAAAATCTTTTTGCTCACTAACAGCTTGCGATTGAATCTCTATTAGATATGCTTTCAACTCATTTAAGTAAGCATAATCATTAATTTCGTTTTCTTTTTTGGCTTTTTCATAATCGGTATACCAATCTTGAGTTTCAAAAACCACTGATGGAGAATTTTCGGTATATTTTGGTGTAAAAATCCAATCTTCTAATTTGTTGATTTCTCTTCCAACAAGAAAACTAAAATATTCACTTTGAGGAATTAATTGTTGAATTTCCTTCAAGTCTTTTAAAGCTGGTGATGGATTTCTCATGCATTTTAATGCCAAAATTATTCCTTTTTCAAAATCGTTTTTTGCATATTTTAATGTTTCTTCAATGATTTTATCATGAAAATTTAGCATTACAGCAAATGCTTTTTCATCGCATGAAACAAAGACTTTACTTAAATAATAATTTCTTAATGCTTTATCTTCTATAGACATAGCAAAGTAGTGCATCGCCCAAGGATTTAAAATAGAATTGTCTTTAGATGTAAAATATTTTTGATACAACTCTTCAATTTCTTTAGAAGTTCCGTTGTTATAAAAATCATATCGCAACAATAAAAATGCATATCTTTTAATTAGAAAAGCATCTTTGGTAGATTGCAATTTATTTTTGAAATTTGAAATTACCGCTTTCACTTTAGATTTTTCATGATAATAATCTACTTGAATATCATCCCAAGATTCCCATTTATTTCCTCCTAAATTGTTGTATTCAATCTTTTTGGCTAATGAAATATATTCGAAAAACAATTTGTTCTTTGGTAAAGCCAATGCTTCAATAAAGGAATTGTCTTTAAATACATTTTGTAAAACTTTAGATTTAGAAGCATTTTCAAACTTTTCCGATTCAGTATTATAAAGAATTTCGTAGATGTCATCAATAGAAATTTGGTTGCCAAGTTTGGCTTGCCATTCTTTACAATTTCTAATTTGATCGGCATTTTTTCCTTCTTTTACCGACATATAATAATCGGCAGAATAGCAAAATGGTCGTAGTTTTACATTGTTTATTCGTTCTGCACGAAATAACGCTAAACGAGTTGTTTCGGGAGTCTCGCTCCATCCACAAGCAAAAATTTGAATACTAAATAACAGAAAAAAAGCACTAAAAACTTTCATAATACTTGGATATATTTTGAACTCCATAATCGTTTATGTATTTTTTATCGAATGAAAAGAAGGTAACTTTGGTAGTGTTTGAAATTTTTACTTTTTCTGTAATTATATCAATCATTTCGTCAATTTCTTCATCTGAAATTTTTTCAATTTTTATTTCATCACCATTTCTCGCGTAGAAATTTCCTATTTGAATGTCATCTTGCAAAGTGTATTTGTTATCATCTGCTTTTTTGAAAATTGTTGGACTTTTTTCAAATTCTTGATAATCGGAAATGACACCTTTAAATTCGCCACCACGAAATAAAACCGACCAACTAAACAAAGGCAAAGCAATATCTAATTCTAATGGATATTTATCATGCGTAACATAATCAGCTAATTCATCACTTGTACCGATAGAATTTTTGGTATTATATTCGGTTGGATTTGTCATGTTGTAACACATTAAAAGCCCTTTATCCACTGGAGGAATTCCTGCTTTTTCATAATATTTATATTGCCAAAGTCGAATAGTTGAAGCAATTTTATAGTTTGAAAATTTTGATTTCAATTTCTCTAATAAATAAAAATAATTGTCTTTAGATGATTCGGTCCAATCGCAATCAAAAAGAAGTTCTTGAATGTCTTTCTCGAATTTTGGCTTTTCCGCTATTATTATGGAATCTGTGCTTAATCTAGATTGAAAAGCATTTCCTTTTTGTCTTTCATAATCTGCATCTGCAATTTTGTATGCTAAAGCACTCGCTTTTTCAGTTTGATATTTATCAATGATTTTTTTTATGCGAATTGCTATTCGTTCAGACAAAATATCCAATTGAGGCTTTGACGAATTTAAAAGTACATCATTAGTAATAAAAATACTTGGTGTAATATTTAAACCATCAGTAATTCGAATATTATAAACGGTTGCTACAGGTTGGGCTTCTTCTGCATATGGATTCCAATCGACGTCAAAAAAGCGAACGTACATGTGTTTTAGATTCATTTGTTTGGCAAGAGTATCTTCTTCTTGTCCAAAATAACTATCGGTTTTCCAATAGCAAAAAGACTTAATGACATCATGTTTCTTTTTACTTTCGCAAGATAAAAATAACAACGCAACTAGCGGAAAAAGGAGTTTTTTATACATTGAAATATTGGTATTAAATCGATAACGAAATTAGTATAAAACTAGTATATTTTACTAATTAAAAAGTTAGTAAATATGAAAGATATTTTAGCTTTGATTGTAAGTAGATTCTTTTAAAATGTTTGTACAATATTACAAAATCAAAAAGCACGCCTTACAGCGTGCTTTTCTTTAAAACCCAAAATAAAATTACTATCTATTAAGGTGAGAATAAATCTCATCTTTAAGATGTAGTAACTTTGCTTTTAACTCATGAGCATATTCATCTATTACAATTTCTTCACCAGTATTGATATTGTGAATTCTATGTTCTAATTCGTGATATTCATCGAATATTTTTCTGAAATGAGTATCTTCAACTTTTAATTGGTGGATTTTATCCTGATATTCAGGAAACTCGTGGATTAAATCATGTCTTTCCATAATAGTTTGCATTTAGTTAATTAATTATGACAATTTGCATTTGCTTGCACAAACAAATTCATGTTACTTGGAGATATATAGGCAATATCTAATCCTAATCCTCTTAAAATAAAGAGCGTTCCGATAATAACTGTAACAACAGGAATTAACTTTTGCATTTTACTTCGTATTGGAATAGATAAGAAATTAGATATATAAACTACAGCACTCATCATTGGTATGGTTCCCAATCCATAAAGTAACATATAGGTTACACCTAAAGTTACATTTTGCATGGCTATGGCTCCAAAGAGAGCAGCATAAACCAATCCGCATGGGAGAAATCCGTTTAACAATCCAATGGTAAAAAGAGCATCCGGAGATTTTCTTTTAAATTGGTTTCCTAAACTTGTTTTTACATTAGATATTAACTTATAAACTGGTTTAGAAAAATTATATTTCATGAACACTCGCTCAGGAATTAATACAATTACAATCATTAAAATTCCAACAATTATTGATATGTGTTGTTGGATACCAGCCATATAAAATCCTTTACCCAATATTCCGAAAATAAGTCCTAATGATGCATAGGCAGACAATCTACCCAAATGATAAAGCATTATTTGAATTACTTTTTTTGTTGGATTGCTCCTATCTATAGGCAACATCATAGCAATTGGACCGCACATACCAATACAGTGCAAACTACTAATCAAACCGAATATGAGAGCTGAGTAAAGCATGACGCTTGTTAATATAAAATAGTTTCTTTACTTAAGAATTCTTTACCTTCATAAGACCAATCTATAGAAATGTCCCAACGACCGCCAACCAAATTACTTTTAGGTATGAGCAAATGTGGACTAGATAGTGAGATAGGAACCTCAAAATCTAATTTTTTGTTTGACGGTCTGTATAAGGACACTTTTCCATTTATTTTAGAGATATCAAATCCATCAGGAAATGCTATCATTATTCCGTTTTCAGAAGTAGTAATTTTTACTGCTTCAGACATATCGTGAGCATTTTGCTCTTTTTCCATTTGTTTTTCAAATGTTTGTTCTTTCAAATAGTATTTTTCAACCACTAATTCGTTGTCATATTTACTATCGGATTGCACTTTGAAAACAAAGAATAAGATAAAACTCATAAAAAGTGCAAATGCAATTACTATTCCTGTTCCCCAATTGATTTTCATAACCTTTTTTATTTAATTATTATAATCTTATTATTAATTGAAATTTCTTGGACCTGTAAAATTGGTTGTTGTTGTTTCTATAAGTTTATTGTTATCGTAAACTTCAATTTTAACATCAATTTTTTCTCCTTTCAAATCTTTTTCAGGCACTTTAACAAACATTGACCCTTCAGTAATTCCTTGTTTTGGTACTTTGATAAATGGGCTTCCAACCAATTTAATTTCACCTTTAGGCTCAATTAATTTAAAAGTCACATTACTAAATTCACCTTCTGTTTTATTGACAATCTTGTAATTATAAATGTTTGTGATATTACTTCCTTCATGTTGAAACAATTGACCTGGCATGTGCAAAATTGTTGCTTCAACATCATTTCTTAAGAAAAGCATACCTATAAAAACTCCAATTAATATTGCTAAAACTGCAATATAACCTTTCATTCTTGTAGTAAGTTTGAACTTCTCTTTCTTTACGATTTCATCCTCGCTGGCATATCTTATGAGTCCTTTTGGCAAACCAACTTTCTCCATAATCGTGTCACATTCATCGATACATGCAGTACAATTGATACATTCTAATTGAACTCCATTTCTAATATCAATTCCTGTTGGACAAACATGAACGCAAACTTTACAATCGATACAATCACCTTTTCCTGAAGCAGCTCTATCTTCATTTTTATTGAATTTAGCTCTTCCTATTTCACCTTCACCTCTTACGTGATCATAAGCGACATTTATGGTTTTGTTATCCAATAAAACACCTTGCATTCTACCATAAGGACAAGCTATAATGCAAACTTGCTCTCTAAACCATGCGTATATAAAATAGAAAACTCCTGTGAAGATTAATAAAGATATTAATGTGCTTACGTTTTTGGTTGGTCCATCTAAAATAAATGATATTAGTTTATCACTACCTATCAAATAAGCTAGAAAAACATTAGCAATTATAAAAGAAATTATAAAAAAGATGATCCATTTAGTTACTCTCTTTCTTATCTTTTCTCCATCCCAATCTTGCTTTGCTAATCTAATTTGTTGTGCTCTATCACCATCTATCCAAAATTCAATTCTACGGAAAACCATTTCCATAAAAATTGTTTGAGGACAAAACCAACCACAAAAAATTCTACCAAATGCAACAGTAAATAGTGCTAAACCAACTACTCCTATTATCATTGAAATCACAAAAAGGTGAAAATCTTGAGGCCAAAAAGGAAAACTAAAAATATTAAACCTTCTTTCCAAAACATTAAACATCAAAAACTGATTTCCATTAATTTTGATAAATGGAGCTGATAATAAAAACAGTAGTAAAAAATAACTTACTATTTTACGCTTATCATAAAAAGGTCCAGATGGCTTTTTAGGATGAATAAAAGCTCTTTTTCCTGTTTCATCAATAGTTGCAATAGTATCTCTAAAACTATCATCAGGTAAATTGGTTGCCATTTTTTTTATTTTTTACGAATTTAAGCTCGTATAATTTTGAAAGGTTTTAAGTTAAACTTAAAACCTTTCATTAAATACATTATTTTGTTGTTGCAACATTAGTTGTATCTGTTGCAGCTGTTGCTGGTGCATCAGTTTTTGGAGCAGCTTCTTCAACCCATTTTTCTCCTTCAGCTGGTTTTGCTCCTGCTGGTTTAGTTCCTTGTAAACTTAAAACATAACTTGCTACTTTTTGAACCTCTTTGGTTCCAAGTGTTTTAGCCCAACCAACCATAGTTGGATTGTTTTTACTACCTTCTGCAATCAGTTTAAATACATTTTTAATACCGCCACCATTAATCCAGAATTGGTCAGTTAGGTTTGGACCAACTACTCCTCCTCCATCTGCTTTGTGACATGCAGCACAAGCATTAGTGAAAATTTCTTTCCCTTTTGCTAAACTTTCTGCATCTGTTAATAAAGTAACTTTATCTACTGTAACTTCTTCAACAGGATTTGCGGCCTTATTTTTTTCAATTTCAATATTGGCTAATGCTACTTCTTGATCAAATTCTTGTGCCTGAGTATAATCATTAACCACATGGAATCTAACAATATAAACTAGTCCAAAAATTATGGTTGCATAAAATAAATTTACCCACCATGGTGGAAGCACGTTATCAAGTTCGCGAATTCCATCGTAATCATGATCTAACAATATATCAGATTCTTGCTCGATATCTTTAGAACGAGTAAATTTATTCATGATTCCTTGATAGAATTTACTTTCAGTAAATGGAATTGATTGTGCTTCTTCTAATTGTTTTTTCTGATCATCAGTTAACAAATGATAAGTCACTTTATCTACTGCACTAACCACAATTTCTATGGCTACTAACAAGAACAGGAATACAGCAAGAAATAAAGATAGCATAGGATACTTTATGAAAGCTGGCTGGTCTCCTGAATCTATAAAATATTCCATTGCAATCATAACGATGGCAAAAATCACTGGAACTCTTACATATGATGGAAATAATTTTTTCATTTTTTTACTTTTTAAATGTGTAATTAAATTAGTCGTTTAACGGAAGATCACTAATTTCTTTTATAGTATCCTTGCTGTAAGTCATAGCCCAAACTGTGAACAATACAAAAGCAGTAAAGAATATAGTTAGTGATATTATTGGGTATATTGCTACACCATCAATAGTTTCTAAATTGTGTTTTACAAATTTCAACATAACTATTCTTTTTTATCTTTAACGTAAGTATCTGTACCTAATCTTTGTAGATAAGCTATAAGTGCTACAATCTCTCTATTTTTCAATGGAACAGCAGTTTCATTTCCAAAAGATTTTTTAATTTCATTATTAGTAAGCAATGTCGTTTCAATCTCAGTAGATTGTTTGTCAATACTCTTCATAGCATCTGCAATTTCTTGGTCAGTGTATGGAACACCTAGTGTTACCATTGCTTTCATTTTACTTTGAATAAGTGAATTATCAAGTTTGTCATGAATTAACCATTGGTAACTTGGCATAATTGAACCAGATGAAATACTTTGTGGGTCATACATGTGATTGAAATGCCAAACATTATCTCTACCTCCTACAAATGGGTTGTTACGTTTCACACCTTCTCTTGCTAAATCTGGTCCTGTACGTTTAGAACCCCATAAGAATGGATGATCATAAACAAATTCTCCTGATTTAGAATAGTCACCATAACGTTCAACTTCTGAACGGAAAGGTCTAATTAATTGAGAGTGACAACTTACACATCCTTCTCTGATATATAAATCTCTTCCTTGTAATTCAAGAGGTGTATAAGGTTTAACTGCAGCAATTGTTGGTATATTTGATTTTACTAAAATTGTTGGCAAAATCTGAACAGCTCCACCAATTAAAATAGCTACTGTAGTATAAAGCATGAATTGAACTGGTTTTCTTTCTAACCAAGCGTGCCATTTTTCACCTTTTAATCTGTTAGGACTAATAGTTGTTAGCGCTACAGCTTCTGCAGCATCGTCTTCTACAGCAGAACCTTGTTTTACTGTTTTAATAATATTGTAAACTAATACAATTACTCCTGTAAGATATAAAGTTCCTCCAATGGCTCTCATCCAATACATTGGCATAATTTGAGTAACTGTTTCTAAGAAGTTACCATATTCTAATTTAGCACCTTGTGCATCAAATTGTTTCCACATAGAAGCTTGAGTAAATCCTGCAACATACATTGGAAGAGCATATAAAATAATACCTAAAGTACCAATCCAGAAATGGAAGTTGGCAAGTTTTTCAGAATATAATTTTGTTTTAGTAATACGAGGTATTAACCAATATATCATACCAAAAGATAAGAAACCGTTCCAAGCTAAAGCACCTACGTGAACGTGAGCAATAATCCAATCTGTAAAGTGAGCAATAGCATTAACATTTTTAAGAGATAACATTGGTCCTTCAAAAGTTGCCATACCATAACCTGTAATTGCAACTACATAAAATTTCAACACAGAATCGGTTCTTACTTTATCCCAAACACCTCTTAAAGTTAATAAACCATTAATCATACCACCCCAAGATGGAGCAATTAACATGATAGAGAATACAACTCCAAGATTTTGAGCCCAATCTGGCAGTGCAGAATATAATAAATGGTGAGGTCCAGCCCAAATGTAAATAAAGATTAATGACCAAAAGTGGATAATAGATAATCTATATGAATATACAGGACGATTTGCCGCTTTAGGAACAAAATAATACATCATTCCTAAGAAAGGTGTCGTTAAGAAAAAAGCAACCGCATTATGTCCATACCACCATTGAACCAAAGCATCTTGAACACCAGCGTATACTGAGTAAGATTTTAATCCAGAAACAGGTAATTCTAAACTATTAAAGATATGAAGAACAGCAACCGTAACAAAAGTCGCAATGTAGAACCAAATCGCTACGTAAATATGTCTTTCTCTTCTTTTAATAATAGTTCCAATCATGTTGATACCAAATACAACCCAAATTAATGCTATGGCAATATCAATTGGCCATTCTAACTCAGCATATTCTTTTGAAGTTGTGTAACCTAATGGTAAAGTGATTGCAGCAGAAACAATGATTAATTGCCAACCCCAAAAGTGAAGTTTACTCAAAAAGTCACTAAACATTCTAGCTTTTAACAATCGTTGCATTGAGTAATAAACTCCTGCAAACATTGCATTACCCACAAAAGCAAAGATTACTGCATTAGTGTGTAATGGTCTAAGTCTACCAAAACTTAAAAAAGAAATTCCACTAGTTACATTTGGAAATAAAAACATAAATGCTAATATTAATCCAACCAACATACCAACCACACCAAAAACGATGCTGGCATAAATGAAGTTTCTTACAATTTTGTTGTCGTAATAAAATTGTTGTTTGTCCATAATTATAATTGTTTTTCTTCTGTTATTTGTATTTGATTTTTGTTAGTTTCTTTGCGAAGTTCATCGTCAAAAAGCATTCTGACTGATGGTGTATAATCGTCATCGTATTGACCGCTTTTTACAGCTCTTATAAAAGCATATAAAAAGAAAATAGCTACGATTATACTAATTGTGATTAACATGTAAATGACACTCATACCTTAAATTTGTGTTAACAAAATTACTTTACCCTTTATTTATAAAATATGATATTTATCATACTTGAATTATTACATTAAAAATATTGACTTTCGATACTCAAAAGTTATATTTAATTATCTTTTTCTTGCATATATATTGGTCATTATTGTAACAAAACTCACAATAGTTATTGTGCTCAATGGCATAATAATGGCCGCAATAATTGGAGACAGATTTCCTGAAACTGCATAACTCAATCCTACAGCATTATACAATAAAGACAAACCAAAACTCATGTAAATTGTCTTCATAGCATTTTTAGAATAATTCATAAAAAAAGCTATTTTATTGAACTGGGATGCGTCTAAAATTCCGTCACAGGCAGGTGAAAAGACATTTACATTTTCTGAAATTGAGATTCCAACGTTACTTTGTGCTAAAGCTCCGGCATCGTTTAGTCCATCTCCTATCATCATTACATTTTTACCTTCTTTTTGCAAACTTTCTATGTATTGTAATTTTTGCTCAGGCTTTTGATTGAAAACTAAAGAGGTATTAGATGGCAACATTTTTTCTAAAATTTTACGCTCACCATCATTATCTCCTGATAAAACTATTAGATTGTATTTTTTAGAAAGTTGTTCAAATAATCGCTCTAAGCCTTCTCTGTATTGATTATTAAAGACATAACTTCCTTTATAAACTCCATTAAACTCCACATGCACTTTGGTTTTTTTATGTGTGTTTTCTGTCATGGTTTTTAAGAACTGAGATGATCCTAATTTTACTTTAACTCCTTCAATTTCGGCAAAAATTCCTTTTCCGATTATTTCCTCGAAACTTGTTGTATCTAACTTTTCTTGATTCGGAATAAAATCGTACAATCTTCTACTCAATGGATGATTAGAACCACGTAAAACGTTTTTTAACAATCTCAATTCTGCGGAATTCAGTTCAGAACCTTCGTAGGTAATTGCTGTTTTTTCATTTGTTGTAATTGTTCCTGTTTTGTCAAAAACAATACTATCAACTTTAGCTAATTGTTCTATTACTAATGCATTTTTTAAGTAAAATTTTCTGTTTCCGAGAATTCGTAAAACATTTCCCATTGTGAAAGGTGCTGTTAAAGCTAAAGCACATGGACAAGCCACAATTAGAATAGCTGTAAAGACATTAAAAGCTGTGGTAACATCAATAAAAACCCAATATAAAAAGGACACAATAGACAATCCTAACAAAGCAGGTGTGAAATAACGACTGATTTTATCGGTAATGGTTTTATGTTGTTGCTCGACTCTTTTCTGAAAAACATCATTACTCCATAATTGAGTTAGATAACTATTGGACACAGAAAAAAGAACTTCCATTTCGATGACTTTGCCCAATTGCTTTCCTCCTGCAAAAACTTTATCTCCTGATTTTTTCTCAATAGCAACTGCTTCTCCTGTCACAAAACTATAATCGATGGATGCTTTTGGTGAAATTAAAATTCCGTCAACCGGAAGTAATTCTTGATTTCTGATTAATAATCTGTCTCCTTTTACAATATCATAAACTTGAACCGATTCTTCGCTACCATCGGATGTAACTCTAGTAACTGCAATTGGAAAATAGGATTTATAATCACGTTCAAAAGAAAGAAAATCGTAAGTTTTTATCTGAAATAATTTTCCAAGTAGCATGAAGAAAATCAAACCGCACATACTATCAAAAAAACCTTGTCCGTAATCAAAGACAATATCGACAGTACTTCTAATAAACATTACAACAATTCCCAAAGCAATAGGAATATCAATATTTAAAAGCCCTGATTTTATACTTTTCCAAGCAGAAACGTAATATCCGCTTGCAGAATAAATGAATGTAGGTAGTGAAAGTGCAAAAATTAACCATCGAAAAAAAACACGATATTGATTAATCCAAAATTCTTCCACTTCAAAATATTCGGGAAACGATAGTAGCATGATATTTCCGAAACAGAAAAATGCTACTCCTATTTTATAAATTAAAGTTCGATCTACTTTCTTTTTTCCTTCATCAAAATTTTCTAACGAAATGTATGGCTCATATCCAATAGAACTTAACATTTCTACAATTTGTTTTAGCGAAGTTTTATCAGAATTGAAATTAATTCTAACTTTCTTTTCACCAAAATTAACTTGAGAAGTACTTATTCCTGATTGAAGCTTTTGTAGATTTTCCAAAATCCAAATACACGAACTACAGTGTATATGAGGAATGTAGAGTGAAACAATAGCGGTTGCATCCTCTTGAAACTCGAGAAGTTTAGTAACAATTTCTTCATTGTCTAAAAAATCATATTTACCTTTAATATCCAGTGGTGTTGCACCAGGAGATGCTTGAAAATCATAATAACAAGACATGTCGTTCTGACTAAAAATCTCATAAACAGTCTTACAACCATTACAACAGAAACTTTTTTCATCAAATAGAACTTCGTCTTTTTTTATAATTTCATTACCACAATGGAAACAATTTTTTGTGTCCATAAATTTGCTCATTTTACCTGAGACAAAGGTGGAACAATAGTTAAAATTAAAATATGATAATTGTCATACATTCACTATTTTTGTAAATCAATAAAACTATCTCCAATGAGTAAATGTGAACAATGTATCGTTAGACAATTTAGCTCGCTTAAGGCATTAAATAAAGAAGAACTTCTTAAAATGGCAGAATGTAAGACCTCTTACATTATTAAAAAAGGAGAACCGATTTTTGAAGAAGGAGAAACTACTAATGGTATTTTCTGTATTAAAGATGGCGTTTGCAAGCTTACAAAGTTGAGTGCCAATGGTAAAGATCAAATTGTAAAATTGGTAAAACCAGGCGAATTATTGGGTCAACGTTCCTTAATAAGTGAAGAACCTACTAATCTAAGTGCTGTTGCACTTGAAGATATGGAAGTATGCTTTATTCCAAAAAAGGAGATTATGGAATTCTTTAATGAGAATAATCAATTTTCTATGAACGTCATGAAAACCATTTGTGGAGACTTGAAAGATGCCGATGATCACATGGTTTCTTTAGCACAAAAAAGTGTAAAAGAACGCTTAGCGGAAACGTTATTGCATCTTGAAGATACTTTTGGTAAAAATGAAGATGGTTCACTTCACATTCAATTATCAAGAGAAGAACTTGCAGGAATGATTGGAACTGCAACAGAAAGTTGCATTAGATTACTTTCTGAATTCAACAAAACTGGATTGATTGAATTAATTGGTAAAAAAATCGCTATTGTTGACAGAAATAAGTTGAAAAGAATGTCTGAATAAGTTTATTTTTCAAAACTATATTCTTTTTCAACCAAAGCTATTCTTACTGTATAATTTTCATACCATTTTGAAGCACCTAATTTTTGGGCATCAAGATGGTCTAAATTTTGTTTCCAATTCTTAATATCTTCTAATGTTTTCCAATAAGAAACTGTAATACCAATCTCGTTTCTAGCAGATTCAATACCTAGAAATCCTTCTTGCAATTGAGCTAATTCAACCAATTTGGTAGCCATTTCAGAATAATTTTCGTCAATTTCTGTTCTTTTTGAAGTAAAAATCACAGCATAATAAGGTAATTCCATTTTACTCTTTTTTATTCAAAAATAAATAATATACTGGTATTCCTAATGCCACGATAAAAAGTCCTAAACCAGTACTTTTAGTATCATATATCAGTAAAGAGATACAAATTAAAGCGGTTATAACAATATACAAAATTGGAATAACAGGATAACCAAATGCTTTATAAGGACGCTCAGCATTAGGTTCTTTTTTTCTTAAAATAAAAATTCCATAGATAGTTAATATATAAAACAAAAGTGATGCAAATGTGGCATAAGTAAGTAAATCACCATATTTACCAGAAATACAAAGTATACAAGCCCATAAACATTGTAACCAAAGTGCTCTTGCTGGAACATCTTTATCGTTTAAATCACCTGCTGCTTTAAAAAACAAGTTGTCTTTTGCCATAGCATAAAACAATCTTCCACCAGATAAAATTAAGCCTGAATTACATCCAAAAGTTGAAATCATAATCAATCCTGCCATAACAAAAACACCAATATTTCCCATAATCATATTGGCTGCAGCAGTTCCTACTCTATCTTCGCTGGCAAACATGATTCCGTTTCCTAAAACACTACCTGAATCTGGAGTTCCATTTATTGGAAGTAAAGCCAAATAAGCTACGTTGGCTAAAATGTAAATGATAGTTACAATTAAAGTTCCTAAAAATAAACTTCGTGGAATGTTCTTTTTGGGATCTTTAATTTCGCCAGCAATAAAAGTAACATTGTTCCATGCATCACTTGAAAAAAGTGAGTTTATAATTGTTGCTCCCATTGCTCCTATTAAACCTATTCCGACTAATTTTGTTACGGTAATACTTCCGTCTGGATTTACTACGGTTTTTGAGGCATCCCACATATTTGCAAAATTGTTGGATAAAACATCCGTTTTTAAACCAACATACAATCCTAAAATAATTAATGCAAAAAGAGCAATCAATTTGGTTGAAGTAAAAAATAATTGAATTGATTTACCTGTTTTAACTCCTCTAGTATTGATGTATGTTAATAATAATATACTAGCCATGGCTAAAATTTGCTTATTGGTAAAAACAAAACTATCGCCAATTTTTATAAGTTCAGTATCTAAAACTGGGAAAAATACTGCCGAATACTTGGCAAAAGCAACCGCAACAGCGGCGATTACGCCAGTTTGAATAACCGTAAAAACTGTCCAACCATATAGAAATGATGCTAATTTACCATAAGAACGTTGGATGTACACAAATTGTCCGCCAGCATTTGGCATCATTCCTGCTAATTCACCATAACTCAATGCTGCACTCATTGTAAGCAAACCAGTTACCAACCAAATTACCAAAATCCATGCAGCTGATCCTACATCTTTTGCCATTTGTGTTGTAACAATAAATATTCCAGATCCAATCATGGAACCTGCAACAATACTTGTGGCATCAATTAATCCTAAGGAACGTTTTAATTCGTGTTTTACTTCTGACATTGGTTAGTTTTTGGTTGGTTAGTTTTCAAATATAAGTATTTTTAAATAATCAAAAGAATTATAAAATATTGTAGTTACAACTTCTTCGCTTCGTTCCAAAAAACATCCATCTCAGCTAATGTCATATCCATTAATGGTTTTCCGAGTTCTTCAGCTTTGCTTTCCAAATATTGAAAACGCTTAATGAATTTTTTATTAGTACGTTCTAAAGCATCTTCAGGATTGACTTTCAAGAATCTTGCATAGTTTATCATGGAAAATAAAACGTCTCCAAATTCAGCTTCAATTTTGTCTTGATTTCCGGAAGCAATTTCTACTTGAAGTTCTTGTAATTCTTCTTGTACTTTATCCCAAACTTGATGTGGCTCTTCCCAATCAAATCCAACTCCTTTCACTTTATCCTGAATTCTAGAAGCTTTAACTAATGCTGGTAAACCTTTTGGAACACCTTCCAAAACCGATTTTTTTCCTTCTTTAAGTTTGAGTTTTTCCCAATTTTGTTTTACTTCTTCTTCATCAGCTACTTCCACATCACCGTAAATATGAGGATGACGATGGATTAACTTATCGCAAATTTCGTTACAAACATCAGCCATATCAAAGTCATTAGTTTCACTACCTATTTTGGCATAGAACACAATATGTAACAACAAATCACCTAATTCTTTTTTAACTTCTTGCAAGTCATTATTTAGAATAGCATCACCAAGTTCATAAGTTTCTTCAATGGTTAAATGACGAAGACTTTCTATAGTCTGTTTTTTATCCCAAGGACATTTGGCACGCAAATCGTCCATAATATCTAATAATCTATTGAAAGCATCGAGTTGTTGTTGTCTTGAATTCATGATTTTGATTTTTGTAAAAATAAAAAATCCTATTACACAATTTGAGCAATAGGATTTGTATTTATAAAAAAGTAATTAACTATTTTTTTGCTTTAGCTTTTGGTTTTTCGGCAGTTTCTTTTTTAGCTTTAGCTTCGCTCAGTTCGGCTTTGCCTCGGGTTACTTCTTCAACTACTTGTTCTTTAACAGATTCAGCGTTTTCAACTTTTGGTTCTTCTTTAGAAACCATTCCTTTTCCTTGAAGCATATTGTACCAATTCAATACTTTCTTGATATCTGATGGATATACTCTATCTTCATCATAATCTGGTACGATTTGAGAAAAATATTCAATCAACTTTGCATTATCTTCTTTATGAGAAATTGCAGGTCCTTCATTTTCTTTTACTGCAATGGCACGTAAAATTTCAACTAAAGGTTTTTCTTCAGTATGTGTGTACATTGAAATTTCAGAAAGTAAACTTACATTACTTTTCATTCCAACTGTAATCTTTTTTCCATCTAATAATGACTCAGCAACAAAACCTGAACGCGTTTGAATTTTCAATTCGAATAAACCTGGTTTTCCTGAAATGGCTAATATTTTTTCTACATTCATTTTCTAAAAATTATTTTAAGCGGTGGCAAATATATTATAAAACTTCAATTTCAATAGCAATAATAAATTTCTTTTTTCTGAAATCTAAAATCTGTTATCTAAAACTATCTTCCTTTTTTATTACAAAATCTCATTTTATAATCTGGTCTTGCTTTACCATCCATGATATTTTGCAATTTCTTTTTAATTAACGTACGTTTTAGTGTAGATATTTTATCCGTAAATAAAATTCCTTCAATATGATCGTATTCGTGCTGTATTACTCTGGCAATCAAACCATCATAAACTTCTGTTTTTTTGTTAAAATTTTCATCAAAATATTCAATTGTGATGGTTTCGTTTCGGTAAACATCTTCACGAACATCTGGAATACTTAAACAGCCTTCATTAAAACCCCATTCTTCACCTTCTTCTTTCAACATTTTGGCGTTGATGAATGTCTGCTTGAATCCTTTTAATTGTTCTTGTTCTTCTTTTGTTAAATCTTCACTATCACTAAAAGGTTCAGTGTCAATTACAAATAATCGAATTGGCAAACCTACTTGTGGCGCAGCTAAACCAACACCATAGGCGTTATACATAGTATCATACATATTTGCGATGATTTCTTGCAAATTTGGATGTTCTGAAGTGATATCATCACATACTTTTCTTAAAACTGGATCGCCGTAGCCAACTATTGGTAATATCATTCTTATATTAGATTTCTGATTTTAGATTTTAGATTTTTTGAATCCAAAGTGCAAAAGTAATTAAAAAAATAAATTAGTGTTGTAATTTCAAGGTTTTGCTTGTTTTTTCTCTAATTGATTTTATTAACTCAGGGTTTTCATTCAAAGGTTTTCCAAATGAAGGAATCATTTTTTTTAATTTTTCTTGCCAATCAGCAGAATTCATTTCATCTTTAAAACATCGATTTAAGACATCAATCATTGCCGATACAGCAGTTGAAGCTCCTGGTGAAGCGCCAAGTAAACATGCTAAAGTTCCGTCAGAGCAAGTTATAATTTCTGTACCAAATTCTATGGTTCCTCCTTCTTTTTCGTCTTTTTTGATGACTTGAACACGTTGACCAGCATCGAGTAATTCCCAATCTTCCATTATCGCATTTGGAAAATATTCGCGTAAAGCTTCCATTCGATTTTCGTCTGATTGCATTACTTGTTCTATCAAATATTTTGTCAAAGGCATGTTATTCCATCCTGCATAAAGCATTGGTTTTATATTATCCAATTCAATTGAATCTAATAAATCTAAATAGGAACCATTCTTCAAAAACTTGGTTGAAAAACCTGCAAATGGTCCAAAAAGAAGTTCTTTTTTGCCATTAATAATTCGTGTATCTAAATGTGGAACCGACATTGGTGGTGCGCCAACAGATGCTTTTCCATAAACTTTTGAATGATGTTTTTGTATTACATCTTCATTATTACATTTCAACCATTGTCCACCAACAGGAAATCCACCATAACCTTCGGCTTCTTGAATATCGGCTTCTTGTAAAAGCAATAATGATGCTCCACCTGCTCCAATAAAAACAAATTTGGCTTTCGATTTTATTTTTTCATCTGAATTCAAATCTTTGATTTTCAAACGCCAAGTTTTATCTTCTTTTTTCTTTATTCTTTTTACTTCATGATTATAATGAACTGAAACGCCTTCTTGTTTTGACAAATAGTCAAGCATTCTTTTTGTTAATTCGCCAAAGTCAACATCAGTTCCAAAATCCATTTTTGTAGCTGCTATATTTTCAGCTTCACTCCTATCTTGCATTACTAAAGGCATCCACGATTTTAGTTGTTCTAAATCTGCACTAAATTTCATTTCTGAAAAAAGTGGATTTTGAATTAATGCTTGGTGGCGTTTTTGAAGAAACTCAACATTTTCTTTTCCCCAAACAAAACTTAAATGCGGAATAGAATGGATAAAATTTTCAGGATTTAACAATTTATCATTCTCAACCAAATAACTCCAAAACTGACGTGTTACTTCGAATTGTTCTGCAATTTTGATGGCTTTTTTTACCTCTATAATGCCATTTTCATTTTGAGGTGTATAATTTAGTTCGCAAAAAGCAGAATGACCTGTTCCTGCATTATTCCATGCTGAAGAACTTTCTTGAGCTGGTTTGTCCAATCTTTCATAGATTTCAATAGTAATATCAGGTTGCAATTCTTTTAGAAAAACACCCAAAGTGGCACTCATGATTCCAGTTCCGATAAGGATTACATCAGGTTGATTCATAATTTTTGTTGCGAGTTGCAAGTTTCGAGTTAAAAAATTCTAAGTAATTTTATATCGTAATAAATAATCTTGAAGCATTATGGTTGCAGCAATCTCGTCTACTAAACCTTTGTTTTGGCGTTGTTTCTTTTTTAATCCGCTATCAATCATAGTTTGAAAAGCCATTTTGGAAGTAAAACGTTCGTCAACACGTTCCATTTTCATTTGAGGAAACTCTGATTTGAATTTGATAACAAATTTTTCAATAATTTCGGCACTTTCAGATGGTTGACCATTCATTTGTTTGGGTTCACCAACAATAACTTTTTCAACTTTTTCTTTAGCAAAATATTCTTTTAAAAAAGCTATAATGGTTTCCGATGGAATTGTAGTTAAACCTGATGCAATTATTTGAAATTCATCCGTAACGGCAATTCCTGTTCTTTTTATTCCGTAATCTATGGCTAGAATTCTTGGCATTTTAATAATTTTATACAAATATAGGATATTGAATTAGTCAAAATAATTTTTCTAAATTAAATAAAACAAAAAAGGCACTCTTTATAGAATACCTTAACTAAATTGTAATTTAAACAAAACTATTTAAATAACTCAAATTTAGCTTCAACAACATTCTTTGAATTAGAAATCACTAAAGTTTTATCGGTTTTTGCATAAGTTTTTTCACCATCAAGAAATAATGAAAGTTCTCTTTCCAAACCATCATCAGGACAAGCCATCAAAGTTGATACTCCTTTTGAAAAAAACACTTTAGAACCTTCTAATTTGTATGCTCCTCCAAGCCTATTACAGCCTGCAAAGGCACCATATCTTTCTTGATCTAAAAACTGAATATAGTAAGATGCATTACTATTCTTTTTGCCGTTTAACTCAATAAGTTTCCATTTTCCAACTAAATCACTTGAAGCAGTGATTGTAACACTTGACTCATTAGATTGTGAATTTGCATTTTTATTGCAGGAACAGCTAAATAAAATTGTTGTTAAAGTTGACATTAGAATAATAGTTGTTCTCATATTTTTTTTTACAAATAAAATATGCAAAAATCTTACCAAACATATTTATTTTTCAAAATTTATTAATTTTTACTCATTAAATTTGTAAAAAAAATAAGTTGAACAACTATCTAGTTTATTCAGTTTTTGGAAATGAGAACTTCTATAACGAAGCTTTGTATTCTATTCTTTCTTATTTAAAATTTCATAAAGTAGATGAAAATCAAATAATTATTTATTCAGATTCTACAGATTTTTTTAAAAAGAAATTACCCCAATCCATAATATATATTGAACTTTCTAATGATGAAATAACAAATTGGAAAGGCAAACATAACTTTGTTCACAGAGTAAAAGTTAAAGTAATTCAAGATGTAGTATCAAAATATGAAGGCAATTTTCTTTATCTAGATTCTGATACTTACTTCACAAAAAACTGTTCTGAAATCTTTAACAACATCAATTCTAATGCTATTTATTTTGATAAATGTGAAGGCAAATTAATTGATAATAAAGGTGGAATTGCTAGGAAAATGAAAGCTTTTTTGAAAAATGAAAGTGAATTTAAGATTCCATCATTAAATGAAACTATAAAAATTGATTCCGATTTTACTGTTTGGAATGCTGGTGTTATTGGATTTAACTCTAGTTATTCTAACCAACTTAGAATGGTCGAAGAATTAGTTGATGAACTGTATTCTAAAAATCAACTTTTTGTGATGGAACAAATTTCATTCAATTATTTTTTTCAGAGAAAAACAAAACCTATTGAGTCTCAAAATTGGATTCACCATTATTGGTACTTTAAAGAATTTAGAGGTATTTTAAGTCATTTTTTTGAACACAACAAATCAAAATCATTTGAAGAAATGATTGTAGAAATTGATAAAATAAATCCAGAATATTTATCTTCTGAAAAAAGAGCTTATAAAAAAATGTCGTTTTGGAAGAAACAATTTCACAAAATTCAAAAAGGAAGAAAATGGAAAATTTTAGACTATAAATTATAATTTTTCAATCATTTTAATTAGAAAATTTATCGATATTGAACTATATTTGTGACAAATTAATCACTATGCAAAACATACAATCTACAATAGAAAAAGCTTGGGATAACCGAGAATTATTAAAAGAAGAAACTACTATAAACACTATCAAAGAAGTAATTTTTCTTCTTGATAGCGGTAAACTAAGAGTTGCAGAACCAACAGAGAACGGTTGGCAAGTAAACGAATGGGTGAAAAAAGCTGTAGTTATGTATTTTCCAATTCAAAAAATGGAAACACATGAGGTAGGAATTTTTGAATATCATGATAAAATGTTATTGAAAACAGGTTATGCTGAAAAAGGTATTCGTGTAGTTCCACCTGCAGTTGCAAGATACGGTGCTTACATTTCTAAAGGAGTAATTTTAATGCCTAGTTATGTAAACATTGGTGCTTATGTAGATGAAGGAACGATGGTTGACACTTGGGCAACAGTGGGAAGTTGTGCACAAATTGGTAAAGACGTTCACTTATCTGGTGGTGTTGGAATTGGTGGTGTTTTAGAACCATTACAAGCAGCTCCAGTAATTATCGAAGATGGTGCATTTATTGGTTCAAGATGCATTGTTGTTGAAGGTGTTAGAGTAGAAAAAGAAGCAGTTCTTGGAGCCAATGTTTGTTTGACGGCTTCAACCAAAATAATTGACGTTACAGGAAATGAACCTGTTGAATATAAAGGATTTGTTCCAGCTCGTTCTGTTGTAATTCCTGGCAGTTACACTAAGAAATTTGCTGCTGGAGAATATCAAGTTCCATGTGCACTTATCATAGGAAAAAGAAAACCTTCAACCGATTTAAAAACATCGCTTAATGATGCTTTAAGAGAATATGATGTAGCGGTTTAAAATCAAATACTCATAAAAAAATCCGAATTTACGTTCGGATTTTTTTTATTTCTTTAGTTTTCTTTTTAAGTATTTTTTCTTTGTAATTCTTCTTTTGAATTGTAGTGTCTTTTCAAGCAAAATAGCATGAATTTTCTTTTCTGGCTGACCAATTAATTCGGCGTATTTCTTGGCAACTACTTTAATCATTGTTCTTGACAACCACATTTTCTTGAAATTATCCATACGTTTTTCAATAGATAGTTTTTCAAATTTCATTCGATTTAAATCAATTAGATAAAACTCGAATTGATTAATTCCTTTGTCGATAATTAATGTATTTCCTGGTGAGTGATCTAAAAAATTCACATTTGCTTCATGCATTTTGAAAGTGAATTCAGTAAACTGTTCTAAAATACTATTTCGATTTGGAAACAACGGATTGTGAATTAACTCTCTTATGGTAAAATCATAATCAATTTGCTGGCTGATGTAAAAACTATCTCCTAATAAACCAAAAGTATTTCGCTCTTCTATGTAGGCAATGGGTTCTGGTGTTAAAATTGAATGCTCCATCAAATAATTAGCATAATCAAACGATCTCTTTGCTTTTGTACTTCTAAAAAAAGAATAAATAATCGATTTAAATAAACCAGGTTTTTTAAAAAACTTGATATTTACCTTTTCTGAACCTAAAAAATTTGATTTGATTGTATTTCGAGAACCTTTTACTATAAGATTTCCTTCTTCAAAAAAGCTTATAACTAATTGAATTATAGCTTTTTCTTGTTGTTTATATTTTGGATTAAGGATAATCTTCACGGTTGGAGTTAATATTTTGGTTTAAAAGTATAAAAAATAGTACTTTGCACCAAGAAATAGTTTTCTATTAAATCGATATTTATTTTAACACTTTGGGATGAAAATATTAATTATACAAAATAAGCGAATTGGAGATGTGCTAATTGCCTCGGTTATTGCCAATAATTTTAAAAGAAAATATCCTGATAGTGAAGTTCATTTTATGGCTTATGATTTTACAACCGGTGTTTTAGAGCAAAATCCGAATATTGATAAAATTATTGCTATTAAAGAAAAAGAACTTAAGAAAATAAAGAACTTATTTAAGTTCATTCTTGAAATTAGAAAAGAAAAATACGATATTATTTTTGATCCTTATTCAAAAACGCAAAGCCGATTAATTTGTAAATTTAGCGGTGCCAAACAAACTATTGGTCATAAAAGCCGCAAACGATTTGGCAATTGGAACTACTATACTCATCCAACAGAAGGTTTACAATCATCAACAAAATTCTGCGGAAAAGCTATTGAAGATCGTGTTCATCTTATTGAATATGCTGGCGATTTTGAACCCATAGATTACGAGCCAAAATTATTTCTTTCTGAAAGTGAAAAAAATGAAAATTGGTTGAAAAATTATCGTGATAAAAAAGTAATCATGTTAGGGGTTTTAGGCAGTACGCCACAGAAATCAATGCCTTTTGAATATGTAGCAACAATTATTGATTACATAGCAAAAAATTATGATGCTTACCTCCTTTTCAACTATTCGCCACATCAAAAAAAAGATGCTTTAGCTATTTATGAAATGTGTCAATACAAACAAAACATCATTTTAGATATCTATGCACCAAGCATTAGAGATTTCATCAAATTAATGAATCAATGTGATGTATTGGTTGCCAATGAAGGTGGAACGGTTCATATTGCAAAAGCACTTCAAAAACCAACTTTTACTATATTTTCACCTTATGTAAACAAAGCACATTGGGCAAGTTTTGAAGATGGAATAAAACATCATTCCATTCATTTGTTAGATAAAAAACCTGAAATATATGATGGTTTTACTTATGAAGAGCGCAAACAAATAGAACAAAATCCAAGAGAATTTTATCTTCAATTGACGCCTGAAATTATCATTCCCGATTTGGAAGTTTTTCTAAAAAATAACCTGTAATTACTTTACAAATTTTTCAAAATACCAATCTACTTGCTTTTGAAGTCCTTCTTTTAGCGTAGATTTTGGTTTGTAGTTTAATAACTTTATAGCTTTATTTATTACAGCTGATGTCTTCTGTTGATCGCCTTTACGTGCTGGTTGATGATCAATCACCAGTTTTTTATTCATTATCTCTTCAACGATAGTAATTCCTTCTTGAGTTGTATTAACTACATCGGTACCAAGATTAATAATCTCACCATTAACAATAGATTCGTTACCAATAATTGAAGCCAATCCATCAACAATATCTCCAACAAAGGTAAAACTTCTTTCGTGTTTCACACTTCCTTCAAATAATGGGAATGGTTGGTTATTATGCAGATTATCAATTAATTTAGTATATAATTTCTCTGGACGCTCTCTTGGTCCATAAACAGAATACAAACGAATTGAGCAAGCTTTAAGTTTGTTAGTTCTTTCCAAACCTAAAACTAGTTGTTCTGCAGCCAGTTTTGTTGTTCCGTAAAATGAAATTGGTTTTGGAGTTACTTCTTCATCAACTGTAGCAACAGAACCATAAACAGATGACGTAGAAATATTTACAAATAACTTTAAATCTGAATTATACTTTAAAACACTTTCAAGTAAGTTTTGAGTTGCATAAATATTATTAGTAATATAATCATTTAACGAAGTATCTGAAGAGATTCCTGGTTGAGCAGCTAAATGATAGATATAATCAAAAGGAGTTTCGAAAACCGATTTTAAATCATCGTTCAAATCTAATCTAAAAATTTTTACACCAACTTTTTCCAAATCGGATGCGTTTAATTCTTTTAGTTTTACGTCATAGTAATTATTGAAATTATCTATTCCAACAACTTCATGATGCAACGAAGCTAACTTTTCACATAAGTGTGACCCAATAAAACCTGCTGCTCCGGTAACTAATATTCGCATAGTGTAAAACTGTTATTTTTTTATTCCAAAGTTAGTCCAAACTATCTTTTTATCTCTAACTTCTTTTCTTATGGCTAAATTTGCTGCTAAAGATTCTGGTGTTTTGTAACCTCTAGCATGATCTAAATGCAAAACTATAGCTTTATGTCTAATCTGTTTACCTTTTACTCCATAATTTTCTAAACGTTCTCCAAATTCTCTATCTGGACCACCATATTTCATTCGTTCATCATATCCATTAATGGCAATCATATCGGCTTTAAAACCTGATGAATTACAATTATTAAACGAAGGATTGGTTGGCGAAATAATATCTAAAAATTTACCTATCAAGCTATTAGCTCCTAATTTTAATGTATTTGAAAAACCTAATTTATCAATAGATTTTAACCAACTTACATTAAAACATCTTCCAGAAACAATATCATCTTTAGAAATTGCCTTACTAGTTGTCATTGGTAATTTGCAATAACCTCCAGATAAGAATTTACCTTTCTCAGCTAATTTTGCATGAACTTCAACAAAATCTTGTCTCGGAATACAATCGCCATCAGTCATTAAAATATAATCATGATTGGCTTCAACAATAGCTACATTTAGAATTTCTTGTCTTCTGTATCCTAAATCTTCATGCCATAAATGTCTAATTGGCACTGGATAATCTTTAGCATAAGAATCAATCAATTCTTTTGTAGAAGGTCTCGAACCATCATCAGCAATAATGATGTCAAAATCTTTATATGTTTGAACGCTATATCCAATTAGTACTTTTTCAAGCCATTCTTCTGCGTTGTAGGTACTTATTATAACTGTTATTTTCATATTGTTATCCAAAATATTTTTGAATTGAAATTCTTTTTATTTATCAAAGATAGAGAATATTATATTCAAAATTACCTCTATCAAAAATGCTGCATTTATTAATTTTGTAATTTTAAAAGTATTGCTCTACTCTTAATATTTTTTTGCTTTAAATCAATTTCCTTCAAATTAGTAATTTTCAAATTAGTAAAACTATTAATTTGGATAAAATCTGATTTCCAACCAGATAGATTGTCACTTGAAATATCATTTTTAGAAAAAATAGCATCCAAAAATGTACTCAACAAACCGCTATAAGAAATCATAAAACTTCTAAAAAAAACAATTCCTTTTGATTTTAACCAAGACATTTGAAAACACTTGGAAGAATAAATTATTTCTTGCGATATTTTATTAGAAACCAACGCATTTATTGAGTAAGAAGCTCCATTTAGAAAATAACCTTCTACTCTATTTTTAATATGTTGTTCTACAAAATCTGGTCGTGCTAAACAATCAGAATTAGTAATTAAAATATAATTTGTAGACGCTATTTCGATAGCTTTATTTACACAATCATCACCATTATTTTCTTTGTCAAAGTTCAATAAAACAATTGGAAAAAAAACTTCTTTTTGAATGGATGTAATTGATTTTGAAATAGTTTCATCAGAATTTTGATTTACTATTATCATTTCGAAATTTCTAAAAGCTTGAGTATTGTAACTCCAAATTACTTTTTCAAGTGACTCGAAATTATCGTTAGCTACTACTATTACTGAAATATTCTTTTGCATAATTCGGCAAAGGTAACCTAATTTTATTAAATTTGTACTTACAAAAAAGCAAAATTAATGCCCACTCTTTCGGTTATTATTCCTACTTACAATGAAATTGACTACATAGACGATGCTCTAAAGTCAGTGGAATTTGCTAGTGAAATTATAGTGATTGATTCCTTCAGTGAAGATGGAACTAAAGAAAGAGCTCTTGAATATGGCTGTAAGGTTTTGGAACGTAAATTTGATAATTTTTCCAATCAAAAAAATCATGCCATATCATATGCTACAGGAGATTGGATACTTTTTATAGATGCTGACGAACGTGTTTCTCAAAAACTTAAAAACGAAATTGTTTCAACTATTGAAAAGAACAAACATTCTGGTTATAAATTGAGTTTTCCACATTTTTACATGAATCGTTTTCTTTATCATAAAGTTGACAAAGTAGTAAGATTAGTTAAGAATAAAAATGTAAAATTCACTGGTGACGTACATGAAAAATTACATGTTGATGGAAGCATCGGCAGCTTAAAAAACTTCATGATTCACTATACCTACAAAGGTTTATTTCATTTAATAAAAAAGAAAGATTCCTACTCTTGGTTTCAAGCCAATACTTCGCTCAAAAAAGGCAAAAAAGTAACTATTTTTCATTTGTTTTTCAAACCTCTATACCGATTTTTCTCTTCTTATATTTTGAAAAGAGGATTTCTTGATGGCGTTCCTGGTCTTGCTTTGGCAAGTATCAATGCCTATGGGGTTTTCTCGAGATATGTTAAAATGATGCTTATTGAGAAAGACATCAAGTAGCGATTAAAACAAACTTAGTTTTCCAATTTTTAGTTTCCATTTGAATTTTAACAAAGTGTCTTGACCTTTAATGTCAATTCGTTGTATTTCAAATTTACTTTGTAAAGGGAAAGAATTAACTCTATTTCCAATTCTGAAAGCAGTTTTTATACCTTTCTTTTCTAAAATTGAAAAAAATATATCCTTTTTTAGTCCTTTTTTAGGATAATTGCCATAAGGATAAGCTAATGATGGATAAACATTTAAGTTGTTTTTAGCAATTAAATCAAAACTTTTATCAAAATCGGTCTCAATTTCTTGCTCTGATAAATCTGAATATTTTCTGTGATAAAAAGAATGATGTCCTAACTCTATAATTGATGAATCCAATGATTTTAATTGGTCAATTGACATTATTTTCTCCGAACCATTATTCCATAAATCTGTTTTACCTATATAAGAAAATGGAATAAAAAAAGTAGCTTTTATATTATATTTTTTCAACAATGGTAAGGCATACAACAATTGATTCTCGATAACATCATCAAAAGTAATTACAACAGATTTTGATGAAATAGATTGCATTTGTTCCAATTCCGACACAAATAATGAAGTGTAATTATTTTTATTTAAATAGTCTAATTGTTCTTCAAACTTACTTGTAGACAGCGTCAAACCCAAACTTAAATCGTTATTTGGGGTAATATTATGATACATTAAAACAGGGAATCTTGACACAAATTTAATTTTGAAAATACTATTGGTGTAAAAATATTATATTTGTGTCATATTTCATCTATTTATATGTCTGAAAATAACGCTATACCCAAAATAACTGCCTTAGCCATTACTTTTAATGAAGAAGTTAACGTAAAAAGATATGTTGAAAGCTTGTCTTTTGCAGATGAAATCATTTTTGTAGATTCTATAAGTAGCGATGCTACTATAGAAATTGCAAAAAATATGGGTGTAAAAGTTATTGAGCGTAAATTTACCAACTTTTCTGAACAACGAAATTACGCCATCAATCAAGCGAAGAACGATTGGATTGTGTTTTTTGATTTAGATGAAATTATTACAAAAGAATTAGAAAATGAAATTCAAGAAATTGTTGCTAATCCTGGACAAGATGTAGCCTTTTTTGTGAAACGAAATTTCTTTTTTATGGGAAGGCACATCCATTTTGGTGGATGGCAAAGCGATAAAGCGGTGCGTCTTTTTAATAAAAATTTCTGTCAATATAATGGCTTGGTTCATGAAGAAGTTAAAGCGAATGGCACAATTGGTATTCTTAAAAATAAACTGAATCACTTTAGTTATAAAAATTTTGACAACTACAACGATAAGCTAAATTTATATAGTAAACTGCAAGCAGAAAATCTATATAACAAAAAAAGAAAACCAAATGCTTATCATTTTATTTTCAGACCATTATACCGTTTTTTATGGCAATATTTTTTCCGTTTAGGAATTCTAGATGGCAAAGAAGGTTTTATATTGGCTTATGTTCATGCCTTTTCGGTATTCAAAAGGTATCTACAACTTTGGATGTTATACAGAAAAATTGAATAATAAAACGTCACTAAATGTTTGATATAGCAGCAATAATAATAAATTACAATTCGAGCAAACTTACCAAAGAATGCATTGATAGTATTGTGGAAAAAACAGCTACAGATTTGAATTATCAAATTATAGTTGTTGATAATAGCTCGCAAATTGCTGACTATAAACTATTGGAAGAATTTTGCAAATCACATTCTTTCAAAAACTTACAACTTGTTAGGAGCAAAATCAATACTGGTTTTGGAGCCGGAAATATGGCTGGTTATCAATATGCAAATGCTAAATATGTTGCTTTTGTAAACAATGATACTTTGTTTTTGAACGACTGCTTTTCAATCTTAAAAACTGCTATT
Source organism: Flavobacterium koreense (assembly GCF_054776075.1). Taxonomy (NCBI): domain Bacteria; kingdom Pseudomonadati; phylum Bacteroidota; class Flavobacteriia; order Flavobacteriales; family Flavobacteriaceae; genus Flavobacterium; species Flavobacterium koreense. The sequence goes on along the minus strand of NZ_BAAHCF010000042.1, from coordinate 228,374 downwards.
GAAAAAGACAATTCAATTGCAATGGTTGGTGGTCAATCGTTTACTGAAACTGGAAAAAGAATGGTTGCTTTTGATCATTTTGCCTCCATTTCTAAAGAACTTTTTGGTAGAGATTTTCTAGAAAAAGTAAATCCGAAAAAATATCCTAAAAGAAAATTTGAATATACTAATCCTCAGAAAGTAAACTACGTTCAAGGAAGTTTTATGTTTACAAGAACTAAAGATTTCAATGAAGTTGGAGGATTTGATACTAATCTATTTCTTTATTATGAAGAAACCGATTTATGTATGCGATTAGAAAAAATAGGAAAATCGTGTTATCTAATTCCTGAAGCGCAATATGTTCACTATCACGGTGCAAGTACCCCACAAAGTATCACAATTAAAACTGAACTAAAAATTTCACTGCTTTATATTATTAGAAAGCATTATGGTTATTTAAGTTATTGGTTTTTATTGAATTACTTGCGAGTAAATTACATTTTCAGTACGCTATTTAAGCCTAAATACTCGTATTTACTGAAAGTTCTTTTGGCTGGTGCACCACTTTCTAAATCATTGAAAACCAAACAAAAAATTGTTGAATTAGAATAATTTTTTGAACTTATAGAATATTTTTCTGTAGAAAACATTGTCTTTAAACTTCTTGAATTCTTGTTTAGAATGCTCTAATTCGTGCATCAATCTTTCAAAGAATTTTTCTTTGTGATTATCATCTAAAGAATTATAAATCAAAAGATAAGCCTTTCTTAGATTTTCTTCCATCAATGCATTATTTTTTGTCATACCTTTATTATGCATTCGATATTGCGCTATATTTTCATTGAGAAAAGAAACTTTTGGATTACTTTTAAAAGTTTGAATCCAAAAAAACCAATCTTCTTTGGCTTTAAGTTTTTCATTAAATCTTACGCTTCCAATAGTTTCTCTTTTAAAAAGTCCACAATGTATCGGAATTGAAAATCTTCTATCCCATTGCAAAAGAATTGATTCGTATGTGAATGTTTGCTCCTCTAATTTGCAAAAAGCCTTCTTTAATTGATTCAGATTCTTTTTAAAACGAATAAAATTGGTAATCACAACTTCAGCACCATCTTTTTCATTAGCATCAATTGATTTCTGAAATTTATCTGAACTCAACAAATCATCCGAATCTAAAAACTGAATAAAATCACCTTTAGCTACTTCTAATCCACTATTTCTAGCGCTACTTAATCCACCATTTTCTTTACTTATGTATTGAAAACGATGGTCTTTATTTGTCCATTTTTTGGCAACATTTTCGGTGTCATCTGGCGAACCGTCATTAACGATTATGCACTCCCAATTGGTGTAAGATTGATTTAAAATTGAATTTAAAGTCTCATCCAAAAAGTTGGCTTGATTGTAACACGGAACAATAACAGAAATCAAATAGGACATAAAGAATGATTTATAAGTATGACAAATATAGTATATTTGCGCAAAAGGAATAACATAAAATGAATAACGCTACACTTCCCGAAATATCTGTCGTGATGCCAGTTTACAATGCTGAAAAGTATTTAAATGAAGCAATTGATAGCGTTTTAAATCAGACTTACTCCAACTTTGAATTAATCATTTTAAACGACAAATCAACCGATTCTAGCAAAGCGATTATTGAAAGTTATTTAGCCAAAGATACACGAATTGTTTTTATTGATAAAGAAACAAATGTTGGTCCAGCAAATCTTAGAAATGAAGGATTTGATTTGGCTCGTGGAACTTATATTGCACTTTTAGACGCTGATGATATTGCCAAACCAACTCGTTTTGAAAAGCAAATTGCTGTTTTAAAAAACAATTCTGAAATTGGTGTTTGTGGAACTTGGTTTACCACTTTTGGCGACAAAGAAAAAAGCAAAGTCATTCAACATCCTGAAAAGCACAATCAAATCAAAGTGAATTTTTTAATTGATTGTACGATAGGAAATTCAACGGCTTTTTTTAGAAAAGAAATTTTAGGAGACATTAGATACGATAAAGAATACGTTCCTGTTGAAGATTATCATTTGTGGAGTAGATTAATTGTTAAAACTCAATTTTATATTATTCAGGAATCTCTTGTTGATTACCGAATTCATGATTCTAACATTAGTCAAACCAAAATTGATAATGTGAAAAGATCTAATCGTCGTATTAAAATTGGATTGTTAAAACAATTTGGAATTGAGGAAAACAATCCAAACATAAATACATTTATTCATTTAATAGAAGGTCAAAAAGGGCTAGATTTTGAAGAAATCAAATTGGCTTCAGAATGTTACAATCACTTGGTAAATCAAAACAATATTTTAGGAAATTTTGATACCGTTTTATTAGAAAAAATGCTTCAAAAATCTATTGGAAGAATCATTAGAAAAGCAAGTAAACAAAGTAACTCCCAAATTAAATTTTATAAAGAAAACTTTGCTCAAGCTTATTCAAAATTAGCATTTAGTGATAAAGTTTTAATTCAAATAAAAGCAATTTTTGGATAACCTATTTTTTGTAAGTTCCATTCAATTTTTGAATAATTCTTCTCATTTCTCTCACAATCGGACTTGCCTTGATTAACTTTCCATGATATGTACCTTTTGCTAGATTTATGGGTTTGTAGAATTTATAATCTATACCGAATTTTTCATTCCAATAACCATATTTTAAAGGTTCTTCTGGATTCAATTCAGGAAAAACATAGTTGTCATTTGTTAAAATTGACATTACTTCTTCATGACTTTTTGGAATAATCACACAATTCAAATTTTCGTAAGCTGCTCTTCCTAATAAAATTACTTTTTTTCCTGCATAAGCGGCTTCTGCTCCAACAGTTGAACCAAAAACAATAATAATATCGCTTTTATTAATTAAAGCATAAGTATCAACGCTATCTTCAGCAGCAATTACCTCAACGGCTTTTAAATTGGTTATATTTTCTCTTAAAAACTTATTCTGACTGTTATCTAATTCTCTTAAATTGGGATGAACTCTTAAATATAATTTGATGTTGGAATGTGATTCTAAACTCTCACAAATTTGCTTAATTCCTTCATTATCATTAGCATAAAAATAAGGTCCAAAGCCTTCTAATCCTTCATATTCATCTAACGAAGAATTGAAAATTGTAACCACTTTTTTACCTTCATTACTTTTAAAACTTTCGGGCAATCTACCTTCTTGTTGCTCTTTTGTAAAAGAATACCAAGCATCTTCTACTCTTTTGATTCTGTTATTATAAAATGTCTTCCCTATTTCAGTTTTATCTGAATCAGCATTTTTCCATAACGACTCCATTTCGGCACTAATAGTCTCTATAGAATGAGGAATTGAATTAATTCGGAATAAAAAATTATCCAATTTTCCACCACGTTCGTGCGTTGCATAATCGATATTTTTCTGCTGACAAACTCTCAATAATGGTCTATTTTCTACAAATCTTCCATTAAATAAAATCACCAAATCAGGATTTATTTTATCTACAATCAATTGAAAAGTTTCATACAAATAAGCTCCAGTAAGCAATCCTCTATTGATAAAATCTTGATGTTCTGATAAATTTGGCTCATGATTTCTTGTGAAAGAAACTAGCGAAGAGGCTGTTGCCATTCCGCAATCATAAGATTTATAATGATACGCTTTTAAATCTTTAAATTCTGAAAAGGTAAAATTTTCAGGAAAACCAGTTTGTTTGAAATCTTTTAATTTCAAAAACTCATTGTATTTTAAAATATGAAGATTTGCATTATTGGTAACATTTTTTCTTAAAACCTCAACACCTTTTGTAACTCTAGAATAACAAACTTTGCAATCCATTTCCTTGTGCTTCGGATTATTAAAACACACTTGAAAATCAGATTTACAAATGATCCAATAAATGGTATTTCCTTGTTGTAACAAACGCTCCATAATTTCCATTTCTGTCTCTAAATGAGGTGTTGGATGGTAGGTCGTTTGAACAAGAATAGTTTTATTGGAAATTGTATCTAAATGCGTCATTGCTTTAATCTTTGAGTATTATTCGGCAAAATCCAATTGCATTGGTGTACCTTTTTCTAAATGGGTTGTAGCTTTTTTACCTAATAATTGATTGTAATATTTGGGATGTAAACCAAATCCTGGACGAACCGAACGAAGATTTTGTTCTGTAAAAATCTCTCCTGCCTTAATATCTTCAGCAATGTATAATGAACGACTAAAATCTCTTCCTTTGGCTTGTTTTTCGGTCAGATTATAATCAACAACACCCGAAGCTTTTTCGGCTTCACGAACGGATTTTACCATGGCTGTAAATTCTTCTTCATTCATCGAAAAAGAAGCATCAGGTCCGCCAATTGCTCTGTCAATTATAAAATGTTTTTCTATAATTTTTGCTCCAAAAACTGTTGCAACAACTGGAACAGTACTTCCCATAGTATGATCGGAAAGTCCTGAAATTACGTTATATCTTTCGGCCAAATCTTTAACCATACACATATTGGCTTCCTCAATTGGTGCTGGATAACTCGACGTACATTTTAACAAAGCAACATCATAATTACCCATTCTGTGGCAAGCATCAAGAGCCAATTCAATATCTTCTTGACGCGCAATTCCTGTGGAAATAATAACAGGCTTTCCTTTAGAAGCAACATATTCAATAAGAGGAATATCTGTAATCTCAAAAGAAGCAATTTTGTAAGCTGGCGAATTTAAACTTTCTAATAAATCAACCGCAGTTTTATCAAATGGTGATGAAAAACAAATCAAACCTTCTTCTTTTGCAACGCGATAAATTTGTTCGTGCCATTCCCATGGAGTGTAGGCTTCTTGATATAAAGTGTGCAATTTTTTTCCGTCCCAAATGGTTCCTTTTATCACAAAATCTTCTTTATCAGAATCTAATGTAATGGTATCAGCGGTGTAGGTTTGCAATTTTATACAATCTGCACCAGCTCTTTTTGCCGCTTTTATAGTTTCCAAGGCATTATCTAAACTTCCGTTATGATTAGCAGAAAGTTCCGCAATTATAAAAACCGAACTTTTATCGTCAATAGTAAAATTACCTATTTGCATATTTTTTTTATATAATGATAACTTGGAATTCCGTCATATTCTAATACAACATCCAATTCGTAACCTGCTTTTTGAAAAGCTTTTTCAGAAGCTTTATTTTCAATTTTAATGTAAGCACTAATGCAAATTTGTGGATTTTGTTTCAAAAATTCTTCTGATGCTATTTGAATCATTTTACTTGCATATCCTTTTCCTCTGTGATTAGCATCGTTAGAAATACCAATCACAGCAGTATTTTCATCTTGTTTTTGAATACGAACTTGTCCGATTGGCGAACCAATATGATTTTCGAAAACAACCATAAAACAGGTATCTTCTTTTATTTTTTTGTAAAACCAATTTTGATGATTTTCAAGAGAAATGGGTTCCGATTGATAAGAATTTTCTCTAACCGAAGCATCATTAGTCCAATTAAAATAAAGCATCATATCGTTTTCATTCGCTTTTCTGAAAGAAATTGTTCTGTTCATTTTAGCATGATAAACTACATCTAAAAATTGTCCATCAAACAAACAATGTTCTTTTAATCGTGCTTCTTCTTTAAATCCGCAAGATTCTAAAACAGGATATAAATGTGGCCTCAAATCAAATGCGTAAGTAAAAATCTTATGGAAATTTAGTTCTTCAAAAGCGAGTTTTTCAATTAATTTCAAATAATTCGACCAATATTTAGCAAAATTATCTTTCTCTAATTCCGTTTTCATTACAAACGAAATTTCTGCATTTTTATCAACCCAATTGATGTGAACCAAACCACCATATCCAATAAAATTTCCGTTTTCAAAAAAAGAAAACAACAATTGATTGGGTTTTTCTTGTTCAAATAAACCAGCGACAACTGTAGCAAAATAATTTTCTTGCTGCTCTTTGGTTAAAGGTTCGTTTTGTCTAAGATGATAGATTTGTTGGTTTCTGATGTCCATAATCTCATACATATCTTCATTGCGAAGAGATTCAATATGAAAAACATTTGATTCAAATTTAGAAACCGACAAACACTTATAATTTCGCATTTTATAATATTTTTCTAAAAACAGCTTTTGCTGGACTTCCAACTAAATATTTTGAATATCCTTCTTCTAATGCTTTTTTGTAAACTTGTAATGACTCACTAAATGCTTTTGCAAAATAGTAAACATCATCTTCGGTGTGAGAGAAACAAGGGACAAAAACACCTTGAAACAAAACGCCACGTTTAATCATTTCTTGCAAAAACAAGGTTCTATATCCTTGGCAAGCTACTTTTGATTGGTCTTTAAACACAAAAACTGGCATCCATTCTGATGGAATAACGTTAATGTATTCAGCCAAGTTATTTTCATTAACTAATTGCTGACACAATTCTATTAATTTCTTACCAATATGATGATTGTGAGCGATTACATTTTTCTCTTTATATTCTTTGATAGTTGCAATTGCAGCTGCTAATCCGTGGGTTTCACCACCATGAGTTGTAGAAATTAAGAATACTTTTTCTTCACCTTCACGATTGATTCCGCCTAACTCCATAACTTCTTTGGTTCCTGTAAGTGCGCAGAAAGAAAATCCGTTTGCGATACCTTTTCCCCAAGTTGCCATATCTGGTTGAATTCCATATTTAGTAATTGTTCCTGGAAATTCTGTTTTGAATCCTGAAACCATTTCATCAGCAATAAATAACGCACCATTTTCGTGACACAATTCGATGGCTTGTTTCAAGAAATCTCCAACATTTAAGGCGCAAGAACATCCGTTGCCACAACTATTTTTTTCTGGTTCCGTAATGACACAAGCAATTTGATCTGGATATTTTTGGAATAAAGCACGTAAAGATTCTAAATCACAACCTTTAAAAGTAACCGATAAATTCGAAATTTCTTCTGGAATTCCTTTGTTGCAAGGCGTACTTCCAATAAACCAATCATCATAGCTATAAAATGGATGATCTCCTGGAAAAGCAACCAATTTTCTTCCAGTTTTAGCACGAGCTAATTTTACGGCAGCCGTTGTAACAATAGAACCGTTTTTAGAAAACTTAATCATATCATGACCCGGAACTAGAGCTAAAAAGGTTTCAGCCATTTCTTTCTCTAAGGCAGCTGGTCTTTGAAAATTCACTCCATTTTCTAATTCTTCACGAACAGCTTTCAAAACTGGTTCGTATGCGTGACCTAGACTAACGCTGGTTAATCCCATCGAGCAATCTAAATAGTGATTGCCATCAACATCCCAAACATAGGCACCTTTACCACGAACAATGGCTGCTGGCGACAAAATTGGAAATTGATCATCACCTTTAGAGTAAGTATGTGCTCCTCCAGGAATTAAATCGTGAATTTTACTTCTGTATTCATCTGAAGCTTTGAAATTTGTAATATTTCTTAGTTCTATTTCATTGAATTTACTTTTCATATAACCTTCGTTTCTTAAAATGGAATGATTAATATTTTGTATTTCTTTATTTTGAAGAAGATAATCTGCATAGATTTTCCATGGTTGATTAGCTCCTAATTGCTGTATTAAATGTTGAATTACTTCAAAATCTGAGATTTCATCTACTGTAACTCGTAATTCAGAATATTTTTTATCAATGTTTGATTTTGGTATAATTACTTCTGAATTTCTTCTTATGTATGGTGTTACGTGTTCTCTGTCAACTGTATTTGTAGCCTTATTCCAAGCTTCTTCCAATGCTTTAAAACTGAAGACCTCAACATCTAAGCCATCTGGATAGACTTCTTGAAAAACATTAGAAAAATAGTCTAATTTATTATCGATACAAAATTGAACCACTTCATCTACAAGAGTTGCATCTAATAATGGACAATCTGAGGTAACACGTACAACGTAATCTGGATTTTCGTTTTTTACACTTTGGTAAAATCTGTCAAGAACATCGTTTAAACTTCCTTTATAGCTTGAAATTTGTAGCTTATTGGCAATTTCACAAATCAAATCTGATTCTGGTTCATCAGTTGTTGCAACAATCCATTTGTTAACCAATATAGATTGCATAGCGCGTTCTAAATGATATTCCAAAAGAGTTTTATCATTTATAGTTAAAAGTACTTTTCGTGTTAAACGAGAAGAACCAATTCGAGCTTGTGTTACACCAATTATTTTCACCAATTCACAGGATTTAATAATGATTTATCTTTTATTTTAATAGCTTCAATTTTGGAAAATAATACCTTATTTGATTTCCAATTTTTAACTAGATTTATATTTTCTCTTAATTGTTCAGCCGTTTCAATTCCGATAACTAATTTGTCAATATTTGGATTTGAAATCACATAATTCAAAGCAACTTCTCCAACAGAAACATTGTTTTCAATACATAGATTTTTTAATTCTAATAATGAATCTTGAAGCGGTTGTAACTTTTCTGGCAACTTATTCGGATTCATAAAATACAATCCTTGTAAAAAGACAGAACGAACATGAACTTCTGTTCCTAATTGTTTCAAAATTGATAACTGCTTTTCAAATTTTCTATCCAAAATACTATAAGGCAATTGCACTAAATCTGGAATACAATTCAAATCGAGTAATTGCTCTAGTTGCTCCGGATTATATAATGAATAACCAATTTTTTTAATCTTACCTTCTTTTTTCGCTTCTAATAAAACTTCCCAAAGTGAAGGATTTTGAATTAAAACATCAGCATTATGTGCTAAATATCCATAAATAGAACTAACATTCAGCTTTTGTAATGATTCTGATAAAGAAACTTCTAAATCTTTTTCAGAATCAACATTTGGAAATTTTGTAATGATATCAAATTTTGAATCACTTAATTGACCAATACGTTCTTCTGAATTTCCATAAGCTTTGGCAGTATCCAATTGTTTAATTCCTAACTCACTTGCAACAGAAAATATTGATTCCAATTCACTATCTGATGGAACTCCATGTGTATTTGAAATTCCATATTGTATTCCGAATTGAACTGTACCTAAAGTAATCTTCAAAATTTATTTATAACTTGAATTAATATCTTTTTTTAACAAAGTGATACTGTACTTATCACTATAATTATTAGAGGCATCCAACTCTTTAGATTCATGACTGTAAGTAGACTTATCTAACAAATAATATAGTTTGGATGCTGTAAAAATATCATCATAATTCTGTTTGTATGAATAAGCTTGAAACTCATCAATGTGGTGATAAGAGTTTTTTAAAGATGCTTCGGAGAAAAAATCGATTATAATTATTACTCCGTTATTCTTTAGAACTCTATCAACTTCAGAAATTACTTTGAATAAAATATTTCTATCAATCACATAAAATACAAAACCTACAATTACAACATCAAAAGAAGCGTCTTCATACATTGATAAATTGTCTGCCGTTCCGTGAGTGAAATTTACCTCTTTATAATTGTTTTCACCATACTCAATTGCTTTTTGAGAAGGTTCAATACCATAAACATTTGAATTTGGTATTAAATCTTTTAATGCGTTCAATCTATAACCTGCAGAACTTCCAATTTCTAAAATTGATTGTTTGTCAAAATTGTATTTTTTAAATAAATCAACAACTCTATCATCATCTGGATTGTAATTTGAAATTACTTCAAAATTTCTCTCAAACCATGCATTTGCTTCATAACTCAGAAAAGAATTCTTTTGATTATTATCCATAAAATTGTGTTATTTTTTCGATTACAAAATCTTGTTCTTCATGAGTTAAAGTTGGATACATCGGTAAACTTATGCAATGTTTATAATAATTTTCTGCATTGATCATATCACCTTCTTTCCAACCTTGTTCTTTATAATATGGCATTAAATGACATGGAATGTAATGTATTTGAGCGAAAATTTTGTGCTCACGCAAGTAATTATATAATCCAATTCTATTTTCAACTTCTATAACATATAAATGATAAGCGTGACCTTCAACAAAGTCTGATTGTCCTTTTATAAAAGGCTTACTTATAAACGAATCAGCATATTTTTGGGCAATTTCTCTACGTCTTTCAATTCCTTTGTCTGCGCGAGATAATTGACTAATTCCCAACGCTGCTTGAAAATCGGTGAAACGATAGTTGTATCCTAAATGTTGCATTTCCATATACCAACCAGGATAATTTGCACCTTCTTCAACCTCTTGACCAACAGCAAATTCAACAGAATTTTTAAAACTAGAAACATCACGAGTAATTCCGTGAGTTCTTAATTCTAATAGTTTTTTATATAATTTTTCGTCGTTTGTCGTGATCATTCCGCCCTCACCAGTTGCAATGTGTTTTACCGGATGAAATGAAAATATGGCTAAATCGGCATAATTTCCGTTACCACAATTTTGGTTTTCGCCTTTTGAATCAACAAAAAAACCACCTGGAGAATGACACGAATCTTCTAAAATCCATAAGCCATATTCGTCGGCCAATTTTCTAAAAGCTTCTAAATTTACTGCTCTTCCTGCAAAATCAACTGGAACAATTCCTTTGTAAGTTCCTTTTGGAGCTGCTTTTAAGAGTGCTTCAACTTTATTGATGTCTAGCAAATAAGTTTCTGAATCAATATCAGAAAAAACTACTTCTCCACCACAATATCTTATACAATTGGCTGATGCTGCAAATGTTATTGGAGTTGTAATTACTTTATCTCCTTCTTGAACTCCAAGAGCTAAAGCTGACAAATGAAGAGCTGCTGTACCATTAGATACTGCAACAGCATACTTACAACCAATATAATTTGCAAATGCTTTTTCAAATTCTAAAATAGTTGGCCCTTGAGTAAGAAAATCACCTTTTAATGCTTTTGCTACTGCTTGAATATCTTCTTCAGTTATATTTTGTTTTCCGTAAGGTATCATGTTGAATTATTTTGGTTGAAAATCAGGATATAAATGCTCTTTGATTAAAGAACGTAAAGTATCAACTGTTTCCCATTCTGCGTTATCTCCAGAAGTATAACTGAAACCTTGAGGAACTAATTTAGCATTAAACTCTTTTTTATATTCTTCTAAATTCCAATTGGTAACTTGTGGAAGAATCACATAATATTTACCTAAATCATAAGTCGTAAAAGAATCGGAAGCAGTAATCATTTCCTCATGAATTTTTTCTCCTGGACGAATACCAACTTCTTTATGCTCACAACTTGGTGCAATAGCTTCTGCAACATCCAAAATACGATAAGATGGAATCTTTGGAACATATAATTCTCCACCCCAAGCAGCATCTAAAGCATGTAAAACCATATCAACTCCACCTTGAAGAGATATATTAAAACGTGTCATTGTCGCATCTGTAATTGGTAAAACTCCTTCATCACGTTTATTCATAAAAAATGGAATAACCGAACCATTAGAACCCATTACGTTTCCATAACGAACTACAGAAAATTTAATATCTTGTTTTCCTTTGATATTATTGGCAGCAATAAACAATTTATCAGAAGTTAATTTTGTTGCGCCATATAAATTAATTGGAGCACATGCTTTATCTGTTGAAAGTGCCACAACTTTAGTCACACCACTTGACAAACTGGCTTTAATTACATTATCGGCTCCACCAATATTTGTTTTTACACACTCATCTGGATTGTATTCTGCAATGTGAACATGTTTCATAGCAGCAGCATGAATAACATAATCGATTCCATTAAATGCACGTTTCAAACGTTCTAAATCTCTTACATCACCAATAAAATAACGAATAGCAGGATATTGTGATTCTGGAAATTCCTGAGCCATTTGATACTGTTTTTGCTCATCTCTAGAATAAATAACCAATCTTTTAACGTTTGGCCATTTGCTTAAAATAGTTTTAGTAAGTTCTTTTCCTAGTGAACCTGTTCCACCAGTTATTAATATTGATTTGTCATTTAACATAATTATCGAATCTAATTTAGTGCAAATATAACGATTTACAATTATCAAAAATACATCATATAATCCAAAGTTTATTGATTGAGTTTTAGTTTTAATAAATATCTTTGCAATCTTTAAAATATAGGTTTATGAGTGATATTAACACTGAAGTTCACAACGCATACGAAGTCATTAAAAATGGTGGCATCATTCTTTATCCAACAGATACTGTTTGGGGAATTGGTTGTGATGCTACTAATGAAGAAGCTGTTAAGAAAATTTATGATTTAAAACAGCGAGACGATTCAAAAAGCATGATTGTACTCATGAATGGTGAAAAAATGATGTATAATGTTTTTTCAGCAATTCCTGATTTAGCTTGGGAAATTTGGGATTTATCCAATCCTAGTGATGGTGAACTTGAAAAACAAAAAGCAACAACATTAATTCTTGATAATCCTAGAAATGTAGCCGCAAATATTATTGCTGAAGATAAAACGCTAGGTGTTAGACTAGTGAAAGAACCATTTTGTTTTAAATTAATGGAACGCATGAAAAGACCACTAGTTTCAACATCGGCAAATGTTTCTGGAAATGTTACTCCCAAAACATTTAAAGAAATTAGTCCAGAAATTATTAAAGGTGTTGACTATGTAGTAAATTTGCATCGCGATAAAGTTTGCAAAAATCCATCAACGATAATCAAACTTTCTCTTGATAATCAAGTTAAAATTATTAGAAAGTAAATTTTATAGCCACAGATTCACAGATTAAAATAAATATAATGTCTGAATTTTTATACGAAGAAGATACTTATAAGATTATTGGAGCTTTAATTGAAGTTCATAAAAATCTTGGAAAAGGTTTTTCAGAAATTGTCTATAAAGATGCATTTGAATATGAGCTAAGCAAAATAAATTTTCATTTTGAAAGGGAAAAAGAATACTTGGTTCATTATAAAGATATAATTCTAAATCATAAATTTTATGCAGATTTTGTAGTATTAGATAAAATTATCATAGAAATTAAATCTACAGACTCATTGCATGAAAAACACATTTCACAATGTTTAAATTATTTGCACGTTTCAGGTCATAGACTTGCTATTCTAGTAAATTTCAACAAAACATCACTTGAATACAAAAGAATCATAAAATAATTTATTAAAAAATCTGTGAATCAGTGGCCAAAACAAAACCATGAACTACACCAAAGCACTAAATAACCCAATTTTTAAAATAATTGCACAGGCAAGCCGAGAACTTAATGTTGATAGTTATGTTATTGGTGGTTTTGTTCGGGATTTTTTACTTCAAAGGGATTTTAAAAAAGATATTGATATTGTTGCTGTAGGTTCGGGAATTGACTTGGCTTTGAAAGTTTCTGAATTATTACCTAACAAACCTAAAGTTCAAGTTTTTAAAAATTACGGAACAGCAATGCTTCGTTACAAAGAAATTGATATTGAATTTGTTGGTGCAAGAAAAGAAAGCTACAATCAAGACAGCAGAAATCCAATTGTGGAAAATGGAACATTAGAAGACGACCAAAATCGTCGTGATTTTACCATAAATGCATTGGCTTTTTCTTTGAATGAAAGAAATTATGGTGAATTGGTTGATCCATTTAATGGATTGGAAGATTTGCAAAATAAAATCATCAAAACACCTTTAAATCCTGATATTACTTATTCTGACGATCCATTGCGAATGTTACGCGGAATTCGTTTTGCAACACAATTAAACTTTGAAATTGAAGCTGAATCATTAGAAGCTATTTCTAGAAATAAAGATAGAATCAATATTATTTCTGGAGAACGCATTGTAGATGAGTTAAACAAAATTCTTTCTACTGATAAACCATCAATTGGTTTTTTACATTTATATAAAACAGGCCTTTTAGACATCATTTTACCTGAATTAACAGCGTTGAATAATGTGGAAGAAATTGAAGGTCATACGCATAAAAATAATTTTTACCACACCTTAGAAGTTGTTGATAATATTTGCCCGAATACCGATGATGTTTGGTTACGTTGGGCAGCATTGTTGCACGATATTGGAAAAGCTCCAACAAAAAAATTCAACAAAAAACAAGGTTGGACGTTTCACGGACACGAATTTCTTGGTGGAAAAATGGTGAAAAAAATCTTTGAAAGATTACACATGCCATTGAATCAAAAAATGAAGTTTGTTCAAAAAATGGTTATGCTGAGCTCTCGACCAATTGTTTTGGCTGAAGATATTGTAACCGATTCAGCAGTAAGACGTTTGGTTTTTGATGCAGGCGAAGATGTAGACCATTTAATGACGCTTTGTGAAGCTGATATCACAACTAAAAATCCAACGAAATTCAAAAAATACCATAATAATTTTGATATCGTTCGAAAGAAAATTATTGAAGTAGAAGAACGCGATCATGTGCGTCAATTTCAACCGCCAATTTCTGGTGAAGAAATCATGGAACTATTCAATCTAAAGCCTTCAAAAGAAATTGGAATGCTAAAAGAATCGGTAAAAGAAGCTATTTTGGACGGAAAAATTCCGAATGAATATCAAGCAGCTTATGATTTTGTTCTAAAAAGAGCAGAAAAATTAGGATTGAAAAAAGTAGAAAATAATAAGTAAAGATTAACTTTTGTTAAATGAGTTAATCAAAGGATTAAAAATAATTTTGCATAAAAATTACTTCTCAAATGAAGAATAACAAATCAGTCATTTACTGGCTACTTTCAGGTTGTATTTTACTCTTTATCATGGTAACTGTTGGTGGAATTACGCGTTTGACCAATTCAGGACTTTCAATGACCGATTGGCATTTGGTAACAGACACTTTTCCGCCTTTAACAGAAGAAAAATGGCAAGCAGCATTTAATGAATACAAGAAATTTCCTGAATATCAAAAAGTCAATATTCACAACGATTTCCAACTTTCAGATTATAAATTTATCTATTTCTGGGAATGGTTTCATAGATTTATTGGAAGAATAATTGGATTGGTTTTCATCATTCCATTCGTTTACTTTTTAATCAAAAAGAAATTAGATTCTGAAACCATTAAAAAATGTATCGTCCTTTTAGGAATGGGTGCATTTCAAGGATTTTTAGGTTGGTTTATGGTGAAAAGTGGACTAATTGATAATCCTGATGTAAGTCATTTTAGATTAGCTCTACACTTAACTTTTGCATTTATAACTTTTGCTTACACGCTTTGGGTTGCGTTAGATTTAATTTATCCTGACAAAAAAGAAGTAAATACAACTTTAAGAAAATATGCTCGAATTGCTATCGTTTTTCTTGTAATCCAAATCATTTATGGCGGATTTGTAGCAGGTTTAAACGCAGGTTTAATTCACAACCATTGGCCATTGATGAGTGATGGGAAATTTTTCCACGAAAGTATTATTTTAGAAAAAGATTCTTGGCTATTGCGATTAACTGAAGGTAAAAGTGGTGTACAGTTTGTGCATAGAACTATGGCTTATGTTGTTGTTGGATTAATCTTATTTTTATATTTCCAAAGTAAGAAATTTGCAGTTTCAACGCAACAGAAAAATGGGTTAAACCTTTTAGTTTTTATAGTGTTTTTGCAATTTACATTAGGCGTTTTAACCTTACTATTAGGTGTACCAATGTGGTTAGGATTAACGCATCAAATAATGGCTTTTATTTTGTTGGCAACTATGACTTACACCTTACATAGACTAAGTAAATAATGAAACATTTAACTCAATACATTTGGATTTTATTCATTTTAGTAAACTTTTTTAATGCTTATCTTTTAAGAAAAAAAGCCGCTGAATTTATAGAAGAAAGTCCTGAGAAAGAGAATGGTTATAAAATTATCTTTAAAAACTTTTTAATTTATGGTTCCATTCCATGGATTATTATTGGAATTGGAAATACTTTTGGACTTACAGAATCTGTATTTGATTACTTTCAACCATCAAAAATGAATCCGATGGTTTTATTATTTCACTTTTCTATAATAGTTATTTGGATATTATTAATTCGATTTATTTTTTTTAAAAACGGAGCAAAATTTTTAGAAAATCATCCAGGAATTATTAGGGTTAATAGCTTTGGAAATGTAAACGATAATCCATCAGAAAATACTATAAAGTTGATTACTATTGTTGGAATAATAGGTGGAATAATCGCAATGTCAATGATGTGGTTTGTTGCGATTCCATTCCCAAAATAAATTTTCAGACTATATTGTCGCAGTTCTATTTAGAAACTTTAAATGTCAAAACTTACAGCTCAAGATAAATTTCTTGACTTATCAGATTACGGAAGACCATTCGGGAAATTCCTTGCTAATCAACTTAAAAGTACACGTTTCACTCCTATTCACGTTACCATTTTATTTGGAATTTCGGGTTTAATTGCGATTTATTGTATAGTTACACAACAGTATTTTTGGGCTGCATTTTTCATAATTTTAAAATCTGGAATTGATGCTGCCGATGGCGAATTGGCTCGACTTAAAAACACACCTTCTTATGTGGGAAGGTATTTGGATAGTGTATTTGATATTATTCTGAATTTCTTGATTATTATGGCTATTTGTTATGTATCAAAGACAACTATTTGGTTTTGTTTACTAGCTTTTATTGGAATCCAATTACAAGGAACTTTGTATAACTATTACTATGTAATTCTTCGAAATAAATCAGTTGGTGGTGATTCTACAAGTAAAGTATTTGAATACAAATCACCGAAAGCTTTACCTGGAGAAAAACAAAAATCAGTTGATATTTTATTTGGAATTTATACTGTAGTTTATGGCGTTTTTGATAAAATAATTCATGCATTAGATAAAGATGCTTACAAAGTAAAAACATTTCCTAATTGGTTCATGACGTTGCTATCTCTTTATGGATTGGGATTTCAATTGCTAATTATTGCCATAATGTTGCCTTTGGGTTGGATTGAATTTATTGTACCTTTTTTTATTGTTTATACTTTATTAGTGTTTTTTTTAATTGCAATTCGCAAAATTGTAATAAAGTAATTATGTAACTTTTATCAGGAAATGTAAAACATTTTTGAAATTTAATTTCTGAAATTTGATAAGATAAAATTATTAATTTAAAAAAATCATTATGCCGAATTCAAAAGAAATTAAAGGTAATTGGGAACAATTAAAAGGAAAAATGAAACAAAAATTTGCAGAATTAACTGATGATGATTTGTTATATGAAGAAGGAAAAGAACAAGAAATGTGGGGAAAACTAAAAGAGAAATTAGGTAAAACCGAAAAAGAAATTAAATCATTATTTGAATAAATTATTCTCAAAAAAAGCCATCAAATAACTAATTCTTGATGGCTTTTTTTTAACCCAACCAAGTTTTAAAATCACTTACTTTTTCTCTTGCAACAATAACTTCATCGTCTTTGTAAGTTGGTAAAATCACTTTTAATCGTGAGTTACTGTGCATTTGAATTTCCTTAATTCCTTTTAACGGAATGATAAATTTTCTTGAAACTCGATAAAAATCCTTTGGATCTAATTCGTTTTCAAGTTGTTCTAAAGTAGTATCTAATAAGTAGTCACGTCCATCAAAAGTATGAAGATAAGTTCCTTTGTTTTCACTGTAAAAACATTCTACTTCATCAATGGTTATCATTTTGAGTTGTTGTCCCATTTTAATAGTGAATCGCTTTTTATATTCTCTATCAATTGGGTTCACCAACATTTTTTTTATCATTTCAAAATCCAATGACAAATTGGGAGTTGCTGTATTTCTTGCTTTAAATTTGTTTACAGCAGTTTCCAAATCTTCTTCGTCAATTGGTTTTAGAAGATAATCAATACTGTTTAATTTAAAAGCTCGCAGAGCATATTCATCGTAAGCAGTTGTGAAAATCACAGCGCTTTTTATGTCAATATTTTCGAATATTTCAAACGATAAACCATCAGACAATTGAATATCCAAAAATATCAAATCTGGATGTGGATTATTGTTAAACCAATTAATTGATTCTTCTACAGAATGAAGCATTTGATTTACTTGCAAACCTAGTTTTTCAACCTTGCGTTGCAACAATCTTGCAGCAGGTTTTTCGTCTTCGATAATAATTATGTTCATATTCTTATTTTGAAACGATTTTATATTTATTTGACCATTTAATAATTAATGGAACTAGTAATACAGTTGGTAAAAGCCAAGCAACAACTGCTGGTAAAAAAGTATTATTGACTACTAAAAAAGCAGTTGCAGCAGCAATATAGCTACCTATCATTCGCTGAATGTGAACTAACAACCAAAAGTTTTTTATTGAATTTTGGCCTTTATAATTTTTAAAATCTTGATAAACCATTGAAATACTGATAAATCCAAAGACTAATAATACGATTCCGAAATTATTACTTGAAAACAATATTAAGATTCCATATATCACAAATCCAATTCCGAAAAGTAACATTATTGAACTTAAAATCCAATCTATATTTTTGGCTTTTTCACCTTTCAACAATCCTTTTAAAGAAAGATATCGTTGTCCTGTTGCAGCCATGTATATTGAAAAAATTCCAACAATAAACAGAAAAGGATTACTATGAATTAAGGTCATCAATAAACCTGCAAAGCCGTTGATCAACATCCCATAAAGAAAAAACAAACCAACATTTTTATGCAACTTATCTCCTTTTTTTCTAGTAATATTGATAGTTCCGGTAATCAAACCAATGCTTCCAGCAATGATGTGAATTACAAGTAAAATTTTAAAAATAAGTTCCGAATTTATCATTAGTCCCATTTTTGTTGTTCACTCTTCTCTTTCTCCATCAACTCTTTAATTTTCTTTTCTTCCCAATCGCTTCCAAAGAAAATTTCACCACCAAAAGTTGATAATCCGTGAGCTACTAAACCAATTCCCCAAAAGAAAGCCGTGAAGAAATTCTCCAATTTAAAATAACTTTCACCGGTTTTGAGATTTTGGATATTAATTATCACAATCATCAAATTTATAACCACATAAACCAATAAATGCGTATAAAAACCTTTAATCTTTTTGACACGTTTTAGTGCTCTTTCGTATTGTATTTGCTCTTCTGTTGTCATGATTATTCGTATTTATTTTGTTTGTTCTTTTCTTCTTCTATAAACTGTTGCATCTTTTTTTCTTCCCAACTTTTTCCAAAAAAAGGAAACCAATTAAAGACTTTTAAAGCATGAAAAAACAATCCAATTCCCCAACTGAAAGTCGTCCAAAAAAACCAAAGATGATTGGGTGAATATTTTAAATTGATAAAAATTATTATTGCATTAAAAATTATATAAAATGTTAAATGCGAATAAAATCCTTTGATTTCTTCAACTTGCTTTTTTGCTTTTTGATAGTTCTCAAAATCTTGATTAGTATTCATAATTACTTCCATTTGTTGTTAGTATTATTTTGTTTATTCAATATTTCTTGAATTTTCTTTTCTTCCCAAGATTTTCCATATCCAAAAGTTTCAAAAGCATGGAATAGTACTCCTAAACCCCAACCCAACATTGGAAACCAAAACCATTGAAATCCGTTGCTATTTGTGGTTAAATTGATGATGATTAATATTGGAATTACCACACAATAGGATGCAAGATTTCCATAAAACCCTTTTATTTTTTCTACACGTTCTTTAGCTCTCAAGTAAGAAGTGTTTTCGTTAAATGTATTTGTTGTTTCCATGATACTTATTTGTTTTGTTAAAATAGGTAGATATACTGCAAACGTTTCTTTAGTCTCGTCAATTAAGACTTTTCGTTCTGAAAGAATAGCATAGCGACTTACTATATTTTGAAGTCCGACACCTTTTCTATCTTGTAAGACTTCCTTCTTTTGCAGGTTATTTTCTACTACTAAAAAATTATCTTTTATATAAATTTTGATATGAAGTGGCTTGTTTTCACTAACCACATTGTGTTTAATGGTATTTTCTAATAATAATTGCAATGATAACGGAACTACTTTGGCATCTGCATTGTCAAAATCATCTGGAAGTTCAAATGTGATGCTGTTTTCGAAACGCATTTTTAATAACTTCATATACGTTTTTGCGAACGCTAATTCTTCTGAAACTGTAACTAATTCTTTATCCTTTTGTTCTAAAACATAGCGATAAATCTTAGATAATGAAGTGGTAAACTGTTGTGCATTTTCAGGATTTTCTTCTATCAATGAACTTAAAACATTCAAACTATTAAAGAGAAAATGAGGATCAATTTGATTCTTTAAGCTTTCAAATTTAGCATTGGCAGTTCCGGCAATTATCTTTTGTTCTTTTAGGCGACTTTCTTGGTAAGCTTTGTAAAAGTAAAATGCATGAAAAGCAAGTGTAACTACAAATGTTATTATAATGGTAACTAGATAATTACTAAACTTTTCCTTTTCAAAAAATAAAGCTAATGAACTTCCTTCAATAATTACATCTTCAAAAATTCTCAACAAAAAGATTACTCCAACTGAAATAATAAATGAACCTATAAAACCAATTAGAATTCTTTTTCTATTGAACCTTTCTTTGCTAAAAATCTCATCAAGTTTCATGAATAAAATAGCATTCGCATAGTACAACATGAAACCGTATAAAGTTGTATAACCAAAATTGATTAATAAACTTGAGTTGAATTCTATTCTAACTCCTGATAAGAATCTTATGATTAATAGAACTAAAAAGATGCTTATAGAAATAAAAATTGCTCTTGGTAATTCTTTGATTAATTTGGTTATCATCTTCTTAACATTTTATTTTTGAAATTACTTTCCGCAGTTTTTCAATGTTTCTTGAGCTCTATCTAAACCCCAAGTTGGATGAAATTCTGTTTCTGGTTTAAATTTAGCAAATAATTCAATAGATTTTGCAACTTGCTCACACATTGGTTTGGTATCTGTTCCCCAATATTGAGCTCCACCGATTTCAAATTCAGCTTTACCGAAAACAGCTCTTGGATTTTCTGGTGCTAATTTTAATGCTCTTTCATATAATTCAATAGTTGGAGCCGAAAGTTTCATTCCGTTTGTCATTGGATCTTGAACAATCCATGCAGTGTTTATCATAGCTTGCATTATTAAAATTTCAGCATTGTTTGGCGAAATTAATTCTGCTGCATCCAAAGCTGCTTGTGCTTTGTTTATTAAAGCTGTTGCGTTTTTAGCATTTGCTGGATTGAAAGCTTCTGTTGTGTTTACTAAAGCTACATAATAATTTGGTAACCAATTTGTTTTTTCAACCGATGCAATTCTTTCAAATAAAGCTGATGCTTCTGTTGCGTTTCCTGTTCTCCAAGTTGCGAATGCTTTTCCCATTCCTTGCTCATACTGTTGTGCATTTACAGTTAAAACTGTTGCTAAAAATACTACTAATGTTGTGATAACTTTGGTCATGATTTCTAAATTTTAAATTGTTATTGATTTTTTATTGATGATTAAAACTCTTGTTCTTAATTCTGATGTAAAAGTATTCTGTTTGTATGTGCTGTGAAATTTATACTTACTGAAATGTTGATTTTTTGGGATGAATTGTAAACTATAAATTATCCAATTGATTGTCCTTTTTATTATCGCTGATGGTCCAAAAGAATCCAACAAAGAAAAATCTATCTGCTGTTGGAATTATTTCCTTTCTTTGAAAAACGCCATTTGAATCAGGTGAGTTAGCATAGTCATATCCAAAGACATTTTGAGTTCCTAAAACATTGCTAATTGAAATGAATAATATCTTTTGCTGACTTAACAAATAAGCCCAACTCATACTAACATTATTATAACTTTTAGTTTTTCCGTTCATAAAACTCATTTCATTTGGATTATCATAAGGTCGTCCTGAATTGAAACTATAAGATAAACCTACACTTGACTTCCAATCGTTTATCCAATATTTAGTTACTATCGAAAAATTGTTTTTAGCTACAAAACTTGGAGTAACTTCGGCTTCATAATTTCTATAATCTCTTTTAGTATCAATGTAAGAATAAGAAACCCAATATTCTAGATTTTTAATTGATTTATTGTCTCTCCAGAAAATATCTAATCCTTTTGCAAATCCAAAACCGTTATTATTAAAATTAGAATTGTATTGTGCTATTTGAGTATCAAATTTTACCAAATCATTATAATCCTTATAGTAAATTTCACTTCTAAAAGTACGTTTATCTTTGCTAAATTGATAATTCAAAATATAATGAGATGCTCTTTCGTTTTTAAAATCAGAATTGAATTTCAAATAATCTTGCCTTGGAGCTTGTTCAAATTCGCCATAAGCAACAGAAAACTGACTTGATTTACTAACTTTATAAGCCAATGATGTTCGAGGAGAAATGGAAGTTTCATTCAATAAATCATTATTTACAGCTCTCACACCAACTTTCATTGCAAGTTTTTTAGAAAAGAAAATATCAGCTTCAGTATATCCAGCGAAAATATTAGAATCGTAGCCAGTTTTATTGGTTATAAATGAATACTCTTCATCAAATTTTGTTATGAAATAATCAACACCAAAAGACAATTTGATTCTATCTGAAATTGGTTTTTTAATTTTTAATTTCAAATGTGAAGCATGTTCGGTATTCTCTATTCTTTGATTGTCCAAACCTATTTTATTGTTTCCTAAACCATAACTCAAACCAGTTGTAAGTTGCCAATTTGAACCAAAATTTCCTTTATAAGATGCGTTTACATAAAGGTTATTATTCTTCAAATCGACTCTAGTTTTAGCAACAGAATTGATGCTTTCTTGATTCAAATCAAATCTTGATGCGTCAAAAGCTGTGTAAAGTTTGAACAAACCTCGTTCCAATTCATAGCGATAAACTATTTCTCCCGAAAGTGATTGAAAAGCTTTGTTCCAATCTACATTTTGAGGAATCGCCACTTGATATGGAGCTAAATCAATGTAAGCAGTATTAAATGTAAGCGAACTTTTTTTCCATTTTTGAGTATTTGCAACTCCTAAACCTACAGTCATAAATGAAATGTCTGTTTTATTTTCGGTTGCCATATCAGTTGTGTTCAATAATAAAACACTTGATAAAGCTTCACCATATTCGGCAGAATAACCACCAGTTGAAAACGAAATTCCACTAAAAAGAAAAGGTGAAAATCGTCCGCGAGTTGGAAGGTTTTGAGTTGTTGAACCAAAAGGTTGTGCCACACGAATTCCGTCAACATAAGTTTGCGTTTCATCAGCTTCACCACCACGAACGAACAATCTTCCACTTTCTCCAACAGTTTGCGTTCCTGGTAAAGTTTGCAAAGCCGAAACAATATCACCATTAGAACCAGCAGTTGTAACAATATCTAAAGGTTTTAAAACCGTATTTTTAGCTTTGTCACCTGCTTCAAAAGTTCCTGCATTAATAACAACTTCATCTAAAGTGTTGATACTTTCTTTTAGTTTGAAAGTTTTATTTTGGTAGGTTTCAATTTCAATTGTAGTTTTTAAAGTTTCATAGGTAAGAAATGAAATTACAAGAATTTTATTGCCTTTTTCAGATGTACTAAAAGTAAATTCACCAATTTCATTTGAAGTTGCACCATCGTATGTTCCATCAATGTAAATATTAGCTCCAGCTATAGGATTGCTTTTTTCATCTACAACTTTACCAGAAATTTTGGTTTGAGAAATCCCAAATGATGAAATAAATAAAATTAAAAATGTAATAATTGTTTTCATGATTGTTTGTAATTTGATGAAGCAAAGTTGCAGCATCTATATGAATACAAAAACTAAAAGTAACTGAAATGTTGAAAATTAGTGATGAATTGTAGATTTAATTTTATAAAATTTAACTCGGTTGTATAAAAAAAATTATTATTATTGCATAACATTTAAATCATACAATAATGAAATTAATAAAATCTTTATTCGCAATTGCATGTTTCTTTGCAATTAATACTGTTTCAGCTCAATCAATAGCTTCAAAATGGCCACAACTTAATGATTTTCAAGAATTATTAGTTAAAACATTTGAACCAGCAGGAGAAGGAAATTTTGGACCAATAAAAAATTCTTGTGAATATTTAGTTGAAAAAGCTCAAGCATTAGATGTTAACACTATGCCTCAAGATTTAAGAAATCCTCAAGCTGATGAAACAATAGTAGTTTTAAAAAGACAAACTAAGTTAGTTGCAGAACTAGTTAGAACTAAAGCATCAGATGTTGAAATTATGAAGTCTTTCCAAAAATTAAATGAGACATATGACCGATTGCTTAGGTTATATGAACCAAAAAAATAAATAATTAACCTAGCCAAGTGCTAGGTTTTTTTTTTGAAAAACAATTTCTATCCAAAATTCATTACTACATTTGCAAAAAAAATATCATGTCAAATATCTACTTAGGATATCATTTTACTATTGAACCCAAAGAACTAGGATCAGAAATATTAATTGCCGAATTGGGCGAAAAACCATTTGAAAGTTTTATTGAAACCGAAACTGGCTTTAGTGCATTTATTCAAAAAGACCTTTGGACAGAAGATGTTCTTGAAGATATTTACATTTTAGGTTCTGATGAATTTAAAATTTCTTACGTTATAGAGGAAATAGATCAAGTGAATTGGAATGAAGAATGGGAAAAGAATTTTGAGCCAATTGATGTTGATGGAAAATGTCATGTTAGAGCTCCATTTCATAAAAAAACAGAAGCTGAATTTGATATAATTATTGAACCTAAAATGAGTTTCGGAACAGGACATCATGAAACTACTCATATGATGATTCAACATTTATTGGAAACAGATGTTACTGGTTTAAAAACACTTGACATGGGTTGTGGAACAGCTATTTTAGCTATTTTAGCAGAAATGAAAGGTGCTAAACCTATTGATGCGATTGACATTGACAATTGGTGTTATTTAAATTCAATAGAAAATGCTGAACGTAATAATTGCAATGAAATAACTGTTTATGAAGGTGATGCTGAACTATTAAAAGGTAAAAGTTATGATTTAATAATTGCCAATATTAACAGAAATATCCTATTAAACGATATGCAGACTTATGTTGATTGTTTAAATAAAAGTGGTATACTGCTTTTAAGCGGATTTTACAACGAAGACATTCCTTTTATAGATGCATCTTGTACAGAAAAAGGATTAACGTATGTTAAAAAATTTGAAAGAAACAATTGGGTTTCATTAAAATATTTAAAAAATAATTAAATTTACTTTTTGCTAAATCTTCAAATAGAATAGATAGTTATGAGTACGATAGAAAAAACACAAGAAGAAGTATCCGTTCAGGAATTGGTTGGAGTTAACAATGAAATAGTACTTTACAATGATGATGTAAATACTTTTGATCATGTAATTGATACTCTAATTAGAGTATGCGAACACACATCAGAACAAGCTGAACAATGTGCTATATTGGTTCATTACAAAGGACAATGTACTGTAAAAACTGGAGCTTTCAATGAATTGAAACCTCAATGCACTCAATTGCTTGAAGCTGGTTTAAGTGCCGAAATAATTTAATGGGGTAATTTATCTTTTATCAATCCGTAAAAGAAAGTACCTAGTAAAGCACCAATTAATACAAATCCAACTGAGATAAAACCTGCGCCAATTAATATAAATATTGGCCCAGGACATGCTCCAACCATAGCCCATCCCAATCCAAAAATCAATCCTCCAATCCAATAACGAAAAGTTCCTTTTTCTTTATCAAGAATTTCAATTGGAAGTCCTTTAATATCATTTAGTTTTTTTCGCTTTATTACTTGTATACCAACAACTCCAGTAGCAATAGCTGTCATAATGATTCCATACATATGAAAAGAATCAAATTGAAACATCTCATAAATTCTATACCATGAAACGGCTTCTGCTTTAGTTAAAACAACCCCAAAGATAAAACCTACTAGTAAGTATTTTATTAAATTCATAATTGACTATTTAAAAATTAAAGGAAAAATAAAATTGACCATTATAAGTCCTCCAACAAAAAAACCGATAACTGCTTTTAGAGAAGGTAATTGAAAATTACTCAATCCAGAAATTGCATGACCAGAGGTACATCCGCCAGCATATCTTGAACCAAAGCCTATAAGTAAACCTCCAATCAAAAGAAATAATATCATTTTTGGAGATTCAAATACATTTTTTCCAAACAATGAATCTGGCAATAACTTTGAATTTGGAGCTTCAATACCTATGTTTTGTAATTTTTGAATAGTTATTTCATTAATGGCAACATTAGAAT
The DNA here is from genome assembly GCF_054776075.1 of Flavobacterium koreense. NCBI lineage: Bacteria > Pseudomonadati > Bacteroidota > Flavobacteriia > Flavobacteriales > Flavobacteriaceae > Flavobacterium > Flavobacterium koreense. The sequence goes on along the minus strand of NZ_BAAHCF010000042.1, from coordinate 202,325 downwards.
CGGAGCTTAAAAAATGTGTTGCTACATATCCTCCTAACATTGTCCCTGCAACAACAACTAAGTTCCAACGTTGTGATTTCCAATCCCAATCAAAAAATGGGACCCTTTTACCAATTCCTGTCATTGAACATAAGCTTCTCAAATTAGATGACATGCCAAAAACTTTTCCAAAATAGATAAGTGCGAGCATAACCAATCCTATAAGAAAACCTGAAATTGACCAATGCCAAGTATTTGTAATAAATTCCATCGCTTTTTTTTACAAAAATAACTATATGGTTTGATTTTTGATTATTATTTGTGAAATTTGAATAAAAATATCATACTCCTAATTTGTCGATAAAATGAAAAGCAAAATTGTATTTCTCCTATTTACCTCAATCTTAATACTATCTTCTTGTGGAAGCATTAAATCAACTATACAGAATATTGATAATTCTGCTATCAAACCTCCAATTAAAAACAAGCAATTTGTGCTAACAGAATATGATAAAGACGGAAAATATGGATATGACATGGATTATCCTATAAATCTTGGCTTTGAAAATGAAAAATATTCTCCTAAAAATGTAGAGTACTTTTTTAATGCAATAAGTGGTCCAAATGGGGAAAAAATCAGTTATGAAAAAACAGATACTTGTTGTCCATTTCCAACTAAAAAAAGTGCAGTTGGAGCAGGTACATTAGATATATATAAAATTTCATTTGAAGGAACCGAAAAAAAAATAATCCTTTACATTAATATATATGAGAAAGGAAAAGTGCTCTGTCCAAAAGGATTTAGTATAAAAAATCAATCCTAAACACTTTATCTTTTCTGAACATATAAGCTAACAGAAAACCTTCTAATTAACAAGTTAGAAGGTTTTTTCTTATTATATTTGCACTTCAAAATCATACAATATGAACATTAACAATATTCCACAAATCAAGCATATTGAAAGTGGTAATTTCTTTTTATTAGCCGGTCCTTGTGCTATTGAAGGAGAAGAAATGGCTATGAAAATTGCTGAAAAACTAATTACAATAACAGATAAATTAGAAATTCCTTATGTCTTTAAAGGTTCATTCAAAAAAGCCAATCGTTCAAGAATTGATAGCTTTTCTGGTATTGGAGATGAAAAAGCATTAAAAATTCTTCGTAAAGTTTCTGAAACTTTTCATGTTCCAACTGTAACAGATATTCATACAAATGAAGACGCTGCTATGGCTGCAGAATATGTAGATGTTTTACAAATTCCAGCTTTCTTGGTAAGACAAACCGACTTGGTTGTAGCTGCTGCAAAAACTGGAAAAACGGTCAACTTAAAAAAAGGACAATTCATGAGTCCAGAAAGCATGAAACATGCCGTACAAAAAGTATTGGATTGTCATAACGAAAATGTAATGGTAACTGATAGAGGTACTATGTTTGGATACCAAGATATGATTGTTGATTACAGAGGTATTCCAACCATGCAACAATATGCAACTACTGTTTTAGATGTAACACATTCACTTCAACAACCCAATCAAACTGCTGGAGTAACTGGAGGAAGACCCGATATGATTGAAACAGTTGCCAAAGCTGGAATAGCAGTTGGAGTAGACGGAATTTTTATTGAAACCCATTTTGATCCAGCAAATGCAAAAAGTGATGGAGCCAATATGCTTCACTTAGATTTCTTTGAAGATCTTATGACTAAACTAGTAGCAATTCGTAAAACTATAAATCAATTCTAAAATAAATGTTTTCTAATTTAAAAGGTAAAATAGTTATTGTGTTGGCTATTTTTTCACAATTTTTAATAGCACAAGAAAAAACAGAATCAGAAAAATATACTAGCCATAATAAAGGTAAATTTTACTTTTTTTGGGGAGGAAACAGAGAAAGCTATTCAAAATCTGATATTCATTTTACAGGTCAAAATTATGATTTCACAATTCATGATGCTGTTGCAGATGATAAACCAAAAGGATGGCATGTCGATTATATAAATCCAGGTGCTATGACAATTCCTCAGACTAATTTTAGAATGGGTTACTTCATAAATGACCATTACAATATTTCATTAGGATTAGACCATATGAAATATGTTATGAGACAACGCCAAATAGCAAATGTTTCAGGTTATGTAAATTTACCTTCAAGTGAAAGTGGTTCAATATATAATAACACGTATAATAACTCTCCTATTAATTTTTTTGAAAATTACACAGGATTAGATACTTCACCTACTCCTCCATTTCTAACATTTGAACATACTGATGGTTTGAATTATATCAATACAGAATTTTGTAGGGTTGATGATGTTTCAAAAGTTTTTAAAATTGCAAATACCGATAAATTTCAATTAAATGTAACTGAAGGAATTGGCTTAGGATTGTTATATCCAAAAACAAATTCTAGAGTACTTGGAAAACAACGTTATGATGATTTTCATGTTTCTGGTTATGGAATTTCTGCAAAAGTTGGATTGAATTTTACTTTTTTTAAATACTTTTTCGTTCAAACCGAGTTAAAAGCAGGATACATCGACATGAATGATATTAAAACAACTAATGAAAATACTGATAAAGCAAGCCAACACTTTCTTTTTTTACAAAGAATTATAGCATTTGGAGGAATTTTCAAAATTTAAATTAAATATTTTATATTTTTTTTATATTTTTGGTAATTATCTATTAAACAACAAACCAATCAATTTATATTTTTTATGAAAAAAATTATTTTATTAATTCTGACATTATTTTTCTCAATTGTTGGATATTCCCAATTTCCAACCCCAGGTGTTGAAGGTTTTGAAGGAACAACTGGACCAGATGTTCCTCTTCCAACAGCTTCTTCACCATGGACATTAGGAACAGGAGCAACAGGAAATCAATGGGCAGTTTTTGACAATGGTGTCGGTCTTACAAGAAGATGGAATATAAATACCGTTGCAACAAATGTATACCAAGGTGTAAATGCCGCTTATATGGATCGTGAAAATATAGGCCAAGGAAATACTTCAGAAGATTATTTAGCTACACCTTTAGTAACTGTTCCTGCAAATGGAGAATTACGTTTTTGGACTAGATCAACAATTGCAACAGTATCAACTACAGAATATCTTATAAAAGTTAATACCAACGTTTCTGCTGGTTCACAAACTACAGTTGCAAATTATACAGCAACTCCAGCTCAATGGACTGAAACAACTTTAAATGCTACATATAATATATATGAAGAGAAAGTAGTTGATCTTTCGGCTTATGCAGGCCAACAAGTTTACATCGCTTTTGTAATGAAATTTACACAACCTTCTGCCGGTTTAGGTGGAGATAGATGGTTGATTGATAGAGTCAGTTTAATTCAAAGATGTTTAGAGCCAACGAATTTATCTGCAACAGGTATCACTCAAACTACAGCAGATTTAAATTGGTCAAACCCAAGTGGATCAACTTCATGGGAAATTGAGGTTATCCCTGCTGTTGGAGGTACTCAAACTGGTGTTGGTGTTGTTTATAATGGAGCACTACCATACGTAGCCTCAGGATTATCACCTAATACTTGTTATGTATATTATGTAAGATCTTTATGTACTGATGGTTCAAGTACCTGGGTAGGACCATTTAACTTCTGTACCGTCCCACCAGGCTTAACATGTACAGCGCCAATTGCTATAACGACTTTACCTTATAGTACAAATGACAATACTGCAAATTATGGTGATTCTACAGATACAGCTCAACCAGCAGCATGCGCTGGAACTGCAGCAAATTACATGACAGGTAATGATGTGTTTTATTCTTATACTCCAGCAACTTCTGGTACTATAAGTATAACAATGACTCCAAATGACGATTGGTCTGGTATTTTTGTTTATCAAGGATGCGCAAATGTTGGAGTAACTTGTGTAGCTGGTGTAGCAAATAATGGCGGAGGTATAAGATCAATACCAAGTTTAAGTGTTACGGCTGGTTTACCATATATTATAGTAATTTCAACCAACGCTACTCCACAAACTGTTGGATATAGTTTAGTTATTCAAGAAGTGAATTGTCCACAACCTACAAATTTAAATGCTTCAAATATTGGACAAACTTCTGCTACTCTTACTTGGGATAATCCAGGTGGAGCAACTTCTTGGGAAGTTGTAATTCAAACGCCAAACTTAGGTATTCCAACAGGAACTGGTAACACTACAAACACAAATACAAGTTATTCAGCTCTTGGACTAACTCAAGCAACTGCTTATGAATATTATGTTAGAGCTGATTGTGGTAATGGTACATTTAGTGCTTGGTCTGGACCATTCTTATTTAACACAAACATTTGTGATGTTTCACAACAATGTAACTATACTTTTAGATTAACAGATTCATTTGGTGACGGATGGAATGGAAATACTATGAGTGTTAGACAAAATGGTATTGAAGTTGCGCTTTTAGGACCAACTTTCACTGCTGGTGGAGGACCAATAAACATTACCGTTCCGATGTGTGATGGATTACCATTTGAATTGTTTTGGAATGCTGGTGGTGCTTTTGCTGGTGAAGTAGGAGTTACTATTATCAATTCATTTAATCAAACTATTTATACCAAAGCAGCAGGAACAGGAGCTCAAAATAGCTCATTATATACTGGAACTGTAAACTGTTTAACTCCAGCATGTTTACCTCCAACAAATTTAGTGGCAACTAATATGTCACAAACAGGAGCTACATTGGGTTGGACTACAACAGGACCAGAAACATCTTGGGAAGTAATTGTACTTCCTGCTGGTTCACCTGCTCCACTTCCAAACAATCCTTTATGGACTGCAGCTCCAACTAATCCATTTACTGTTGGCGGACTTACTTCTGGTACTGCTTATGATTTTTATGTAAGACCTCTTTGTTCTCCTTCAAATATTGGTGATCCAGCTGGACCTAGAACATTTAACACTACAATTTGTGATCCTGTAAACCAATGTAATTATACATTTACAATGACCGATACTTTTGGTGATGGTTGGAATGGAAATACAATGAATGTAATACAAAATGGAATCGTAATTGCTACAATTGGTGCAACATTTACAAATGGTAATGGACCAGTTATTGTTCAAGTACCATTATGTAATGCTCTACCTGTTGAATTATTCTGGAATGCTGGTGGTGCATTTGCAAATGAAGTAGGTGTATCTATTACCAACTCTTTTTCACAAGTAATTTTCACTAAAGCTCCAGGAACTGGTGCACAGAATACTTCTTTATATACAGGTACTGTAAACTGTTTAGTACCATCATGTTTACCTCCAACTAATTTAGTTGCAACAAATTTATCTCAAACATCAGCAACATTAGGATGGACAACAACAGGTCCTGAAACTTCTTGGGAAGTAATTGTGCTTCCTGTCGGTTCTCCTGCTCCACTTCCAAATAACCCTTTATGGACAGCAGCGCCAACAAATCCATTTACAGTTAATGGATTGACATCAGGTACAGCTTATAATTTTTATGTAAGACCTATTTGTTCTCCAACAAATACTGGTGATCCAAGTTTAGCTGGAACATTTAATACTACAATTTGTCCTCCTACTGATCAGTGTTTGTATACTTTCACAATGACAGATACCTTTGGAGATGGATGGAATGGTAATACAATGAGCGTTATTCAAAATGGTATTGTAGTTGGAACATTTGGTGCGACATTCACAAATGGTACCGGACCAGTTACTGTTCAGTTTCCACTTTGTCATGGAATTGCTTTCCAATTGCAATGGAATGCAGGAGGTGCTTTTGCAAATGAAGTTGGAGTTTCTATCCAAGAAGCTTTAGCTCCACAGGCTACAATATATACCAAAGCTCCAGGTACTGGTGCTCAAGGAACTACATTATATAATGGTACTGGTGAGTGTTTCTTACCAACTTGTCCGAAACCAATTAGTTTAACAGCTACAAGTGTTACACAAACTTCAGCTGTATTAAGTTGGACTGAACAAGGAACAGCAACTTCATGGGAAATATTTATTGTTCCAGCAGGATCTGCTGCTCCAACTCCTACATCTTTAGGAATTGTAACAACTAACCCATATACATTAACTAATTTACCTCCTGGAACTGCTTATACATTCTATGTAAGAGCAATTTGTTCGCCAACTGACTCAAGCCTTTGGTCACAACCATTAACATTTGGTACATTACCTGTTAATGACGAATGTACTAATGCAACATTTGCTATTGTAAACCAAAATCTTAATTGCGTTCAAACAACTCCAGGTACATTAATTGGAGCAACTCAATCATTACCTGCAGTAAACTGTCCTCCAGGTGTTGCAAATGATGATGTATGGTATACATTTACAGCTACAGCTGCAACTCATATCATCTCTTTCAATAACGTTGTTCCTTTAAATACTGATTTAGATTATGCAATCTTTACCGGAAATAGTTGCGGTGCATTAACTCAATTAAATTGTAATGCTGCTGACGGACTTACTGCAGGTGTTACATATTATTTAAGAGTTTACTCTGCTTCAGCAAATCAACAACTAGTTAATTTTAATCTATGTATTGGTACACTTCCTTGTACGGAAGCGCCTGCTTTCTGTACAGGTCAAACAGTAACTTATGCAAACTCAACAAATGTTCCAAGTTTAGGTCAAATTGGATGTTTATTCACTTCACCTAACCCAGCTTTCTTCTTTTTACAAGTAAATCAAGCTGGTCCTTTAACTTACTTAATATCACAAGTTGATAACAATGGTATAGGAAGAGACGTTGATTACGTTGCTTGGGGTCCATTTACAGATTTACAAACTGCTTGTACAGGAGTTCCACAAAATCCACTTCCTGGAATAATTCCAGCTCCAACACCTGCAGATGGTTGTCCTGGAACTTTACATGCTTGTAGTTATTCTGCAGCTCCTACAGAAATTATGTGTATTCCAAATGCTCAATTATGTGAAGTTTATGTAATCATGATTACTAACTTCTCTAATCAAGCTGGAACTGTAACATTTACTCAAACAAATTCTGGTGGTGGAACAACTGCTTGTTTCCCAATTAATACTTTTAACTATCCTCAAACAACATATTGTCAAGATGGTGTTGATCCGACACCAGTATTAGCTCCAGGAGCTTCTGCTGGAACTTATACATCAACTCCTGGTTTAGTAATTGATAGTGTAACTGGAACTGTAGATTTATCTGCAAGTACACCTGGTGCTTATATTGTTACAAGTTCAACAGCTACAACTATTGGTGGTACTTGTAATACAATTCCTTTTATTACAACTACAAGAACAATCATTATTACTGCTCCTGCAAGTGCAACTATTTCCTATTCAAATGCATCTTATTGTAATAATATAACAGCATTACAAACAGTAACAAGAACAGGAACTGTAGGTGGTACTTATAGTGCAACTCCTTCTGGACTATCAATTGATCCTATTACCGGAAATTTTGTACCGAGTGCTAGTGTACCAAATACTTATATAATAACTTATTCAGTACCAGCTTCAGGTGGATGTGCAGCTTTTTCAACAACTACTCAAGTTGTGATTATTCCAGCTACAGTCCCTGCCTTTACACAAGTTGCTCCTATATGTCCTGGAGATGTATTAGCTGATTTACCAACAACCTCTAACAATGGAGTTACAGGAACTTGGTCACCAGCAATGAATAATACAGCTACAACAACATACACATTTACTCCTACTGCAGGATTATGTGCTACTACAGCTACGATGACAATTGGAGTAGGTTCTACAACTCCAACATTCACACAAGTACAGCCTATTTGCCCTGGAGCACCATTAGCCGATTTACCAACAACATCTAATAATGGCGTTGTAGGAACATGGGCACCGGCAATGAATAATACTGCAACTACTACCTATACATTTACTCCTAATGCTGGAATTTGTGCAGGTTCAGTTACAATGACTATTGTAGTTAATACTCCTACAATTGTACCAACATTTACTTCTGTTGCTCCAATTTGTATTGGTGATACATTATCTGCACTACCAACCACTTCTAATAATGGAATTACAGGAACTTGGTCTCCAGCATTAGATAATACAGCTACTACAACATATACATTTACACCAAATACTGGACAATGTGCCTTAGCTACAACTTTAACAATAATTGTAAATCCAAATTTGGTTGTTACAGTAAACAATCCAACTGTTTGTGCTGGTTCAAGTGCAACTGTGACTGCTACTCCTGCAATACCTGGAAATTATTCATACACATGGACAGTTCCTTCACCATTTACTAATCCTGGTAACGTTGCATCATTTAATACAACAGTTGCAGGAACTTATACTGTTGTTATTAATCAAGTAACTAATTTCTGTAATACAGATTTTGAAAGTCCAACAGCAACTGGAGCTTTCCCTAACCTATTTGATGAGAATTTAGTTCCTTGTTGGGATACTACTTCTGCAGATGGAATAATAGAAATTTGGCCTCCTGGGTTTGAGGGTGTTAATGCATATTCTGGAAATCAGTTGATTGAATTAAATGGAAATACACCTGGAACACTATTCCAAGATTTTAGTGTTTTACCAGGAACTGCTTTAACAATTTCTTTTGCTCATAGAGGAAGACAAGGTAATGATGTTGTTGGTGTTGAAATAGGACCTCTTGGAGGACCTTATGTTAGTCTTGGTAACTTTACAGATAATAATACCGCTTGGGTATTACATACTGTAAATTATGTAGTTCCTACTACAGGAGGAAATAATTATACTTTACGTTTTGTTTCTGTTTCAAGCGCTGGAGGAAGTCCAAGTATTGGTAACTTATTAGATTCAATTTCAATATCTAGTTTAAGTTGTCCATCACAACCAACTTCAGGAGTAGTTACAATAACAACTCCAGATACACCTGCGTTTACTGCAATTCCAGATATTTGTTTAAATGGAACGGCTCCTACTTTACCAACAACTTCAAATAATGGAATTGCTGGAACTTGGTCTCCGAGTACAGTAGACACATCAGCAGTTGGAACAACTACTTATACTTTCACGCCTAATGCAGGAATTTGTGCGACAACTGCAACATTGAATGTTACAATCATAAATCAAGTTACACCAACATTTAATAGTATTGCATCTATTTGTCAAAATAGCACAGCACCTAGTTTACCATTAACATCAGTAAATGGAATAACAGGAACTTGGAGTCCTTCAACAATTGATACATCAACTGCTGGTTCAGTAACTTATACATTTACTCCAGACGCAATTCCAAGTCAAGCTTGTGCATTAACAACAACTCTTTCTGTTACTATTGATCCACAAATTGTTAGTACATTTAATTCAATTGCAAACATTTGTCAAAATGGAGTTGCTCCTTCTCTTTCTTCTACTTCAAATGAAGGAATAGCAGGAACATGGAATCCAACAGTAATTGATACAACAACTCCAGGAACTACAACGTACACATTTACACCAAATGCAGGAATTTGTGCAACTACAGCAACTTTATCTGTTACTATTGATGCACCGACTGTTCCAACATTTACTCAGATAGCAAGTATTTGTTTAAATGGAACTGCTCCATCACTTCCTTCAACATCAAATAATGGTGGAATAGCTGGAACTTGGAGTCCTGCTACAATTAATACTTCAGTAGTTGGAAATACAACTTACACATTTACACCAAATGCTGGACTTTGTGCTACTACTACTACGATGGTAATTACAATTAATCCTCAAACAACTCCTTTGTTCACTCAAATCGGACCTCTTTGTCAAGGATCAGTTGCACCATCGCTTTCAGGAACATCAACTAATGGTATTTCTGGAACTTGGAGTCCAAGTGTAATTGATACTGCAAATTCAGGAACGTTTACTTATACATTTACTCCAAATGGAAGTTTCTGTGCAACAAATGCAACAATGAGTATAACTATTAATGCAACACCTGTAATCAACCCAATAAGTAATGTATCTGCTTGTAATAGTTATACTTTACCAACATCAACTGTTGGAGATTATTACACTGGTCCAAATGGTACTGGTTCAATAGTAAATGATGGAACTGTTATTACAACAACAACGACTCTTTATGTATATGCTGCAAACGGAAGTTGTACAGATCAAGAATCATTTACGATAACAATTACACCATCACCAGTATTTTCAATAACAGGTGGTTGCGTAGGACCTGTTTACATTCTTGAAGTATCTGGTAGTTTTAATACTTCGTTAGCTAATTATGCTTGGACTGGTCCAACTGGAGTTGTTGGAAGTAATAGTCCTACTTTACAAGTCCCAGCAAATGCAGCAGGAAATTATACATGTACTGTAACTATTCCAAATGGAACAGGTACAGGAACTTGTTCAGACACTGAAGTATTTGTTGCTAATGATGTAACTTGTTCTATCCCTAGAGGTATTTCTCCTAATGGAGATACATTAAATGATACTTTCGATTTAACAGGATTAAATGTAAAAGTATTAAGTATCTACAATAGATATGGAACTAAAGTGTATTCAAAAACTAACTATGTTAATGAATGGGGTGGACAATCTGATGCTGGAAATGATCTACCTGATGGTACTTACTATTATGTAATTGAACGTAATGGTGTTGAAGCTAAATCTGGATGGGTTTACATAAACAGAGAAATCAAATAATTTAAACCTTAATAATAAAAAAGAGACTGAATTTCAGTCTCTTTTTTTGTTTAATATAATTCCGAAATTTCTTGAATGATTTCTATTAAAATTTTATTATCAATTTCTTCAAGTGAAGAATACCTTAGTGATTTCATTATACTCCTATTTTCTGAAATAAGATGTTCTTGATGATTTTTGATTTCAAAACCTTTTACAATTCCTAGGTCAACATACTTTCTTTTATGACTTACATTTATAAAACAAAAAGGTTTTCCTCTATAATAATAAAAAGGAATCTTCCATTTGTACAATAATTCTAAATCTGGGATTTGATTTTCAATTACAATTTGCAGATTAAAAATTATAGAACGATAAGGTTCTGGTTGATTTAAGATATATTCCTCAGCAGGTTTCATCTATTGCAATCCATATTGATCAAACAAATACATAAGCGATGCCATTGAAGCAGCTCCCAATTCTAGTTCTCTTTTATTTACAGCATCAAAAGTATCATTTGCTGCATGATGGTAGTCAAAATAACGTTGTGAATCGGGTTGCAAAGCTACTTTTACAATCTTTTCTGACTTTAAAGGCCCAATATCAACTCCAGTATGTCCTTTTCTAAAAATATGAATTAAATAAGGCTCAAATAAGTTCTTCCAAGTGGTGATTTTATCAAAATTAGAATCATCCGCTTCAATTGAAAAACCTCTTGGTGTAAATCCACCCGAATCACTCTCTAAAGCGAATATGTGATTCTCTTTATTCTTGCTAGACAATTCTTCATATTTTAAACCACCTTTAACACCATTCTCTTCATTCATAAACAAAACTACTCTAATTGTATTTTTAGGTTTGTAGTTCAACTTTCTAAATATTTCCAAAACTGCCATACTCTGAACACAACCAGCACCATCATCGTGAGAACCATCACCTAAGTCCCAAGAATCTAAATGTCCACCTACAACCATAACTTTATTTGGATGTTCCGAACCTGTTATTTCACCTACTACATTGTAGGACAATACATCTTCCAATGTTTGGCAAGACTGTTTAAAATATAATTTTGCATTTGAGTTTTCTTTTAATAACTTACTTAACTCTTCTGCTCCATTTGTAGAAATTGCTGCAGCAGGAATTCTTTTATCGTTAGCAATATCTTTATAATTTGTAGAACCTGTATGAGGAAAATCATCCAATCTCAAATTCATGGAACGAACAATTACTCCAACTGCTCCCAATTCTCCAGCTTCTCTTGCTCCAGAAGAACGTTGGTCAACACAACTTCCATAAGCATGAAACGTTTCAATAAACTCAGGATTCATTGGTCTGTTGAAAAATATAATTTTTCCTTTCACTTTTTCAGTTCCTAAAGCTTTTAACTCTTCCAAACTTTTAACTTCAATTACATTTGCCAACAAACCATTTTTGGGAGTTGCAACAGACATTCCTAAAGCACAGATTGGAAAAGATTTTTTTTGTTTTCCTACTTGTAAATAAGCTACCTCTTTCTCACCTCTCACCCATTGTGGAACCATAACTTCTTGTAGATAAACTTTATCTAAACCTAAAAGTTCCATTTGTTCTTTTGTATAAGTAACGGCTTTTGCTGCTCCTGATGAACCGGATAAACGATGACCAATTTTATTTGACAAATCGTCTAACCATGGATAAGCTTTGCTTTCGGTTAAAGCAACTTTATAAATTTGTTTCAACATTGCTTCATCATTGGTTTGAGACAACATTAAGGTAGAATTTACTAACAACAAAAAAACTATTTTCTTCATTTCTATTTATATATTTTTTCAAAAATAAAGCAAAAAACATTTGGTTGAACAATTTTTATTTATTTACTTTGTACTTCAAAGTACTTTTATATGAAAAATGAAAAATATCTTAACGACATTTCTGAAATAAAAAACATGATGAACCAATCATCACGATTTATTTCACTTAGTGGATTATCAGGTGTTCTTGCAGGGATTTATTCTTTGATTGGAGCTTGGCTAGCTTATAAAACAATTTATTTTGATACGACGTCAATGGGAAACTATAGAAATCTTATCATCTCTCAAGATTCCATAAACAAACTTTTTATAATTGCTTCAACTGTTCTAATTTTATCCATAATAACAGGAATAGCATTAAGTGTTAGAAAAGCAAAAAAAACAGAAGATAAAATCTGGAATGTTTCATCAAAAAGATTGGTTATAAACTTTGCAATTCCGTTAGCAACTGGTGGCATTTTTATTCTATTTTTGATAGAGAAAGAAATGCTAAGTTTAGTTGCACCATTAACCTTATTGTTTTATGGTTTGGCGTGCGTAAATGCTAGTAAATACACACTTGGTGATGTACGATATTTAGGAATTACGATGATAATTTTAGGATTACTTTCAACATGGTTTTTAGGATACGGATTATTATTTTGGGCATTAGGATTTGGAATTTGCCATATAATTTACGGAAGCATGATGTATTTTAAATATGATAGAAATTAATTTTGAGATAGCAGATTACAGAAGTTAGAATACAGATTTAAAAAAAACATACAAATAATTTGAAAACCATCATACAAAATATCAACAAAGCCTTTGATCACCGAATTCGTTTGGGGATTATGTCGGTATTGATGGTAAACGAAAGTGCCGATTTCAATATGCTTAAAGAACTTCTTGGAGTAACTGATGGCAACCTCGCCTCTCATACCAAAGCTCTTGAATCTGAAAATTATATCCAAATTGAAAAACAATTTATTGGTAAAAAGCCCAATACAAGATATATTGCGACCAAAGAAGGAAAAAAAGCATTCAAAGATCATATTGATGCACTTGAAAAATTAATATCAAAAAGTTAAATCTATTTTTTTATTCATTTACTTTGAAAAACAAAGTACTTTTAAATATGAAAAAATGAAATATTTTGTAAAAAAAGAATCCATAGTAAGAGAAATTTGGAAAAATACAGATACGGTTTTACTAATTTTTGCAGGCTCTGCAGCCGAATTTGCTTTAAACAAAGCTGTTGATTGGTTGTACTTTACAGGAAAAATTCCATCAAATCCTTTGGAGCGATTGTTTTCTACAGTTGAATTTGCACAGAACATTGTCTTTGCAGAAAATGATTTGGCTCTTGCTACAATTGATAAAATAACCCAAATTCATCAAGGTGTTGAAAAAAGTCGTGGTCAAACCATTCCTGATTGGGCTTATAGAGATGTGCTTTATATGCTTATAGATTATTCAATTCGCTCTTTTGAATTGTTAGAAAGAAAATTAGAAACCTCTGAAAAAGAAGAAATTTTTGATGTGTTTTCTAGGTTAGGAATTCGAATGGGTTTGAAAGAATTACCAAACAACTATAACGATTGGTTAATTGACAGAACTATTCATCTCGAAAACAACTTACAAAAAGGAGCATTCACCATTCATTTATTTGAACAATATAAAAAGCATTTGGGTAATTCTAGATACTTCATTTTACTAGAAATTCAGAAAATCTTAGTTCCGAAAATAGTTTATAAAATGCTCTTTGAAACATCAAATTTTCCAACAAAAACACTTTTAAAGCTATATAAAATCAGCAAAACACTAAAAGTAGATTATCTAGTAAAAGCAATTCTACTACCAAAAAAACATAAAGAATCTATTACAAACATCGGAAAATACGAGACACTATAAACCATCAATTATTTCACTAATGAGAGATTTACTAATTGAAAAAATGTATGAAATCACGAAGAAACCTTACCAAAAATTCTTCAAAAAAGGCATTCCTTGGAAAGAAACACCAAGCGATTTAATAAACTACCAACAAGACAGTTTAGGTTTCCATTTAGGATGTTTTCTACTAAAATACAATTTCGAAATGCAACCAAAATTGGAAGATCACGATGTAATTCATGTGCTAACAAACACAGGAGTTTCTGTAGTTGATGAAATTGCAATGCAATATTTTTTATTGGGAAATGGCAAAAAAAGTACCTATTTATTTATGGTAATCTGTATTGGAACTGTCTTCTATCCTACTCAAATCAAACATTTTATTCACACTTACAATCGTGGTAAAAAAGCACATCAATTTCATGATTTAGATTTTTATAAAATGCTAACCATTCCTGTTAAAACAATTCAATCAACATTTAATATTAAGTAACTATGAATAATTTATTTTCACTTTATGTTTTAAATAAAAAACAAAACAATTTTTTAATTTTCAGTTCGATAACTGCTGTTGCTTTACTTTTAATACGTGTAAAAATCACCCATTCGTTTTATTTATTATTTCTTATTTGGAATTTGATTCTTGCTGTTATTCCTTATTTAATTTCCAATTTCATAAAAATTGATTTTTCTCTAAAGAAATATAATTTCAAAAATCTATTTTTCATTGTGACATGGTTGCTTTTTCTTCCAAACACCTTTTACCTTATTACTGATTTTGTGCATTTGAATCACACTAATTTGATACAATTTTGCTTCGACTTCATTTTGCTTTTAAGCTTTACAATTGCAGGATTCTATTTTGGAATACTTTCTATTTTCTCCATTCAGCAACAAATTCAATTTTTCTATACTTCAAAAACATCCTATTTATTTACAATTTCAATAAGCTATTTATGTGCTTTTGGTATTTATATAGGACGCTTTCTTCGTTTCAATAGTTGGGATATTATTAGTTATCCTCTTTTTTTGGCTGAATCTACATTCAATTGCCTTTTCGAGAAGGAAACTTGGACATTCACTCTTGGACTAGGAACACTAATTACAATTGTAAACCTAATCTATATTAAATCAAAATCTAATATCTAAAATCATGACCAAAAAACAATACGAAAACGCAACAGGCATTTTCTCCACTCAATTAGCCTTTGGCTCATTTATCATAGGAACTATTCTATTGATTTTACATCTAATAAATCCAACTGGAGCTCTGTTTGGTGTTGGAGCAATTTATTTGATTCTAGCTTTTGCAATTAATTTAATAATGCTATTCCGGCTAACCTATTTAGCTTTCACCCAAAAAAATCATCAAGACTATTTTACCATCAAAATACTAATTCTTTTAGCCAACATTCCCATTGCTTTTGTGTATTTACGAATCGTTGGTGAAACTTGGAAATAATTAATAATATAAAAAATGAAAATTCTTATAATAAACCCGCCACATTTATCTATTGGAAGTAGAATGCCCCACGAACATTTGCCTCCTTTAGGATTACTATCGATTGGTGGTCCGCTTATAGACGCAGGTCACAATGTGAATTTATTAGATGCTGATTATAGTTTTATGAAACATTCTAAAATTGTTGAAGAAACTATAAAATATAATCCTGATTTAGTATTGTTAGGTCATTCCGGCTCAACATCTGCACAACCTATAATTAATGAAATTACAAGTTTGATAAAAGCAAAACTACCAAATACTAAAATAATTATTGGTGGCGTTTTTCCAACCTATCACTATAAAGAAATTCTGGAAGAAAATCCACAAATCGATTATATCGTTTGTGGTGAAGGCGAACAAATTATTATTGATTTGGTAAATAATTTAGAAACCAAATCCGATTTGAATTTAGTTAGAGGAATTGTTTTTAGAAATCAATCTGCGATAATCAAAACTCCAGTCGCAACAACGATTAAAGATTTGGAAAACTATCGAATTGGTTGGGAACTCATGAAAGGATATAATTATACTTATTGGGGAAAAAGAAAAGCTGTAGTCATTCAGTTTTCAAGAGGTTGTCCTTATCCTTGCAGCTATTGTGGTCAGAGTTTATTTTGGAAAAAATGGCGTCATCGAAATCCCCAAAAACTTGCTGACGAAATTGAAATGCTACACAAGGAATATGGTGTAGAAGTAATAAATTTTGCTGATGAAAATCCAGCTACTTATAAAAAAGCTTGGCAAGAATTTTTAGAAGCTTTAATTGCTAAAAATTTAGATTTAACTTTAGTTGGTTCATTGAGAGCTGACAATATAGTTCGTGATGCTGACATAATGCATTTATATAAAAAAGCAGGATTTGAAAGATTCTTACTAGGAATAGAAAATTATGACGAAACTATTTTAGAAAACATCAAAAAAGCTGGCTCAACTTCAATGGATAAAGAAGCAATACAAATTTTGAGGAAACATGATATTATTTCGATGGCAACTTATGTTGTTGGATTTGGAGAAGAAACTACAAAAGATTTTATCAATTCTTTAAAACAACTATTACATTATGATCCTGACCAAATTCAGTTACTTTATGTTACACCACACAAATGGACACCTTATTTTGAGGACGTTAAAGACAAAGAAATAGTTCAATTAGACCAACGAAAATGGGATTACAAACATCAAATTTTAAAAACTAAATTAAAACCTTGGCAAATTATTTTATATGTAAAACTCATAGAAGTAATTATGCAAACTCGTCCAAAAGCATTAAAACGCTTATTTTTCCATAGAGATAAAAAAATCAGAAAAGCAATGAGTTGGTACACTCGAATTGGAAAAAGAGTTTGGATTCACGAATGGTTACAATTTCTTTTTAATGATAAACATACCAAAAAATCAGTTCGATTATTTGAATTTTGGAAATAAAACAAAACTCCGAAAGAAAATTATTTTCCTTCGGAGTTTTTAATTTTTATAATTTATCAAAACTGTCATCTGAAAACTGACAACTGAACACTAACTAATGACTTCCTTCCACTTCAATAGCATCAACATCAATGTTTTGTTTTTTCAAAAGACCTTTCACTAAAACAGCAAATAAAGTCAAATAGGCAAAACAAACTACCGTAATAATATACGATTGATGAATTCCGATAATATCAGACAATTTACCTTGAATTGGCGGAATAATTCCTCCACCTAAAATCATCATAATTAAAAATGCTGACCCTTGAGAAGTATATTTTCCTAATCCAATAATTGACAAACTAAAAATAGATGGCCACATAATACTACAAGCCAAACCTCCAGCAAGGAAAGCATAAATAGCAATAGTTCCTGTAGTAAACAAACCAATTAACATAGCAATCATTCCGAAACTTCCAAAAATCATTAAGGTTCTTGCTGGTTTGTCTTTACTCAAAAAGAAAGCTCCAATTTGAATTAAAACACAAACTACATAATAATAAAGTGGCTTCATATCTTTACCTGAAAGGATATTCACACCCAAAATAATTCCAAAAGCCACCAACGGAACAATGATTAAAGCAATTGTTTTTTTACTTCCTTGAAGATTAAAAACACTAATTGCTCCAGCCCAACGTCCAATCATCAAACTTCCCCAATACATAGAAATATATGGCGCAATATCTGACGATTGCAAACTTCCAAATTCTTTTAATTTTAAAAGTTCACCAAGATTACTTCCAATCGCAACTTCTACTCCAACGTAGGTAAAAATAGCCAACATTCCCAACACCAATTGAGGATATTGCATTGCACCCCAACCTTCAGAATTCTTTCTAGCTGATGTGTAAGAAAATAAAATTCCACCAAGCACCACTAACAAAGCTCCTGAAAGCCAAAGCATTCTTCCTTGTTCTAATGGTTCCTGCAAAGATTTTATTTCTAATTGTTTCGCTACAATTTCATGATAAATAATGTCTTTAGCTCTATTACTGTCTTTTAATTCAACATTAATTAAATTATCTTTTTCTTTTGTTAAAGCTTCTATTTTCAAAGCTTCTTCACTTTTATAACTTTGAAAAACAGGTGTAAACATTACAGCTAGTAAAACAGTCATAATAACTAGTGTACGTAATGCTTTGTTTGCTTTTTCCATTGGTTCATTTGCAATTCCACTTGGTACTTTTTTAGAAAAGTAAAACAAAGCCGCTGCTGCAATAAACAACAATCCAACACCAATATATAAAATCACAACTTTACTTAATTCTAAAGCTTTTATTTGCTCATCTGAAATGGATTTTGCAGTTCCAAATAAAGCCAAAGCCACCACAATTGGACCAATAGTTGTTCCGAAAGAGTTGATTCCGCCACCAAGATTTACACGACTTGCTCCAGTTTTTGGATCACCTAATAATATCGCAAACGGATTGGCAGCAGTTTGTTGCAATGAAAATCCTAAGGCTACAATAAATAATCCAACCAACATTCCAGCATAAATACTAGCCTCAACAGCAATAATCATTGCCCCAGCTCCGAGTGCTGAAAATAATAATCCATACACAATACTTTTCTTGTAACCCCATTTTCCAACGATATCTTTTCCAGACATATCGCCTAAGGCAAACAATAATAAAGCGCCAACATAATAAGCAGTGTAAAAAGCAAAATCAACCAATTGCGATTGAAATTGATCTAACGAAAAATAACTTTTACAAAACGGAATAAAAATACTGTTTCCAGCAGCAATAAATCCCCAGAAAAAAAACACTGTAATCAGCGTATACAATGCAGGATAGTTTGTTTTAATTTGTTCTGAACTCATAAATTTTAGTTTGTTTGGTTTGGTTTTTAGTTTATTGGTTTGAAACTTATAGCAGTTCCGCCACCGTTAGCCAAATTTAATTTAATTTTTGACTTAGAAGTAACTTCAATAGTTTTTAAAGCATAAGATTTTGGATTATTTTTCCAATCAGCATCAGTACCATCTTGATAGATAATAGCTTGGTACTTTTTATTTGGTGATAAGAAATCTAATTTTATTTCTGTTTTACGAGCATTTTCATCAGTAATTGCTCCTAAAAACCAACGTTCTCCATTTTTTTCTTTTCTTACAACTGTCAAATAATCTCCTGGTTCAGCTTCAAGATATTTAGAATCTTGCCAATCTACAGCAACATCTTTGATGAATTGAAAAGCGTCGGCATATCTTTCATAATTTTCAGGTAAATCGGCTGCCATTTGCAATGGTGAATACATCGTTACGTATAGCGCTAATTGTTTAGCCAAAGTTGTATGAACTTGTTCGGTTTTAGTTTTATCGTAATAACTCATTTTGATTTCAAAAATTCCTGGAGTATAATCCATTGGTCCACCTAATAATCTTGTGAATGGCAAAATGGTTTCGTGCATTGGTGGATTTCCAACAGACCAAGCGTTAAACTCATTTCCACGAGCTGCTTCGGCTGCAATATAATTAGGATACGTTCTTGAATATCCTGTTGGACGTGAACTTTCGTGCGAATTGACCATCAATTTATAATCGGCAAATCTTCTTGCAACGAAGTTAAAATGATTCACCATAGTTTGTCCATCGTGAAACTCACCACGCGGAATAATTCTTCCCACATAACCTGATTTAGCTGCAGGATAACCATAGTCTTTCATAAGGTTTAAGGCTCTATCCAAATGTCTTTCATAATTAGCCACCGAACCCGAAGTTTCGTGATGCATAATCATTTTGATTCCTTTAGATTTAGCATAATCATTCACTTCTTTCAAATTGTAATCTGGATAAGGTGTTACGAAATCAAAAACATTTTCTTTCCAATTTCCAAACCAATCTTCCCAGCCTACATTCCAACCTTCTACCAAAACGCCATCAAAACCATTTTTAGCAGCAAAATCAATATATCTTTTAGTGTTTTCAGTTGTTGCACCGTGTTTTCCTGATGGTTTCAAACTTCCATCTGCAGCATTTTGTGCATTTTGCGAACCCGCATAATCCCAGGTTGATTTTCCAACGTGCATTTCCCACCAAACTCCAACATACTTCATTGGTTTTATCCAAGAAGTATCTTCAATTTTTGATGGTTCATTTAGGTTTAAAATCATTTTTGAACTTACAATTTCACGAGCGTCATCACTCATCATAATCGTTCTCCAAGGCGAAACACAAGGAGCTTGAAGATAGGCTTTATCTCCAATTGCATTCGGAACTAAATTAGAAGTTAATCCAAAGTTTTTGGTGTCAACATCTAAATGCATAATTGGATAGTTAACAACAGCTGCTTCAAAAACATTGATATAAATTCCGTCTGCCGATTTCATCATTAATGGTGATTGTACTCTAAAAGAACTTGCAATCGTTTTTACTCCGATTCCATTATTCAAATCTAATTTAGAATTGTCGATTTCAGATAATTTTGTTTCATTATAGGCATATTCTTGACTATCATAATCTCCTGGAATCCAAAAAGTCTTGTGGTTTCCTACTAAATTAAACTGCGATTTTTCATCGGAAATTATAAAATAATTTAGATTTTTCTGCTTAGGAAATTCATAACGAAAAGCAATACCTTCATCAAAAACTCTGAAAATGATATTGATCCTTCTATCAGTTGATGGTTGCGAAAGTGCCACAGTCATTTCATTGTAGCTATTTTTAATATTGGATTGTTCGCCCAAAACTGGCTGCCAAGTCTCATTAAAACTTTTTTGACCAATGCTGTCAATTCGGAAATTGGTCTCTAAACTTTTTGATTCTTTTATTGCAATCCCAAGTGTACTTTCCTTTACAATAGGTTTGGATTTGTAACTTACCGAATAAGTAGGTTTTCCATCTGAAGACAATTTAAAACTTAACGAAATAGTTTTAGATGGTGAGTAAACATTCTGAGCTTCAACTGATAAAATTGAAATCAAGAACACCAATAAATGTAATTTTCTCATTTTTGATTATATTTTTTTATAAAAATACATTTTATCCTAAAAATAAATCGATTTCGTAATAATTAGTTATTAACGAAATCGATTTCTTATAATTCAGTTTTGAATTGGAAAATAAATAAATTCAGCTTTTATTTCCCATCTACATAATCTTGTAAATATTGGAAACGCTCTGTTAGTTTACCATTTTCAGTCATTTTAGCTCTTTGCAAAATTCCGTCTTTATCACCATTAAAAAAAGCTGGAATCACGTGCTCCATAAACATTTCTCCAAATCCTTCACTCGCATCTTTCGGCAATTCACAAGGTAAATTATCAACCGACATTACCATAATTGAACCTGGATGTGTGTGCGAAACTTCTTTGTGTTCACTTGGTAAATAGCCAAAAAATGGTTCTGCAATGGTAGATGCTTTTATGGTACAAGCAATTGGTCCATTAACATCACACGAAATATCCGCAACGACTTGAATTTTGTTCTTTGGAGCATTAAGCATTTCTCTTGTTAAAATATCTGGTGCGCCATTTCCGTGAAAATGTCCTGCCATATAAATATCTGCAACTTGTGAAAAACGTTCAAAATCAGAAACATAATCTTGTGGATTCTTATAAAAATCTTGATTATCTAAAACCTGTCCATCGATTCTTTTGTTATAATCTAGTACATCAATTTGAGTATAAACTGGTTGCGTGTAAACTTTGTTTAAAAAATCATCTGCTGAAACTTGCTTAATTTTCATTCCATCAAGCATTTCTTTCGCTCCCATTCCCACTTTTCCGTGACCTGTTAAAACAATTTTAATGTTCGGAAGCATTGGTCTGCGTAATCGTTCGATTAATTCTTCTTTACTTTTTAAAGTTTCGGCTTTTACTAAATTGAATAAATCATATTTAATTCCAAAAGCTCTAAATCCGTTGTAAGCTCCAACAATTCCTGCATATCTTCCGAAACCGATTAAGCGACGATTTTTAGCATCAACAATAGTTTCATGATCGAATAATTCTATATTTTTCTCTAAAATTGCTTGAAGTAACTTTCTATTGTATGGTTGAAATTTAATAGTATGTGAAAAGAAAAAGTACTTTTTATTGGGAATTAAGGCATCAACTGGAACTTCTTTTACACCAAATAAAACATCGCAATCACTCATATCTGTAGTAACTTCGATACCTAAACTGCTGTATTGCTCGTCAGAAAATACTCTAATATCAGAACTTTCAACTTTTACTTGAGCTTCTGGATGTTCTGTTTTTAATCTAACTAATTCTTCTGGAGTAAAAACAACTCTTCTATCTGGTGGATTTTTTCTTTCTTTAATAATTCCGAACTTCATTTTAACAGTATTTTTTTTGAGACATCAAAAGTAATAGTAACGAAAACGTTTTCAAAACTTTTTACCCAAAATAAAATCGAAGTTATTTATTGAATTTCAATTAATTGGAATAATTTGTTGATAATTTTATAATTAATATAACATTTCATGAAATTTGTTTGTCATTTTGTTTATTATATTTGTTTTTCAACCCAACCCAAAATGACCAATAACAAAGTAACATATCTATTGTTTTCTTTAACTTTTTTATTATTTATAAGTTGCGATAAATCAGGAAAAATTAAGAATCCATTTAAAAAGAATAAATCTGGTTTAGAATATGCAATGCTTCCGCTAGAAGATTCTTTACCAAAACTTTCAGATTCATACAAAAACACTAAAAAGAGAGAAATTGAAAATTTCTTTACAAATAATTTTGCTAATGATTTTGAGAACATGAGTTTTCTTGTGGCAAAAAATGGACAAATTATTTATGAGAAATATGATGGATTTGCCGATAAAGAAAATAATATCTTAAACTCACCTGAAACTCCTTTGCATATTGCATCTGTTACTAAAGTTCTAACTGCCTCAGCCATTTTAAAATTAATTGATGCTAAAAAAATTAGCTTAGATCAAAAATTGACTACACTTTTTGACAAATTCCCTTATCCAGATGTGACTATAAAAACTTTATTAAATCACAGAAGTGGCATGAAAAAGTACAATTATTTTTGTGATGATAAAGCCAATTGGGGAAGAAACAAAACACTCACCAACAAAGATTTACTTGAAGTAATTATCAATAAAAATATTCCGTTAGAAACTAAAACTGATACGCATTTTAGTTATAACAACACCAATTATGCACTTTTGGCATTAATTATTGAAAAGGTTACAGGAATGAAATACAGTCAGGCGATGAAGAAAATCATTTTTGAACCATTAGGTATGAAAAACACTTTTGTTTTTGACGAAACTACTCCAAAAGAAAAAGGAACACCTTCTTATAAGTATAATTACGTAAAATATCCATTCGATTTTCTTGATGCAGTTTATGGTGATAAAAACATTTATTCTACTCCAAGGGATTTGTTGAAATTTGATTTGGCTAGAAATGCGCCAGGTTTTTTGAGCAAAAATCTTTTAGAACAAGTTTACAAAGGATACAGCTATGAAAGTAAAGGCTCTAAAAATTATGGTTTGGGAATTCGATTGCGTGAATGGGATACTGGACAAAAATTATTTTATCACAATGGATGGTGGCATGGAAATACTGCAAGCTACATCACTTTAAGAAAAGAAAATGCTGTAATTATTGCATTGTCTAATAAATTTACTCGTAAAACCTTTCAAATGAAACGATTGTCTGCATTGTTTGGTGATTATCCATTTACATTGAAAGATACTGTCGCCAAAGACGAATAAAGTGTTTGTTTATTGATTTTTTCGGTAGTACCTTTGTGGTCTAATTTTTGTATTGAAACACAATAATTATTGGGGACGACTGGTTTTGACAGCAAGTGGAATTATTCAGTAAGCACGTCGAGCATTGTACTTTTAGCTCGTAAATCCAAAGGTTCAAACTTATAAACGGCGAAAATAACTACGCTTTAGCTGCATAATCCGAATTTTAGTACGATTTTGCCACGTTCCTACAAGGTAGGAAAGCTGGATTCACCTCAAAAGCCTTGGTTTATGGCGGTTGGTTAAGGTGAACCGTAAAAGTAAACCTAGGAAAGGTAACGCTTTAAATCCTTTCTGACACTAATAAAGCTAAGCAAAAAGTGGCGGTTCTTGGCCTTGCTTTTTGACTAAAATCTAATTAAGGACTAAACGTGTAGAAAGCTTTTTGATTGCTTGTTTGGACCCGAGTTCGATTCTCGGCGTCTCCACAAATAAAAAGGGATAACTCATTGTACTGAGTTATCCCTTCTTTTGTAGAAAACATTCTACCATAATAAATCCAAAATTATTATCAACTTCGTATATGCATATAAACTACAATAATGACGACATTTCAAGCAAATAACGAAACAATTCTTATCAATGATAAATTTGGATTAATCACTGATAACCAAGTAATTATAACCAAAGGTTCTAAAAAAAGTAAAGTCCCTTTTAATTCTATCAACAGAGTTAACTTAATAAAAAGTAGAGTCTTTTATTTGAATATTTTATTGTTGTTGTTGAGCATTTCTGTTTTTATTTATTCTTTTTTTGTGTTCAAATCAGAAAGATTATTCTTTTTTTATGGATTAATTTTTATTGGTATTGTACTATTCCTATATTCAGTTGTTCATAAATTTTATACCTACAAACTAATCATAAAAGAAAAAGACCAAACATTGATTGAGGTAAAAACTACGCAATTGAACAGAAAGAGCATTAAAGAATTTTATAATGCTATAGTTAGGAAAGTTCCAAAAAAATAGAGTTTTACTCAGTAAAACCAACTTCACCTTCCCAATTCATAAATCCACCTTCTAAGTTAAATGTGTTTTCAAAACCCATTTGCTTCATAATACTACATGCTTGAGCACTTCTTCCTCCTGCTTTACAATAAACATAGTAGTTTTTTGATTTATCAAGTTCTTCTAATCGGTAGATGAAACCTTGTCCTTTATAAATATCATTTAAAATTGCTCCTGGAATAATTCCTTCACTCCATTCGTCTTCGGTTCTTACATCTAAAATTACTGCATTCGTATCTGCTTCCAATTGTGAAGCCCATTCTTGTTGAGATAAGTTCATTTTTATTATTTTTTTTCCAAATTTATAAATTTCATTTTACATGGTCATAAAAAGTATTAACAAAAAAATAACACAACATTTGTATATACAAATAAAAATAATTTTACATTTGTACCTACAAATTTGGTAGTTACAATTATGAAAATCGAAGAAATTATAAAATCGAATGTTGCTATGGATGATGCTAAAAAAATTGTCCTGAACATTATGGTTACCCAAAATGTTGTTACTGAAAAGTTTAATGAGGTATTAAAACCTTATGATTTATCAGGCGAGCAGTATAATGTATTGCGCATTTTGAGAGGTCAAAAAGGAAATCCTGCCAATATGTGCGTGATTCAAGAACGAATGATTGCAAAAAACAGTAACACTACCCGATTGATTGACAAATTATTATTAAAAAATCTAGTTACAAGAGAAGTTTGTCCTGAAAACAGAAGAAAAATAGAAGTTTTAATTACTGAAAAAGGATTGGAACTGTTAGAAGAATTAGATCCTAAAGTTTTAGAAAACGAAAAATTATTTGCCGCAAATCTGAACCAAAAAGAATTAGTTGAATTAAACACCTTATTAGAAAAATATAGAAACCTTAAATAAAAATTACTATGACTCAATTTATAAAAGACGCTAATTGGCGTTATGCTACTAAAAAATTTGATGCAACAAAAAAAATTTCATCAGAAGATTTAGCAAGTTTAAAAGAAGCAATTCGATTAACAGCTTCATCATACGGATTGCAACCTTACAAAGTATTAATTGTTGAAAATCCAGATTTAAGAGCTCAATTGCAGCCAGTTTCTTGGGGACAATCTCAAATTGTTGATGCTTCTCATTTATTAGTTTTTGCAAACATTATCAACTTTGGAGAAAAAGAAATTGATGCAACCATTAATAATATGGCAACTACAAGAAATCTACCTTTAGAAACACTTCAAGGATATGGAGATTTTATGAAATCTAAATTGGTTTCACTTCCAGAAGATGTGAAAAATACTTGGACATCAAAACAAACTTATTTGGCTCTAGGAAATTTATTGAACGCTGCTGCCGAACTAAAGATAGATGTAACACCTATGGAAGGCTTTGAACCAGAGAAATACAATGAAATTTTAGGTCTTGAAAAACTTGGCTTGAATGCTTCACTTGTAGCAACAATTGGCTATCGTCATGAAGAAGATGCAACTCAACATTACGCAAAAGTGCGTAAATCTGAAGAAGAATTATTTGTAACAATATAATTAATAATTAAAATCAATAACTCAAATTTAAAAGAAAATGAAAAATTTTAAAACAATCGCAATCGCATTATTCGTAGCAGTTTCAACAATCGCTACAGCACAATCTAAGAAAGTAGACGCTTCTAAAAGTACCATCAACTGGGTTGGGAAAAAAGTAACTGGTCAACATAGTGGAACAGTAAACATTCAAAGTGGAAACTTAATTTTTAAAGGTAAAAAATTAACTGGTGGAACTTTTGTAGTAGACATGACTTCATTAACTGCTACAGATATTCAAGGTGAATACCAAGGAAAATTAAATGGTCATTTAAAAGCTGACGATTTCTTTGGAACAGATAAATATCCAACTTCAAAATTAGTTTTCAAAAAAATTGCTTCTAAAGGAAATGGTGTATACACTGTAACTGCAGATTTGACAATTAAAGATGTAACTGCTCCAGTAAAATTTGACATCACTGTAAAAGGAGATACTGCTACAACAACGTTTAAAGTAGACAGAACTAAATACGGAATTAAATATAATTCGGGTAACTTTTTTGAAAACCTAGGTGATAAAACAATTAATGATGATTTCGAATTAACAGTGTCATTAAAGTTCTAAAAAAGGGAAAAATTGCTATACTAAGAAAACCTCAGAGAGAAATCTTTGAGGTTTTTTTTATGCATTTTAGAAACTAACTTATGATTATATTTGCCTAATGAAAAAAATCCTTCTCATAGATAATTACGACAGTTTTACATTTAATTTAGTTCATTATTTAGAAGAACTAAACTGTGATGTAACCGTACTTAGAAATGACGAATTTGAACTTGAAGAACTAAAATATTTTGATGACATAATTCTATCTCCTGGACCCGGAATACCATCAGAATCAGGGCTTTTAAATAAAGTTATATCAACTTACGCTTCAAGTAAAAAAATACTTGGAATATGTCTAGGTCAACAAGCCATAGGCGAAGTTTTTGGTGGCTCACTTCTTAATTTAGATAATGTTCATCATGGTGTTTCTTCATTTATTAATGTAATTGTTACTGATGAAATCTTGTTTAAAAACTTACCGCAAGAACTCGAAGTAGGCCGTTATCACTCATGGGTTATCAATCCGGTTGATTTTCCTCAAGACTTAGAGATAACATCTGTTGCAGAAAATGGCGAGATTATGTCAATCCGACACAAACACTTCAATGTAAAAGGTGTTCAATTTCATCCTGAAAGCATCTTAACACCACACGGAAAAACCATTTTGGAAAATTGGTTATCAAATTAATTAATATAAATTTTTACTTTATATAAATTGATATATAATTCTGAATTATAATTATTTAAAGAATTACTATAGATTTTTACTATAACTCCAAAAAATCAAAATACTTGATATTTGTTAGAAAAAACTTTCAAATTTCAATTCTTATTAACTAAAACAACTAGTTATCAACAGAATATGAAATGAAGAAGATAATTAATTAAATTTGAGATAGTACATTTAGTTTTTAATCAATTTTAATTCAAATAGTTATGGGACTTTTTAACAATAATGAGAAGAGAATCATTAAAGAGCTTTGCAAAAAAAGTGAAGACATTAGCAAAGACATCACAAATGAAATTGATGAACTACTAGTTGAACTAAAAACTGAGTATGATGAAAATAGTAAAGTAGTCAATGAATTTCATGATTTTGTAAATGAACTCAAAACTAAACTAGCACCAGAAGATGCAAACAAACTTTTAGAATTCTCTTCAAGATTAACTAAAGTAAAACGATGTGCAAAGAAAGGAGTTGAATCTATGAGAGAATTAGCTCGTGACCAAAGAAAAGCCACAAGAGAAACCATTAGAGAATATCAAGAATATTTGTATGTTTAATTAGCGAGTAAAGACCAACTTATTACCTTTGCTTAAATTAGCATCAAAAGCGTATCCTTCGTAATTAAACCCTTTTAAATCATCAATTGTTTCTGCATTAGTATCAATAATGTAGCGCACCATCATACCTCTCGCCTTCTTTGCAAAGAAACTTATCATTTTTAGTTTTCCGTCTTTGTAATCTTTAAATTCAGGAGTAATCACTGGGACTTTTAATATCTTTACATCAACGGCATCAAAGTATTCATTACTTGCCAGATTGACAAACAATTCCTCTTTTTGAAGTTCAGCATTTAATTGTTTCGCAATTATGGGTTTCCAAAATTCGTATAGATTTTTATTTTTTCCTACCGGAAGTTTAGTTCCCATTTCGAGACGATAAGGTTGCATTAAATCAAGTGGTTTCAATAATCCATACAATCCTGACAAAATTCTAAGCTTGTCTTGCAAAACGTTTATTTTATCTTCTGAAAGCGAATAAGCGTCTAATCCAATATAAACATCACCACTAAAAGCAAAAACAGCTGGTCTAGCGTTTTCAACAGTCATTTCAGCAAGATTTCGTTCTTGATTTCTTTGCCAATTTAAATCCGCCAACTTATCTGAAATATCCATTAATTCTATCAATTGTTTTGGCATTTGCTTTTTCAAAACTTTATCAATAGCTAATGATTGTTTTACAAAACTATATTCTGAATACAATTTTGTTGGTAATTGACTTTCAAAATCCAATGATTTGGCTGGTGATATTACGATTTTCATGACTTATTTTTAATGTTTTCTTCGTCTGTTCGCCTTCAAAATGGCTCGAGTCAAAAATACAAATTCCAATTTGAAATTAAATACGTTAAAATGATTAGTTTCGATTTAACTATCAACAGAATTTATTATTTTTACCTTTTCACAAGATTATATGCTATCGCTCAATAAAATCCACCATATCGCCATTATTTGCTCAAATTATGAAATTTCTAAACATTTCTACACTGAAATTTTAGATTTAAAAATTATTCAAGAAATTTACCGAAAAGAACGCGAATCCTATAAACTAGATTTGGCATTAAATGATAATTATTGCATCGAATTATTCTCGTTTCCAAATCCTCCAAAGCGTGTATCACAACCAGAAGCTTCTGGCTTACGACATTTAGCATTTGAAGTTAATGACATTGAGATTACTAGAAAGTATATTTTAGAAAACAATCTTTTTGCTGAAGAAATTCGCATGGATGAATACACCAACAAACGTTTTTTCTTTACTAATGATCCAGATGATTTACCGATAGAGTTTTATGAAGTTTGACTAAAATCTTATCAACAATTCGCATTTCGTAATTCGTTTTTCTAATTTATATTTTACCTTTGACCTTTCAAAAAAATAGAATCATGGTTTATAAATTTAGAGTAATTCTCGATGCAGAAGAAGATATTTTCAGAGATATTGCTATACTTGAAAACGACACTTTAGAAGATTTGCACAATGCAATCGTAAATGCTTTTGGATTTGACGGTTTAGAAGTCGCATCTTTCTACACTTGTGACGACACTTGGAATCAAGAAGATGAAATCCCAATGTTTGACTCTGGCGATGTTCCTGGTGAGAACAAAATTATGAGTGATTATCAGCTGAATGATATTTTAGATACTGAAAACACTAAAATCATTTATGTTTATGATTTCATCAATATGTGGACATTCTTAGTTGAACTTGCCGCAGTTGAAGATTCAGTTGAAGTTGGAATGGTTTATCCTAACCTTTTATTTTCTCATGGTGAAATGCCTGCAGAAGCTATGGAAAAACATTTTCAAGCTGATTTTGAGGAAGAAGAAAGCTACAACGAATTTGAAGACGATTTAGATGAAGACGATTTAGATGCTTTTGGAAGTGACGACAGCTTTGAAGACTATGGATTTGAGGAGAATTGGAATTAAATTTGAGAGTATAGAAAAAAGAGAATAGAAAATAGACTTCAAAAATTATAAAAATAAATGATCAACCTTTTTAATACCCACATAGAATCTTTATCCATCCATAGAGTTGGAAATAAAAGCCGTAACGAAGCCATTTTTCTTTCAGAAAACCAATACGGATTAAACGATGAAATTGTTCCTTTATTGAAGGAATATTTCTTTAAATCATTTCGTGAAAAAGAAGAAAACTACTTTCAATTTGCACATGAAGTAGATTTGGAATACAACGACATGTTCAATTTAGCTACTGAGATTTTTACAAATCCAAGTTCGGTGCATGAAGTTTCTAAAAAAATAACCAATCACCTTTTTGAACAATCCAATCATCCGCACATCAAAAACGGAGAAGTTTATGTGACTTATTTAACCAATGTTTCTATCGATAATAACGTTGTAGATGCTATTGGTGTTTTTAAAAGTGAGTTACGCACTGATTTCCTTCAATTTGAAGAAAAAGATAGTAATTTAGAAATGGTTCTTCAAGAAGGAATTAATTTAAACAAATTAGATAAAGGTTGCTTAATCTTCAATCACAAAAAAGAAGAAGGATATAAAATTTTGACTGTTGATAGCAATCGTTATGATGCTCGCTACTGGTTAGAACATTTCCTTGCTGTGGATGCTTTTCAAGATGAAAATTTCATGACTAAAAAGTATTTAAAATTCTGTCAAGAGTTTGCAAAAGAAGTGGTTTTTCCTGCCGAAGATAAAAAACAAGAAGTTATGTTTATGAATCGTGCGGTAAATCATTTTGCTAAAAACGATAATTTTGAAGAAACAGCTTTCTTAAATGAAGTAATGGACAACCCAGATTTGATTCCAGAATTCAAAAATTACAAAGCAGATAGAGGCGAAAAATATAGTATTGAAGATGTAACTTCATTTCCAATAGCCAATGCAGCTGTTTCTGATGCCAGAAAATCGATTAAAAATGTTATTAATCTTGATACTAACATTCAGATCAAATTAGATTTTATCAATCCAGAAAGTGCCGAAAAATTTGTAGAAAAAGGTTGGGATGAAGAAAAACAAATGTATTACTACTTAGTTTACTTTAATAAAGAACAGAAGAGTTAGTGTTCAGTGTTCAGTGTTCAGTGAAAAATAAAAAATTCATCCTCAATTGTAAAGCAATTGAGGATTTTTTTATACTAAAATGTTAAACATTCAGTTTTTAAGTTTTAAATCGTTATATTTAATAATAACCTAGAAAAATGCGCTATTATCTTTATTTAATGATATTGCTATTTAGTTGTCAAATTTTGTCAGCTCAAAATACTATTCCTACTAAATCGGATAGTGTTTACAAAAAAATTGATGATTTTTCTAAAGAAAGAAAATTCTTCAAACTGATGCATAAGTTGATGTTTAGACCCAAAAAAACAGAAGCTGCAAAAAAACAAAAGAAAAAAGGTGCCTCTCCTATTCAGAAATCATTTGAAAAATACAATTGTAGAATCATCCGAAATATTACTATTGAAACCACAGATCCTTTTGGATATTCTGCTGAAAATGAAAAGGAGCTTCCAGAAAAAAAATTAGAACGTTTTGGAAACTCTTTACACATCAAAAGTAAAAAATGGACCATTAGAAATTTATTGCTTTTTAAAAAAAATCAAGAATTAGATTCCTTACTTGTAAAAGAATCTGAACGTTTAATAAGGAGCCAACGATTTGTTATAAGTGTTGTTATTAAACCAATCGCAATAGAAAATTGTCAAGATTCTATAGATATTTCTGTAAGAGTTTTAGATACTTGGAGTTTGATTCCAACTGGTGCTTTTTCAAATTCTAAAGCCAATCTAGAACTTACAGAACGTAATTTTTTTGGTTTAGGACATGAAGTTAGCTTAGATTATATTCGAAGTTTTACAAATAATACATTTGCTTACGACTCGAGATATACGATTCGTAATTTTAAAAATTCGTTTGTAAATGCAACTGTTTCCTCAAGAACAGATTTGCTAAACAATACTTATAAAACTGCTAGAATTGAAAGACCTTTTTATTCTGCTTTAACACATTTGGCTGGTGGTTTTTATTATGATTATAAAAATTATTCCGAATTCTTGACCAATGCTAGTTTAGTTACTTCCTATCAAAATTATAAGATAAAAACTTATGAGTTTTGGGCGGCACATTCAAGTAAAATATTTGCAGGAAATTCAGATTTCTCTAGAGCTACTAATCTGATTACTTCTTTAGGTTTTACAAACACCACTTACTTGAAACAACCCGAACTTAGCTACGACCCTATTCGTTTCGCCAATTCATCAAAACGCTATCTAGCAACTATTGGAATTTCTAGTCAGCAGTTTTATCAAGACAAATACTTGTTCCGTTTTGGTGTGATTGAAGATATTCCTTACGGAAAAGTATTCTCCTTCACTGGTGGTTTTGAAAATAAAAACAACTTAAACAGAGCCTATTTTGGTGGAAGATTTTCCTACGGTGACTACCTTGATTTTGGTTATATTAGTGCTAATATAGAATATGGTTCCTTCTTTAATAACGGAAAAACGGAACAAACCACTATCAAAATTGAAACCAATTACTTTACCAACTTATTTTCGATTGGAAGTTGGAAATTCAGACAATTTGTTAGACCAGTTTTAATTTTAGGAAATAATCGATTAAATACTCCAAAAGACCGATTGAACTTAATTGATGTCAACGGAATTCCGGGTTTTAATAGCTCACCACTTTTGGGAACGAAAAAATTTCTAACTACATTCCAAACGCAATCTTACAATCCAAGAAATTGGTATGGTTTCAATTTGAGTCCGTTTATGAATTTCACTATCGGATTTCTAGACAACGGAAATCATAAATTTTTCAGCAATAAAATGTATTCTCAAATAGGACTTGGCGTCTTAATCAATAACAATTATTTGGTTTTCAATAGCTTTCAATTTTCTTTTTCCTATTATCCTTCACTTCCTATTGATGGAAGCAATATCATTAAAACCAATACTTTCCAAAATACCGATATCAACTTGAATAACTTCCAAATTGGGCAACCTTATGTTTTACCTTATGAATAAACACCTTTAATATCTTGTTAAAATCAATCAATTTATTGAATATTATTTATAGTTTCACAACATCAATAGTATTTCAATGAATCTAAAAAGCTACATATTTACAATTTTATCGTTGCTAATTTTTGACATTTCAAATGGTCAAATTACGATTTCTTCCCTCGAATTTGACAAAGATAAAAAAGGGCCTAACACCATTTATTATAATTTTTATAATGGAATTCAAATGATTGAAATCGACTATAATAATTATGAAAAAGCTCGAATTGATCATCTAGATATGATAAAACCAATAAGCAGTATCCGACCAAGAAATTACGGACACAATACTATTATTTTAAGAAATAAAAATGGTGAACTTTTACACCAATACAACTTGAGAGGAAAAACTTTTAAATCAACCGATTTCCTTCCTTCTGAAAAATGCATTACTGTATCACACGCCTCAAGATTAGATGCAAACTATATAGCCAAAACCAATTATCCTTTCTATGGGAAATACAGTTTTTATGTTACTGAAAACAACAAAGCTGGTATAATTGATACTTTAGGTACTCCAATTTTGGAAGTTGATTATGATGCCATTCTTAGCTATGGTGATAACTACAACCTTAATTCTTATGTAATGTTTGATACTAGAAACGATAGAGAAGATGAAACTTGTTTCTACACGATAAAACGCAACGGAAAATGGGGGTTTAAAAATGATAAACTAGCAATAGAGCCAAAATATGAAGAGTTGATTCCTCTAAAAAAGAATGTTTTTAAGATTAAAAAAACTGATAAATATGGTTTGATAAATTATAAAGAAGAAAGTCTAATTGAACCCATTTACACGGACTTAATATACAAAAATGATTTTTATCTTTATACCAAAGATGCTATTGAAAATATAGATAAGTATACAACACTTTACGGAATCATTGATTCGAATTTTAAAATAAAAACACATCCTATTTATAGCAATCTCGAAGACATTATTGAAAATTACTATCCTTCTGGAAAATATTGGACCTGTAAAACTGATGGTTGTGGTGCCATAGACAAAAACGGAAATGAAATTTCGAAGTTTAAATATGGTTCGATGCCTCAAAATCCATACAACAAATATTATCGAACTACTGGCTATAGAGACAGCAACAAACACTACATTTTGAATTTGGATTTTGAAGAAATTGGAAAAAATTATGATGTAATTTATGATTGGAAAAATCAACTCTTCACTGTAAAAAAAGGCACTAAATATGGCTTGATAGATTTAAATAATAAAGTAGTTTTACCTTGCGAATATGATTCTTTTTGGGAAGAATCCAGAAACGAATTGGGTACACTAATAAAAAACAAAAAATACGGAGTCATTACTAGTAAAGGAATTGTAGTAATTCCTTGTAAATATGATGATTTATACTTTACAGTTGATAATACCATTGTAGCCACTCTTATTGATGCCAATGATAAAACCAATAGAAACAGAAAAGTAGGTTTGTTGGATGCCAATGGTAAACTTATGACGTCTTTTATATATGATGAAATTGAAACGATTGATTACGGATTTTATCGTGTTAGAATCGATACAAAATATGGCGTTCTCAACAAAGAAGGAAAGGAAATTACTCCTGTAAAATATGATGAAATTTACCGCTATAGAAATGGTTTTTGCATTGCCAAACTCGATTTTGGATACGGCTATATAAATACTTCTGGAAAAGAAATAACCCATTTCTATTATGAAAAACCAACCGATTTCAACTACAACGCCGAGAAAAAACTAACAGCAAAAGCTTATATAAGAGGAAAAGAAGTTATTATTGATGAATATGGAAAGGTTGTAAAGTAGGAAATGAATATCAAGCCCTTTTCCTTCCCAAAAAAGAATTCCCTACCTTTGCAAAAAATTAGACGTAATGAATACTTTTGAGCAATTTAATCTTCCTAAATCTTTACAAAAAGCAATTGACGAAATGGGGTTGACTACTCCTACTCCAATTCAAGAAAAATCGTTTTCTGTTATTATGTCGGGACGCGATGTAATGGGAATTGCACAAACTGGTACAGGTAAAACCTTAGCCTATTTATTACCTCTTTTAAAACAATGGAAATTTGTTAATACTGATTCGGCTCGTGTAGTGATTTTGGTTCCTACGCGTGAATTGGTGGTTCAAATTGT
The DNA here is from genome assembly GCF_054776075.1 of Flavobacterium koreense. Lineage (NCBI taxonomy): Bacteria > Pseudomonadati > Bacteroidota > Flavobacteriia > Flavobacteriales > Flavobacteriaceae > Flavobacterium > Flavobacterium koreense. Next base: position 166,816 of record NZ_BAAHCF010000042.1, on the reverse strand, counting down.
TGAAGTTATTGAAAGTTTAACCAAATACATGTCCGTGCGAACGCTTGGTATTTATGGTGGCGTTAACATCAACACACAGAAAAAAGCCGTTTACGAAGGAATCGATATTCTTGTTGGAACTCCAGGAAGAACTATGGATTTGGGTCTAGACAACGTAATCCGTTTTGATTCATTGCAAAAATTAGTCATTGATGAATTTGATGAAATCTTAAATTTAGGTTTTAGAACCCAAGTGACTTCATTATTAACGATGATGAAAAACAAACGTCAAAACATCTTGTTTTCTGCAACCATGACTGATGAAGTAGATGCCATGCTTGACGAATATTTTGAATTACCAGAAGAAGTTTCACTTGCAGCTTCAGGAACTCCATTAGAAAAAATCGAACAACTGGGTTACTATGCACCTAATTTTTTAACCAAACTAAATCTATTAAATCATCTTTTAGATACTGACGAAAGTACTTCAAGAGTTTTAATTTTTGCCAACAATAAAAAGACTGTTGACTTAATTGCCAATAGTATTGAAGAAAGTCATCCTGAGCAATTTGGTGTAATTCACTCTAATAAATCACAAAATTATCGTTTGAATACCATGGCTTCGTTTCAAGCTGGCGAATTAAGAGGAATTATTACTACCGATGTAATGGCTCGTGGTTTAGATATATCTGATGTAACCCATGTTATCAACTTTGAATTTACTGAAATTCCTGAACAATACATTCACAGAATTGGTAGAACTGGTCGTGCTGATAAATCGGGAATTGCAATCAGTTTTATAAGTCCGAGTGAAGAAGAAATTCAAATTCAAGCGGAAATCTTGATGGAAAAAGAAATCAAATTTTTAGATTTTCCAGAAGTAGTTGAAGTTGCAGTTAGATTATTAGAATTTGAAAAAGATAGAAAAAAAGTAAAACAACTTTTAAAGAAACCCAAAATTGAAGGTGGCGATGCTTTTCACGAAAAATCTAAGAAAAATCAAAAAGTAAATCTTGGCGGACCAGCAAAAACAAAACCTAGAAAAACAGAACCAAGAAATCGTGGCGTAGAACGTAAGAGAGCTGCTAAGAAGAAGAAATAACTTTCAGCAAGCTGTAATAGTTGATAGTTTTATGAAACTTTTAAACCATTAAACTTTTAAACCTATTAACTTTTTGTTACTTTTGACAATTAAGAAATCACTGAACTCCGCTACAAAATTATACTTAGTGAAGTAAATTCTAAATAGAAATGCAGTTTAAACATCCAGAAATTCTCTATTTCCTATTCTTATTGGTCATTCCGATTCTGGTGCATCTTTTTCAGTTGCGAAAATTCAAAACAGAATATTTTACCAACGTAAAATTCTTAAAAGAACTTGTTGTTCAAACAAGAAAAAGTTCTAAAATCAAAAAATATTTACTTTTAGCTACAAGATTGTTATTATTAACGTTCTTGATAATTGCCTTTGCACAACCTTTTTTTAAAGCCAAAGACAGTAAAAATGCTACTAATGAATTGTACATCGTTCTTGACAATTCTTTCAGTATGCAAGCAAAAGGTCAAAAAGGCGAATTGCTAAAACGTGCCGTTCAAGATTTACTAGAACATACACCAGAAAATGCAAATTTCTCCTTAATAACATGCTCTGACAACTTTTGGAATACTGATATAAAATCTATTCAGAAAGAACTTCAGAACCTGAAATACAGTGCTTCTCCATTTCAATTGGATAATCTTTTGTCCAAAATAAAAGCCCACAAATCGGCTTTCAACAAAGACATTGTTGTAATCACTGATGGTGTTGGTTTACAACCTAATCAAGTTAAAAATATCAAAGACGACGAAAATTTATATTTCATAATTCCAGAAGCTGAAAAAACCGACAACATCGCTATTGATAGTGTTTACATCAATCAAACGATGGATAATTTTTATGAAATCGGTGTAAAATTAGATGCTTATGGAGACGATTTCAAAGATATTCCAATTGCCTTGTACAACAAAAAGAAATTGGCTGCCAAGACTTTAGTCAATTTTGAATCCAAAACAAAAACCATCAATTTCACCATTCCAAAAGAAGATTTTCATGGTTATGTTGCTATAGTTGATAACAGTTTGGAATATGACAACAATTACTACTTCAGTATCTCAAAACCTGAAAAAAGCAATGTGATTAGTATTGGTGAACCTGAAAAAAGTAGTTTTTTATCAAGAATTTATACTCCTGAAGAATTCAACTATATCAATTATTCACTTCAATCATTAGATTATAATTTACTTGACAAACAAGATGCCATTGTTTTAAACGAACTGAAAGATATTCCACAAGCACTTCAAACCACATTAAAATCATTTGTAGAAAAAGGCGGCAATGTAGTTTTAATTCCAAATGAAGAAAGCAGCACAACCAACTTAAATGGTTTTTTATCCAATTTTGGTGGCGTTCAGTTTAAAGCTTTGTCTAATAAGGAAAAAATGGTTACAAAAATTAATTTTAGTCATCCCTTATTCAGTAGTGTTTTTGAGAAAAAAGTTGACAACTTTCAATATCCAAATACAAAAAACTCTTTTGAAATAAGCAATTCTGCTCCTATTGTTTTGGGCTATAGTGATCAAACTTCCTTTTTGAGTGCTATTCAAAATAGTATTTCTTCTGTTTATGTTTTTGCTGCTCCAATTAACAAAATCAATAGTAATTTTCAGAATTCTCCTATTATTGTTCCAACATTTTATAACATGGGACAAAACCCTCAGAAAGCTGGAATTAATGCTATAGTAATTGGAGATAACAAACCATTTATTGCTCAGACTTCATTAAGCAAAGACGAAATCGTTAACATTAAAAACGGTACAGAAAGTTTTATTCCGGTGCAACAAATATTAAATGACAAAGTAAAGTTGACTTTCAATGATAATCCGAAAGAAGCTGGAAACTTTGAGATTTATAATTCCGCCAAATCCATAGAAAATTTAAGTTTTAATTATAATAGAACCGAAAGTAATTTAGCTAACGCTAATCCAGATGCTGTAAGTGATTACAAGGAGATAAGCAATGTAGATGCAATATTTGATACGCTACAAGCCAATCGAGCCGATAATCAGCTTTGGAAATGGTTTGTTATTTTAGCTTTGCTATTCATCACGTTGGAAGTTTTAATTCAAAAATTTGTAAAATGAAAATCATAATCAGAGAAGCCAAGATTATCGACTCAAAAAGTCCGTTTCACAATCAGGTAGTTGATGTAAAAATCAATGATGGAATCCTAGAAAAAATAGGAACCAACCTCTCGCCTTCAGATGATTATCAAGAAATAAAACAATCTAATTTACATCTTTCTCAAGGATGGTTTGATAGTAGTGTTTCTTTTGGAGAACCAGGTTTTGAAGATAGAGAAACTATTGCTAACGGATTGAATGTAGCAGCAAAAAGTGGTTTTACTGCTGTAGCGCTTCAACCAAATTCTGCTCCAATTCTTGACAATCAATCTCAGATTTTATTTGTAAAACAAAAAGCTAACGATACTGCGACAGATTTATTTCCGATTGGTGCTTTAACAAAAAATAGCGAAGGAACCGATTTAGCCGAACTTTATGACATGAAAAATGCTGGAGCGATTGCCTTTGGTGATTATGGGAAAAGTTTGTCTAATGCCAATTTGCTTAAAATTGGATTGCAATACGTTCAAGATTTTGACAGCTTGGTAATCGCTTTTTGTCAAGATGAAAAAATAAAAGGAAGTGGCGTTGTAAACGAAGGAATTGTATCAACTAGATTAGGTTTAAAAGGAATTCCAAATCTTGCAGAAGAATTGATAGTTGCTCGAAACTTGTTTTTACTTGAATATACCGGTGGAAAATTACATATTCCAACCATTTCAACTGCAAAATCGGTAGAACTTATTCGAAATGCTAAAGCAAAAGGACTAAAAGTTACCTGTAGTGTTGCCGTTCATAATTTGGTTTTAACTGATGAAAAATTGGAAGGATTTGATACTCGATTTAAAGTTGCACCACCATTGCGAACAGACAATGATAGAATCGCTTTAATTTCTGGAATTTTAGATAATACCATAGATACGATAACATCCGACCACAATCCGATGGATATTGAACACAAAAAGATGGAATTTGATTTGGCTAAAAACGGAACTATTGGTTTAGAAAGTGCTTTTGGAGCATTGTTAACCGTTTTACCATTAGAAAAAATAGTAGAAAAACTTACTTCAAGTAGTACTATTTTTAATCTAAATCAAACAGAAATTGCTGAAGGAAACAAAGCCAATATCACTTTATTCACTACAGATACTGAATGGATTTTTACTAAAGAGCATATTTTATCAAAATCAAAAAACAGTGCTTTTCTTGGAACAAAAATGAAAGGAAAAGTAATTGGAATTTACAACAACAATAAATTAGTTTTAGCTTAATGGACAAGAAAACAATTGATGAAGGAAAATCAACTGCAATCACTAGTTACATTCTGATAATTGGTGTTTTAATTGCACTGTCAATGAATTCGGAAAACAAAAATCCGTTTGCTTCGTTTCATATTAGACAAGGATTAGGGTTGACCTTAACATTTGTAGTTTTAGGTATTTCAATAAGTCATTTTGAAAGCATTATGGTTGCAGCACCAATGTGGATTTTTATTTCTGTATTAACGATTTATGGAATTTTTACAGCTGCTCGCGGTGAAACCATCAAATTACCATTACTGGGTGGATTGTTTCAAAAATGGTTTAAAAATATTTAATTTTATATAATGACATTACATCACTTAGTTCGTGAACCCAAAATAAAAAAAGACAAAAATCCATTACTGCTTTTACTTCATGGATATGGAAGTAACGAGGAAGATTTATTCTCTTTTGCATCAGAATTACCAGAGGAATACTATATAGTTTCTGCTCGTGCTCCTTACGATATGATGTATGGAAGTTATGCTTGGTATGCTATTAACTTTGATGCCGATGAAAACAAATTTTCAGACATCGGTCAGGCACAACAATCTAGAGATTTGATAGCAACATTTATAGATGAATTAGTTGCAAATTATGCTATTGATGCCAATGATGTAACACTTATTGGATTTAGTCAAGGTTGCATTTTGAGTTATTCCATCGCTGTTTCTTATCCTCAAAAAGTACAACGTGTCGTTGCAATGAGTGGTTATTTTAATGAAGAAATTGCTATTGAAAATTTCAAAGAAAATGATTTATCTAAGTTAAAAATATTTGCTTCTCATGGTTCAGTAGATCAGGTAGTTCCTGTGGATTGGGCAAGAAATTCAATTCCAAAACTTAAAGAACTTGGAATTGATATTGTGTATAAAGAATATCCTGTTGGACATGGTGTTGCACCACAAAATTTCTTCGATTTTAAAAATTGGTTACAAAACAGATAAAAAAAATGGCTCATTAATAACGAGCCATTTTTTATTTAAATCTATAGTAATATTTATTCACCTTCTTCTGGATTATCGCTTCCGGTAACTTTATTTCCAATTTCACCATCACCAGAATAAATAGTTACACCTGCTTTTTTAAGAACATAACCTTTCCATGGAACCAATTGATAATCTTCAAAAATCCATGGTTTTCCCTCAGCACTTCTTGTTAAAATGAATGACTTTTCGTCTGGCATAAATACTTCAGCTTTATCTCCATTATCATTAAAAAGCACATAAGCACAAAGCGTTACATCTTCTGTAGCAATATCATCCGAAGGATTTAATTGAATTCCTGTGAATGCTCTAACACATTCTTTATTCAATTTAGACCAAGTATATCCAGCAGATGCCAAACATCCATTTTCATCTTGATCTGCTCCTACTATTGTTGAATCTTTTGGTTGAGTTTTTGTCTCATCTTGAATAGTATCATCTTGCTGTTTGCAAGAAACTAAAACAATCAACAAAAGAACTAAAGTGGTTATATTTTTAATCATATGATATTATTTAATATTCTTCTTTTGGATAAATAAAGCTATCCATAACTTGAAAAGTTACCTTTCCGGTTTCATCTATGAAATACTTCAACATTACATCGCCCCAATAGGTTCCATCACTATAGTTGGCTATTATCCAACGATGATTTAATATTTTTATTTTATTGATGATAAATTTTTGTGCTCCTAATTTTTCTTGACCAGTATAGATATTGCCTTCAGGTTTATCATTATAAGCTAACAATGCCTCTCTAATTTGAGGAACTAATTTAGTTACATCTTTACCTTCAAAATAGTTTTGTGCGTATTCATTCTTCTCAAGTGAAAAACTATCTGCATCACTCAACTGATTGATTAAAAGATTGATAGTATCTTTCGCACTTTTTTCATTTGATAAACTAATGCTCTTTTCGTGAGCCATTTGTTTGTTGTAATACATATAAGTAAATGCAGCAATTAAAGCCGAACAAATAAATAAATACAAATACAATTGTCTTTTCATACTATATAGAAATTTCTAAATTATCATAAGCCAAAAAAACATTCTTTGGCAACCTTTTTTGTACCTCTTCATGAAAACCTAATAAATGACTTATGTGCGTCAAATAGGTTTTTTCAGGTTGTACCAAAGTTACAAAATCTAACGCATCTTGCAAACTAAAATGTGAATGGTGTGGTTCTTCTCGCAAGGCATTAATAACCAACACTTTCACACCTTTTATTTTTTCAACTTCTTCCGAAGCTATAGTTTTTACATCGGTTAAATAAGCAAAATCATTTATCCTGAAACCAAAAACTTGTAAATTTCCATGCATTGCATCGATTGGTGAAACTTTAAAATTACCTATAACAAAATCTTTATTATTAGAAACCTCAATAGCTTTTACAGATGGAGCTCCTGGATATTTATTCTCCGTTTCAAATACATAATCAAATCTTTTTTCCAGATTTTTAATTACACGTTCATGCGCATAAATTGGAATCTCTCCTTGTCGGAAATTAAACGGACGAATATCATCAATTCCGGCAGTGTGATCAGAATGTTCGTGCGTGAATAAAATAGCATCAATTTTTGTGCATTTAGAAGTTAACATTTGTTGTCTAAAATCGGGACCACAATCAATAACTACAGAGTTTTCGTCGTCATGAACCCAAACAGAAACACGTAAACGTTTGTCTTTCAAATCGTCACTCAAACATACCGAATGATGACTTCCAATTACTGGAATACCTTGCGAAGTTCCTGTTCCTAAAAAATAAACCTTCATTTAGCACGATTTTTGTTATACTTTTTATAAAAAAGTATTAGATGTTAATTTTCTACAAAAATAGAACTATTTATCTTTTAATACCGCAATCGTTTTAGTAACTTTGCAATGTATAATAATGATTATGGGAAATAACGGATTAGATATTAAGTTAAAAGGAGACAAAGTAATTGAGCAAATTCCGTCTATAAAAGACAAAGCGCTTAGAATTAATTTGAACGAAAATATTTATGGAACATTCGCTGAAATTGGCGCTGGACAAGAAACTGTTCGTCACTTTTTTAGATCTGGAGGTTCTTCTGGAACTATTGCAAAGGCAATGTCGGCTTACGATAAAGACTTTAGTGATGCCATTTATGGTATTGAAGGTGATGGTCGTTATGTAACAGAAAGTAGGCTTAAAAAAATGCTTACGCATGAAGTTGACTTAATTGAAAAACGTTTGGATAGAGAAAAACATCCTAACAAAATGTTCTTTAGTTATGCCAATACAGTGGCAACTATTGATTTTGCTAAGCAGTTTAAAGGTCATGGTTGGGTTGGAATAAAATACCAAATCGAACCAGACGAAGAATACAACGAAATTATACTTCACATTCGTTTTAAAGAAACTGATGCTCGTTTGCAACAAGAAACCCTTGGTATTCTTGGTGTGAATTTAATATATGGTGCTTTTTACAAATACAATGATCCTAAAAAATTATTGCGTTATTTGTATGACCACTTAGACAAAGACCAATTAGAAATTGATACTATCAACTTCTCAGGACCACGTTTTGCTAATGTAGATAATCGTTTGATGAGTTTACAATTGGTTAAAAATGGAATGACAGATGCCGTGATGTTTGGTCCAGATGGAAAAAACATACTTCCGGCTGCGGTTCTTTACAAGAAAAATATTTTAGCATTAAGAGGAAGTTTCCGTCCGGTTACTAAGGTAAATATGGACATGTATGAGAAATCTCTTGAAATGTTTGTTGAAGAAAATAAAGTTGAAAAAGAAAATACATTTGTGATTTTTGAAATTACTCTTTCCAACTTACGTTCTGAAGGAGAAATTGACGAACGTGACTTTATGGACAGAGCCGAATTGCTTTGCTCTTTAGGTCAAACCGTAATGATTTCTAACTTCCAAGAATATTATAAAGTGGTTGAATATTTCTCTAGTTATACCAAAGCTCGTATGGGATTGGTTATGGGAGTAAACAATTTGGTTGATATTTTTGACGAGAAATACTACAGACATTTGAGTGGTGGAATCCTAGAAGCTTTTGGAAAATTATTCTACAGAGATTTAAAAGTGTACTTATATCCAATGGAAGAAAATGGCGAAATCATTACTTCACAAAACTTGAAAGTACATCCTAGAATGAAAGAATTGTACAAATTCTTCGCTTACAACGGAAAAGTTGTTGATGTACCAGTTAACGATGCTGAAAATCTAAAAATATTCTCGAGAGAAGTTTTAAGAATGATAAGCACCGGAATTCCTGGTTGGGAAAGAATGTTACCAGAAGGTACAGCCGAATTAATAAAACAACATAAGCTATTTGGTTACGACCCAAATCGCGTGCTTGAAGAAGCTTAATATAGAAATCCTCAATACTTAATTGGGGATTTTTTTTATATTTGGCATTCATTTGAAAAAAATATTAATAGGTTTTATGAAAAAAATTAATTTATGTCTAGTCTTCTTATTATTTTTTGCTCCTTCAAAAGCTCAAAATGTTATAATTGATACCTCATTTGGTACAAATGGAATAACAGAAATGCCTTTTAATAGTTCAGGAAATGATATTTCAAAAAGTATTTTACTAACAAATGGGAAAATTATTTTTATTAGTACAAAAATTAACGGAACAAACAACAATGAAGTATTTATTACTCGGATAAACTCCAACGGAACTATTGATACAAGTTTTGGTGTAAATGGATTTGTTTTACCAAATATGCAAGGTAATTATCAGATTTCAACAAAAATATTAAATGATAATTCTATTTTAGTTTATGGAGGATATAATCCAGTTAAAGTAATTAAGTATTCAGAAAATGGAATTATTGACAATACTTACGGAATAAATGGTGAAGTTGAAATTGGAACTAACATTTTTCCGTGGGAAAGTGATACAAGTTTTTCAAATAATAATTTAATACTTTTAAGTGATGGAAGTGTTATTGTTAGATACTTTCAAAATCCAAATTCTTTTCTAAAAAAATTATTACCAAATGGAACAACAGATAATACTTTTGGTATTAATGGAATTGTTTCAAATATAATTTCTAAATATATTTTCATTAGTAATGATAACAAAATAATCGGATTTAAATTCAGTTCAAATAGTTATACTATAGAAAAATTTAACCTAAATGGAACATTGGATAATACTTTTGGAACTAATGGCAATATGGTTATTAATTTACCTTATTCTAATTTTGAAAGTAAATATATCGAACAAGATAATGTTGGAAGATTTTTGATTGAGAAACTTAACTTCAATAGCAATCCAGCCTTTTTATTTGATGCTTTTAGATTAGATACTAACGGACAAATAGATACAAGTTTTGGTTCAAATGGATTTATTAGTTTCAATAATTTCCAAACATTAATAGTACCAACAACCTATAATAATAACAAATATTATTTTGGAGGCACAACTATAGTTTCAAATGCTCTCGACAACTTAATTATGCTAAAGTATAATGAAAATGGTACTTTAGATACTAACTTCAATGGAAATGGATATAAAATAGAAAATACTAATAGTATTCAAGAAGTTTGTGAAAGTATAAATATTCAATCAGATGGAAAAATATTAGTATCAGGTGAATATTTAAACGGGACAACAAAAAGACTTTATTTAATGCGATATGTAGACCAAAATTTATCAACTGTAGATTTTGAAAATACTAAACTGAAGATAAATAATCCAATTAATGAAATCTTAAACATAACTACTGATAAAGAAATAAAAAATGTTTTAATCATTGGAACAGATGGAAAAATAATTATTGAAACAAAAGAAAAGAATATAAATACTTCAAAAATTTCAAAAGGTATATACATTTTAGTAGTAGAATTCAAAAACGAAATAAAAAAATTTACAACTAAAATCATAAAACAATAGCTCTAAAAAGCTAATTTGTCAATAAATGACTAGCTTGGAATTAATTTCCATTTTACAACATTTACAAAACAACAAAAATAAAATGTTAAAAAATAAATATTTATTGTTTATCAATAATTATTTATTATATTTGTACCATAATTTTAAAACAAACAATTATGGAAATCAAAATTACTACTAAGCAAATACTAAATGTTTTATACATTTTATCTTGGCTTATCTTTGTTGGAATTTGCATAGACACTGGAGGTGTTTTATCTAATGCGATATATGCATTCTTCTTTAATCCAGTTATTGCTCAAAACTTTTGGAGTGGCTTAGATTTGTCTTCGCTCTTTCAATTTGATCCTGGCTATTTTTTAGTAGAAACTTTTCTAATGTCTATTGTAGGCATTATGAAAGCAATTATGTTTTATCTAATTATAAAATTAATACACGACAAAAAATTAAATCTTTTACAACCTTTTAGTAATGAAGTTAGAAAATTCATTTTCACTTTGGCTTTTTTGACTTTTGGAATTGGGTTATTCTCAAGTTGGGCTGTGAACTATGCAGAATGGTTTGAAAGTAAAGGTGTTATTATGCCAGATAGTAATTTACTTAAAATAGATGGCGCTGGAGTATGGTTATTTATGAGCGTTGTCTTATTTATAATTGCTCAAATTTTTAAAAGAGGAATCGAAATTCAAGAAGAAAACGAACTAACTGTATAAGCTATGCCAATAATTGTAAACCTCGACGTAATGATGGCTAAAAGAAAAATGTCATTAAATGAACTTTCAGAAAAAGTTGATTTGACCTTAGCCAATCTATCAATACTCAAAACTGGAAAAGCCAAAGCGGTTCGTTTTAGTACGCTAGAAGCCATTTGTAAAGCATTAGACTGTCAACCAGCCGATTTGCTAGAATATAAAGATTAGAAAAAAACCTCGTTACTAACTAACGAGGTTTTTTGTTTTATTTCAGAATCTGTGAAGCGTGAACTTTAGTTTTTACGTCAGTAATAACCTCATCGATTACTCCATTTTCGTCTATTACGAAAGTCGTTCTGTGAATTCCATCGTATTCTTTTCCCATAAACTTTTTTGGACCCCAAACGCCAAACGCTTCAATCACCGATTTGTCCTCATCAGCAAGTAATGGAAATGGAAAATCAAATTTTTCTTTGAATTTTAATTGTGCTTTTTCACTATCAGCACTTACTCCCAATAAGGCATAATTATTTGCTTGAAAACGTTCAAAATTATCTCTTAAATCACAAGCTTCTGCAGTACATCCTGGCGTATTGGCTTTTGGATAAAAGAAAACTACTAATTTTTTTCCTCTATAATCTGCTAATGAATGTAGGTTTCCATCTTGGTCTTTACCTGAAAAACTTGGAGCTTTGTCTCCTTTTTTAAGTGTTGTCATTGTTTTTTTCTTTAAAAGTTGACTTCGAGTACCTCAGCCAACACATTTTTATATTTGAATTGTCCTTGAAATTGACTTATTTTACAAATCAAATTTAGTTAAAAATGACCAAGAAAGAGCGTGCAACGTTTGTTATAAATACGTTAAAAGAACTTTATCCAACCATTCCGATTCCATTAGACCATAAAGATCCTTATACTTTGTTAGTTGCTGTACTGCTTTCTGCACAATGTACTGATGTTCGTGTGAATCAAATTACGCCATTGTTATTTGCGAAAGCAGACAATCCCTACGATATGATAAAAATGAGTGTGGAAGAAATTAAGGAAATTATTCGTCCATGTGGCTTGTCGCCGATGAAATCGAAAGGAATTCATGGTTTGTCGCACATATTAATTGACAAATATAATGGAGAAGTTCCGCAGAGTTTTGAGGCATTAGAAGCACTTCCTGCAGTTGGACACAAAACAGCTAGTGTTGTTATGAGTCAGGCATTTGGAGTTCCTGCATTTCCTGTGGATACTCATATTCATAGGTTAATGTATCGATGGAATTTAACTTCGGGCAAAAATGTTGTTCAAACTGAAAAAGATGCCAAAGCCATTTTTCCTAAAGATTTATGGAATGATTTACACTTACAAATCATTTGGTACGGAAGAGAATATTCACCTGCAAGAGGTTGGGATATTGAAAAAGATATAATTACTAAAACTATTGGAAGAAAAGAAGTTTTGAAAGCATTAAAGTAGGCTTAATCAATCTTTTCAATTTTGTAACTCCATTCTTTATTCTTATGTTTTGATTCTAATAATGGTAATAGAACCATAGGAGTTCCAATAGGTAAAAGCGTAAGTGCAAAAGCAAATCCATAACCTCCAGCTGCAGCTCCAACTACACCTATAAAAACTAATGCAGAACCTTCAGTAATAAGAAGTGGTCTAATAATAGTGTAAAAAATAGACTTTTTTTGGATTGTTGCAATAGAATCTAAATCAATTAAAGTTTCTCGAATTTTTATAGTTCTTTCATCAACTACAGAAAATTTACCCACATATTTTGTTCCATCTGTAGTAACTACTTTAATTCGTTTATTTTCTTTAATGTGAATTTGTCTTTGAGATTTTATTTTTTCTAATGTAATGACATTAGTTTGAGAAAAGGAAACACTACTGATTAGAATCAGACAAAAAAGTAAAATCCCATTAAAATTTTCAGATTTAATTGATAAAATCATTTAAAAAATTGGTTTAAAAAAATATCGCGTCCAATTAAATAAAACTAGACGCGATATGTTAATTAGCAAGGAGTTCGAAGTTCATGTTGCCAACTTTGACCATTTTCAAAGCTTTTGAATAATTAAGTATGAAATTAATTGTTTCTTTTTTTGGTAACATTTTAGTGTTTGCTAATGCTTTTTTAGAGTAAAGTTTTGCCATAGAGTGATTTAAATTATACTACTATAACGTTATAACTTTACATATATTGTTTAATTGGTCAAAATAATTTGATTTTTTTCAATTAATTTTCTCAAGTTCATTAGTGCATATCGCATTCTACCTAAAGCAGTATTGATACTAACACCTGTTAATTCAGCAATTTCATTAAAACTTAAGTCTTGATAGATTCGCATAGTCAACACTTCTCTCTGATCATCAGGAAGTTGTTTTATTATTTTTTGCAAATCTTTTTCAATAACTTCTGTAATAATTCTACCTTCAGCATTCATTGAAGTATCCGTTAAAACAGAAAAAATTGAAAACTCTTCGGTTTCGCGAAGCATTGGCATTTTTTTGTTCTTACGATAATGATCCACAATAAGATTATGTGAAATACGCATTACCCAAGGTAAAAATTTACCTTCTTCGTTGTACGAATTAGATTTTAAAGTCTTGATTACTTTGATAAAAGTATCTTGAAATACGTCGTCAGCTACATCACGGTCGGCCATTTTGGAATAAATAAATCCATAAATTTTAGACTGATGTCTGTTGATTAATACAGCCAAAGCGTTCTCGTCGCCGGCTATATAATTCTTTACCAATAAAGCGTCTGGGATTTGAATAGTAGCCATAAAATTACCTTTTAGTTTTGGGTTAAAAAATCGTAATGTTTTTTCTAAAAGTAATTTTTTGCGATAGGCGACTGTTAAAATTTGATTAAATTATAGCCAAATGTAACATAAACTTTTCTTAATATGCAAATAAAATTTAAAATTTTAACATTTCAAATGCAATAAAATTGAAAAAGTAGCATAAAAACGACAAAAAGACCTTACAAAAAGAGAATTTCTTGTAAGGTCTTAACAAACTAAAAAAATGTATCTAATTGATTATTGATCTATTTCACAATCATTTTTTTAACGCTCTTTTTATCGTCTGAATAAACTGCGATTAAATAGATTCCTTGAGAAAGATTTTTTATATCAACTTTATTAGTATCCTCTTTTGTTTCTAAGACTAAAGTTCCAACCATATTATAAATTTCTACTTTATCAATTTTAGATTCAGAATTTATGTTGACGTATTCTTTAACAGGATTTAAGAAAGAAAAATCAACAGTATCTTGAATTGAGGCTACTTCTAAAGCGCAATTGCTTCCAACCACATAATTGTAATAAGTTGTAACTGAAAAACCATTTGCATAAGCAAACTTAACAGCATAAGTAATCGTTGAACCTATTGTTTGGTTTGTAATTGTTTTAGTAAAAATATTTCCTGAAACATTAGTCATTTGAGTTTCTGTAAACGGACTTTGTTTCCAAAGAAAAGCCACTACTCCTACTTTGTCAGTGTCTAACATTTCAAAAGTTATTTTTACATCTGTTCCTAAAGTTTCGAAAGCATAATTATATCCGGTTGAAAAAGAATTTGTTTGAGCCGCTGAACTCGTTCCAGAGCAACCAATAACTCCTGTAGTTGTTGCATTCAAAACTATCGGATTTGAAACATAGTTGTTTCCTGCCAAATCACTTGCAGTTATTGAAAAACTATAATTTGTATTTGGAGACAAATTTGGAACAATTACCGATTTTTGAACTCCAGCTGGATTGGCTGTATTGATAGTTCCACCACTATAATTAATACTATAAGAAACATTTCCTGAATTGTCATTTGCATTCAATAATAATTGAATCGTTGAACTTGTAACAGTTCCAACTGTAGCTGTAAAATTAGTTGGTGCTTGTGTATCAACTAAAGTATTTTGATAAACTCTAACATAATCTACCTCCATCGCAGTTTGTGTAAAATTAGAAGGTATTGTTCCTGCAATTCCACCCATTGCAATATTTAATAACAAATATTGTTCTGCATTAAAAGGCCAATTACTTGGTGTTTTCACTGCAGGATTGTAGGTATAATAAGCTACGCCATCTAACAAAAATGTAATTTGATAAGGCGACCAATTCATTGAATATACATGGAAACTATTTCCTAAATTATTTGCAATTGTTCCACCAATATTCATAGTATTTCCAAAAGAAGAAGGTGTATGAAGTGCGCTTTGAACATAATTTGTAGGTTGAGATGGTGTAATACCATGTTCCATAATATCAATTTCACCACAAGCTGGCCAATCTGTTGTGCCAAATTGCGAATCGAAATAGGCTCCATCTTCATTTACATTTTTGCCTAACATCCACAGAGCTGGCCAAGTACCTTGATTGGTTGGAACTTTGGCACGTATATCAACTCGACCGTAAAGAAAAGCAAATTTTGAATTTAAACGAGCCGATGTGTATTGCTTAGTAATACCTTGATTAGTATAAGGTTCTTTTTTGGCAACAATACTAAGAAATCCAGCATTAACAGAGGAATTTGTAAGTTGATCAGTGTAATGTTGTACTTCTCCATTAAACCAATTTCCACCGGCTGGCAACTGTGTTTGATGATGCCATTTAGTTGAATTTACTGCACCATTAGTATCAAATTCATCCGACCAAACTAGATTAGTATAAACTACATCTACTTGAGAATAACTTGATGTAAAAAAAATCAATAGTAAAAGTATTTGTAATTTATTTCTCATATACATTTTTATTAAAATTTAAGTTTTTCATTTTTGTCCCACAAACCCCAATAAGCTCCAACTGCACCTTCTGGTCCTACTTTCCAAGATTCGTCAAACGAAGAAAAATAGAAAATTTCTATATCATTAAATTTCGACCACGATTGCGTTTCGATAAAATATTTTATAGCGTTTTCATTGGTTGCTACAGCACCTTTTAATGAACCTCCTTCGCTTGGCCAACCAGTTTCTGTAATGATAACTCGTTTACCTTGACCAGCATCTTTAGCCGAATTAAACATACTAATCATATGATTCAAAGAATGTTCGATAGGGCAACCTTCCCAATAAGGATAACAATTTGTCAAAATAACATCACAAACCTCGGTAATTCTTGGTCGGTGTGAAAACTCGTAATAAGCATCAACGTATCCTACTGGAATATTTGGTAAAGCTTCTTTTACTCGATTAATGTATTCTAACAATTGATCTTCTGTCAAATCACCTCTGTACATTACTTCGTTTCCTACTGCTGCTATATCTACACAACCTTCTTTAGCTAAAGTGATTAAACTCTCTATTTCT
This sequence comes from Flavobacterium koreense, assembly GCF_054776075.1. Lineage (NCBI taxonomy): Bacteria > Pseudomonadati > Bacteroidota > Flavobacteriia > Flavobacteriales > Flavobacteriaceae > Flavobacterium > Flavobacterium koreense. Next base: position 150,495 of record NZ_BAAHCF010000042.1, on the reverse strand, counting down.
TTTTCATTTAATTCTAAATCATCTCCAAGCCAAGCGCCAACTAAAGTTTGCATTCCGTTTTCTTTGGCAATTCTTGGAATATGTTCGTTACCTTCGATACATGAAAAAGAACGAACCCATTTAGAATATGGCTTTAAAATTTGAATACGACGATTTACTTGTTCGGCAGTAATAATATCGCCTGGTTTTTGTCCGTCTTCGTATAAGCTAAAGCAAATTCCATGCATGCCGTTTTCTAAAGTTTCTCTCCAAAGTTCTGCTAATTTCTTTGCAGGTATTTCGGAAAAATCAAAACTCTGATAATCACTTTTGTTAGTGTTATTGCTATTGCTGTTATTAAGATTATTTTCTAATGAAAAATAGTGACCTTCTCTAAATGACATGATTTGTAATTTTTAAAATTTAAGCTTCTCATTTTTATCCCAAATTCCCCATGCTGTTCCAACGGTTCCTTCTTGCAAGGCTTTCCAAGATTCGTCAAAAGAAGAGAAATGGAATAGCTCAATATTGTAGTTTTTTGCCCATTTTTGAGAAGAAACAAAATATTTCATAGCATTAATTTCTGATGGAATTGCTTCCTCAATCGTTTCTCCTTTACTTGGCCAACCAGTTTCTGAAATTATGATTTTCTTTCCTTGAGCCACGTTTTTAGTTACTTCCATCATATTTTGTAAATAAGAAGTTGTAAAATCTACATTTGCTCCTTCCCAAAATGGATAGAAGTTTACCAATAATAAATCGCAACTAGAAATCAAATTTGGTTTATCTAAAAACTGATAATAAGCATCAACATAACTAACAGAGATATTTGGTACTGCTTCTTTCACTCTATTGATATAACCAATAAGTTCTTGTTCAGAAATTTCATTACGATGTAATACTTCATTTCCTACTGCAGCTATATCTACCAAACCTGATTTAGCTAACTTTATAAGTGCTTCAATTTCTTTTTCATTTCTAGCTTTGTCATTACTAATCCATGCTCCAACAACAGTTTTCAATCCTTTTTGATGAGCAATTTCTGGAATTAACTCGTTACCTTCTGTACATGAAAAAGAACGAATCCAACTCGTATGAGGTGTAATAATATCTAATCTTCTTTTTATTTGATCAGCAGAAAGAATATCACCAGCTTTTTGGTTTTCTACATATGGACTGAAACATAATCCGTGTAAGCCATTTTTTAGTACTTCAGAATAAATAGCTTTTAATTCAGTCTCGCTTTTAGTATTTAATTCGTTATCAATTGAAGAATTAATCGAACCATTTTTTAATAATGAAACTAGTTTTCCTGAAAGATAAGCAGATGATTGATTATTTGTTTTTCCTTTTCGTTTATCTAAAAGGTCTCTCACTTCTCTGGCTTTGGCTTCGTCAATATCATAATTTCTCATTACCCAAATTGCACTCAATGTACCAAGAATTGGAACTCCTACAAAGAATATTCGCAGCCAAAACATGGTTTCATCGGTTTGTGTAGCAGCATTGGACTGAAATGCAACTAAAGAAAGAATTAATCCACTTAACAATCCTGCGACAGCAGTTCCAAATTTTACCATCCACCAATAAATAGCGCCTAAACTTCCTTCTCTTCTTTTTCCTGTGTTGAGTTCATCAATATCTATAACATCCGAAGTCATCGACATCATTAAGGTAAACAAGCTTCCAATTCCGAAGGAGAAAAATGGCAATGCAAACAAAAATAGATATGGTTTTCCTGGAACAAATAATACAAAAAGCAAAATGTAACCGATAACAGAAATCCCTTGAGATAATAAGAAAGCTTTCTTTTTTCCCATTGTTTTTGACATTCTTGCAACGATAGGAATAACCACAACGGTAGTGATAATTGCTCCTACACATCCAAATAAAGTAGGCCATAATCCGAAACCATCTTCATTTCCTTTAAACAAATAATACTTGATGATAAAATACGAAAACGCTGCTGTAGTTTGAAAAGCATTAAAAATTAAAAAAGTAGCGATACAAATTTTTCGGAACGGTTTAATTTCGATCGAAGCTTTCAATCCTTCTTTGATTTCGCCAAAACTTCCGAGGATTCCTTTTAAATCAATTGGACTGTAATCTTCGTTGAGTGTAGATTTACTTGGAATAAAAAATGCTGGAATTGCTGCTAAAATGGCGCAACCTATTGCAACATATACAGCTAAGGTTCTTACAGCCACATCACCTGATGGAAACAATGATTTATCTGCCATTATAACCCAAAACCATGGTGCAACAACCCAAGCCAACTGACCTATAAGTTGCGAAGTAGCCATAATATTGGTTCGTTCGTGAAAATCATCACTCATTTCGTAACCCATTGCAACATAGGGAATACTGAATATGGTCAAACCTGAATAAAAAATCAATGAAATCATTAAAAAGTACCAAAAATTGTATGTTACACCGTTTTCAGCATACAATTGCCACATTAATGCAAATGAAATTCCTAAAATAATTGCTCCAGCTAATACATATTGTCTTCTTCTTCCCCATTTTGATTTGGTATTATCACTCACATAACCCATTATCAAATCAAACAAAGCATCATAAAACTTTGGAATAAAATACGTTAAGCCTAACAATAATCCACTAAACCCCAATTGTTCGACTAATACAACTGTAAAAATTCCTAAAGCAGCTGGAAACATTTGGTTAGCAAGCATACCCAATCCAAAGGCAATTTTTTGACCCATTGGAACTTTTCCTGATGAAGTTGAATTAGTATTTGACATATAGAGTTTTTTTTAATTATTGGTTAGTTTGGTTTGATTATTATAGTTTGTAATGCTTTTGAATCAATTGAGATTAAAGCATTTTTATTATTTAATTTGATATCAATTGTTTGTATAGATTCTGTTGGATTAAAAACGGCTATTGCAATAGAGCCATCTGGATTTTGGACAGCAGTTGAAACCAATTCTTTAGAATTTATCTCACAACCAATTTTCACAGCACCAGGTCGCATGAACTTACTGAAATGAGCCATCACATAATATAAAGGTGTAAGGTAAATTTCATCATTTTTATCATCAACAATTACTGGAGCTACACACCAATTTTTGAACCAATTTGGTCCACCTTGTCTGTCAAGAACCATGTTCCAATCAATCCAGCCATCTACTCTATTATTTATGCATCCTATTATATCATTTGCATAACGGTTTACTGGAGCGTATTTTGGATGCAAATATTTTTCTTTTTCGCTTGCCCAATCCCAACCCCAATCGGTGGCTTCTTTTTTCCAATACCAAGCATCATCTTGCCAATGCGGAATTTCAGAATCTACACAACCTTCGGTTTCTATTAAATATTTGTTTGGTGCTTTTTGGTATGCGTATTGTAAATCTTCTGGGAAAACTTCGTACGTACTTTCATACCAATGGATGGCCATTCCGTCAAAATATTTAGAGGTGTTTTCATCTTTATACATTTCGTTTGCCCATTCTTTGATACCTGCACGATTTTGGTCATATCCAAGAATCTTCACATTTCCCCAACCGTCTTTTTCTAATTTTGGACCCATGTGATTCATTACAAAATCGGTCATTTCTTTTGGTGAAAAAAGAGTACTTTCCCAATTGTTTCCGTTTCCGTGAGGTTCATTAATCACTGTTAAACCCCAAATATCAATACCTTCTTTTTTGTATGCATTCAAATATTTTGAAAAATATAAAGCGAAAGTATCATTGAATTCTGGCAATAATTTTCCACCTACATATTTTTTATTGTCTTTCATCCATGGCGGACACGACCAAGGTGAAGAAATTATTTTAAAACCTTCTTTAGAAATGGCTTTCGCCTCTAAAATCATCGGAATTAAATCGGATTTATCGTCTTCTATGGAAAAATGTTCCAAAGTCATGTCGTTTTCGACTTTGGCGTAAGTGTAATTGCTTAACGAAAAATCGCAAGACGCAATGTGTGTTCGAGTAAGCGAATAATTGGCTCCTGATTCACTGAAGTAAGCCTCTAAAATTTTCTTACGATTTTCCTTACTCAATCGATTGAGTAAATAAGCCGAAGATTCGGTGAAAGAACCTCCGAAACCTATAATAGTTTGAAATTTTTCATCAGGATTAATGGTAACAACAACTGGAGTTCCTTCGTTAGAAAATTGGGTAATTTTTGTCAATGAATTGCCACGTTCGGAAGTTTCATAAACTTGAACATTTAATTTATCCGTAACTTTACAACTATGCAATGAGAATGCCATAATACAAGCTATTATCAAAAATTTAGTACCAACTATTTTACCTTTATTTTTTACCATTTCTTTTAATTCTTTAAAACAGAATTAGGTGTTTTAACATCCAACCACATGGCTTTTTCATCGCCATTATAGGTTTTTGTTATTGGTTTTCCATCTCTAGTTAAACCTTTAAAAGTTCCACTATCTACATTTTTCCAAAGCACATATTTGGCTTGTGATTGCAAATTAATTAAGCCAAAATGATTTTCTGAACCTAACGGATTGGCTGCATCTTTCCAGTTTTCATCAAAAGCTTCAAAATAGAAACACGAAATATTATTTTTGTTGCTCCACTCTCTCATTAAGTCATAATACAAAGCTGATTTATATTCATCTGTTGCTTTAGAACCATCGTTTCCATAATGCTCATTTGACTTTGTTGCCCAACCTGTTTCACCAATATGAACTGGTTTATTCACACCAATTGACTTCATATAACTTACAACACTATTGTATTGATTGATGGCATAATTTCTAGCTCTTAACATTGCAGCATCAACTTTTTCTATTTCAGACAACTGCAATTCATTTTCTTTTATTCCCCAAAAAACTGGGTGATAATGCGTGTCGTGCATTGGATAAGTATGCATAGAAATATAATCAACTGCTTTTATTAATTTATTCAAATCCTCCACATGATAATCGGCAGTATGTCCGCCCCAAGAAGCAAAATTATCTGAACTTGTTATCCAAACTTGTTTAGGTAATTTATTCTCTTTCTTTAAATTCTGTAAATGATTTACCCATTTCAAAATGATATTTGGCGTGACATAATAACTAGTTGCCCATTTCACCATCGCTTCATTTCCAACGGCAATAATTTTAATTATCTCTGGATATTTATTTGTTAATCTTACTGCTTCTTCAATTTCAATCGCATTTCTCTCACTTTCTTCATTATGAATTGGTTGCAGATTTGTCCAAGCGTTTTTACAATCAATCCAAGCACCAAGCATCACGTACATTTCAAAATTTTCATCCGCTTTTTTTAATTCTGTAATGGCTTTTAATAAATTTATTACTTCTTCATAATGCACATTATAAGTTCGTAAAACTTTAATATTCAATGCAGAAAGAATTTTTAAATCTTCTTTAATTTCTGTTATTGTTGGTTGAATTTCTCTAGAATTTTCTCTGTATCCACCATAACAAATGGCTTGGTATTTTGTATTTCCTAATAATTTTTCTGCCGTCATTTCTTTTGAAACTAAATTTCTTGTATTGGTTGGTTTACATGATATAAACAATAGAAATATTATGTAAATCAGATTTTTCATTATCTTAAAATAGATGCGTTTAAATAGACTTCAACCAATGTAATTTCATTAGTTCTATCGAATATTTTTTTGCTTTCTTCTTTGTTTAATTCTAATGTTTCAAAAGTTTTAGTTACTCCATTTTTATAGTTCAAAACAATTTTACTTGTTGTATTAATTTTATAAATAACTGGCACTTGACAGGTTGTAAATGCTAAAGAGTCTTTTTCGAGATTCATTACTTTTTGTGAACCATCAACCATCATGAAAGTTACTTCAGTATCTTTTGATAAAAACTCTTCTTTTTTGAGGAAGCTTGGTTGGAATTGTAATTTTCCGTCGTTCATTTTCACACCTAATTCTCCAATTCTAGTTAAGATATCTTCTTTCACTTGACCAGTCATTCCAGGTTGTTGTGCGCCTTTACCAAAAGGTGTGTGCGAATAGGGATCTGTTGGGAAAGCACCATAAACTTCAGGTGATTTATGAATTCCTATTCCTGCTCCGATTTCATCAAAATGATTTACTAAAGCATCAATTACAGCTTCATCTTCCTTATTTTCAATAGCTTTATTGATAACTTCCATTACTGCCAAATATAATTTGGAAACCATATGCCAATAAATAGAACCTAAACCTTCATAACCATAAAAAGTTCCTGAACGACCTGTAAAAGCTTTGTGATTGAATACGTCTTCAAAGATTTGAAGTACAGCATCAGAATCTTTTGAAACTAGTTCTTTATAATCATTATTGGATGACAATAGGTCTAAAGCATTCTTTAAATCGCTAGCATTATGAAAATTACCATTAAAATGATAGTTTCCTTTGATGTCTTTATTGATTAATTGGTAATTGTTATTATCTAAAAGTTGTTTTAACAAAAGGGATTTTTCTACTTTCGCTGCTGGAATTGTATTCTTTTCTAAAAACTTAGGAAGTTCTTTATTTGGATATAAAATATAGCTGTTTTGATCTTTTCTGTACAAAGCACTTTTTCTTAAAGCATCCAATACTTCTAAAGATTGTTTTCCTGATAAAAAGCCTGAGCTTAAAATAGCTACTTGACCTTCAAGCATTTCTGGTAAATAGGAAATTGAAACGCCATTATTTTCGATAGACATCAAATTGTAAGCATGATACAATTTATCTTCTCTTTGATTGGCTTTTATAGAATGTTCGATAAAATCAATGCTAACTTGAGCAAAATTCTTCAAACCTTGCATAGAATGCGTTCTCTTTTTACCCCAAAAACCGCTGTTGTAAACTTGAAAACGATATTCGGAAGCAACTTGACCTAAAGCATTGAGTATTTTTTGTCTTTCTTCATTAGAGATTGAACCTGATAATAAATGTTGATTATCTAATAAAATTTGTCTTATGGCATGATAAAATTCTACCATTTCATTAGATATTTTGATGGTTTCCTGATTAGAATTATCTAATAATTGTTGGAAAAACTTCAAAAATCTTCTCAAATAATAAAGCGTAACCATTGAAACACCGTTACCTACTAAAGCATTATTAGCGTCATTCCATTCTGGTCGTTGGGTATTCATCCAAATACCTGCTTCTGGAATAAAATTGGACATTTTTGCCAGAACAGTAGCTAATATTTTCTCGATTAGATTTACATGATAAATTTCATCAGTATTATCTCTTAGTAAAGCACCATCTGCACCATTTTCAATTCTACGTTTTTGAATTTTAGCATCCCATTCATGGTCAAACTCGATGGTATCTTTTGGATTTTTTAATATATCTTGATACGGTTTAATAATATAAGGAACCGCTGCATAGACGAAACACTCCTTATCAAAATACGCGTTTAGTTTTCCAGGTTGGTACTTTTCTATAAATTCTAAAAACTTCAACAAATAGATAATTTGATGGTCACCCCAATAACCAATGTAAGACCATGGATTATCTGGTTCGATAGTTTCCCAATCAAAACCATCTTTAGTAACACGATAAGGATTGTATCCATCAAAAGTTGAGGCGTTCAAAAACTTGTGAATCATTCCGTCGATAAACTCAGGATAAGCATTCGCTAACGACTCCCAGTTTTGAAAAATATCGCGCCAGTTTCCTTCGTAATCTAATATTTTGGAACCATCAATTTCACTTCTTGTATTGATAGAAAATTTGTTCCATGGACGACTTGGATCACCGTGTCTTCTACTAAATTTAAGAGGAAGATATTCAGTACAAAGACGAATTAAATCGGCATTTTCGGAATTTGAAATTAATTCTTGAAGATGTGAATAGTCAAAAGTTTCAGGTAAATCACTTAAAAACTTACTCTCTTCTTGAAATAAAGTTTTATTTGCTTTAGCTATATAATTTACAAAATCATTTTTCTCGATAGTATAATTATTATCAAAAATTCCACCACGCATGATGTTGAATAAAACATTTGAAAAATGACGTGTATCTTTGCGTTTATCTGCTGTGAATTGCAATCCGTCTGCAGTTGCATTTAGAGCGATAAGATTTTGAGTACCTAAATCTATATCTTGAATTATTTGATTATCTAACGTTTTATCATTGCAAATAGCATCTGCTAATTGAATAACTTGCGCTTGATTTTGATTTACATTAGCAATAATCTTCCAAGACTTAGAAGAATTCTTTGTTAAAAACAGATCCGTTGAAACAAAATAGCCACCTTTTTCGCCTTTTACATCTGTTTCTTGATGCACTTTTTGAAATTTTCTAAAGGCATTAAGTTGTAAAGATGAAAGCAAATAAGTTGGATTATCCAAGCCTAAAGACCAAACAATATTTGCTTTTAGCGCTTCACTTGGTTCGGCTTTATCAACAATAATGGCACTTAACGCAAAAATTCCTAAACCACTTTCTGATTGAAGTTCGTTTCTTTTGTAAGCATCAACTAAATTACTTGTTGTGGCTTGCAAATCACTATTAACTCCTTGAGGTAAAACATTTTGGATTCCATCAAGAAGTGTTATTTTATAATCATTTTCAGAGTTATTAATTAATTCTGATTTTTTTACAAAACCGAATAAATTGCTAGAATTCCATTGGTATCTGAACGTAAGTTGAAAATCATTATGAATTTCTTCAAAAATGATTTTATTACCAAATTCGTTTTTGTATAAATTTCGAGTTATAGAATACTTATCATTAAATCGTTCTGAAAAAGGTTCCCAAATATACTTTTTGTTATTGCTTTCAATTTGAAAAATTGATTTACTTCCTGTAATATCAGCAAATTCGGTTATTTTATCATCTGTATAATAAGGAAAAAGAGCAAATTCTGCATTTTTTCTTCCAGTTGTTAATCCGCCATTACTGGAAATAAACATCCAATGATTGGAATCGCTAACGATACTCATGAAAAATGGTCGCATTGCATCGTTATTGGATATTTTATAGAAAACTTCTCCTTCTATTGAAATAATATTCATTTCAACAGATTTTGTCGTTACATTATTGTTTGCTTTTTCAATACTATTTTGGGATAGGCTCATAAACACTCTTTAATTGAAATTTAAAAAAATTAAATAATCTAATAGACTAAACTTAAAAAGTCTATTAGATTATTATTTGAAAAAAAAAACTTATTGATAAACTCTTATATAATCGACTAACATTTCTTGTGGAAATGGAGTTTCACTATTTGGTGCTCCTGGATAGTTTCCACCAACTGCCATATTAAGTATTATGTAAAACGGTTGGTTAAATACCCAATCACCAGTAACATCAAATGGAGTTATTTGATTGTAAAGAACATCATCAACATAAAAATTAATATAATTTTCTCCCCATTCAATTCCAAAAACGTGGAAATCTGTATCAAATCTGCTGTTTGGTAATGTAAATGTTTTAGTTATTGCGTTTCCTGCAGAATATCCTGGACCATGAACAGTTCCAAAAACTTTAGTAGGACTATTTCCAAGGTATTCCATAATATCGATTTCTCCGCATTGTGGCCATATTGCAGTATCAGAATTGCTTCCAAGCATCCAAAATGCTGGCCATAGACCTTTTCCTCTAGGCAATTTTATTCTAGCTTCTAATCTACCATACTTGGTTTCAAATTTACCTTTTGATAAAATTCGAGCAGAAGTAAAAGCTTCACCCATATACTGTTCTCTACGTGCAGTAATTTTAAGCAAACCGTTTTCAACTTTAATATTTACAGGTCTATCTGTGTAATATTGAAGTTCGTTATTACCCCAACCATCTGTACCAGTTCCAATATTGTAAGACCACAGATTAGAATCTGGAGCTCCGTTAACACTAAATTCATCACTCATTACTAATTGATTTTTAGTAACAACTGTTTGCTTTTCATCTGTAGAACAGCTATTAAATAATAAAACTATCGATAATGAAAGAATTAAACTATTCTTATTTTTAATTGAAATCATTTTTACTTTTTTTAGTTATGAAAATATACATTATCGACGTATAATATAGAATTATCGCCACCTTCAAGAATAATTTGCGCTAGATTGGTTCTACTTAAAAGACCAGGCATTGCAGAAAATGGAATTTCAATTGAAATCCAATTTTGAGAAACTAAAGTAGGCGCAGTAAATGTTGTAGAATGTCTTGTATCATTACCTCCACCGAAAACTCCATCAGCACCAAAATCTACTACAATAACACGTAATTGTCTTCCAGGAGCAATTGGACCAGGAATAAATGCATCTAAATGAATATGAGTCATTGAAGTAGCGTTCACAGTTGGACTACTAAACTCAATACCAACAAAGTTAAAGTTTGTATAATTCAATACATTGTCACCTAAAACAGAAAAATCATTTGAAACTGTTGTTTGCCATGGTTGCCAATATCCATTATAATAATTTACAGGTACATTAGTGTATTCATCTGAAAATATGGAAATTACATTTGATGGGTTTAAAGTTGGAGTTGGAGCATTAATATAGTTTCCTGTACAATTTATTATTAAGCTTCCTGTTGCAGGTTGCCCATTAAAAGTTGCTGTAATAACAGCAGTCCCAGCACTTAAAGGAGTTACAACACCTGCATCACTTACTGTAGCGACAGATGGATTTGAAGAAACAAAATTTAAATATGCTGGAGCGATTGAAACCGATTGATTTATCCCATTTGGCATATTAAACGTAGAGATAACACCAGTAACTGTAGAAGTTACACCTACAAAAGTTGTTCTAGTTACATTTGTACCATTCATAATTGAAGCATTTAGTGGAAGAATTGTACCTAATTTTTCAAATTTTAAATCATCAATCCAAAAAGTATATCCTAGACTGTTTGTTCCTTGACTACCAGCAGCATATCTAAACATCCCTCTCTCTTTAACTAATTTAGAAGCATCTGGAATAGGAATAATTACTTTTTGCCAGTTTGTACCAACACTAACATTAGTTATGGTTGTAATATATTTATTAGGGAAAAAATCTTCGCCAAAACCAAATTCAGCAATATTAACTCCTTGACTAGCTTTAACATAAAAAGTCAAAGCGTCATAACCTGTTAAATCGCGACCTGCTCCTTCTGTTCTAAAAATAGCGCCTGCATAATTTCCTCCAGGATCATTTGCATTAGGAACATCAAAACGCATTGATGCTGTTCCTCTGTAACTTACTTGACTGTCTACTGACCATGCAGTAGGCTTAGAACCGCCATAAGGAAAATAAAAGTCACTACCCATTGCAACAGGTGCATCAATAAACACCTCTGCAGTTTTGGGAAATGTTGCGTTTGTAGCTTCATCTGACAAATCTCTTTCGCAGCTAATATTGATTAAAATAATCAATCCAAATAAAAGCGAATTTCTTAAATAATTAATTTTTCTATTTTTCATTTTTCAATTTTTTTTAAATTATTTACCAATATTTATATGAATGTATGTTCTGATTTCCCATTCAGATCCATTTCCAAATCCTACTGGAGTTAAAACAGGTACTGGTGGAAAAGTATTTGCTGGAACAAAAGTTGGAGAATACCTTGGAGAATATTGGTCTAATGAACGCCAAATACCCATAATACCTATTTTAGTATCAGGTAAAATAAACCAATTTGGTTTTCCAACAGAAGTTGAAATGTCTATAGAACTTTGTACAGGATAGGTTAAGTTAAAGTCACGGTGATAATCAAAAGGACCCCAATCATTTATTTTTAAAGAAGAAACGACTTTCACTTTTTTGTAAATCACTCTTAAATCACCACCCATTCTATTGATTATTCTCTCTGAGTCACCATTTGCTTGCCCATTACCAAAGTATATGTTAGCAATCATACCTAGATCTGGGCTAAGTTTTGAAACTATTCTTGTATTAGATTCCCATAAATTTTGAGCTGGTGCAGATTTAGCAAATGCAAACGCTGTACGATTTGCTAAAAATCCGATAGCAGCATCCATTGTAGTAGGTAATTTTCTATATACAAAACCTGTACTAAAAGCAAATTTTGCATCTTCAACCATATCATTATTCCACTCATACATCCAAGTTGCTGGAGTTGGGTCGAAAGTAATTAATAGCTCTCCACCTACTGTTTCTCTATTTGCTCTAACAAAAAACGGATCGTCTAATACGTTTCTTAGTCTTCCTGGAGCATCAACACCATTTGGCATTGCTTCAACTAAAGGCTTTTGCCACAAGAAGTTAGGTGCTATTTGTAAATTTGAATTAACATTATAAGTAAAACCAGCTAAAAAATTCATTTGGTTTCCACTTCCTGTGTCTTTTAATCTCCATCCAGTAAAGGTTTGAACATTATCTGCTCCTCCATTGGCAACAAGTCCTTGAACTGCACCTTGAGTATAGGCATTAAATCTGCCTTTAGAAAATGTTAACTTTGCTTTTCCTCCCCAATTATCTTTATTATTAATCTTGTCTACCTTAACAATATTGCCATCCATCATTTGAAACTCTCTACCATTTAAAGGTTGTCCTGCCCAAATACCACCTGCTTCAACACCAAGATTGCCTAACTTTGTTTTAAAATGAATAGTTGCTCTTCTTGTTTTAGGAACTGGAAATGCAATTGAAGAAACTGTTTCTGAAATTTCAACTTGATTTATATCTTCGTGGTATACTGCTGTAGCATCTACTTTACCTAATTTAGTCCCATATTTTAAAAGGTAAGCTGGATTTGCTCCCCACCATAGTTGTGGACCAAAAGCGGCTTTTAAACCTTTTAAACTTCTTTTACCATCAATTTCAAAACCTAAAGTTTCTCCGTTATAAATATCTAAATTTGGACCATAATTAGCTTCAGAATATAATGCAAAGAAGTCACCTTCATAACCCCAGTGATAATGACCGGTTCTGTAAAATCCTCTCAAATCAAAATCTTTTGCATTCCATGAGTAAGATGCATTATACACTTGAACTCTATTAAAATCACTTACAACTTGAGGACCATTTGGTGTATTAAAAGTTTGAGCTCTACCTCTATTTTCATAAAAGATTTCGTTTATAGGATTTTCAGCAACTCTTCCTAAAATATTAAAATTTACATTTGCTTTCATATTAGAAGATGGATTACCTTCAAAACCAACAAAATATGACTGCATGTGATCAAAACCTAACTTATTAGGGTAATTAGTTGTAGCAGGATCATCACTTTTAGGTGTTGTAATTAAACTACCACCAGTATTAAAGGTTGTAAATTCTGCTCTAAGATTACTAACTTTTAAAATTCCACCATCATTACTTGCTAATGCAGCTTTATCTGCTCTAGCTCTTAATGAAGCGTCCGTAAGATTTGCTTCATCAAAGTGAGTGTTCATTTTAGCTTTGTTTGCTGTTTCTGCATATGGATTAAACTTATGAATATCTTTTAAAACGTAATAAGCAGATCTTGGATACAATTGGTAAAACCCTTTTTCGTTTGTTGGTCCTTTGGCACAAATACCAAACCACTCTTCATTCATGTTGTTTTGTCCTTCAGTAAAATCTTTTTGATAACCACCATTAGACCATGAAGCATTACTATCATGTTGATCTAAATTTTTTGTTTGTCCATATTTCCACCAACCGTCGCTAAATTGAAAAGTGAAACCTCCCAAACAGTTTCCTGTTTTTCCCATTCCTGCAGCGTTATCATAAATTTCTTTCCAATTTCCTTTTAAGTAGAAAGCTTGTGCATTTTGATCTTCTTGATTTGTTATAACATTAAAAGCATCTGAACCAAATTCTGTAAATAAAACAGGTTTACCATATTCTTTTTTTACTCTATCAAACAAATCACCGAAAGAAACTCCACGGTAAACATTTGTACCATATATATCAACATCCTTACATTCTTCTGCAACTATGTCTAAGAAAAGTAAATCTCCATTACAAATTGCCATTGGGTGATTTGAATCTATTGCTTTCATTTTAACAACAGCTTCATTAAATAATTTGTACATTGAACGTGCACGAGCAGTAGACTTTCTATCTTTTACTGGAATATTTTCTGTTTCTGCTCCATCCCAAAACAAACCATAGTTATTTTCATTTCCTAATAGGAATAATAACAAACCTTTAGTATTTTTATATTCACTAGCCATTTCAGTTACTTCCTTAAGTAAAAGTTCACGAGTTTTAGCATCTGAATATTCTGTATTTGGCTTCCAAACACCATCAATTGTCAAACCATATCTACCAAAAGAGTGATTTAACATTGTGTAAATTCCATAGTTTGTATGAATGTATTCAATCCATTTTTTTGGCATTCCCGAATAAACACGAATGGTATTTACTCCCATATTTTTTAGCAATCCCATTTCATCATCAAGAGCTTGTTGGATAAATACATCAGGCTGTTTCCAAAGGCTATATGTGTAATTTGTTCCAATTGGAAAATAATCCCAGTTCATTCCGTTTACAATAAAATCTCTTCCATCAACTGTAAGTTTTTGATCGGAATTATTTTTTTGAATTGTTACTTTTTCTGTTTGTGAAAAAGAGTTGATAGAACTGCAAAAAATTAGTAGAAAAATAATTTTTTTCATTTGAAGTACTAGATTAGGTTAATAGTTAAATATAAATCTCTTGTTAAGTTTTAATGATTTCATAAAAATACTAATGATTTGTTATACAATTGGCAAAAACAACCACAACAAAAAACATACACTCAAAAAAAATAATTGTATAGTTATTAATTTATCATTGAAAACATTCGAAAACATTAATATTATTTGAACATTATTGAAGTAAAAAAATCTATATCAAACATTATTGTTGAGGAAATGTATAGGTATTTTGACGGAAATTTTATTGTTTAAATTGATAAAATGTATTCAACAAGTCCTTTTTCATGAGGCAAATCCATTTTTTTACGCAAACGATATCGCTTTATCTCAATACTTCGCACAGAAATGTTGAGTAATGGAGCAATTTCTTTGGATGAAAGGTTTAACCTTAAGTAAGCACAAAGACGTAAATCGTTTGGAGTAAGTGAAGGATGCGCTTGCTTAATCTTCTTTAAAAAGTCTTTATCGGCGGTATCAAAAGCTTCTTTAAACACATTCCAAGTATCCTCTTGAGAAATATTTTTAGTAATGGTTGAAATTACAGATTTGATACTTCTATTATTACTTTCTTCTGAAGATTTCTTCAAATCTTCTTTAATTAATGATAATAATTCGTCTTTTTTAATTAAACTCATTGTAGAAACAGCTAATTCTTTGTTTTTGGCATCATACTCTTGTGCTAACTGCTCGTTTTTAATTTTCATTAATTGCTGTTCGTTTTCGAGTTCTTTTATTTCTAACAATAAATTATTTTCTTCAATTAGTTTTTCACGTTGCGTATTATAATAATTTTTGTAAAGCTTATTAACGTAAATTAATGATGAAATTATTAATAAGCCATAAATTAGAATAGCAAAATTAGTAGCGTACCATGGCTTTTTTATAGTAAATGAGTAAGTTGCCAAATTATCATTAGCAGCATTTGAAACCCTGGATCTAACTTTAAAAACATAATCACCAGGTGGAAGATTTTTAAAATTTACCATTGGTTTGGCACTCCATTCACTCCATTCTTCTTGAAAACCTTCTAAAAGATATTGGTATTCTGCATAAATGTATTTATTATATTCTGGCACTGTATAACTAAAAGTTACATTATTTTCGTCATAATCGAAGATTCCTTCTTCAGACAAAGCAAAACTTGTTTGTTTATCATTTAACTTATTGATACTTAAATCAGTAATTGATACATTATGACTTTTAGTACTTAAATCATTAATATTGATTACATAATAACCATCTGTAGTACCTATTAGATATTGATAATTTGATAATTGCGAAATATTTTCATAGCCTAACATTGAATTTGTTAGTGTAGAAGGAATTGAAATGACATTCTTTTTTAAGCTAGTGTTTAACTTATTTAATGTAAAATAATTGATGTAATTTTTAGAAAAAAGCCATAATTTATTAGAATTATCTAAAATTAATTTCCCTGAATTATATTCATCATTATCAAAAACACTACTTAAAGAATTATCTTTTGCAAATAATTTAGTCTTTTCATTTAGTTTATAAATTCCATCTTTATAAGCATAGTATATTGAATTATTAAATTTGGCTAATCCTGCATTTTTTCCTTTTGGAGGATTGGTGTAAGTAAATAATTTAAAACATTTCTTGAAGCTATTATCAACTTGAAAACGAAAAACTCCCTTATATTCATGACTAACATAAACTTCGTTATGATTAGTAATTTCAAAATATTTAGATGAATAATTGAAACCTTCTATCTTATTCTTAAAAACCCATTGATTGTTTACTTTCTCTAAAACCGAGAGTCCATAATAATTTCCTTGGATTATCCTATTTTTATTACTTGGTACACTCTCAAATTTCCATGTACCGGATTGAGCAAAAATTGATTTTGAATTTTCATTTTCAATCACAAAAGTTCCAGAATCATGACCACAAAAAAGAGTGTTGTCATGAACAAAAAGAGACCATACTTGACCTTTAGTACCTTTAATAAATCTGAATTGTTCCTCATTTAAATAATCTTTACAAAAAAGACCTTGATTGGTTCCGATATATAACTTTTGATTGTGTACTATAGAAGTATAAACTGTTCCTAAAATTCCAGTTTCATCTGTAAAACTCTTTATTGGTGACTGCAGATTGATACAATTGATTCCGTTATCTAAGCCAATCCAAAGATTTTTTTCTGCATCTTCCATTAAAGACAAAACCGTGTTGTTACACAAACCTTTACTTTGAGTAATATGGTATTTTACTTTTCCATCTTTAGTTACAATAAAAACACCATTTGATATGGTACCCACTGCAAAACTTCCATCTGAAAGAATTTGACTACTGTAGATACTACTTGCAGCAATTTCTGAATCTGCCTCGGCATTAAATTTTAATAAATTTCCATTAATTAACTTATAAAAACCATTAAATTGAGTATGAATTAGAAGTCCTTCATCTATAGAAAAAATATTAACAATTTTATTTCCTTTTAAAACTGAATTATTCGAAATCAACTTACTACTTCCATTCTCAATTTCAAATAAAGAATAATCTGTGGTTTGATAATAAATTGAATTTGAGGTTTTGAATGATTTTAAAACCCCATTTTTGGGCATTACTATTTTAAAAGTATTTGCTTTTGTATCATAAATATAAATCCTGTTTAATGATTGAAAAACAACCCATTGATCGTAGCTAATTATATTCCAGAATTGCTCATCGTCAAGAACTTTTGATTTAATTTTATTACTTAATGAAGTATAATTTAAATGACCGTTATTTTTTCTAGTCCAAAAACCAAATTCCATATAGCAACCAGTATATATTCTGTTTCCGATAACTTTTACAGAACGAATAATTGTTTCGTTTGGTGATTTATACAAACTCCAAGTTGAGCCATTAAACTCAAGTAAACCTTCATTATTTGCAAAATAAACAAAGTGTTTACTGTCTTGAGAAATCATCCAATTTTGATTTCCTGCGTTATACAATGAAGAATTATATTTAATTATTGGTGGTAACTCCTGTGAAAAACAGAAGAAACTTAAAAACAATGTATAAATAAAAAAACTATTTCTCAAATTCATTAGATAAAAATTATATGTTGTTAAATATATAAATTTTTTTATAAAAAAAGCACGCCAATAGACGTGCTTTAAAACTGACTAATTATAAAACTTATTCTTTAATTATTTTAGAAGTAGTTACATTTCCATCAATATTTGTTTTTACCAAGTAAATAGAATTTTGGAAACCTGATAAATCGATAGTTGCTGATAAATCATTTGGATTAATAGATAACACTTCTTGACCTAACATATTAAAAACAGCTACGTTTTGTATAATTCCTTTTGCTTCAATAGTAAATGAATCTTTTGTAGGATTTGGATACATTTTAGAAGTAGATACTTCAAAATTTGCATTAGATAAAACCGTATTTTTATGAAGGTAAATGTTGTCAACATAAAGAATACCAAGATTAGATGTAATTAAAAATTGATAAATAGAACCTCTAGTTTGATCTCCACCAAAAGCTGTTAAAGGTACATCTATAGAAACCCAAGAACCAGTAGTTGTAGGAAGATGAGTTAATAACAATGCTGAAGTCTCACCAGCTTGAGCAGCATGATTTGACAATTTTGGGTTGATTACTTTTCCAATTAAATCTGTTCCAGGATTGATATAATAATCCATATGGAAATGAGTAAAATCAGTTGCATTTTGATATGCAGCTAATTGCACTCCTAAAAAGTTTCCAAAAGTGATTTTTTTAGTAGCATTTCCTGCAATAGAAAGGTCTGCAACATTTGAATCATCCCAAGAAGTTGACCATTCTGTAATTGCAATATTAGAATAAGCTTCACTAAACAAAGAAATAACATCTGCAGGTGCTCTAAATGGAGGAGTTGGTGCAGCTACTGTTGGATCCGCTGGAGGTGGAGTTATTGCAGCTTCTTCAGCTCTTATATTGTCTACATAAAATACTAAGTTTGTAGGTGGAGTAATAAATCCTGTATTTGTAGCATTCCAGTTACCAAAAAAGATAATTTTTTCATATTCTCCATTTGCAGCACCTGTATTGTCCATTGGAACAGCAAAGTTAAAAGTTAAAGTTTGCCATTGTCCTGGCGTTGTGTATGCTTGAGAAGTAGCTGATGCTGGAGCGCCAACTTCAACTTTAGCTAGCATATTAAAAGCTTGTGAAGCATAAACATCAACTTGCATCGTTTTATTTGTTGTAAGTTTTGCTTTTTTCAGAGTTTGTTTAAATTCAACACCTTGCCATGGATTTCCTCCAACTACTTGAGTACCTTGTAAAACATTTCCGTTTGCTGCACCAGGTGCAGGATCTGTAGTAATTGCAGCAGAAGCACCTTCAAATCCAACAACATCAACATAACTAATTGGAGCTTCAAAATTTTGAATTAATGGTAATGTTGGTGGCGGTGTAGCAACAATCTCTAAAATAACATTATCGATATTAACAAAGCCAGTAGCTTGTCCCATATCAAAAATGATTCTACTTGTTGGACTTGCAAAATTAGAAGTAAAATTTAAAATGAACGTTTGTTGAGTAGAAGTTAAATTTACATTCTGATTAACGTTCGTCCATGGATCTTGGTTTAAACCAATACCTGCTGTTAAAACTCGATTAGCAGTTGACCAAGCAGTGAAAGTAAGCTTGTAATTTACACCCGCAGTTGGAATGTTTAATACATAACTTAAGTTAGCATCCCATGGATTTCCAGCAGCTACTACGTTGTGTGAAAAATAACTGTTACCAGAAACAGTAACAATGTTTGGAGCTGTTGCTTGGTTACCAGACCATCCAGTAGTTCCACTTTCAAAATTACCATTAGTAATTAAATTTTGTGAAAAACCAAATGCGCATGTTACTAATGCAATAAGTAAAGTAATTTTTTTCATAATATGAATTTTAATTGATTTTTTTAATATTTCAAATATACCATTAATTATAAACGAACATTTTTTGTTTAACTATATAAAAACTATACAAAATAAAAAAACACTAAATCGTTTGAAATTAACAGCACATCCTTGATTTTGTAGTATTTAACAATCATAATCAAAATTTAAAAAATAATAACAATGTTGAGTTAATGTATAGGTAATTTTAACATACAAGCATAAAATTATGATTTAAAGAATTAATGATACATTAAATTTTATACACAATTTTGTCAATATCATAAAATCATTCATAAAATAATAACATATACATTATTCTCAAATTAACATTTCATCATTATTACTGACCGCATAATACTATATCTCATTTCATAAATCATTATCTTTGCAAAAATTCATAATCTTGCTATGATTACAAAAGATTTTTCTAAACTTGAACCTAAAAAGAACATCTTAATAAAAGGTGCTGAAATTCACAACTTAAAGTCTCTTGATGTTGCAATTCCAAGAAATAAATTGGTTGTAATTACAGGACTTTCAGGCTCGGGAAAATCTTCTTTAGCATTTGATACTTTGTATGCAGAAGGTCAACGTAGATATGTAGAAAGTTTATCTTCCTATGCAAGGCAATTTTTAGGACGTTTAGACAAACCTAAAGTTGAATATATAAAAGGAATCGCACCTGCAATTGCTATTGAACAAAAAGTAAATACTACAAATGCTCGTTCAACAGTTGGAACTTCTACAGAAATTTATGATTATTTAAAATTGCTTTTCGCTAGAATTGGTAAAACAATTTCTCCTGTTTCTGGAAACGAAGTTAGAAAAGATACTGTTTCTGATGTAATCAATAAAGTGAAAACATTTGAATTAGAAAGTCGATGGCTACTTCTTGCTCCTATACATTTAGAACAAGGAAGAAAACTAGAAGACAAACTTAAAGTACTTCTTCAACAAGGATTTGCGAGGATTTTGGTTAATAACGAAATGGTTCGTTTAGATGAAATTGATCAACATTCACTAGATAATAAAGACGTTTTATTAATTATTGATAGAATCATTGTTAAAGAGGAAGAAGAGTTCTTTAATCGTCTTTCTGATGCTATTCAAACAGCTTTTTTTGAAGGAAAAGGAGAATTCTATCTGCAAGATTTATCAAATAATAATCGTTTAGAATTCAGTTCTAATTTTGAATTGGATGGCATGACTTTTTTAGAACCCAACGTTCATTTATTCAGTTTTAATAATCCTTATGGTGCTTGCCCAACTTGTGAAGGTTATGGAAATATAATTGGAATTGATGAAGATTTAGTAATTCCAAATACAGCACTTTCAGTTTTTGAAAACGCTATTTATCCTTGGCGTGGCGAAAGTATGGGTTGGTATCGAGATGAATTGGTAAACAAAGCTTACAAGTTTGATTTTCCTATTCATAAACCTTATTTTGAGCTTTCTGAACAACAAAAAGACTTGGTTTGGAAAGGAAATCAATATTTTCAAGGATTAAACGATTTCTTTAAGGAATTAGAGGAAAAAAATTATAAAATTCAGAATCGTGTGATGCTTTCTCGTTATCGTGGGAAAACCAAATGTAATGTTTGCAAAGGAAAACGTTTACGAATTGAAGCCAATTATATTCAAGTTGGTGGAAAAACCATTTCAGATTTAGTAGATTTATCAATCAAGAGATTAATTCCATTTTTTGCTGATTTGCAATTGTCGGATTATGATAAAACGGTTGCCAAACGACTTTTGATAGAAATCAATAGCCGATTGGCTTTCTTGAGTAACGTTGGATTAGAATATTTGACTTTAAATAGAAATTCAGCAACGCTTTCTGGAGGAGAATCACAGCGAATTAACCTAGCCACTTCGTTAGGAAGCAGTTTGGTAGGTTCGATGTATATTTTGGACGAACCAAGCATTGGATTGCATCCAAAAGACACTGAATTGTTGATAGGCGTTTTAAAAAATCTTCGTGACTTAGGAAATACTGTAATCGTTGTTGAACACGATGAAGATATCATGAAACAAGCCGATATGATTATTGATATTGGTCCAGAAGCTGGAACTCATGGTGGAAATTTAGTAGCACAAGGAACATTTGATGAAATTTTAAAATCAGATTCCTTAACGGCAAAATATCTTAATGGAGAATTAGAAATAAAAGTTCCAAGAACACGAAGAAAATGGAACACTTATATAGATATTCTTGGAGCAAGAGAAAACAATTTACAGAATCTTGATGTTCGTTTTCCATTAGAATGTTTGACTGTTGTAACTGGAGTTTCTGGAAGCGGAAAAAGTACTTTGGTTAAAAAAATATTATTTCCTGCGATTCAAAAAAGATTGGAAGGCTTAGGTGAAAAAGCTGGTCAATTTTCAGATATGCAAGGACATTATCACAGAATTCATCATATAGAATATGTAGATCAAAATCCAATTGGAAGAAGTTCGCGTTCTAATCCTGTGACATATATCAAAGCTTACGACGATATTCGCGATTTGTTTTCTAAAACTAAATTATCTAAAATTCGTGGCTATCAACCTAAACATTTTTCGTTTAATGTTGATGGTGGTAGATGTGAAACTTGTAAAGGTGATGGTTCGATTAATGTAGAAATGGTTTTTATGGCCGATGTAGAATTACCATGTGAAACTTGTAACGGAAAACGATTTAAAAAAGAAATTCTAGAAGTAACATTTGAAGGAAAAAACATTGATGATATTCTTACCATGACTATTGATGATGCTATTTCCTTCTTTAGTGAGCACAAACAGGCTAAGATTATGCAAAAATTACAACCTTTGCAAGACGTTGGATTAGGTTATGTTCAATTAGGACAATCTTCTTCTACTCTTTCTGGTGGTGAAGCACAGCGTATTAAATTAGCTTCATTTCTTGTAAAAGGAAACACTAAAGACAAAGCTTTATTTGTTTTTGATGAGCCTACAACTGGATTGCATTTTCATGATATTCAGAAATTATTGACATCGTTTGAAGCTTTAATTGATAAAGGACATTCTATTATTGTTGTTGAACATAACTTAGATTTAATAAAATGTGCCGATTGGATAATTGATTTAGGTCCAGAAGGTGGCGAAAATGGAGGTTTGCTACTGGCAGTTGGAACTCCTGAAGATGTAGTTAAAAATAAAGCATCAATTACTGGGAAATATCTGAAAGAGAAGTTATAATATTGCAAAAAAAATAAAACATGAAAAAAACTACACTTATTCTATTATTACTTTTGAGTTTATCAATTCAAGCTCAAAATTACACTTTTAGTAATCTTACAGGGACTTACTCCAACTTAACAGGAACAACCTCTATAAGTAATGGTGAAATTTGGGATGATCCAGAATATGATTTAGTATTACCTTTTCAATTTATAATAAATGGTGTTTCTAACTCAAACTTCAAAGTTTATGATAGTACTATAGTTTTACAAACTGGTGGACCAATTTATCAAGTGATTGCGCCACTAGGAAATGATTTAATTGATCGTGGCGATGGTGGAACAACTTCATTATCACCAATAAGTTATAAAATTGATGGTGCCGTTGGTAGTAGAATTGCAAAAATAGAATTTCAAAATTGTGGTTCTTTTGACGACGATACTCTCACTATGTTTGTGAATTTTCAAATTTGGCTTTATGAAGGTTCAAATATTATTGAATTACGTTATGGTCCTAGTTCTGTAACCGACGATTTTATTTTTTACGGCACAGATACTGGTGCAATAATTGGATTTGCAGGTTCAGATATTGATGATAACTTATCTAACACTCATCTTTTAACTGGTCTTGCTTCTAATCCTACTCTTTCAACTAGTAATACATTTGTTAATGTTACTGGAACACCAGCACCAAATACAATTTATCGTTTTACACCAACTTCTTTAAATAATTCTGAAATCAATTCATCATTGGTGACTTTGTATCCAAATCCTTTTAATGGTTATGTTGTAATAGAAGGTTTGAAATCAAATTTTAGCTATGATATTTATAATGTTAGCGGAAAATTAATACAAAGTAATCAAGATGCTACTTCTGGAACTGTAATTGACACAAAATCATTTGAATCAGGAATTTATATTCTGAAAATTGTTTCTGAAAACGAATCTATAGTAAAGAAAATAATCAAAATGTAATTTGATAATTTTTATAAATTATAAAAAAAAGGCTTCTAAATTTAGAAGCCTTTTTTTTAATCTATAACTACTTTTTTAGTAATTCTCTTATCACCTACATTCAAAACACCTAAATAAATTCCTTTAGACAAATTGGAAACTGGAATAGATTCAATCAATTTTGCATTTTGAACAGGAATATTTAAAATTTCTTTTCCGTTGATATCTATTAAAGAAAAAGTATAATTAGTCTCTGTAATCGACCCTAAATTGATGTTTAAAGTATCCTTTGTTGGATTTGGAAAGAAACTTACATTAAAATCAGAACTATTAGCATCCAATGATAAAACTGTTGTACTTGCTTTGGCAAAATGCATTGTTGCTCCAATTGTAGCTTTTGCAACATTATAATTGTAAACAGGATCCATATTTACTAATAAATCGGTTGCTGTATGCTTGTGTGTAGTCTCGTTTTTCTCAAAAAAACCAGTTATAATATCGCTATTACTTTGAAACGACATGTAATCTGAAGCGTAAGCCGATGCTAAAAAGGTATTTAATGGTGAATATAATCCAACACAAGTTATTAGTTGATTAGTAAAAGTATTTGATGCTGCATTATTTACTGTTGGTGATGAAGTATCACGTTCACAAGTGATAGTATTGTTTACCATTCCGGCTACTCCTCCAACTTCGTCTAGATTAAAAACCAAACGAATATCCATTTTTGGTGTAGTAGAGTTTACCACTGCAGAAACATAATTCTGGCTTCCTTTCAATCCGTCTTCTTCACCGCTGAAATTGATGAATTTTATAGAATATTCTGTTGGTACATTTTGCAACAATCGTGCTGTTTCAAGAATTGAAACTACTCCACTTCCATTATCATTGGTTCCTGTTCCTACAATTGAATCATAATGTCCGCAAACTATTAGAAATGTATTTGGATAAACTGTACCAATTTTGGTAACCACTAAATTTTTACAAACAGCAGTAGAACCAGCATAAGTATAGGAATACTCTTGAAGTTGACTAGCAGTGTAGCCATAGCTTAAATATTTATTTTTCAACCAATCTAAAGTATTTTGTAAAGCTGGGGTTCCTCTTCTCTTAACGCCTAAAGCTTCATATTGGGTTAAATTGTTAGTAATGTTACTTTGAGAACATTGATTTACAACATTAGCATAAGCTTGCTCAAACGTTTGACCAAACAAATTGGTAGTAAATACTAATGCAAAAACGAATAATAGTAGGTTTCTTTTTGTGAAATTCATAACAAAAAATGATAGTTATTTGGATAATGGCATCAAAAGTAATAAAATTTTATATACTTCCTAAATTAATTTTTTAGGCAATTATCATTAAATAACAAATTGTTTTTCAATAGCTTAAAAATCATTAACAAATCGTTGACAAATCATTATAATGGCTTTGGCACACATCTTGGAATGTACTAAACATCAGAAAGATTATCTGATCGAAGAAGCTGAAAATCGAACGAGTAAGCAAAAGCTTTAAAACGATTTATTATGAGAACAATTACTTTATTAGTAGCAAGCATTTTGTTAACAACAAGTGTAACAATTGCACAAGAAACAAGAAGTTTCAATCACAACGCAACTGCAAGTTGTAATTTTGATGAACCAATTTCATTTACAGAACGAGGCATTGAGTTTTTCGTTTTTACCAATGGAGACTTTGATTTTAATACACGTCCAGATGACTCTCAAGGAGACCATCACTATAGATTAGCAGGAAAGAGAACTTCTGAAGTAAATAGAACCAATCCAGTGAACTTTGGTGTCTTAATTGAACATGATAGTTTTGGTAGAGTTCGTAGAGTTGGAAATACTTTCATCAACTACGATAGCCGAGATAGAGTTAGTAGAATTGGTTCAGTATATATGAGATACAACAGATTTGCTCTTACACAAGTTGGTGGAATGAGAATTGTTTACAACCGTCGTGGAGAAGTAATCGACATGATTGGTCAAGTGAAAAGAAATAGTGGCTTTATTTACAACAATAACGCTACTGCAACAACTTATGGAAACGGTAATAACGGAAGCGGAAACGGTTACTACTATTACAGAACAGACGGAACAAAAGCTTTAGTAGAAGATGATGCTGCTAAAGAAGATAAAGAATAAAAGATTGATTGGTTGGTTAGGTTTGTTTAAATCCTGTGGATTCTGGGAAGATGAAGCAGGATTTTTTTATTCTGAACTTGATTCAGAATCTATCTTACTTTCTTCAAAATTGAATTCATAACATTATTAAAATCTGAAGATAGCTTCAATTTGTAATTCATAAAAATATAAAAAACCGAAACTATAATAGATTTCAAAACAATATTTACAATAGGATTAAAAGAAAAATCCCAAAAGTAAAAGAGAAAGAATGTTGCTATCAAAACCCCTAAACAATATAAAGTTTGATTGGAAAATGGATATAATTTCATCTTCAAAACCACAAAAAGTAGTTTTGCAATACTATATAGTGTGATCGAAATTAAAGTTGCTATTGCAGCTCCATTAATTCCGTAAATTGGAATAAAAATCATGTTTAGTGAAATCGCTAAAAAAGCTAGTAATAATCCCAAAAAAAGAACTGCTTTATAATATTTAGAATTAAAAATGATAGCATTATTATTACCTAATATCAAATCGAAATATTTTGATATTCCAATGGTAAAAACAACAAAAATTCCTGTACTATAATTTTTAGGCAATAGCAAATACATTTGATTGATATTGACTAAAATACCAACTAAAACCAATCCTCCTATTATTTGTAACGTTATAGAAGTCTTTTTGTAAAGTTCATTTAACTCATCATGCTTATCTTCTGCCATCAACTTTGCTGTAATTGGATAGGTAATTTGATGCATTGCTCTACTTGGAACTGCAATTACAGTTGCGATAAAAATTGCTACAGAATAATAAGCTATATTCTCAATTTTAATATATTGATTTATCATCGTTTTATCAATATCCAAAAGCATGTTTGCAATACTTCCCGACAAAATTATAAACAAGGAATAAATAAAAACTTCTCTACTATTGTGAGGTATTTTGAAATTGTATGTAATTGGCCTTACTTTCATTGCATAAAAAAGCATTACCAAAGTAGTTATCAAATATATTCCCATTAAAGAATTAATAAATTCAAGAGGTGAAATCCATTTAAAATAAACGGCAAATAGAAAAAAAGAAATAAAAACACGTAATAGTATTTCCTTTATAAAACTACCAAAAACAGACTGCATGTGCACTTTTACCCATGCATAAAAGATTTCAAAATAACCCATACAAAGTCCAATTATTGGAATTTGCCATACATAATCATAGACAATTGGGTTCATTTTTGATAATGATGTCGCTATCCAATCGTATTCAAAAAATCCAATTAATAGAACAGGAATTATTAACAAAAGTGGCAATACCAAAACAAATGTTAGAAAGGAACTTTTTTCGTCATCAGTTTTGTAATGAGAGAAAAACTTAATCAAAGTATTGTGTACACCAAACGCCAAAAGAGGAAAAATAACATTAGCTGAAGACAATAAATAACCTGTTAAACCATAATAAGTTTCTCCAAGAAAAATGGGATACATGAACAAGGCATTAGC
Source organism: Flavobacterium koreense (assembly GCF_054776075.1). NCBI lineage: Bacteria > Pseudomonadati > Bacteroidota > Flavobacteriia > Flavobacteriales > Flavobacteriaceae > Flavobacterium > Flavobacterium koreense. The sequence goes on along the minus strand of NZ_BAAHCF010000042.1, from coordinate 123,329 downwards.
TGCACCAATACCAAAACCAATATAAGTAATGATAGTATTTTTTATGGATTGGTTGATTACTATTCCCATGGAGGAGTTATGAGTTATAAGTTATGAGTTTTGCGAGTTTTTCGGTCAAACTCTTTCGAGAATATTGTTGTAAACCAACTGGGTAAACTTGTAATTTATTATCTAAATACAACTCAAAATTAGAAAAAATAGTCTTTTTCAAACGCTCTTTTTCATTGTAAGTAAAGAAAACACCAGTATTAGTTGACGTAATGATTTCTGCAAAATCAGAATCTTTTGGTCCGATGGCGATTATTGGTCGTTCAGAAACCATGTATTCAAATAATTTTCCAGGAATAATACTTTTGGTTTCTTCAGAATCAATTTCGATTAATAACAAAACTTGTGAAGCTTTCTGATGTTTTATCGCTTCTGAATGAGAAACATATCCTAAATTATTGAGATAAGAATCTAATTTAAATTCTGAAATTGAATCTAAAATTTCTTGACTTACTTTACCAATAAGTTTCAATTGAAAATGAGTTTTAAACAATTCATTTTCTGAAATTAATTCTTGTAAAGATTCCCACAAAATCTTCGGATTTCTGTCCGATAAAAACGAACCAATGTGTGCCAACGTAAACTTTTCATCTAAAGTTTGTTTTGGAACGTTTTCAACATCATAACCATTTGTAATAACTTCAATTGGTTTATTAGTAATAGCTTGAAATTCTGTTTTTGTCGTTTTACTTGTAACAATAATAGTGTCAGCAGTGTTTAAAACTTGATGTTCTAATGCTTTATGCTTTTTATCTGAATAAGATGATAATTTTAATGCTTTATGATAACCAATGGTTGTCCAAGGATCACGAAAATCAGCAAACCACTTCACTCCTAGTTCTTGTTTTAATTTCAAACCAATTAAATGTAATGAATGTGGTGGTCCAGAAGTTACAATAGTATCAATATTATTTTCTTGAATGTATTTTATTAGATATTGTACTGAAGGATTTACCCAAAATTTACGTGCATCAGGAATAAATAAATTGCCTCGAATCCAAAGCATCATTTTTTCAACAAAACTTTGCTTTTTAGCTGCAGGAATAATCCCTGAACTTATCTTTTTAGTTTCCTTTTTAGATAAAAATCCGGCTAATTGATAAGGTTCAAATATTTTATTTTTAAGAATAATTGCTTTTTCAGAAACTTCACTCATCAAACCTTCATCAACAATAGGATATGTTGGATTTTCAGGAATATAAACTATAGGTTGAACATTAAAATCGGGCAAATATTTTACAAATTTTAACCAACGTTGTACGCCTGGTCCACCTGCTGGAGGCCAATAGTAAGTTATGATTAAAAGTTTTTTTTGTTCCGCTTCCAAAATTATAAATTAGAATTTTTATTAATTTTTTCTAACTCTTCAATATCTACAATATCTTTTGGACGATTGGTAGCTTTTTTGGCTTTAATAAGGTTTTCGTAATCTAAAAAGTAGACAGGAATTCCACTAATTTCAGTAACATAAGCTTTATCAAGTAATTCTTGAAAATCGTGATTCTCTAAACCTTTAACAGAAGTCATGATATCTAATCGCAGATTAAAATTTAAGGATATATCGGTCCAACCTGGAATAAATTGCATAGTCTTTATATTTTCAAAATCTCCAATTCCTGATTGTTTTAAAGCTTCTCGCAAATTCTCACGATTTTCAATTGAATCTTCAATAAAGATATCAATATCACCTGTATTTCTTCCGTAACCATAAATATTTACGGCAAAACCACCAATGGTCAAATATTTGACTTTGTTCAAAGAAAAATACTTCCAAATTTCAATTATTTGACTATTCATTTATTTACTTTGATATTTTTTTGGCTGTTTTTAAAAGATAAGATAGCTCAATAATAGCCATCAATTTTTCAAAACGTTGTTGAGGCGTCATTTTTCTAATCTCATCTAGATAACGTTCTTCCATTTTAGAAGGATGAGCATGATTTAATTTTTTTGCTTCCATTTTATTGAAACTAATAATCAAATTTACAAAAATTTAGACTTACAATTGTTTTTTCTTCTTTGTATCTAAATATATTCCACCAACCAAAAGCAACATCATTCCAATAAAACTAACCAAGGCTATTGTACTTCCAGTTTTTACAACTTGAGGCTCAAACTTGAATTCAATTTTATGATTTCCAGCCGGAATATTTAATCCTCTTAAAGCGTAATTTACTTTTAAAATCGGTGATTCTTTTCCGTCAATAGTTGCAATCCAACCATTCTTATAATACATTTCAGAAAACACAGCAAAACCATTGTTTTTATTATTTGAAACGTATTTCAGATGATTTGGTTTGTATGATGTTAGTTTAATTTGTGCTAAAGAATCAACAGAAAAGGACTTAACGAAATTACTGCCTTTAATTTTTGTCCCTTCATTGAATAAATCTATTAGGGCTATATTTTTAGTATCCAGTTTATCTAAAGCTTTCATTTCAGCATCTGCATCTTTTACCATTTTTATTTCAGATACAAACCAAGCGTTTCCATTAGCATCTGGATTTAATGTTGGGAATTCTTCTCCTTTTTCGTTGGTTTGGATGATGTATTTTACATTCAACATATCAATTACCTCTTTGTTGTTTTTGGCAATTTGATAGTCAAATAATTCTTGCATTGCTCTTGGTTTTACAGCACTATAGCCACCAATTGATTTGTGAAAATAAGACGCACGAGCACTTGATAAATTTCCTTCAACTTCTAAAACTCTATAATGTGTTGTATCTTGAAGAATTTGCATATCTGAAGTTGTTGCTTCAAATGGAACATCCACTTCTCTTGCACTTACAAAATCTCTACTACTAACGTATTTTTTATCCACAAAAAACAAATCGGAAACCATAAGAATTCCAACAAGAATAATTGCTGTAGATTGAGCCATTTTATTTTTAGTATACATCCAAAGTACTAAAGCAGCCAAAACAATAAAGAATCCTGAACGAAGCAAATCAGCAGAATACATCGTTCTTCTATCGGCTCTTACAGCATCTATAAAACCAATTCCAAACGATTTATCTTGACTTTGACTCAACATTTGTCGTAAATCGCCATCCATAGTTCCAACAAAATCAAATGCTCCTTTACATACAAATAAAACTATTATTAAACCTAATGAAGTTGCCGCAGCTTTCAACAAACTATTCCATTGCTTATCTTTATTTGTTGTAAAAAACGAATGAAGTCCCATAACAGCCAAAATAGGAATACACAATTCCAAAATAACTTGAATAGATGAAACCGCTCTAAATTTATCATACATCGGCATGTAATCGATAAATAAATCGGTAATAATTGAGAAGTTTTTTCCCCAAGATAACATCAATGAAACGATTGCTCCTACTAGAAAAACATATTTAAGTTTTCTCTTATCGTGAAACATTGCCAAAACAAACAAAAAGAAAACTATAGCTCCAATGTAGGCTGGTGCTGCAACACTTGGTTGTTCACCCCAATAAGTTCTTGCATAATAGGAAGTAAACTGTTTAGCTTCTCCTTCTGAAGCACCATATTTTAACATGTAATCGTATACTGCGGAGTTTTCATCAAGCTCTTCTGCACTTCCTCCTCCAAAAAGTCTTGGTGCAATTAAATTAAAACTTTCTGCAATTCCGTAACTGTATTCATTTATGTATTCCTTATCTAATGTAGAAGTACTTACTTTTTTAGTTCCGTCTGGTTGTAATTTTAAGTCGCTTTTTCCTCTAGTACTAAAATCGGCATATTCTTTTGTTGCCAATAAACTTGTTGCATTCGAACCAATTGCAAAAATTAGAGCAACTGCAAAAGTTCCTGCAACATTTAATAAACCTTTAAAATCTTTATTTTTAATAAACTTATAAGAGTAGTAAATTCCTAAACCAATAAGAACAATCAACAAATAATACGTCATTTGAAAGTGATTGGCATTGATTTCTAAGGCAACAGCAAACATGGTCAGCATTCCTCCATAGAAAAATCTTTTCTGAAAAACCATGATTACACCTGCAACAACCAATGGCATATAGGCTATTGCATGCGCTTTAGCATTATGTCCAACGCCAAGAATAATTATCAAATAAGTAGAAAATCCGAAAGCCAAAGCTCCGAAAAAAGCTTTTAATGGATCGATTTTTAAGACCAACATTAAACCATAAAATCCTAAGAAATATAGAAACAAATAATCGGCTGGGCGTGGTAAAAAACGTAATGCATCATCTATATGACCAATAAAATCATTTGGATATTTTGCTCCCAACTGATATGTTGGCATTCCTCCAAAAGCGGAATTGGTCCAATAGGGTTCAGTGTTTTCAGATGCTCTAAAGTCATTTTGCTCTTTAGCCATAGCCGTATATTGCACAATATCTGATTGAGATATCTTTTTTCCTTGCAATACAGGATAAAAATAAATTAACGCAATTAGAATAAAACCACCAATGGCAAGTATATGAGGATATAATTTTTGAAGTTGCTTCATTTTAAATATTAGATTTTTGATATTAGATGTTAGATTTTAAACATTCTAACTTTAAACAATTTTAGTTAATCAACTTCTTCATAATCAATATATTCACCAACTTTTTTTGTTTCACGAGGTTTATCGCTTTTAGTTGATGTATTATAATTATCTTGATATTGTTGACTTTGTTGTTGAGCTTGTTCTTGAAATTGCTGTGTTGCTTTTTCAACCACTTTTTTAGCAATCACTGGTAAAAATAAACGTGCTAAAAACTTAATAATGTAATAAATAGCTATTAAATAAAATAACATTTTTACAACACCTCGAAAATCTGCTTCTTGCATAAAATAAAAATTTTGTCAAAAATACTAAATTCCCACATTCAAAATTAGCATTAGCTCTTAAATAAATAATAAATTAATAGTACATTTGAATTTCTAAATCAAAATAGCAAACTCACATAAAATGAAAATAAATCTTTTTGCTCTTTTTATTGTACTTACAACGATTACGAAAATTAATGCACAACACACAGATGTTATAAATTCTAATCGTCCTGGAGAGTCTATGTCGGCATTTGCTGTTGGAAAAACTGTCATTCAAATTGAATCTGGTTTGAGTTATGTTAATGAAAAGCATAGTATTTTAGATTATAGTGCTACTGGATTCAGTGGAGATTTTAATGTAAGATATGGCTTTTTTAAAGAACAATTGGAAACAATTTTAGAATTGAATTATCAAAATGATACATACACTGATGATTATACAGAATACAATAGAAAAGGACTGAAATCGTCAACACTTGGATTAAAATATTTGGTTTATGATCCGTTTAAAAATTATGAAGAGAAAGTAAATTTATACAGTTGGAAAGCCAATCATAAGTTTAAATGGCGTCAATTGATTCCTGCCGTTTCTGTTTATGCAGGTGCTAATTTGAATTTCAGTTCCAATCCATTTTTATTTGGTGGTGAAGAGATTAGTAGAATTAGTCCGAAAGGTATGTTGATTACTCAGCAAATTTTTCCTGGAGCTTGGGTTTTTGTTACCAATGTATTTATTGATAAAGTTGGAACTAACAATCAAACCCTTGGTTATATTGCAACATTGACTAAAGGATTTAATGATAAATGGTCAGCTTATCTTGAAAATAAAGGGCTTCAAGGAGATTATTATGCAGATGGCTTTTTCTCAACTGGAGCAGCTTATTTAGTAAATGAAAACCTTCAAGTTGATGCTTATGTAAGTAAAAACTTCAAAACAACTCCTGATTTTTTATTTGTTGGATTTGGACTTTCTTGGCGTTCTACTACTAACTACAAAGACGTTATGATTAGAGCTCCAAAAGGTGACAAAAAGAAAGACAAGAGTAAAAAAGATAAAGAAAAAGATAAAAAGAAAAAGCGTCTAGACGAAGTTCAAGTTGAAAAACCATAATCAAAAATGATTACAATAATTGAAGCCAATACTAAGGCGTTATTAAAAGACTATGTAAAGTTTCCGTTTTCATTATACAAGAATCATCCTTACTGGGTTCCGCCATTAATACAAGATGATTTAGAAACATTTGATAAAACTAAAAATCCAGCATTTCATAGTGCCGAAGCTTATTTTTATTTGGCTTACAAAGACAATAAAATAGTAGGAAGAATTGCAGCAATCATTAATTGGGATGAAGTAAACGACCAACAAAAAAAGAAAGTTCGTTTTGGTTGGTGGGATGTTATTGATGATATTGAAGTAACAAAGGCATTACTTGAAAAAGTATATGAATTAGGTAGAAAAAACAATTTGGAATATGTTGAAGGTCCAATGGGATTTTCAAATTTGGATAAAGTTGGCGTTCTAACCGAAGGTTTTGACGAAATGGGTTCCATGATAACTTGGTACAATTATCCTTATTATAAAGAGCATTTGGAACAATTAGGATATGTTAAAGAGAAAGAATATCTCGAAAATAAATTTCCTTTTGAAAATGTAAAACCAGAGTTTTTCTTTAAAATTCAAGAGCTAATTAAGAAACGCTATCAACTTAAACCAGTTAATTTTACTAAAACAAAAGACATCATGCCTTATGTTGATGAGATGTTTGATGTTTTTAATGAATCGTATGCAAGTTTATCTTCATTTGTAGCAATTACAGAAGTTCAAAAGGAGTATTTTAAAAAGAAATACATCAGTTTTATTAATCCAGAGTACATCAAGTTTGTTTTAGACAAAGACGATAAAATGGTAGCTTTTAGTATTGTAATGCCGAGTTTTTCGGAAGCATTGAAAAAAGCAAATGGTAAATTATTTCCTTTTGGATTTTATCATTTATTAAAAGCTAAAAGAGAAAGTAAAGACGTTTTATTCTACTTAATTGGAGTTTTACCAGAATATCAAAACAAAGGTGTAACTGCAATAATTTTTAATGAATGTTACAATACATTTACCGAAAAAGGAATTAAAAACTGCATAAGAACTCCTGAATTAGAAGACAATACAGCAATCCATCAAATATGGAAACATTTTGATCCTGTGATTTTCAGAAGACGTAGAACTTATAAAATTGATTTATAAAACAAAAAATCCATCATTGCTGATGGATTTTTTATGAAATATATTGTAAAAAATTATTCTACATTTTCAACACTTGCTTCTGCAATTTTAGCATACGTTCCGTTTACTAATTTCTCACGAATAGCTTCAAATGCTGCTAACGTTTCATCAATATCAGCCAAAGTGTGAGAAGCTGTAGGAATCATTCTAAGTAAAATTATTCCTTTTGGAATTACAGGATAAACTACAATTGATAAGAAGATACCATAGTTTTCTCTCAAGTCATTTACCATAATCATTGCTTCCGGAATTGAACCTTCAAGGTAAACAGGAGTTACACATGTATTTGTATCACCAATATTAAATCCTTTGGCTTTTAATCCACCTTGTAAAGCATTTACGTTTTCCCAAAGTTTATCTTTCAATTCTGATGATTTACGTAACAATTCTAAACGTTTTAAAGCACCAACTGTTTGTATCATTGGCAATGCTTTAGCAAACATTTGTGAACGTAAATTATATTTTAAATAATCAATAATATCTTTATCAGCAGCTAAGAAAGCACCAATACTCGCCATTGATTTTGCAAAAGTCGAAAAATAAACATCAATTCCATCTTGACAACCTTGCTCTTCTCCTGCTCCAGCACCAGTTTTACCTAAAGTACCAAAACCATGAGCATCATCAACTAATAAACGGAAATTGTATTTCTTTTTCATCTCTACAATTTCTTTCAACTTTCCTTGTTGACCTCGCATTCCGAAAACTCCTTCAGTGATAAATAAAATACCACCACCAGTTTCTTCAGCTAATTTTGTAGCACGTTGAAGATTTTTCTCCATGCTTTCAATGTCATTGTGACGGTAAGTAAAACGTTTTCCCATATGTAAACGTACACCATCAATAATACATGCATGTGCATCAACATCATAAACAATAACGTCATTTTTAGTAACCAATGCATCAATACATGACATAATTCCTTGGTAACCAAAATTCAATAAATAAGCAGATTCTTTCATAACAAAAGCCGCCAATTCATTCTCTAATTGTTCGTGAGCATTAGTGTGTCCACTCATCATCCTTGCTCCCATTGGGTAAGCTGCACCATATTGAATGGCTGCATCAGCATCTGCTTTTCTTACTTCTGGATGATTAGCTAGACCTAAATAGTCATTCAAACTCCAGTTTAAAATATCTTTTCCTTGAAATTGCATTCTTGGACCTAATTCTCCTTCTAGTTTAGGAAACACAAAGTATCCTTCTGCTTGTGAAGCCCATTTTCCTAATGGTCCTTTATTATTTTGTATTCTTTCAAATAAATCTTTTACCATGATAAATAAGTTGTTAAAAAACGATGCAAAAGTAGTGATTATTTTTTTATTGGTTTAGAAATATTTATATCAATTTTAAATGACATTAAAAATTACATAATAATCAAAAAAGCAGCTATAAAAAGCTGCTTTTTCTCACATTTAATTCTAATAACTCCTTTAATACCTTGTGAATAAAAAAGACCCCAAATCAATTTATACCTTAGAAAAAATCTAAACGAAGAATGTGGCATCAAGGAATTATTATTTTTTTTGCTAAAACTTGTAGAATTTTAAAAATCCTCTGTATAACAAAAATTAACCTAACTACTTGGGACAAATTTAAGTTCCATTTTTGAAATAGAATAGCGTAGTTTTACGTGTTTTTTCAAATAAGAAATCTAAATTTGTATTTTAATCATTTACACATGAAACTAGTTTTTGCCTCCAACAACAAAAATAAAATTAAAGAAATCCAACTTCTTGTTCCAAATTCTATTCAAATTTTAAGTCTTGATGAAATTGGTTGCACAGAAGAAATTCCAGAAACTGCTGACACTATTGAAGGAAATGCGATTTTGAAAGCCAATTATGTTACAGAGAAATATGGATATGATTGTTTTGCAGACGATTCGGGTTTGGAGGTTGATGCACTTAATGGTGAACCAGGAGTATTTTCTGCTAGATATGCTGGTGAACCAAAAAACGACGATAATAATATGAATAAATTATTATCAAATCTTAAAGATAAAACCAACAGAAAAGCCAATTTCAAAACCGTTATTTGTTTGAATTATAAAGGCAAACAACATCTTTTCACAGGAATTATTAACGGAAAAATCATTGATGAAAAAATTGGAGACAATGGTTTTGGTTACGATCCAATTTTTGTGGCAAACGACTACTCAAAGACCTTTGCAGAACTTTCTATCGAAGAAAAATCCAATATTAGTCACCGCGGAATTGCAGTAAAACAATTGATAGAATTTTTATCGCAATAGTTTCTTTTCTATTACATTTACATTGAACTTTTTAATCTATTTTTTTTTTAGAATGAAGAAAACTATAACTCTATTTCTACTACTATTAACAGCCAATATTTACAGCCAACAAACTAAAGAAGAACTTGTAAATTTAGGATTGGTTGAACATCGTAACTTAAATTATCAAGAAGCAATCAATAACTTCAATAAAGCGTTACAAATTGATTCCAATTTTAGTGCGGCTTATGTAAATAGAAGCAATACTTATTTTGAGCAAAAAGAATATGAAAAAGCGTTGATTGATATTGATTTAGCTATAAAATTAGATTCGAACAATTCAATACCATACAATAACAAAGGTTTAATTCTAAAATTTCAAAATAAATTCACAGAAGCCATCGTAAATTATGACAAAGCTATCAACCTTGACAAAAATTATCATGAAGCTTACATCAATAAATTAAGAGCTTTACTTCTATTAAAAAAGCAAGATGAAGCCACGAAAACAATTGAAAATTTAAAAAAAGAAATTACGAAAAATCCAGAATTTTGTATTGTAACCTATGTTTACTATACATTGATTAATGATTATGCCGCAGCAATAAATGAATTAAACATCGGAGTCTCTTTGGACAGCAAAAACGAAAAAATTTTATTAGAAAGAGCTCGATTAAAAGATGATTTGAATGATGAAAAAGGAGCTATTTCTGATTATACTAAACTCATTGAAATAAATCCAAATTCAGCAAAATATTACTATGGAAGAAGCAGTAGTTATTACGATTTAAAGAAATATGAAAATGTTATCGAAAATTGTAATAGAGCAATTTCTTTAGACAAAAATTATTATGAAGCCTATCTCATGCGAGGAGATGTTTATGATACTTTTGGAGAAGAATCTAAATCAATTTTAGATTATGAAAAAGCTATAAGTATTAGACCTAATGTAGAATTTACTTATAATGAATTAGGAAAAGTATATTTTTTAAAAAATCAATTTTCAAAAGCACTTGAGGTATTTAATAGAATACTGCTAATAAATCCAAACTCAACCTCAAGTTTAGAATATAGAGCTGGATGCAAAACAAAATTAGGAGATTTTAATGGTGCCATTGATGACTTTAATAAACTAATAGCTTTAGAACCTAAAGAATATAAACATTACATCAACAAAGGTATTCAAGAAGATAATCTAAACCAAACCGAAGAAGCTTGCAAGAATGTAAAAAAAGGATATTATCTCATTAAAAATAAGTTATCCGAAGAATTTGGTATGGCCCATAATTTTTTATACACAAAATGCCGAAATTCATTAAACCCCAAAAATGTCAAAATAGAAGATTTGTATCTTGAAATGAGTGAACTATACAAAGTAGGCAAACTTGATTTGGTCATTTTAAAGTACAATGAAATGATGAAAATTGTTCCTGATTCTTCGTTTTTATACTACAATAGAGGAAAAATCAAAAGAGAATTGAACAAACATGAAGAAGCTATTCTTGATTATAAAAAAGCTGTTTTTTATGACAAAAAAAATGTTGAAGCATGGACTGCAATGGGAGTTTCTTACTCTTATACTTTAAAACTTGATGAGGCTATAAACGCAAATAAGGAAGCAATTAAAGCAGATGAGAACTATGCAATGCCTTACCATAATTTAGCTATAATTTACTCAGAGAAAAAGGAATATTTGAAAGCAATAGAAAATTTTGAAATCGCAGTACAAAAAGATGCAAATTATACTAATGCCTTTTATCAACTTGGTATTAATTATTTGCTAATAAACAATAAAGAAAAAGCTTGCTATAACTTTAAAAGAGCAGAATCTTTGGGTTCAATACCAGCCAAATTAAAAGTTTTGTCTGAATGTAATAACTAAAAAAAAGACATTTTTTTTCACGCAAAAACTTGCTTAGCATTCCAAATCATTTTTAAATCAAATTATCAAAAACCTCAACTACTTGATTTTCAAATAAAAACAAATTAGTTTATATCGTATTTAAAACCTACCTTTGCACCCAATTTAAAATACTTTATGAATAAATTTGAACAATTAGGTCTGAATGAGTCGTTACTGCTGGCGATCAAAGATCTAGGATTTGAGAATCCGTCAGAAGTGCAAGAAAAAGCCATTCCAGTCTTATTGGAAAAAAACACAGACTTAGTAGCTTTAGCACAAACAGGAACAGGGAAAACAGCAGCATTTGGTTTTCCGCTAATCCAAAAAATAGATGCTGAAGACAGAAGCACACAAGCGTTAATTTTATCACCAACGCGTGAACTATGCTTACAAATCACCAACGAAATTAAACAATACTCTAAATACGTAAAAGGTATTAATACAGTGGCAGTTTATGGTGGTGCAAGCATTACAGAACAAGCCCGAGACATTAAAAGAGGTGCACAAATTATTGTGGCAACTCCAGGTAGAATGCAAGACATGATTAATCGTGGTCTTGTAAACATCAAAAACATCAATTTCTGTATTCTTGACGAAGCAGATGAGATGTTGAACATGGGTTTTTATGAAGACATTGTATCCATTTTATCGGATACTCCAGATGAGAAAAACACTTGGTTATTCTCTGCAACAATGCCTGCAGAAGTAGCAAGAATTGCAAAGAAATTTATGCACGATCCAGCAGAAGTTACTGTTGGTAGCAAAAATTCAGGTTCAGCGACAGTTTCTCACGAATTTTATTGTGTGAACGCTCGTGATCGTTACGAAGCTTTAAAACGTTTAGCCGATGCTAATCCAGATATTTTTTCTGTAGTTTTTTGTAGAACAAAACGTGATACACAAGCTGTTGCAGAAAAATTAATTGAAGATGGTTACAGTGCTGCTGCATTGCACGGAGATTTATCTCAAGCACAACGTGATGGTGTAATGAAATCTTTTAGAGGTCGTCAAATTCAAATGCTTGTTGCAACTGACGTTGCTGCTCGTGGAATTGACGTTGATAACATTACTCACGTAGTAAACTATCAATTACCAGACGAAATTGAAACCTATAACCACCGTTCAGGAAGAACTGGTCGTGCTGGTAAATTAGGAACTTCTATCGTAATCATCACTAAAAGTGAGATTCGTAAAATTTCGTCAATCGAAAGAATCATCCAACAAAAATTTCAAGAAAAAACGATTCCTTCTGGAATGGAAATTTGTGAAATCCAATTGTTGCACTTAGCTAATAAAATTAAAGATACGGAAGTTGACCACGAAATAGACAACTATTTACCTGCAATCAACGAAGTTCTTGATGGTTTGACTAAAGAAGAATTAATCAAGAAAATGGTTTCTGTAGAATTCAACAGATTCATCAATTACTACAAAAAGAAACGTGATTTATCAGGTGAAAAAGGTAGTGAAAGAAGCGAAAGAAGTTCTGAGCCAAGAGAAATTAGAGCTGGTGATCCAGTTAGATATTTCGTAAACATTGGTTCTAGAGACGATTTCGATTGGATGCAATTGAAAGATTTCTTGAAAGAAACATTAGATTTAGGTCGTGATGACGTTTTCAAAGTAGATGTAAAAGAAGGTTTCTCTTTCTTTAATACTGACGGAGAACATACTGATAAAGTTATGTCTGTCCTTAACGGATTTGACCTTAACGGAAGAAGAATCAACGTTGAAATTTCTAAAAACGATGGCGGAAGCCGTGAAAGACGTGACCATAACGGAAGAAGTGGCGGCGGTTTCGGTGGCGGAAGAAGCTCAGGTGGTTTTAGAGGTGATAGAAATTCTGGTGGCGAAAGAAGAGGTTCTGGAAGTTTCGGTCCAAGAAGTGGCGGAGACAGAAGTTCGGCTCCAAAACGTGAAGGTGGATTTTCATCAGACAGACCAGCTAGAGAAGGCGGTTTTAGAAGTGAAAGAAGTTCAGCTCCAAGAAGAGAACCAGGTTCTGCTCAAAGAGAAGAAAGAGCTCCAAGACGTTCTGACGAAAGTTCTGACAGACCAGCAAGTCGTTCTTTTGACGCAGCTAAAGTAAGAAGACCAAGAAGAAGCTAAGCTTTTTTTAGATAACAAATATTAAATTCCAAATTCCAATGATTACTATTGGGATTTGGATTTTTTTTTGTAATTTTAATGGATTGTTAATTTTCTTATAATAATTTACAAAACCTATCGAAATTCTTTAAGAGTTTTATACTTTTAAACTTTCAAACAGACACATGAGATATTTTGCTCTAATTTTACTCTTCCTTTTCAACTCAAATGCTTTTTCGCAAGAGCTTTTGACGAAGAAGAAAGTGTATGGAACAGTAATAAACGGAACAACTTCTTTAGCATTACCCAATGCTAACATAATAAATATCAATAAAGTAAAAGGTTCTACAACCGATACAAAAGGTGCTTTTGAAATTGATGCCGATGTTAATGACACGCTTCACATCACTATGATTGGTTTTCAGTCCTTGAGAGTTAGAGTAACGAATGACTGGATTAAAAACGGTACAGCCAAATTAATACTTACAGAAAAAGCCATTGCACTTGAAGAAGTAAAAATAAAACGCTACAACCTTACCGGATATCTAGAAGTTGACTCAAAACTTATTCCTGAAGAAGAAAATTTCCGTTATAGCATTTCTGGACTTCCTGCAGCTTATGAGATGGGTGAACGTTCACCAAATGCCTTTTCACGTGTGATGAATTCTATTTTCAATCCTGCCGATATGTTGTACAATTTCTTTGGAAAAAAACCTAAAGAACTCCGCAGGTTAAAGGAAATGAAGAAAGACGATACGGTAAAAAATCTTCTTGAAACCAAATTCGACAGAGAAACCATTTGCATTTTATTAGGAGTAACCAAGAATGAAATTGCAGAAATTCTACAACATTGCAGCTACTCAGAAGCATTTATACAAACAGCAAATGATTTACAGATTTTGGATGCCATAAGTCAATGCTATGAGCAATACAAAGTCTTAAAAAAATAAAAATGCTTTTTTAATCTAAAACTTTAAATCCTTAATTGTAAAAACGATTGAGGATTTTTTTATATTTACTGATGCTTAAAAACATTTATAAGTATTTATATATGTTTGTTTGTGAAGGTAATACATAAGTTGGCAGACATAATAAAAAAGACCGCAAATTCAATAAATTAAAAAAATAAGGATGAAAAAAATTATATTTATACTGATTTTAATTTTCCAATTTACAAATGTATTTTCTCAAACATCAACTTGGCAATGGGCATTAAATGCTGGTAACAATGAAGATGACAGAGGGAATGGAATTGCAACTGATTCAAACGGAAATGTTTATAGTACAGGTTCGTTTGCTAGTTCAAACATAACTTTTGGTACTTATACATTAACTAATAATAGTTACTATTCTGGTTATATATTAAAACAAGATACACTGGGAAATGTAATTTGGGCAAAATGTATAACTGGTACTTCAAATAATAATGTTGGATGTGGAGATATTTGTACTGATAGTAATGGAAATATTTATGTAGTTGGAACATTTCAAGGAATCGTAAACTTTGAAGGTGTTACTTTAACCGCAAATGGTATTAGTGATATATTTATAATAAAATACGATTCTAATGGTAATCAAATTTTTGTAAAGCAAAGCAGTAATTCTTATTTAAATTCAGTTGGCCAAAAAATTTTCGTAGATAATAATGGTTATATATATATTACTGGTGTATTTGGAGGTGCTTTAGGAAGTCAACTTAATTTTAATAATCAAATTGTTACAAATAGCGTTCAAGGATATCAAGATGTCTATCTTTTTAAATTAGATAGTAATGCAAATGCTATTTGGGGGAAAAGTATAAGTGGAATTACAACAAAAAACGTAAAATCTATTGGAGCAGATAATAATGGTAATGTTTATTTAATTGGGGATTTTCTTTCTCCTACAATTACAATAGGTAATACAACTCTAACAAATTCTGTATCTAATAGTTCAACTGCTGATATATATATAGCAAGATATAACAATTCTGGAGATGTAGTTTGGGCATATTCATTTGGCGGGCAGCAATATGATTATGGAAGAGATTTAAAAGTTGACAGCAATGGAGACATTCATGTAACTGGAAGTTTTTATAAATCATCAATAAATTTCAATGGTACAATTCTACAAGGAAATAATTCTTGTTTAAACACATATGTTTTAGAATTTGATAATAATTTCAACATTATTTGGGGTAGAAGTTTTGGCTATGCAAATAATAATAGTAATGGACATAGTGTTGATGTTGATATAGATGGAAATACTTATTTGGCAGGAGATTTTTATGTTGCATTAAATATTGGTTCTTTTAATTTAATAAATGTTGGAACCAACGGATGGGGAGATATTTATGTAATAAAATACGATTCGCAAGGAAATGTGTTACAAGCAAATTCTGCAGGTGGAAATTATATTGAAGAAACAAACAAAATTAGAGTAAATAATAATGGTGATGCATTTTTAACTGGTCGTTATTATAGTCCAACATTAACTTTCGGTAGTCATTCACTTACAAACAATTCCATTTACAACAAATCAGACATCTTCATTTCAAAACTACAATTTAATAGTTTATCCAATAATGAACAATTAAATAGAGATAAGATAACATTATATCCAAATCCAATGATTTCAAATTCATTTTTAGATTTTGAAGAAGAACAGATTAATACTATAATTCAGATAACTGATATGATTGGAAAAGAAATAAAAAAAATTAATTTTAGTGGGAGAAGAATGAATATTGAAAAATCAGGATTGAAAAGTGGAATATATTTTATCATAATAACGAATAGTCTAAATGAAAAAGAAATTAAAAAATTAGTTATTGATTAGTAACCAAGATTCGAAAAGTGTTCCCATAAAATGCTGCGCAAATCTCTCCTGACTTTGCCCATTTTTTTTTATATTTGATAATCCAAACTAAAACAAAACGATAGAGGTAATTTTGCCTAAAAATGAAGAAATCAATTAAAATTAATACTAAATGAAAAAGATAATAATCTGCATATTAATATTTACAATTGGAATATTTAAAATTAACGCTCAAAATTCTGAAAACAATAGAATAATAACATCAGTAAGTTTTGAAAAAGAAAAAATTATTTTAAACAATGTAAATTGTTACAATTATATAAGGGAAGGAAACGAATTTAAAATATTAGACTTAAATCAAAAAGAATTGATAATTGGAAAGGTTGAAAAAAATTCGAATGATGAATTTGAATGTGTTGTAACCTTTGTTGGAATAAACAAACAATTTAGTAACAAAAAAATGATAGGTCGAAATGGAATTATTTTTGGACTTGTAAACAATAATGTTATTGAAAAGAATTTTGAATTTAATATAGAAAAATTAAACAAGTTTATTGAAGAATTTAACGAATTAAAATAAAAGACTTCCCATAAAATGCTGCGCAAATCTCTCCTGAATTTGCGCAGCATTTTATATTTGATAAAACGTAATCGATAATCTAATACCAACAATAAAATCATAAGAATCCTCTCAACACCTATATTTACTATTTATTTTACAAAATTTACATTTTTATTTACAATCCAAATTACTCCGTCCGGAAAATATCAAACTATATTCGCTTAATCAATTTTAAAAGAAAATGAACCTATGAAAAAAAGCCACTTTTTCCTGATCTTACCGCTGGCTGTGGTAATCGGACTAGTATTTACTAATTGTGAAATAAAAAGTAAAACAAAGCCATCCCAAAAGCAGTTGGCCGTTGTTAAAAAGAAAGACCCAATAGCGGAAAAGAAAAAATGGGAAGCTTCACCAGATGGTATAATGTACAAAAAATGGGAAGATTCTCCTGAAGGCAAAAAAGTGAGTTCCAGTTATGATAAAATAAGCAAGAATATAGAAGCTTTCAGTGATATGGAAGCTGTGGTAACCTCTGTTACTTTTCAGCGCGAAAACGCGTCACCAACAGGTCCAAAATGGCTTATCGTAAAGATTGGTGACGAAGATTACATGATGCAATTTGTTCCTGAAGAATTTGAAAAGTTAAAAAGCCTAAAAGTCAACGACAAAATAATTGTAAAAAGCCGCAGTGCAGGATGTTCACCTAATCATCCCTATTTGATTATATCGAGCGATTATATTGCAAAAGACAATAAGGTACTTTACAAACGTGACCTTAGTAAAAATAATGGTTGCTAAAGATAAGAACCATCGATAAAGAGTTCTCATAAAAAACTGCGCAAATCTCTCATGACTTTGCGCAGTTTTTTTATTCAACAAAGACAAATAGCAGTAAGTTATTTACTAAGATTTGAATAATACCTTTCCTCTATCCTTTTAATATCTTTAATAGAATTTCTAGCCCAATCCAATCTCTTTTCAAGAATTTCATCTTCGGTTAGTTGCCAATTTAAGTTCGATTGACGCAATCTGTTAGTAATATCTTGAATGATAATCGCCGCAGAAACAGAGATATTTAAACTTTCTGTAAAACCTACCATTGGTATTTTGATATAACCATCGGCTTGTTCTATAACTTCTGGCGAAAGTCCGTCGCGTTCTGTTCCAAAGAAAATGGCGCTTCGTTTTGTAATATCAAATTCGTGAATCAAGCACGAATCATTGTGTGGCGTTGTGGCGATAATTTGATAACCTTTTTCACGCATAGCATCCATGCAACTTTGCACCGAGTTAAATCGGTTTACATCAACCCATTTTTGTGCGCCCATGGCAATTTCGGCATCGATTCTTTTACCAAATTTTTCTTCAATAACATTCAATTGTTGAATTCCAAAAACTTCACAACTACGCATCACCGCGCTAGTATTGTGCAACTGAAAAACGTCTTCCATTGCAATCGTAAAATGATTGGTTCTATTCTTTAAAACCTCTAAAAAGCGTTCTTTTCTGTTTTCAGTAAGGATATCTTCTAAATATGCTAAGTAATCTAAATCGACCATTTTAAAAAATTAATTTTGGCAAAAATAGTAAAAATGCTTAGTTTTAAGTCCAAATGAAAAAGATGAAAAAATTAGTAGTTTTAACAGGTGCAGGAATTTCTGCAGAAAGTGGTATCAAAACCTTTCGCGATGCCGATGGATTATGGGAAGGACACGATGTTATGGAAGTCGCTTCTCCTGAAGGCTGGCGCAATAATCAAGAATTGGTTTTAGATTTTTACAATCAAAGACGAAGACAATTACATCAAGTAAAACCTAATTTAGGACATCAAACTTTAGCAGATTTAGAGAACGATTTTGACGTTCATATCATCACACAAAACGTAGATAATTTACACGAACAAGCCGGAAGCTCGAGAGTTTTACATCTTCATGGCGAACTATTAAAAGTGCGAAGTGTAAAAGACCGTAACTACATTTTAGATTGGTCACACGATTTAAAAACTGGTGATGTTGATAAAAACGGACATCAATTACGACCACATATCGTTTGGTTTGGCGAAGATGTTCCAGCGCTTGAAGAAGCTTTGCAAATTGTTCAAACTGCAGATATTATTGCCGTTATTGGTACTTCATTACAAGTATATCCAGCAGCAGGATTGATTCATTACGGAAAACCAAACACACCAATTTATTATATTGACCCAAAACCCGCGACGATTTATGAATTAGCCAATCCGCTAGAAGTAATTCCTATGAATGCAACCGAAGGTGTTCCGTTTTTGAGAGAAAAATTGCGAAGAAGAGAATAGAAAATAGAGAATAGAAAATAGATTCTATGGATAGTCTATTTTCTTTGTTCTATATTCTATATTCTAAAATCGTTTAACTAAATTTGCGCTTTAAAAATAACTAGATTCTGAATCAAGTTCAGAATAAACAACACAACACAATGCAACTATCAGAATTAAACGCTATTTCACCAATTGACGGAAGATATAGAAGCAAAACCGTTTCCTTATCACCATTTTTTTCGGAAGAAGCTCTAATAAAATACCGAGTTTTAATTGAAGTGGAATATTTTATTGCTTTATGCGAAGCCGATTTGCCACAACTTTCAGGTGTAAACAAATCTGTTTTTGATGCCTTACGTAAAATTTATACCAACTTTTCAACCGAAGACGCACTTTGGATAAAAGAAACCGAAAAAACGACAAATCACGATGTAAAAGCTGTTGAATACTTTATCAAAAGTAAATTTGATGCATTAGGATTAGAACCTTTCAAAGAATTCATTCACTTCGGATTGACTTCACAAGACATCAATAATACTGCGATTCCTTTATCAACAAAAGAAGCTTTTGAAAAAGTATATTTACCAAGTTTGATTGCTGTAATTGCAAAATTAAAAGAATTAGCAATGGAATGGAAAGACATTCCAATGTTAGCAAGAACGCATGGACAACCAGCTTCTCCTACTCGATTGGGAAAAGAGATTTTGGTTTTCGTAGAACGATTGGAAGAGCAAATGCGATTGTTATTTAATGTTCCATTTGCTGCAAAATTTGGTGGAGCAACAGGTAATTACAACGCACATCATGTAGCTTATCCAAATACCGATTGGAAAAAGTTCGGAACTGATTTCGTGGAATCTACTTTAGGATTGCAACATTCATTTCCAACTACACAAATAGAACATTACGATCATTTTGCAGCATTTTTCGATGCTTTAAAACGAATTAACACTATTCTAATTGATTTAGATAGAGATATTTGGACGTATGTTTCGATGGATTATTTCAAGCAAAAAATCAAAGCTGGAGAAATTGGTTCGTCAGCAATGCCACATAAAGTAAATCCAATTGATTTTGAAAACTCAGAAGGAAATTTAGGAATTGCAAATGCTATTTTCGAACATCTTTCTGCTAAATTACCAATTTCAAGATTACAGCGTGATTTAACTGATAGTACGGTTTTAAGAAACATAGGAGTTCCAATGGGACATACTTTAATCGCATTTGAAGCTACTTTGAAAGGGTTGAATAAATTGGTTTTAAACGAAGTTAAATTTGAAGAAGATTTGGAGAAAAACTGGGCAGTTGTAGCTGAAGCAATTCAAACGATTTTACGTCGTGAAGGTTATCCAAATCCTTACGAAGCTTTGAAGGATTTAACTAGAACTAATACTATTATCAATAAAGAAGCGATTCATAATTTCATTCAAACACTGAATGTTTCAGACGAAATTAAAGTGGAATTGATGCAGATAAGTCCAAGTAATTATTTAGGAATCTAATAACTAAACAAAAAAAATGAAAAAATTATTATTTACAATTGTACTACTAAGTTCACTATTTTCAGTTGCTCAAAAGAATTACATTTTATTGAAAGATGGAAATAAAATGGAAATTGACGAAAGAGATTTTTATTATTCAACCTTTGAAAAAGTTAGATATTCTCTTCCTAGCAAAGAAGGTTTCGAAGCAATCAAAGGAATCGATATTGATAAAGTAGATAAATTAGTAGCTGGTGATATTACTTACATACCTTTTAAATACAGTGAGAAAAAGAAAAAGTATATGGTATTGAGTAAAATCATTGCTGAAACAAGTGACAAAATGCTTTTATTGAGCTTTACTCCTCCTTTCTCTGCTGATGGATATTATCTTGATTACAACTATAAAATAGTTGATAAAGCTACAAATACAATTATTGATTCTGGTTGGTTTAACGAAAGTAAAATGCCTAAAAAATTAGTTGATCAAAATACAGCAATTGCAACTATCAAAAAACATTTCTCAAAGTGTAAAGAAATGATGGACAGCTTAGCTGAATTTGAAAAGAAAATACCAACTGCCAATGGAAACGGTTATACTGAAGAATACATTGCTGGTTTTATGCATCAAGACAAACCTTTTAACTGCAATTAATTTTTAAAACAAAGAAGGCATAAATAGATACCAAACCTCAAAGACATTTTAGAAAAAAAGCTCACAAAGATTTTAAATACTTTGTGAGCTTTGTGCTTTCTTAGTGAACTTCGTGGTTAAGAAACTTACCTAGAATAATTCGGAGCTTCCTTAGTAATCGTAACATTATGAGGATGACTTTCGCCAATTCCGCTAGTTGTGATTCTTACAAATCTTCCTGTTTCTTGTAGTGTTGGAATATCTTTAGCACCACAATAACCCATTCCGGCTCTTAAACCTCCAACAAATTGTTGCATACTTTCGTTCAATTCACCTTTGTATGGAACACGTCCTACAATTCCTTCTGGAACTAGTTTTTTGATATCGTCTTCAACATCTTGGAAATATCTGTCTTTTGAACCTTCTTGCATGGCTTCCACAGAACCCATTCCGCGATATGATTTGAATTTTCTTCCTTCAAAAATGATAGTTTCTCCAGGTGATTCTTTTGTTCCTGCTAAAAGAGAACCAAGCATTACGCAATCAGCTCCAGCAGCAATCGCTTTTGGAATATCTCCTGTGTAACGAATTCCACCATCAGCAATAACTGGAACTCCTGTTCCTCTCAAAGCCGCTGACACTTCTAAAACTGCAGAAAATTGAGGAAATCCAACACCAGCAACAACTCTTGTAGTACAAATAGAACCAGGACCAATTCCGACTTTTACACCATCAGCACCACTTTCTACTAAATACAAAGCAGCTTCTGCTGTTGCAATATTTCCAACAATGACATCAAGATTTGGAAATTTAGCTTTAACTAATTTCAATACATCAACCACACCTTTTGTGTGTCCGTGAGCCGTATCAATAATTACAGCATCAACTCCTGCGTTTACTAAAGCGGTAGCTCTTTCTACAGCATCGGCAGTAACTCCTAATGCTGCTGCAACACGAAGACGTCCAAATTTGTCTTTATTTGCAACTGGTTTTTGAGCCAATTTAGTGATATCTCTAAACGTAATTAATCCAACTAATTTGTTATTGGTATCAACTACTGGTAGTTTTTCAATTTTATTTTGTTGTAAAATTCCTTCTGCTTCTTGTAAAGTAGTTCCTTCAGCTGCAGTAACTAGATGTTCCGAAGTCATAACTTCTAGAATGGAACGCGAATTGATTTTCTCAAAACGCAAATCTCTATTAGTAACAATTCCTTTTAAAGTTCCGTTTTCATCAACTACAGGAATTCCTCCAATACCATGTTCTTTCATTAACATTTTAGCATCACCAACCGTTGAATTTAAAGGCAAAGTCACAGGATCAATAATCATTCCGGCTTCGGCACGTTTTACTTTTCTAACTTTAGCTGCTTGTTGTTCGATAGTCATGTTTTTGTGTAAAACACCAATTCCACCTTCTTGAGCCATAGCAATTGCCATAGAACTTTCAGTAACGGTATCCATAGCTGCAGAAACAACAGGAACATTCAACGAAATATTTCTAGATATTTTCGATTGAATATTAACTTCGCGCGGTAAAACTTCAGAATAATTTGGAATTAGCAGTACATCGTCATAGGTTAAACCTTCTCCAACGATTTTAGTTGTGTGTGCTTTCATGTTGCAATTTGTAGTTGTAGTTAAATTGCGTGCAAATATAGTGAAAAAGTAAATAGTAATTAGTGAATAGTGATTAGTTTTATCATTTAGTAAATTAAAATGATTAAAAATCCAATAAAAATGATTAACTTTAATGTAACTTCTTAATTCAGTTTTATGATAGATTCCAAAGATAAAATTTCAGGGCTTTCAAATGAAGAAGTTACTTCCTCAAGAACTAAAAATGGCACCAATTCTTTAGAACATCAAGAAAAAAATCATTTTTTGATGTCATTGTTAGAAATGGTAAAAGAACCTATGTTTTTGTTATTGGTTGCAGCAGCAAGTATTTACTACATTTCTGGCGATTATGGTGATGGAATTTTTATGACAGTTGCTATATTTTTAGTTGCGGCTATTTCTTTATTTCAAGAAGCTCGAAGTAGAAATGCAATTGATGCTTTAAAAAAATTATCGCAACCCAAAAGTAAAGTCATCAGAAATAGTGAAGTTATAGAAATTCCAAGTGAAGAAATTGTGCTTGGCGATTTTATTCAAATTGAAGAAGGAACTTTTATTCCTGCCGATGCCATTATCATTCAATCAAATGATTTTTCGGTTAATGAAGCAATTTTAACTGGTGAATCTTTATCGGTTTTTAAAAATGAAGCATCAGAAATTAAACAAGTTTTTCAAGGAACAATCGTTGCAACAGGCATGGCGATTTGCGAAGTAACTGCTATAGGAAACCAAACAAGTTTGGGGAAAATTGGAAAAAGTTTAGAAGAAATTCAAGAGGAAAAAACACCATTACAAATTCAGATTAACAATTTTGTAAAGAAAATGTCAATCATTGGATTACTTATTTTTGGGATTGTTTGGGCTTTAAATTATTATCATTCCAAAAGTATTTTAGATAGCTTACTCAAAGCATTGACTATTGCAATGAGTGTTATTCCAGAAGAAATTCCAGTTGCTTTTGCTTCATTTATGGCACTCGGAGCTTGGCGATTGATGAAAATGGGAATCATAACCAAACAAACAAAAACCGTTGAAACTTTAGGAAGTGCTACAGTAATATGTACCGATAAAACAGGAACAATTACTGAGAATAAAATGAGTTTGGCTCAATTGTATGTTTTCAAATCGGATGCTATTGTTGAAACTAATGAAAAACTAAATCCTGAAGCTGAAGAAGTTTTAAGCTACTCGATGTGGGCAAGCGAACCAATTCCGTTTGATGCTATGGAAATAGCCATTCATGAAGCGTACACTAAATTAGAATCGGTAGATGAACGACCAAATTTTAAATTAGTTCACGAATATCCCTTGGGCGGAAAACCACCAATGATGACGCATATTTTTGAAGATTCAAAAGGTAAAAAAGTCATAGCAGCCAAAGGAGCGCCAGAAGCAATTATCGCTGTTAGTCAATTATCTGAAAGTGAAAAAAAACAAATTTTAGTTGCTATTGAAAAAATGGCTAACGAAGGTTATCGTGTTCTTGGCGTTGGTGTTGCCGAATTTTCCGGAACTGATTATCCTAAAACGCAACAAGAATTTAAATTTAATTTTAAAGGATTAGTTGCTTTTTACGATCCACCAAAAGCAAATATTCAAGCGGTTTTTGAGACGTTTTACAAAGCCGGAATTCAATTAAAAATAGTTACTGGTGATAATGCTCAAACTACATCAACCATAGCCAAACAAGTCGGTTTTAAAGATGCCGATAAAGTTCTAAACGGCGACGAATTAATGAAAATGGACGAAGCTACATTGAAAGTAAAAGTGATGGAAACAGCCATTTTTACACGAATGTTTCCTGAAGCAAAATTGAAAATTATTCAAGCCCTAAAAGACAATAATCAAATTGTAGCAATGACTGGCGATGGTGTAAACGATGGTCCAGCGTTGAAATCGGCACATATTGGAATTGCTATGGGTAAAAAAGGAACTGAAATTGCTAAACAAGCAGCCAATTTGATTTTGATTGACGATGATTTCGCAAAAATGACTGATGCTATTGCGATGGGAAGAAAGATTTATTTGAATTTAAAAAAAGCTATTCAATATATAATTTCAATCCATATTCCAATAATTTTGGTTGTGTTTATACCATTAGCATTAGGTTGGATATACCCGAATATTTTCACACCAGTTCATATCATTTTCTTGGAAATAATTATGGGACCAACTTGTTCTATAATTTATGAAAACGAACCCATGGAACGCAATTTAATGCTAGAAAAACCGAGACCTTTAACAACAACTTTTTTTAACTTGAAAGAGATTACTATTAGTATTATTCAAGGATTGGTTATTACTTTGGGATTATTATTTATGTATCAATATTGCATCCAAGAAGGGTTTTCAGAAACCTATACGAGAACTTCAATTTTTCTAACCTTGATTGCTTCAAATATTTTTCTGACTTTGGAAAATCGTTCGTTTTATTATTCCATTTTTACTACGATTCGATATAAAAATAATTTGGTTTTGATAATTATTGGATTGACAATAGCACTCACTTCGCTCCTACTTTTTGTACCAGTTTTCTCTAAATTCTTTCTGTTTGAAATGGTTGATTACAAACAAATAGGATTGAGTATTGTAATTGCTTTTGTGTCTGTGATGTGGATGGAAATTTATAAGATTTTTAAAAGACGTTAAGTTATTTTCAAACACGAATTGCACGAATTTGCACGAATTAATTTGCTTTGAAATTACACGAATTACTAGAAACTGACAACTAAAAACCGACAACTAAAAATTTTAATGAAACTCTCCAAATAAACGTGAAGCAACATTATAAGCACTTTCAAAACTCATTGGACTAGTATTGGTATCTGCTTTTTGTTGGGTGAAATAAGATAACATTTTTTCGGTTGGCATGTTACCTGTTAAATCGTCTTTTGCCATTGGACAACCACCAAAACCTTGAATGGCGCCATCATAACGACGACAACCTGCTTTGTATGCTGCATCAATTTTTTCGTGCCATTTGTCTGGAGTTGTGTGTAAATGCGCTCCAAATTCGATGTTTGGATATTTTGGAATTAAATTGGAAAACAAATAATCAATAACTTCTGGAGTAGAACTTCCAATAGTATCTGAAAGTGATAAAATTTTCACGCCCATATTGGCCAATTTCTCTGTCCACTCTCCTACTATTTCTACATTCCACGGATCGCCGTAAGGATTTCCAAAACCCATAGAAATGTAGGTTACAACTTCTTTATTGGACTTATCGGCAATGTTTAAAATCTCTTGTAAAGTAACAAGGCTTTCAGCGATAGTTTTATGCGTATTACGCATTTGAAAATTCTCTGAAATCGAAAATGGAAAACCTAAATACTGTATTTCTTTATGAACCGAAGCCAATTCTGCACCTTGTGTATTAGCAATAATTGCAAGTAATTTACTTTGGGTTTGCGACAAATCAAGTTGAGCTAAAACCTCAGCAGTATCAACCATTTGTGGAATGGCTTTTGGCGAAACAAAACTTCCAAAATCAATAGTATCAAAGCCTACACGAAGTAGCGCTTGAATATAATCTACTTTTCGTTCGGTAGGAATGAAAGGTTTTATGCCTTGCATGGCATCACGAGGACATTCTATGATTTTGATTTTCTCCATTTGTTGTCAAAGATACTAAAGAAATCGTTTTTACGAAATCGTTTTTTATAAAGAAGTAAAATTTAATTATTACACTTTTTGGTAATAACTTAAAATATTACGTATTTTGGTAATAATTGCAAATATTACGTAAATCGGTAATAAATTGAATTATTACGTATTTTGGTAATAATTGTTGTTTTATTAAAAATATTTAGTACTTTTGACTTATGATTGTGATACTTACAGGCGATATTATCAACTCAAGAAAGGTTCCTTCCAAGAAATGGATGGATGACTTAAAAGCACTATTTCAAACGATTGGGAAATCTCCAAACGATTGGGAAATATATCGTGGCGATGAATTTCAATTGGAAATTAAGAACATAGAAGACGCTTTGACCATTGCTTTTCAAATTAAAGCATTTTTTAAATCTATAGATTTAGATGTTAGAATGAGTTTAGGATTTGGAGATAAAACACATAAAGCAAGAAAAATTACAGAAAGTAATGGCAGTGCTTTTATCCGTTCTGGTGAAACATTTGAAACCTTAAAAAAGCAAAAAATAAATTTAGCCATCAATTCTGGAACTGCTGAATTTGATGAAGAATTGAATTTAATGCTTAATTTAAGTCTGTCCTTTATGGATAATTGGCTACAACAATCGGCTGAATTTGTGTTAGTTGCTATTCAAAACCCAACACTTTCTCAAGAGGAAATTGGAGTAAAATTAGGAATCAATCAAGCAGCAGTGAGTCGAAGACAAAAGCGTTCTAATTATGAACTGATGATGCAAGTTGATCGTTATTTTAGAAAAAAAATAAAATCTCTTGAACTATGATAGTGTTTATAAAATTACTTTTGGCTCACTTATTAGGCGATTTTTTACTACAACCAACTTCGTGGGTAAAAGATAAAGAGCAGAAAAAACACAAGAGCATCTACTTGTATTTACACACCTTACTTCACTTTGCTTTGGCTTGGATTTTAGTTGGAACTACTGATTTTGGTTGGTATGCCTTCGCTTTAGCAGCATTACACGGTTTTATTGATTTTTTGAAGTTACATTATCAAAAATCAAAAACGAAACGCATTTGGTTTTCTGTAGACCAAATTTTGCATTTACTTGTTATTATTGCAGTTACATTAATTTACAACAATACTACAATAGATTTTACAAGTTTTGGAAATCAATTTTGGATTACAATTACAGGTTTTATCTTATTGACAAAACCAACTTCACTCATAATCAAAAATATCATTTCTATTTGGACACCCGAAAATAAAACCAATGACGATTCGCTACAAAATGCCGGAAATTATATTGGAATTTTGGAGCGTCTTTTTGTGTTCTGCTTTATTCTAACAGGTCATTTTGAAGCTATTGGATTTTTATTAGCCGCAAAATCAATCTTCCGATTTGGAGATTTGAAAGAGGCAAAAGACAGAAAACTTACAGAATATGTTCTAATTGGAACGTTATTAAGTTTCGGAATTGCTTTATTAATTGGACTTTTAGTACAAATAAGTTTAGGATTTTCTCTTTAAAATCTCCTTATTTATTTCCTTAACTAATTGTGGACCTTCATAAATAAAACCTGTGTAAAGTTGAATTAAACTTGCTCCTGCATCTAATTTTTCGATAGCATCTTGAGCCGAATGGATTCCACCAACACCAATAATTGGAAACGATTTATTACTTTTCTCAGATAAAAATCGAATCACCTCAGTTGAGCGTTTTGTCAATGGTTTTCCAGATAATCCGCCTGTTTCTGATTTATTTTCAGAATGTAAACCTTCTCTAGAAAGCGTTGTATTAGTTGCAATTACACCAGCAATTTTGGTTTCGTTTACTATATCAATAATATCTAAAAGTTGAGAATCAGTTAAATCTGGTGCGATTTTTAGAAGAATTGGCTTTTGTTTTGGCTTAGCTAAATTTTTATTTTGAAGCGTTTGCAACAATTCTGTCAACGGCTTTTTATCTTGCAATTCACGAAGATTTGGTGTGTTTGGCGAACTAACATTAACTACAAAATAATCTACATAATCAAAAAGCGCTTCGAAGCAAATTTCATAATCTTGCGTGGCATTTTCATTTGGCGTAAGCTTATTTTTACCAATGTTTCCGCCTATTAAAACGTTTTTATTTTTCTTTAAACGTTCAACAGCCATTTGAACTCCTTCATTGTTGAAGCCCATTCTGTTAATGATTGCGGAATCTTCTTTCAATCGAAATAATCTTTTTTTAGGATTTCCTTCTTGACCAACTGGTGTTAATGTTCCGATTTCTATGAAACCAAAACCAAAGTTGGAAAGTTCTTTATATAAAACTGCATTTTTATCAAAACCAGCTGCTAATCCAACAGGATTTGGAAATTTCAAACCGAAAACTTCCGTTTCTAATCGCTTATCATTTACTAAATATAATGATTTAAAAAGTGACGAAAAACCTGGAATTTTTGACAAAAAACGAATTAATGAAAAGGTAAAATAGTGTACTTTCTCAGGATCAAATTGAAAAAGAATTGGGCGAATTAGTAGTTTGTACATTTTGTTGTAGTTGTGTTTTGCAAAAATAGAAAATTGTTTGGAGTTGAAAGTTGGAAGTTGAAAGAAAATAAAAATCTATTTGTAAATTTGCGACTTATAATAATTCAACAATGAATATTCGTCTTCTAGCCATTGGCAAAACCGATAATAAATCTCTTCAAACTTTAATTGACGATTATACAAAAAGGTTGTCTTTTTATGTGAAATTTGATTTGGAAGTGATTCCTGATATAAAAAATGTAAAAAACTTATCGGAAGCACAACAAAAAGAGAAAGAAGGCGAGCTAGTTTTATCTAAACTTTCCGCAACTGACCAATTAATACTGTTAGATGAAAACGGAACTACTTTCTCAAGTGTAGGATTTTCTGATTATTTACAAAAGAAAATGAATGCCGGAATAAAAACCCTAGTATTTGTAATTGGCGGACCGTATGGATTTAGTGAAGAGATTTACAAAAAAGCACAAGGAAAAGTATCGCTTTCAGAAATGACTTTTTCTCATCAAATGGTTCGTTTATTTGTAATTGAGCAAATTTATCGTGGGTTTACAATCTTAAGAAACGAACCTTATCACCATCAATAGAAAGTGAGAAGTTTATCGATAGATTTAGAAAATATAGATTTCACTAATAATCATTTCTATTTCTAATGTATTGATAAAAACTGTATTTTTAATAAAAGTATCGTAGTTAGCTTCTTTGTCAAAACAAAAGTTGTATTTCAAAGGTTTATCACTTTCTAAACTATCTAAATAATTTATCAAATTAGATTTTTCAACAATGGTTTTATTAACTAAAACTTTATCGTCTTTGGTGAAATAAATCTCAACTCCAGATTTTGGCCTTTCAAGTTTAAATTTTAGACTTGCAAAAGGTAAGAAGGCTAATGTTTTTTTCTTATCATTAGCATATGAAAAATAATTCTCGGCAGCTTCATTTTTATGAATGCTTTTATCTTTTTTAGCTTGCAATTTTATTAGTTCTGGCATCACTAATTTTAAAGGTAAACGTTTGTCGATATTAAAAATCCAATTGGTTGAAACTATGGCATTTTTTCTGTTTACATCGGCAATAGTATCTTTTCCTTCAACTTTAAAAAATATATAAATTGGTGAATGTTCTTTGACATCTCCAATTATTGTTCTATCTGCTTTTGGTAATTGAATTTCTTTCTTTCCTTCGCAAGATACTATTCCAAAAACTATTAATAATACTAAGTATTTTTTCATTTTAATGATTTAATTGATTGTATAATTTGACACATTCCACGGCTTCTTTTACATCATGAACACGTAATATTTTTGCTCCTTTCATCAAAGATATCGTATTCAATGACGTAGTTCCATTTAAAGCAAATTCAGCAGTTGTATCCAACGTTTTATATATCATAGACTTTCTTGAAACTCCTGCAAGTAGAGGCAATTCTAACATTTGAAACAATTCTAATTTATTTAAAACTTCAAAATTTTGTTCCAATGTTTTTGCAAATCCAAAGCCTGGATCGATAATCAAATCATTGATTCCTATACTTCTCGCCTTAGCCACTCTTTCAGAAAAATAAAATATCATTTCTTTGATAATATTTTCATAACGAGTCATTTTTTGCATCGTTTGAGGTGTTCCTCTCATGTGCATCATAATGTAAGGCACTTGAAGGTTTGCAATAGTTTGAAGCATGGCATCATCCAAGTTTCCAGCAGAAATATCATTTATAATCGCTGCGCCACTTTCTACAGTCTCTTTTGCAACTTTACTTCTGAAAGTATCAATTGAAATAATGGTTTCTGGAAATTCATTAAGTACCTTTTGTACAACAGGAAGTATTCTTTGCAATTCCTCTTCTTCTGAAACAAACTCAGCATTTGGTTTACTTGAATATCCACCAATATCGATAAAAGTTGCACCTTCTAAAAGCATTTTTTCGACTTGTAGTAAAATTGATTTTTCATCTATATGTTTTCCACCATCATAAAAAGAATTGGGAGTAACATTGAGAATTCCCATCACTTTGGGAGTAGATAAATCGATAAGTTTTCCTTTACAGTTAATCGTCATTGTACTTTGTACTTCAATTTGAATTCTTTACTTTTGACCCGAGACCACTTTGGTTCGAATCGTAAGTAGTAAAAATTATTATACAAAGATACCATTAATGAAGAATACTTCACAAGAATACGACAAAGTAATTGGCATTTGCCGAGATTTGTTTAGTAAAAAAATGACTGATTATGGAAGTGCGTGGCGCATTTTACGTTTGCCATCATTAACCGATCAAATTTTTATAAAAGCACAACGCATAAGAAGTCTTCAAGAAAACGAAGTTAGAAAAGTAGACGAAGATGAAACTGGTGAATTCATTGGCATCATCAATTATTGCATTATGGCTTTGATTCAATTAGAATTAGGTGTTGTTGACCAACCAGATTTGAATACCGAGCAAGCAGTAAAATTATACAACGAAAAGATTGCTTTAACCAAACAATTGATGGAAGACAAAAACCACGATTATGGTGAAGCTTGGAGAGAAATGCGCGTAAGTTCACTTACTGATTTAATTTTACAAAAATTACTTCGTGTAAAACAAATTGAAGACAACAAAGGAAAAACGTTGGTTTCTGAAGGTATTGATGCTAATTATCAAGACATGATTAATTATTCGGTATTTGCATTGATTTTAATGAAATTTGGACAATAACATATCGTTAACAACTTACAATTAAAAGCCTTTTTACCTTTGTAAAAACATATTTTATGGAAACAAAAAAATCATACATAGCTTGGTCAATTAGAATTATAGTTTCGTTACTATTTATTGTTTCAGCTGTTGCCAAAATGTATCCTTCACCTTATTTTGCAATATCAACATTTGAAGTTAAACAGCTTTATACCTTAGGTTTTTCTGAGCATGTTGCACCTTATTTTTCAAGAACTCTTATTGGAATCGAATTGGCAATGGGATTTTTATTGTTGCAAAACCATTGGCTGAAACGTTTCATTGTACCAATGACAATTTTACTTTTAGCCGTTTTTGTTGGACATTTAACTTATGTAACTTTTTTGAGCGGTGGAGATTCTGGTAATTGTGGTTGTTTTGGTGAGTTAATTCCGATGACACCAATTGAAGCCATTATCAAAAATATTGTAGCTATTGGATTACTTGGATACTTGTATTATATTCTTCCGAAAGAAACTTCAAATCATAACTTTTGGATTTTAACAACAGTTCTTTTTGCTACTATTTTAGGAATATATATGGTAGCTCCTATTCAACCTGTTGCAACTGCTCTTCCTGTTTCTGAAACTGAAGAACCTACAGAAGGTTTTGACAATTCAATACCTACCATAGATTCAACAACTATGACGCTTCAAAATCCTTTGGAAAATGAAAAATTAACTAATGAAGTTAAAAAAGATACCGCTAAAAAAGTAGAAGTTCAAAACTTGAATGAACCTAAAAAGGTAAAATCAGGAAATGCTGCTCTTTTTCCAAGTATAGATAAAGGTAAAAAATTACTTTGCTATTTTGTTCCTGGTTGTGACCATTGTAGAGATGCGGCCAAAGAGCTGACAGAAATGAGAAAGAAAGATGCAAGTTTACCGCCACTTTCTATTATTTTTATGAATGAAGAAGCCGATTTAATTCCTGCTTTTTTCAAAGAAGCAGGTGCAACTTATCCTTATAAAATTATTGAAATCATTCCGTTTTGGAATACTCTAGGAAGTGGTAAAGATACACCAGGTGTAAAATATCTTTGGAATGGAAACGAAATAAAATACTATTGGGGAATAACTGACGATAAGTTTGTTGGCGAAGATTTGAAAAAATATTTGAACCAATCATATGAAGAACTTAAGAAAACGCATCCAAAATTATAAACTTATAATTAATTGAAAATGAAAAAAGTAATATTAATATTAGCAATAGTAATGACTTCAGTATCATGTGGTAATGCACAAAAAAAAGAATTTTCTAAAGATGCTCTTAAAGGAAAACTAACAGATACAGAATCTAAAGAAGTTACTTTCAAAGAAATTTTGAAAAAACATAAAGGCAAAACCATTGTGATTGAATTTTGGGCTTCTTGGTGCAGTGATTGTGTAAAAGCAATGCCTAAAGTAAAAGAGATGCAAGCTAGTAATCCAAACGTAGTTTACATTTTCATTTCTTTAGATAAAACTTTTGATAAATGGAAAGCTGGAATAGAAAAACACGAATTAGCAGGAGAACACTATTGGGTTAATGACGAAAAAGGTATGAAAGGTACTTTTGGAAAATCAGTAGATTTAGATTGGATTCCGAGATACATGATTATCAATAAAAAAGGTCAAATTGAATTGTATCGTGCTATTGAAACCGACTTTGAAAAAATTAACGCTACTTTAAAAACACTAGAATAATGAGAAAGAAAATCGTTGCTGGCAATTGGAAAATGAACAAAAATGCCGAAGAAACTGAAGATTTATTAAATGAACTTATTGATAAATTACCAAACGATATTGAAGCACAAATTATTGTTGCTCCAACATTTGTAAATTTGGCATCTGCTTCTGATCATTTAGAATTTACAAATATTGTGGTAGCTGCACAAAATATGCATCAAGCAGAAAATGGAGCATATACTGGAGAAATTTCTGCAGATATGCTACAGAGCATTGGAGTAAACACTGTTATTCTAGGTCATTCTGAAAGAAGAGCTTACTTCAATGAAACCGATTCTCAATTGGCTTACAAAGTCGATACAGCATTAAAACACAATATGACAGTAATTTTTTGCTTTGGAGAAGAATTAAAAGACCGTCAAGACAATCAACATTTTAATATTGTTGAGAATCAATTACGTGATGGTTTATTTCATATTAGCAATGAATCTTGGGAAAATATCATCTTAGCTTACGAACCAGTTTGGGCAATAGGAACTGGTGAAACTGCTTCACCTGAACAAGCTCAAGAAATGCACGAATTCATCAGAGAAACAATCCGCAAACGTTTTGGAAGCGATATCGCTGAAGACGTTTCAATCCTTTATGGAGGAAGTGTAAAACCTGATAATGCAAAAGAAATTTTTGGTAAACCAGATGTTGATGGAGGATTAATTGGTGGTGCTGCACTAAAAGCAGACGATTTCGTTGGAATTGTAAATGGATTAAGATAATAATTTATCAAAATAATTTAAATCCTCAACTGTAATTCAATCAGTTGAGGATTTTTTTTATTACTTAGTAACAAATTCTTACATTCATCGTCTTACTCTTAAACCAAACAACAAATTATTGTGGAAACGATTCTAAGCATCAAAAATCTTCACAAACGTTATGGCAAATTACAAGCTGTTAAAAACGTTTCATTAGAAATTCAAAAAGGAAATGTCTATGGCATTCTAGGTCCAAACGGAAGTGGAAAATCTACCACTCTTGGTATAGTATTGAATGTTGTCAATAAAACCTCAGGAGAGTATTCTTGGTTTGGAGGCACAATGCAAACACACGAAGCTTTGAAAAAAGTTGGTGCCATCATTGAACGTCCAAATTTTTACCCATACATGACGGCTAAAGAAAACCTAGAATTGGTTTGCAAAATAAAAGGAATCAGTTACAACAAAGTACAAGAAAAACTTGAAGTTGTAGGTTTGTATGATAGAAAAGACAGTAAGTTCAACACTTTCTCACTTGGAATGAAACAGCGTTTGGCTATTGCTTCAGCTTTACTAAACGATCCAGAAATTCTTATTTTAGATGAACCAACCAATGGTTTAGATCCTCAAGGTATTCATCAAATTAGAGATATTATAAGATTAATTGCTTCACAAGGAACTACAATTTTATTGGCTTCTCACCTCTTGGATGAAGTAGAAAAAGTTTGTTCGCATGTATTGGTTTTGAGAAAAGGAGAAATTCTTTACTCTGGAACTGTAGAAGGAATGTCTACTAATAATGGTTTTATCGAACTTCAAGCCAATGACAATAAAGCATTGATTACTGCGCTTCAAAATCATCCAAATATTACTAAAATTGAGGAAGAAGAAGGTAAAGTTTTGATTTATTCTAACACCAATATTGATTCTTCAGAATTAAATAAATTTTTGGTTGAAAAATCAATTTACTTAAACCACTTGGCTAAACGCAAAAACAGTTTAGAAGCACAATTTTTACAATTAACAGCCAAATAATCTACACAAAAATGAAACGATTACTCTTAATAGAATTACAAAAAATCTGGAAAAATAAAGCAAGTAAAATTTTAACTTTAAGTTATTTTATTTTGCTAACTTTTATAGCTTTAATTGCCTCTATAAAAATTAATATTGGTAATTTTCAACTTCATATTGCCGAACAAGGAATCTTCAATTTTCCATACATTTGGCACTTTAACACCTACATTGCAGCTATTTTAAAATTCTTCCTTGCTGTTGTCATTGTATCGATGATGGCAAACGAATATAGTTATGGTACTTTAAAACAAAACTTAATCGATGGAATGAGTAAAAAAGAATTTGTAACATCAAAATTCTTAACTGTTGTGGTATTTGCTGGAGTATCAACATTATTCATATTTATTCTTTCACTTATTCTTGGATTATCATTTTCTTCTTACAATGAGGTTGGAATAATTTTTTCTGAAATGGAATATCTTATAGCTTATTTTGTAAAACTAACAGGATTTTTCTCTTTTTGTTTATTTATTGGAATTTTAATAAAACGCTCTGCTTTTGCATTAGGATTCTTATTCGTATGGAATATAATTGAAGGAATAATTATTGGAATTTTGAATTTCAAAATTTTCCCAGATAGTGATTTTGATAAAAACATTACTCAATTTTTACCTTTAGAATCAATGAGTAATCTTATAGTCGAACCATTTACAAAACTATCCGTTATCAAAAATATTGAGACAACTATTGGTGGTGCAGCAAACTTAAAAGATTATGATGTACATTGGTATTCCATTCTTATAGTATTAGCTTGGACTGCAATTTTTATTTCATCCTCATATTACCTTTTAAAAAGAAGAGATTTATAGCCTATCGACGAATGTTAAAAAATATAAGTTCTTTAGAATAACTCTAATTTATTTGCTATTTTTATCAAATGAAAAAGAGAGTTTTACTATACTTACTAACTATTTTATTATCAGCTAATTGTTTTGCGCAGTTTAGCAAAACGCATTACATTCCACCATTGTCTCATACAGATTCTGTAGAGCCATTGAACCAATATCTATATATTTCTAGTCCAAGTTTAGTTCCAATCAACTTTCAAATTCAAGAAATTGGTGGTACTACAATAAATGGAACTGTAAGTAGAGACACTCCATATGTATATTCAATTGGATTTGGAACAGATACTCAACTTCTAACAAATGAAATTGATGTAAGTGTTGTTAAAAACAATAAAGGTTTTATCGTTCAAGCACAAGATTTAATCTATGTGACTGTAAGGTTAACAGCACAGAGTAATCTTCATGCTGGTGGACTTGTTGCCAAAGGAAGTGCTGCTTTAGGTACTAACTTTAGAATTGGTGGTTTCATAAATACCGGAGCGCCAACTTCAACCGAAAACTACTTCACTTTTGCTTCTATATTAGCAACAGAAAATAATACAATTATCACATTTGATGATATTAAAACTGGTGTAACATTATTAAATAATGCTGCGGCAGGAAATACACCTGCAAATGTTACTCTTAATGCCGGTGATAGTTATGTTATTGCAGTAAAAGGTCCATCTGATCCAAATAGAGATGGCTTAATTGGAATGCTGATAAATTCCAATAAACCAATTGCGGTAAATTGTGGTTCTTTTGCAGGAAGTAATGGTTCTACAAGTAATTTAGATTTAGGTTTTGACCAAATTGTATCTGCTGAAAGAACTGGACAAGAATATATTTTCATCAAAGGTTCTGGTGTTGATGTAACCGAAAGACCTTTAATTGTTGCTCATGAAGACAACACAGAAGTATTTACAAACGGAATAAATTTACCAATTGCTAACTTAAATGCTGGAGAATATTTAGCTCTAGATGGTTCTCAGTTTTCTGCTAATGGAAATTTATATGTTAATACTTCAAAGAATGTTTTTGCCTATCAAGGGATTGGTGGATCTAATAGTCAAGCCAATCAAAACATGCACTTTTTACCTCCATTGAGTTGTCAAACTCCAAAAACTATCAATAATATTCCTTTCATCAATGAAGTTGGAAATCTTTCCAATTTTGCAGGAACGGTTTGTTTGGTAACTAAAACTGGCGCTACATTAAACTTTATAATTAATGGAACAAGTTATACACTAACAAGTTTACCAGGAAGTATTAATGTTAATGGACCATTTGTAGTAACAGGAAATGCAAATTATGTAACTTATACTTTTGAGGGATTAAATGGCAATGTATCCGTATTCTCCTCTGAACAAGTTTATTTATCTTATTATGGTTCGAGTGGTGCTGCAACCTATGGTGGATTTTACTCAGGCTTTACTTTCAAACCCGAAGTGGTTTTTCAACCAGTTGCAGGAAGTAATTCCAATTGTATTCCTAATGTGAATTTAGAAATAAGTTCATTAAGTGGTTTTGATGTATTTCAATGGTATTTCAATGGTGTTGCAATTACTGGTGCAACTTCGAGTTCATATACTCCTCTTCAACCTGGATATTATAAAGTAAAAGCAACATTAACAGAATGTGGAATCGATTTATTTTCAGACGAAATACCTGTAAGTACATGCGCAACTAACTCAGATAGTGATAGCTCTAACGATAACATTGATCAAGATTATGATGGTGATGGAATTACAAATTGTAACGAATCATTTGGAAATCAAAATGTTTCGTTAGTAAATCCAATAGCAGGATCAGTAGCGGTAGGAACTTATTCAAATTCATTTACAGGAGCAATTTCAACTTCAACAACAGCAAGTCCAACTCCTTTTGTTGGAAATGCAGATGGAAGTTTTGTAACAGATATTCCACCAGGAAAAACTAATACCATTAAATACCAACTTACATTTCCTCAACCTATATCATTAGCCATAGAATATGTTGCAACAGCAAATTCAACTGATTTATTAGATGCTAATGCTGAGTTTATTATTAATTCGCCAATAAATAAAACAATAACCGTTTTAAATCCAACGAATCAATTATTAATTGATACCAACTATGATGGAATTTTTGAAAGCGGTGTTACAGAGTATTCTTCATTCGAAATTAGATTTAGAGTAAACAGTACAACACCATTAGCTGCAGGAACTGGAACATTTAAATTCATGGCCAGTCAAGTAACTTCAATAAGTTTTTCTCATAGAAATTTATCTGATGCTTTACCTAATAAATCAACATTCAAAATAATTGCAACTTGCGTACCAAAAGACTATGATGGTGATGGCATTTATGACCAATTTGATTATGATAGTGATAATGATGGAATTCCTGATTATATAGAAGTACAAGGCGCTTCTTTTGTTGCTGTATCAAATATTGATGCTAATAATGACGGAATTGATGATGCTTACAACACCGGATTAACACCAGTTGATTTTGATAATGATGGCATAGTAGATTATCTTGACCTAGATTCTGACAATGATGGAATTTATGATTTAAATGAATCTGGATATACTTTAACCGATGCCAATTCTAATGGAATGATTGATGGTGCAAATTTTGGTATCAACGGTTGGTTAAACTCTTTAGAAACCACTCCAGATAGTGGAATTATAGCAAATAGTATCGCTAATACTGACACTGATTTATTAAACAATTACTTAGATTTAGATAGTGATGGAGATGGTTGTGATGATGTAATTGAAGCTGGATATTTAGATGGAAACAATGATGGAATTTTAGGAACTACAACTCCTCCAACTGTAAATCCAAACAATGGTGTTGTAACTAGTGGAACCGGTTATGTTAACCCAAATTCTAATTTTTTCATACCTGCCCCAATTGTAATAACAACACAACCAGCCAATCAATTTTCTTGTGAATTACAAGGAACAACATTTACGTTAACAACTTCAACGTCAATAACCACTTATCAATGGCAAGTATCATCAGATAATGGTTTGACTTGGACAAATATTACAAACAATACAAATTATGCTGGAGCTACTACTGATATTTTAGCTGTAAATAACATCACAATGTCAATGGCCGGATACAAGTATAGAGTAATACTAAACAGAATAGGAAACTCTTGCGGACTGATTTCTGGTGACGCTTCGTTATCAATTTATGCATTACCTGTTGTGGTTTCTCCATTATCATTAATTCAATGTGATGATAATACTGACGGTATTTCTACCTTCAATTTAACCGAAAAAAATACGTTTATTTCTACTAATTCAGGCATTGAAACTTTTACTTTTTTCACAAATCAAACTGCTGGTCAAACCAATGATACTGCATTTTTAATTTCAAGCCCTACAGCATTTACAACAGCTAATACATCCGTGTGGGTAAGAGTTCAAAATGCAAATAACTGTTTCAGTGTTGCAAGATTAGATTTGATAGTGTCTACACCACAATTACCAGCTAGTTTTATTATTCCTAATCAAGTAAAATGTGATGATTATATTAATGCTACAAATAACGAATACGATGGAATTGCAACATTTGACTTTACGCAAATTTACAATAACACTTTAGCTCAACTACCTACTCCAACTTCAGATTTCACTATTAAATTTTATAAAAATCAAGCCGATTTTAATGCTGAAAATGATAGTAATGGTAATTCATTAGCTATAACAAATATTTCAAATTATAGAAATATTGGCTATCCAAATTCACAAACCATTTGGGTTCGTGTTGACAGCAATATCAATAATGGATGTTATGGTTTCAAAACTTTTAATGTTATCGTTGAACCAACTCCTGTTTTCAATACAGTTGGGGTAAACAATGTTATTCGTCATTGTGATGATGACCATGATGGAATTTACGGATTCGATACCACCAATCTTGAAAACGATATTCTTCAAGGGCAGACAAATATTGATGTAACCTACTATGATAATTTAGGAGTTCCATTTGCTATGACAAATCCTTTTTCTGTAAATACTTCTCAAACTATTACAGTAAGATTAACTAATAATCCTTCATTAGCAACAGATGGTCCATGTTATTACGAAAAAACAATTCAGTTTATAGTTGATGATTTACCACAAATATTTTCACTATCACCTAATCAATTAACTTCTTGTGATGACGAAACTGATCCTGCCGACCAAGATGGGTTATTAAATTTTGACACAACAAACATACTTCCAACAATTTTGCAAGGACAAACTGGTTTTGATATATCTTTTACACTTCAAGATGGTACAGTAATTCTGAATAATTTACCGCCAACTTTTACAACTGGAACTCAAAATGTAACCTTAACATTAACAAATCCATTAAATCCTAGTTGTCCTGTTTCAACAATTTTAAATTTTATTGTAAATCCAACTCCAAATATTGATATCAATCAAAATGGTTGGGCAAACCAACTTGTCTGTACAAATCTTCCAACTTTCACAGTAACATTAGATGCTGGAATTACAGATGCAACACCAATTAGCGCTTATACATATCAATGGTATTTAGAAGGGAATTTACTTGCAGGTGAGACAAATTATTCAATAACTGTTAATACTGGTGGTACCTATTCAGTTGTTGTTACTAATTCATTAGGTTGTCCAAAAACGAGAACAATTGAAGTTACCACTTCTGTAATTGCAACAATCGACAATATTAATATTATTGATTTAGCAGAAAACAACTCTGTAGAAGTTATTGTTTCTGGAAATGGGGATTATGTATATAGTATTCAAGAACCTTATGGACCTTATCAAGATTCAAATATTTTTAACAATGTACCAATGGGATTCCATACGATTTATGTAAAAGATTTGAATGGTTGTGGTATTTCAGAACAATTAATTTCTGTTTTAGGAGTTCCTCAATATTTTACTCCAAATGGAGATGGTTTTAACGACACCTGGAATATTAAAGGAGCAAATGAGCAATTCTATGCTAACTCTATAATCCACATTTATGATCGATATGGCAAACTAGTAAAACAAATATCGGCAATTGGTCAAGGTTGGGACGGAACTTATAATGGTAATTTAGCACCATCTGATGATTATTGGTATAATATTACTTTTGATGATGGTAGAAATACAAAAGGACACTTCGCTCTTAAAAGATAATCATAAAATTAACTCCATAAAAAAACCATCAGCTTTCACTGATGGTTTTTCATTTATTTTAGTTTGACGAATTAGATTTTAAATCTTTTTCTATCATTTTCAGTTAAATAAATTTTTCTCAAACGAATAGTTTTTGGTGTAACCTCAACATATTCATCTTTTTGAATGTATTCTAAAGCTTCCTCTAATGAGAAAATAATTGGTGGAATAATTCTAGCTTTTTCATCATTTCCAGAAGAACGAACGTTAGATTGTTTCTTAGCTTTTGTTACGTTAATACACATATCATCACTACGAGAATTTTCTCCAATAACTTGACCTTCGTAAATTTCATCATTTGGATTAACGAAAAATTTACCACGATCTTGCAATTTATCGATAGAATAAGGAATTGCTTTTCCGTTTTCCATAGAGATTAACGAACCATTGTTTCTTCCTGGAATCTCTCCTTTGAATGGCTCATAACCTATGTAACGATGTGACATAATTGCTTCACCAGCAGTTGCAGTAAGTAATTGATTTCTCAAACCAATAATTCCACGTGATGGAATATTAAATTTAACAATCATACGCTCACCTTTACCTTCCATCGAAAGCATTTCACCTTTACGGATAGAAACAAATTCAACAGCTCTTCCTGAAAGATTTTCAGGTAAATCGATTGTTAATTCTTCAATAGGCTCACATTTTTTACCATCAATTTCTTTGATAATAACTTGTGGTTGACCTATTTGTAATTCGTAACCTTCTCTTCTCATTGTTTCAATAAGAACCGATAAGTGAAGAACTCCACGACCAAAAACCATAAATTTATCAGCAGAATCAGTTTCACCCATACGCATTGCAAGGTTTTTCTCTAACTCTTTTGTCAATCTATCTCTAATGTGTCTTGAAGTAACAAACTTCCCTTCTTTACCAAAGAAAGGCGAATCGTTAATGGTAAACAACATACTCATTGTTGGCTCATCAATGGCAATAGTTTGTAAAGCCTCTGGATTTTCAAAATCTGCAATAGTATCACCAATTTCAAAACCTTCAACACCAACAATTGCACAAATATCACCAGCTATAACTTCTTGTACTTTTTTACGACCTAAACCTTCAAAAGTATGTAGTTCTTTAATTCTCGATTTCATTACAGAACCATCTCTTTTTACTAAAGAAATTGGCATACCTTCTTTCAATACACCTCTTTCTAATCTACCAATCGCAATACGACCTGTAAATGAAGAGAAATCTAAAGAAGTAATTAACATTTGTGGTGTACCTTCAGAAACCTTTGGCGCAGGAACATGTTCTACAACCATATCTAATAAAGGCTCAATATTATCTGTCATATTTTCCCAATGATCAGACATCCAATTGTTTTTAGCTGAACCATAAACCGTAGGAAAATCCAACTGCCATTCTTCTGCACCCAATTCAAACATTAAATCAAAAACTTTTTCATGCACTTCTTCAGGTGTACAATTTTCTTTATCAACTTTATTAATAACCACACATGGTTTTAATCCTAAGTCAATAGCTTTTTGCAACACGAAACGAGTTTGAGGCATAGGACCTTCAAATGCGTCTACTAAAAGACAAACTCCGTCAGCCATATTCAATACACGTTCTACTTCACCACCAAAATCGGCGTGACCTGGAGTATCAATAATGTTGATTTTTGTTCCTTTATACGAAACAGAAACGTTTTTAGAAGTAATAGTGATACCTCTTTCACGCTCTAAATCGTTGTTATCAAGAATTAAGTCACCTGTGTTTTCATTTTCGCGAAAAAGTTGACAATGATACATAATTTTGTCAACCAAAGTAGTCTTACCGTGGTCAACGTGGGCAATAATTGCAATGTTTCTGATAGATTCCATCTGATTTTTTTAGAATGTGCAAAGGTACACTTTATTTTGATATAAAAAACCTTGCTTACAAGAGTTTACATTTTAATAACTATTATTACTTGAATCATTAAAAAAATGATTATTTTTTTAATAAAAAAGATGGTTTCATTATTTTTTTTTTATTTTTGAGTAATGAAAAGTTTTTTTTACAAAAGTATAGTAATTTATTTCCTAATCATCCTCATCTTGGCTTTAATAAGCCACTACTATATTGTAAACTTCATTTCTGTTAATGATCAATTATTTTACAGTCTTTATATTTTTATATTTATTATTATTTGCTCACCAATAGCTTTGATAATAATTTTTAAGACAAATGATAAAAAAATTAATGATTCTATTACCAACTTAAAAAGAATCAACAAAGACCTTTATGAATCAAATGAAAGATATGATATAGTTGCAAAAGCAACTAGTGATACTATTTGGGATTGGGATATTAAAACGGGTGGATTTATTTGGAACAAAGGAATACAAGGCGTTTTTGGATACAAAAAAGAAGACGTAGGAGAAAACCTTCAATGGTGGTTTGAGAAAATTCATCCCGAAGATAGCTTAAAAATGTCGGTAAAGCTTTATTCATTCATTGAACAGAAAACTGAAAAATGGCAAGATTATTATAGATTCATGTGTGCCGATGGAACTTATAAATACGTTTTCGATAGAGGCTTTTTAGTAATGGATGATGACAGAAATGTTATTCGTATGATAGGTGCTATTCAAGATATCACCAAGCAAAAAGAAGAGGAACAAAGATTAAAACTATTAGAAACTGTTATTACTCAAACAAAAGACACCGTAATTATTACTGAAACGAGCAATACAGAAAAAGAACTACCAAAAATTGTTTTTGTCAATCCTGCATTTTCAAAAATGACAGGATATAAATCAAAAGAAGTAATTGGAAAAAATGCTACTATTTTGATGAATAAATTTAGTGTTAGGAATGATATAAAAAAATTAGCCGAAGTCATCAAAAAGAAAGAAGAATTTACTTTTGAAGCATTAAATAAAAGAAAAAACGGCGAGCAATATTGGGTTAATCTTACAATGATTCCTATTACTAACAAAGACAACCAACATTCTCATTGGATTTCAATACAAAGAGATATTTCAGTCGAAAAAGAACGTGAAAAAGAACGTGAACATCTTATTAGCGAACTTACACAAAACAACAAAGATCTGAAACAGTTTTCATATATAACTTCGCATAATCTTAGAGCTCCACTATCTAATCTAACTGGACTATTAAATCTAGTTGAGGATATTCCTATAGAAAATCAAG
Organism: Flavobacterium koreense; assembly: GCF_054776075.1. NCBI lineage: Bacteria > Pseudomonadati > Bacteroidota > Flavobacteriia > Flavobacteriales > Flavobacteriaceae > Flavobacterium > Flavobacterium koreense. The sequence goes on along the minus strand of NZ_BAAHCF010000042.1, from coordinate 79,110 downwards.
AATTAAAAGAAATCATTAGTGGTTTTTCTAAATCTACACACCAACTTAATGAAACCATAAATGATTTAGTAAATGTGATTATCATCAAAGATAGTCCATCAATTCAAAAAGAAGGTATTGTCATTAAGGATGTATTTGAAAATGTTTTTAATCAATTAAGTTTTTTAATTGGAGTGAAAAAACCAATTATCAAAATGGATTTAAATAAGGATCAAATAGTTTACTTAAACAAATCTTACATTGAAAGTATTTTATTAAATTTGATGTCAAATTCGTTACGTTATTGCGATCCAATTAGACAATTAAAAATTTCAATCGCTTCAAAAAAAGTGGGAAATGAAACAATTATCACATTCAAAGATAACGGAATTGGAATTGATTTAGAAAGAAATAAAGATAAAGTATTTGGATTATACCAAAGATTTCATGACTATCCAGATAGCAAAGGATTAGGCTTGTACTTAGTAAAATCTCAAGTAGAATCAATGGGAGGCACTATTAGTATTGATAGCACAGTTGGAGTTGGAACTACTTTCACAATAATTTTTAAAAACAATAAAGATGTATAATAAAATATTATGTGTTGATGACGATCCCATAACACTTATGCTGTGTAAAAAAGTAATTGAAAAATCTGATTTTTCTAAACAAATAGATACAGCACACAATGGTGAAGATGCACTTAGATATTTTGACAACTTAAAAAACAATTTAGAAGAAGATAACAACATTATCTTACCTCAACTAATGTTTTTAGATTTAAATATGCCTATTATGGGAGGATGGGAATTTCTTGATATATTCTCCGAAAACAAGTATCACGACTTTTTCCCTGAACTAAAAGTAATTGTATTATCCTCTACTATTGACCCTAGAGATATAGAAAAATCAAAATCTTACTCAATGGTCATCGATTTTCTATCCAAACCTATTACCAAAGAAATGCTATACTATTTTAGTAACAATAAACAATAAAAAAAAGCTTCCAAATTGGAAGCTTTTTTATTTTATCGTAATTAAAACATTACAGTTTTGCAACATGTTTAGTTAACTTAGATTTTAAGTTTGACGCTTTGTTGTCATGAATAATGTTTTTCTTAGCTAGTCTATCAATCATAGAGATTACACTAGATAATTTTGAAGATGCGTCAGATTTATCAGTAGCTAATCTTAATGCTTTTATTGCATTACGAGTAGTTTTGTGCTGATATCTATTTAACACTCTTTTCTTTTCGTTACTTCTGATTCTTTTTAAAGCTGACTTATGATTTGCCATTTTTTCCTTTTTTTAATTGTAATAATTGTTATAAACTACTAGTTAAAAAAGAAAAACCTCCCACAACTTAATTTAAAGTCACTTTGGTTTTAACTAATAAAATAATAACAGAGACACCAATTATTATTTTACAAAACTTATTTACAACTAATTTTGTAGCCCGTAGGGGAATCGAACCCCTCTTACATGGATGAAAACCATGCGTCCTAACCGATAGACGAACGGGCCAATATCATCCTTCGTTAATCTTTATTTTCAGTAAACTGAACTTGTAGCCCGTAGGGGAATCGAACCCCTCTTACATGGATGAAAACCATGCGTCCTAACCGATAGACGAACGGGCCATTACATTATTTTGTAATGCGAGTGCAAAAATACAACTATTTTTAATTCACGCAATAGTAGTAAGCACTTTTTTTAATTATTTTTTAATATGCTTTTGCAAACAACACTCTACCAGTAGATTTAGCTCCAGAAAAAATACATTTTCCATCCTCTTCTACTCTATCTAATGGGATACATCTGATGGTAGCTTTAGTCAAATCTTTAATTTTTTCTTCTGTTTCTTGTGTTCCATCCCAATGAGCCGAAATAAAACCTCCTTTATTTTCTAATACTTCTTTAAATTCTTCGAAAGAATTCACCTCTGTTATATGAGCAGTTCTGTAATCTATTGCTTTTTGGAATAAATCTTTTTGAATTGTATCTAACAAATCACTTACATAAGCAACAATTTCTTCTTTAGAAACTACTTCTTTAGTTAGTGTATCTCTTCTTGCCACCTCAAAAGTTCCGTTTTCAAGATCTTTCGGTCCAACCGCTATCCTTACTGGAACTCCTTTTAATTCCCATTCTGCAAATTTGAATCCTGGTTTTTGAGTAGTTCTATTATCATATTTGATAGAAATATTCAATTTTTTGAATTGAGCCATCAAACCATTTACAACTTCAGATATTTTTTCAAACTCTTCATCAGTTTTAAAGATTGGAACAATAACAACTTGTATAGGAGCTAAATTTGGAGGCAAAACCAATCCATTATCGTCAGAATGAGTCATAACTAATGCTCCCATTAAACGTGTTGATACACCCCAAGATGTTCCCCAAACATATTCTTGCTTTCCTTCTTGATTAGCATATTTAACATCAAAAGCTTTTGCGAAATTTTGCCCTAAGAAATGTGAAGTTCCTGCTTGAAGTGCCTTACCATCTTGCATAAGTGCTTCAATACAATAAGTCTCTTCAGCACCGGCAAAACGTTCTGTCTCAGTTTTTAATCCTTTAATTACAGGAATAGCCATGAAATTTTCTGCAAAATCTGCATAAACATTCATCATTTTTTCAGACTCTTCAATAGCTTCTGCCTTGGTAGCATGAGCTGTGTGACCTTCTTGCCACAAAAACTCAGCAGTTCTTAAAAACAAACGCGTTCTCATCTCCCAACGAACCACATTTGCCCATTGATTAATTAGCAAAGGTAAATCTCTATAGGATTGAACCCATCCTTTATAAGTAGACCAAATGATAGCTTCACTTGTGGGACGAACAATTAATTCTTCTTCCAATTTAGCATTTGGGTCTACCATTAATTTACCTGGACGTGTTTCATCATTTTTTAAACGATAATGCGTCACAATGGCACATTCTTTAGCAAAACCTTCAGCATTTTTTTCTTCAGCTTCAAACATACTCTTGGGAACAAATAAAGGAAAATAGGCATTACTATGTCCTGTTTCTTTAAACATTCTGTCTAATTCTGCTTGCATTTTTTCCCATATTGCATAACCGTATGGCTTAATTACCATACAACCTCTTACACCTGAGTTCTCCGCTAAATCTGCTTTAACCACAAGTTCGTTATACCATTTGGAATAATCCTCTTCTCTTTTTGTTAAGTTCTTACTCATAATGAATAGTTTGGCATAAAAATTGTTTAACTTATTTTAACTAAATAGTTCGGCAAAACTAACTATTTTTGTATTGTCCAACAATAAAAATGCTATAGATATGAAAACAAATTATTTTTTTACCAAAAAAATCTCCATTTATTCTGTATTTGGGCTTTTTGCATTGATTGCAACTTCTTGTGGCTCATACCAAAACACCTCTTATTACGATAATGATGGTATTTATGGTTCAACAGACAACAAACCTAAACAAACTGAGGAATCAAAAGCTAATAGTGCTTATTATAAAGAGTACTTCAGTTCATTAAATCAAGAAAGTCAAGAAGTTTTTACGGATGTAGAAACTTATTCGTCTTACAACGATACAGTTGCTAAAAATGATACTCAAACCAATGTAAACTATGCTAGTTGGGGTTCAAACAATCCTGAAAATATCACCATCAATGTTTATGACAATGGTTGGGGATGGAATAATTGGGGATGGAACACCGGATGGGGATGGAACAATGGATGGTATGGAAATGGATGGGGTTGGGGTTGGAACTCATGGTACGGACCTAACTGGGGTTGGGGATGGAACAATTGGTATGGCCCAGGATGGGGATGGAATAATGGTTGGTATGGCAACGGTTGGTATGGCAATGGTTGGGGTTGGAACAATGGTTGGAATGGAAATAACTATGCCTATTCTAACGGAAGAAGAAATTCAAATTACAATAACAATATGAACAGTCCTTTAGGAAACAGAAGAGTTTCTAATTTAGGAAATACAAGAAATTCAAATTTTGGAGGAGTTAGACCTACTAATTCTTCTGTAAGAAATCCAAATACTACAAGAAGTGATTATCAAACTGGCGGTATAAGACCTACTAATACTACTGTTAGAAATCCAAATACGACTAGAAATGATTATCAAACAGGTGGTGTAAGACCAACTAGTAGCCCTACAAGAACTGATAACAACACCGTTAGACCTACAACGACTACTCCTGTAAGAACGAACACGAACACTAGAAGTTATGATAGTCCTAGATCTTATTCTCCAAGTCCAAGTAGCAGCGGAGGTGGTAGCTTCGGTGGTGGAGGCGGTGGAGGTAGATCGTCTGGCGGAGGTAGAAGATAATCATCAATCAAAACAAAAATTTTATGAAAAAGATATTTGCAATTGCGATAGCAACATTAGCTATCTCATCAATTCAAGCACAAGATATTAATGATGCTTTGCGTTATGGTCAAACTGATTTGAACGGAACAGCTCGTTTTAGGGCAATGGGTGGAGCTTTTGGAGCTCTAGGTGGTGATTTTTCATCACTCAATGTAAACCCAGCAGGTTCTGTGATATTTGCTAACAATCAAGTGAGTTTGACATTAAGTAATTTTAATATAAAAAATAACTCAAACTATTTTGGAAATAAAACATCAGAAAACAACAACTCGTTCGATTTAAATCAAGCTGGAGCCGTTTTTATATTTGAAAATGGAAGTGCCAAAAGCGATTGGAAGAAATTTGCAGTAGCTGTAAATTATGAAAATGCTAGAAATTTAGATAATTCTTTATTTTCTTCTGGAACAAATAGAGTAAATTCTATTGATAAATACTTTTTGAGTTACGCTAACGGAGTTCCTTTTGGAAACTTAAACAACTTCTATTTTGACGAATTGTATTTTAACGAACAACAAGCTTACCTTGGTTATAATTCATACATAATTGATCCAAACAATAGTGCAGATCCAAACAATGTAGACTATTATACTAACATCGCTGGAGGTGGCAACTATTACCAAGAAAACGCAATAGAAAGTACTGGATATAATGGAAAACTTACTTTCAATGCTTCTACTCAGTATAAAGATAAATTCTCATTTGGAATTAATTTAAACTCCCACTTTATTGATTACAAACAATCAACAAGTTTTTTTGAAGCCAATGACAATCCAAAATACACTATTGGTTCTACAGTAGATAGAGTTCGTTTTAACAACCAACTTTATACTTACGGAACTGGTTTCTCTTTCAATATTGGAACTATTTTCAAACCAACTAAAGAAGTAAGATTAGGTTTAGCTTATGAATCTCCAACATGGTACAAACTTAACGATGAATTATCTCAACAAGTTGTAACTTCGGGTTATGGATTGAATCCAGCTCAAGATAATACTTTGTATTCAACTCAAGTTACAGATCCAAACGTTACTATGATTTTTCAACCTTATAAATTACAAACTCCAGGAAAATGGACAGGAAGTTTTGCTTATATCTTTGGAAAAAAAGGGTTGATTAGTCTTGATTATTCTATGAAAGATTATAGCAACATGGAATATAGACCTCAAAACGATTTTCCTAATGAAAACAGATCAATGAGAAACTTGTTAACTACCTCAAGTGAAGTTAGATTGGGTACAGAATACAAAATCAAAAAATGGAGTTTAAGAGGTGGTTACCGTTGGGAACAAAGTCCTTACAAAAATGGTAATGCCATTGGCGATTTAACAGGTTACTCTGGTGGATTAGGATATAATTTTGGTTCAACCAAAGTAGACTTAGCTTACGCTCATACTAAAAGAAATTACAATTTACAATTCTTCTCGCAAGGACTTGTTGATCCAGCAAGAATTGAAAATATAACAGATAATGTAACTCTTACTTTAATATTTGAGTTGTAATCTCATCAAAAACATTTAAAGAAACCATTCGTTTTCGGATGGTTTTTTTTTATGCATTAAGCTTAGAAGGAAATTCATAGTTTCTGAAACAACTTCAAATTAATTATTGTAATTTTGCACTCCAATTAAATTAAGGTATGAGAACCAAATCGTTAAAGAAAAATAAAATCAATGTCATTACACTAGGATGTTCTAAAAACACTTACGATAGTGAGGTTTTAATGGGACAATTGAAAGCTAGTGGCAAAGATGTTGTGCATGAACAAGAAGGAAATATTGTAGTAATAAACACCTGTGGATTTATTGATAATGCTAAGGCAGAATCTGTAAATACCATCTTAGAATATGCCGATAAAAAAGAACGCGGAATTGTAGATAAAGTATTCGTTACCGGATGTTTGTCTGAACGCTACCGTCCTGATTTAGAAAAGGAAATCCCGAATGTTGATCAATATTTTGGCACTACAGAATTACCTCTTTTATTGAAAGCGCTTGGTGCTGATTACAAGCACGAATTACTTGGTGAACGACTTACAACAACACCAAAAAACTATGCCTATTTAAAAATTGCTGAAGGTTGTGATAGACCTTGTAGTTTTTGTGCCATTCCAATTATGCGAGGCAAACACGTTTCACAATCTATTGAAAAATTGGTTAAAGAAGCTGAAGGTTTAGCAAAAAATGGCGTAAAAGAATTGATTCTAATTGCACAAGATTTAACCTATTATGGTTTGGATTTATACAAAAAACGTAATCTTGCCGAATTACTTGAAAACCTTGTGAAAGTAGAAGGAATTGAATGGATTCGTTTGCATTATGCCTTCCCTACTGGTTTTCCGATGGATGTATTGGAATTGATGAAACGCGAACCAAAAATCTGTAATTATATTGATATTCCGTTGCAGCATATTTCTGATAAGATTTTAAAATCTATGAAACGTGGTACAACAAAAGAAAAGACTACCAAATTATTAAAAGATTTTCGTGAAGCCGTTCCTGGAATGACGATTAGAACTACTTTAATTGTTGGTTATCCTGGAGAAACTCAAGAGGATTTTGAAATCATGAGAGATTGGGTTCAAGAAATGAAATTTGAACGCTTGGGTTGCTTTACCTACTCTCACGAAGAAAATACTGGTGCGTTTGTTCTCGAAGATGATGTTCCTGAAGAAGTAAAAAAAGCTCGTGCACAAGAAATAATGGATTTACAATCACAAATTTCATGGGATTTGAATCAAGAAAAAGTAGGTCAAACATTTAAATGTATTATCGACAGAAAAGAAGGTGAACATTTTGTTGGCAGAACCGAATTTGATAGTCCAGATGTAGATAATGAAGTTCTTATTGATGCAGCAAAATTCTATGTTAAAACTGGAGAATTTGTAAATGTAAAAATCATTGAAGCGACAGAATATGATTTATATGGTGAACCTGTATAATTTGAAATATTTTTTCTAAATTTGATTTTCTAAACAATTTGATAATGAAAACATTAAAATCAGTTTTTACAACAAGTTTACTATTAGGTTCTATAACATTAGCATCAGCTCAATTTGGTGGGAATGGAATGAATAACGGAATGAATAATGGAATGGGTACAAGAAACCAACAAAGTATCCAAAACACCAATAATTTTGGTCGCTATGAAAAAAGTCCTGAAGAAATAGAAAAAGAAAGAGCAGAAAACATTGAAAAATCTGTTGAAGCTTTAAAAACAGAGTTAAAATTAGATGAACTTCAAATTATAGTCATCCGCAAAGAAATTGAAACAAGTACAAAAAAAATATTTGCTGTTGTAAAAAACGAAGAACTATCTGACGAAGATAAAGCCAAAGAAATTGAAGCAATCTCCGAAAAAACAGATACCACAATAAATACTTTTTTGAATGCTGAGCAAAAAGAAAAGTACAAAAAGTTTATCGAAAACCGAAGAGATAAATTAGACAAACTGAAAGACAAACGATTGAGATAAAAACTCAAATAAAAAACAAATAAAAAACTCCTAAACAATCAAGTTTAGGAGTTTTTCGCGTTATTAACCAACCTTATAATCAATTATGATTTTGCTACAACAGTACCTTTAAAAGTTAAAACTTTCGGATTAACATCAGCACTTGTTGTAACGGTAACAGTTTTTGTAAATGAACCAGCAGCTGCAGCATTATAGGTAGCTTTTACATATCCTGTTTTTCCTGGCGCAATAGATTCTTTAGTATAATCTGCAGCAGTACAACCACATGCAGGTTTTACATTTGTAATAATAACTGCTTTAGTACTTGTATTTTTAAATTGAAATTCAATCAATTTTGGTGTTCCTTGAGGAATTTGTCCTACGTCGATAGTTTCGCTTTTCCAAGCAATAGAACCTGCTTCCGAAGTTTTTACTGTTGGAGTTTCTTCTTTAGAAATTACTGTAAATGACATTAATCCTAAAGTCAAAGCTAACATTGAAATTTTTAAAATTTTCATATTTTTATTTGTTTAAATTTGTTTTGTTTTAAAGTCCACTATAAATGAACAATACAAAGATAAGTCAACAACTATTTTACTTCTGTTAATCGATTTCAAATGTTTGTTAATGACTTGTTAACTGAAAAAAGTTGGTGCTTTTTTTTAGTAATATTACCTTTTGAAACACATCAATATTGAAAACTAAAAACCTCAACATAATAATCGTTCTCGGATTAGTTGCTACAATTGGAATATTGATAGCACAATTACTATGGACAAAAGAAGCCTTCAACTTAGAAGAAAAAAAATTCTCTCAACGCACTCATATTGCTCTTTTAGAAGTAGTTAAAAAACTTTACCAAGGAACAAATAGTGAGCTTCCAATACAAAATCCGATTAAGAAAATTGCTAATGATTATTATATTGTTAATGTAGAAAACGATTTTCAACCCGATATTTTAGAACATTATTTAAAATCGGAATTCACTAAATTCAATATCAACACCGATTTTGAATATGCCATGTACAATTGTCAAAGTGACGAAATGGTTTATGGCAATTACGTTTCTTTTGGAGATAAAAAAGCGATTCAAAAATCGGTTTATTTTCCTAAACACGAAAACTTGGTCTATTATTTCGCCATTCGTTTTCCTGACGAAACTAGTTATTTGTTGAGCTCTTTGCGTTTTTGGTTTGTGCTTTCCATTGCATTAATTATCATTTTATTGGTTTACGTATATTCCATTTACACCATTATCCAACAAAAGAAATACTCTGAATTGCAACGCGATTTTATCAATAATATGACGCACGAGTTTAAGACTCCGCTATCCTCCATCCTACTCGCTTCAACCTATTTGAATAAACAAGAAGTCATTCAAAAAGATACTAAACTCGAAAAATACACCGAGATTATCATCAATCAAAGTAAAAAGCTAAACAGTCATATTGAGCAAATTTTAAACATTGCCAAGTCGGATAATGCTCCTATGACGATGAATAAAAAAGAAATTCTAGTGGTACCGATAATAAAAGATGTAATTGAAAACATGCAATTAAAACATCCTAATTTATCCGTAAAAATTAATGCAGATGAAACTACAAAAATCAATGCAGATGAATTTCATTTTACCAACATCGTTTACAATCTTTTAGATAATTCTATAAAATATTGTGATGAAAACCCAACGATTTTGATTGATATTTTAGAAGATAAAAACAAAATCAAATTGGATTTTTCAGATAATGGAATTGGCGTTTCTAATAAAAATTTAAATTTTATCTTTGATAAATTTTACAGAATTCCGAGTACAAAAAGCAACGAAGTGAATGGTTTCGGACTTGGTTTGTACTACGTAAAGAAAATCTGTACCCAACATAATTGGAAAATTTTCGCCAGTAATAATGACGATAAAGGAATCACAATTTCAATTGAAATACCTAAATAACTAAGTAAATAATTCAGCATAAAATGACAAAATATAAAATTCTTTACGCCGAAGACGACGAAACGCTTGCCTTTCTAACCAAAGACAATTTAGAAATGCACTACGATGTAACCCATTGCACTGATGGCGAAATGTGTCTTAAAGCTTTTAAAAGTGAAGCTTTTGATATTTGTATTTTTGATATTATGATGCCCAAAATGGATGGTTTTGAACTAGCTGAAAAAATTCGTCAGTTGAATGCTGATGTGCCTATCATCTTTTTGTCGGCAAAAACCTTGAAAGAAGACCGAATTAAAGGATTGCGTCTTGGAGCAGATGACTATTTAGTAAAACCCTTTAGCATCGAAGAATTGTTGCTTAAAATCGAAATTTTCTTAAAGCGTTCTCAGAAAAATACTACGGTAGAAAACGTGATTTATACTGTTGGAAAATACCAATTCGATCACAAAAACTATTTGGTATTTACCGATTCCGAAAAAATTAGTTTGACGCAACGTGAAGCCGAATTATTAAAACTATTTCTAGACAACAAAAATGTGGTGATGAAACGAGAAGAAATTCTCAAATCACTTTGGGGCAACGACGATTATTTTATGGGAAGAAGTTTGGATGTTTTCATCTCTAGATTGCGTAAAATTCTTGCAAACGAAAAAGGAATTACCATTGAAAATTTACACGGAATTGGTTTCAAATTTAATGTTGAATAATTACTCTTTCAACACTCTATTGATTTGAACAAAGCTTCTTGAATAGTAGCCTTCTTTGGTGGATGAAATCATTACTCCAGCGCTAGTTGACGAGTGAATGAACTTAATTTCGTCTTCCAAAACTTCAGTAATCATTCCAACATGGCTTATTCTTGAACCTCCAAAAGTGGCAAAGAAGATTAAATCACCTTTTTGGGCTTGCGATTTATTTATTCGCTCACCAACACCTGCCATTTCATGAGACGAACGTGGCAAAGTCATATCTATGCTTTTAAAAGTATGAAACATTAAACCTGAGCAATCAAATCCTGCACTGGTTGTTCCTCCTCTTCTATAACGAGTTCCAATATGTTCTGAAGCTTTTTCTATTAAAAATTCGGCCTTAGTTAAGTTGGCTGCCGATAAAGGTTTAGCAGTTTCAATTTCCTTTTGCACCTCAACCACTTCCGATTTATTTACCGCTGGTTCGCCAGTTCCTTTTCTGATGATTAAAAACTGATCTACTTTTAAGCCATTGGCTACACTTGGATTTAGTTTTGTCAATTCTTCTATAGAAACTCCAGTTTGTTTAGAAATTCCGTATAAGGTTTCTTTAGGCAATACTTTGTGCACCACATCCACATTAGAAACAAGATGTTCTACTTTAGTTTCTGTAACTACTTCTTTTATTGGATTTTGTTCTTGAACCACCTTTTCAGGAAGCGTTGCTTCTTCCATATTAGGTAATTGCAATTTCATTCCAGCTTTTAGATTACTTGTTTTTAAAACCGGATTTAATTCGCACAACGTTTCCATAGAAACACCATATTTTTTAGAAATACTGTACAAAGTTTCTTTTGATTTTACACTATGCGTAGCTTTCGAAGCACCTTGAACTTCTTTAATCTGAACTTGTTTCAGATTCTCTTCACTTTCTATAGCTTCTTTTTTAGCAACAATCGTTTCTTTCTTAGTTGCTTTTTCTTTTTCTTTAAACTTCTTATTCGGAATTTTAACCTCAGCATTCAAACCCAAAACAGCGCCTTTCAATTTGGGATTCAAATCAAAGATTTCCGATTGGGTTACGTCGTATTTTTTGGCGATAGAATAAATAGATTCACCTGATTTCACCTTGTGTTTAATTACTTTTTGAGCAAAAGTTTGGGCAGATAAAAACAGAAAGAACAGTATAAATAGTTTGAAAAATTTCATGAGTTAAGTATAATTCTCAGCACTAAAATGTGCCATTAAAAAGTTTTGCAATTTACAAATAAATGTGCATTTCATCGATGTTTTTTAACTTAAATTTAAAAAACAACCTATTTATCGACCAAAAATTAAATACTTTTCAATAATTGAAACTTAATAAACTCCTAAGTAAATTTTAATTATTTTTACATCATAAAATTATATGCCATGAATTGGAGTGCAAAAATTATAAGCCATAACGGCGAAAAACGAATTGCTGTTTATTTTGAAAAGAATAAAGATTTAATTGAACGAATAAAAAAACTTGAAGGTTCACGATGGAGTCAAAGTTTGAGGGTTTGGCATTTGCCAGATACTGAAAAATATAGAAATCAATTTCAAATTATATTTCCTGAAACTAAACTTATTAATGAAGAAGGAATTGAAGCAATTGCTAAGTTTACGCTTTGGTTACGCTCCAAACGTTATAGCGAAAAAACTATAATAACCTATTGTGACGGATTGAAATCCTTTTTAGTTTTCTACAATAAAAAGCCTATACAATCAATTACAAATGAAGATGTTATAATTTTTAATAATGAATATATAATTAAAAATAAATTATCAGAATCATATCAAAATCAAATTGTTAATGCAATAAAGTTATATTTCAAAATAATTAGAGAGACCAAAATTGATATTGAAAAAATACATAGACCAAAGAGAGCAAAAACACTTCCAAATGTTTTAAGTAAAGAAGAAGTCAAAGCCATTCTTGAAGCGCCAACCAATATAAAACACAAGATGATGTTGAGTTTAATATATAGCTGTGGTTTGCGCAGCGGAGAATTATTAGCACTTGAACCTAAACATATTGACTCAAAACGAAACATTGTTTTACTTAAAAATTCAAAAGGAAAGAAAGATCGAATCGCACCATTGAGTCCAAAAATATTAGAATTATTGAGATCCTACTATCTAATGTATAAACCTGTTAAATATTTATTTGAAGGAAATATTATTGGAGAACAATATTCAGAAAAAAGCTTACAAAGCATAATAAAACAATCAATAAAAAAAGCTTCTATAAAAAAACCAGTTACACTACATTGGTTGCGTCATAGTTATGCAACTCATTTACTAGAAAGCGGAACCGATTTAAGATATATTCAAGAATTATTAGGCCACAGTAGTAGTAAAACAACAGAAATATACACACATGTTAGCACAAAAAACATTCAGCAAATAAAAAGTCCATTTGATGATTTGTAATATTTTTTTCATATTTTTACAATATGATTAGTCTGTACTTTGTCAGACTAATACAACCCTTTTTGGGTGTATTAGGATGATAACGTCAGACTTATATACAAGTTGGCAGTAACTTATGAAAAACTGAACTTAAAAATTATGGATATAAATATAAATAACTTTAGAAGCTTTGAAAATCAGAATTTTGATTTTTCTCGAATAAACATTTTAATCGGAGAAAATAGTGGTGGTAAAAGTTCATTACTCAAGTTTTTATTATCTCTAAAACAAACAATTGATTCTCCTTTAGAAAGTAATTTAAAATTAAGAGGTGATTTAACAGATTTAGGAAACTATCAAGAAGTTGTAAAAGATAAAATTAAATCAAAAAAAATTCAATTTGGTTTTTCAAATGGTGAAGAATATTTGAAATATTTTTTAGATTTCATTAATAGATTTGAAAAAGAAAATGAAAAATTAGAAAACTCAATTATTGTATCTTTATTAAATGATATTACAAAAAACAATTCTAAAACTAGCGTAAATTTCTCAATTACTTCAATTCTTAATAATCATAAAAACATAACTACAGTTGTAAAAAATGAATCATTTGGCAGAATTATTATAAAGAGCAAAAAATTAGAGACTTACGATTCTCAAAGAGAATTATCTACTTCACTATTTATAAAATTTAAAAATTTTGAATATGAACTTAAAAATTGTTTAACCTATAAAGAAGGATTTTTTACTTTATTTGATTCTGATATTAGAAAAAAAATTTTAGCAATTAAAGAAATTGAAAATCATGAAGAAATATATTATAAAGTAATTTTCCTTTTAATTTATCAAAATTATTGCATGGAGTTTATTGATGGAATCCGTTTTGTAAATCCAATAGGTAATTCACCAAAAAGATTATACTTTCAGGAGGATAAAAAATCAAATTATAAATTAATTGATATTGAAAAATTTATAAATATTTTAGGAGATCCATCATTAACAGAAAGAGAATTTAAACATAGAATTACAGAACTTAATAAAATAATTAAAAGCTCAGGTATTGCTGAAGAAATTGACATTGTTAAAAATAAAGATTTACCTGTTTTAGCATTAAACGTTAAAACAAAAGATTTTTGGGCTAATATTACTGATGTTGGTTATGGTGTTTCATTACAGTTACCTATATTATTTCAAGCTCTTATTTCTGAACAATTTACAAAGAATAAAGAAACTCTATTAATTGAACAACCAGAAGTTCATTTACATCCTTCATTGCAAGCACGATTCATTGAAACATTATTAAGTATTGGTAAAAAAAACCAATATTTCATCGAAACACATAGCGAACACATTATTAGAAAACTACAGATTCTAATAAAAATGAAGAAATATGATTTAAAACCATCTGATATTACAATTCATTATTTTAAACGAACAGAAACAAAGTTTGAAATAACTAAACACAATATTGATGAATATGGTCGTTTATCTCCGAATTTCCCGACAGGCTTTTATGACAATACTTATAACTTAGTAAAAGAATTATTATAATGACTGTATTACCATCAATTGATATTTTTAATAAATATTCATCAAATACTAGAGATAAATCTTTTAGTGATATTAATAGTATTTTTTTTAATAATCAAGTTGACGTTTTATTGACACGTAAATACATTGAATTGCTCGAAAATGAAATTGTTGATATTGATGTTTTTAGTGCTTTACTTGTTGAATTAAGTGATAATAATAGGATTGCAATCAATACGATAGAAGCAGATGGACAAGCTACGAGTCAAAATATTTGTGAAAAATTATATGTAGCAAATATTGATAATATTGAATCTCTTTTTCTAATTAGTAAAACAGAAAATTTAAATGTTCTTCATTACAAATACGACTCAATAGATGAAAATAGTAAGAACAAAGAATTTTTATTATTTGAACTATTAAGATGCAATAAAATTATTTTTAAATATTATGATTTCAACAATGATAATGATATTCAAAATTTATTTAAAAAAATATTTAATTTGCCACATAGACTTAGTCGAATAAATATTTATAACAGATATATTGAAACAAATTATTTTCAATTTCTAAAAAATAAATCTATATTTTATTATAATCTATCAACTGGAAATAATAGACAGAGAATAAATGAATACATCGCTAATTTACAAGCCTTAAAAGATGAATTGGGCAGAAATGTTAATTTATTTTCAACACATAATCCAAATTTAATTCATGAAAGAAAATTATTTTTTAATCATATAATACTAACAATGGACAATTCATTTAATTACACAATAAAAAATGAACCAAATTGGATTATAACAATTGAATCTGACAAAAAAAAATGTCTTAATGAATGGATTAAAAAAAACGTACAATTTAGAAGATTGAACTAAAATTTAAGCTACTGCCAACACGCGTTTTGCGCTATTGCGAAAATTGTGGTAGCCGGACGTTTTTCTTTCGCAAGAAATATTATCTTTAACAGAAAATAATCAGTTCCGAAGCTCGCAACAGACGCAAAGCGCGGGAACGTTATGCCTCATTGTATGAGTGAGCGGAAAAAAGAAATCATAGAATTAAAAACAAACAATTTTTTTCCTAATAAATTTGAAAAATGTACTTTTACAAAATAAAATAATTACAAATAATAATGTCAAAAAAAAGAGCCGAAAGTAGAACAAGATATTTTATCCGAACTCAAAGTGAAAAAAGAAGATGGAATGTTTCACATATTTCTAAAGGAGGCGATTTTGTTGAAGAACAAGAAATAATTAACTCATTTCCGACTATTGGTCTAGGATTAGATAAACCAGACTTTTTAGTTTGTTTTAAAGGAGAACCAGTAATGGTAATTGAAGCTAAAAACGAAGCTAAAAAAATTGATGACGCTATAAATCAAGCAATTGGTTATTGCGAAACAATAAATTCAACAAAAAAATTTAATATCAAAATTGCTGTTGGGGTTGCTGGTGAAGAAGACAATGGTTTTTTTGTAAAAGTAAAATATCTACAAGGAAATACTTGGAAAGAATTAAAATCTAATGGTTATGAAATTTCAACAATTCCATCAAAAAAAGAAATCGAACTAGCAATTTCTGCTGATGATGGAACAACAAATGTTTCTGTTCCTAGTAGTGCAGAATTTATTGATGCCGCAATCGAGTTATCTAAAATTTTAAGATATGCAAAAATTGAAGCTCCATTAAGACCCAAAGTTATAGGAGCGATTGCACTTGGTATGTATCAAGGAGAAATTGATACTACAAGTGGAAAAGAATTAGATTCTTTAAACAAATTAATTAAGGATGCAATTGAAGAAAGTGTTGATTTAAGACCAGATACAAAAGTAAGACTTGAAGAAGCTTTAAAGTTAAGCGGTGGAGATTTCTCGAGATTAAGTTCTAAAATTCAAAGAATAATTTCTATTTTAAAGCGATTAAATATTAGGTCAGTTTTACAAACTGATACTGATTTTCTTGGTCTTTTCTACGAAGCATTTTTAAGATACGGTTATGATAACAATGCTTTAGGTATAGTATTTACTCCTAGACATATGACTAGGTTTTGTGTTGATTTAATTGGAGCAAGATTAGGAGATAGAGTTATAGACATTGCAAGTGGAACTGGAGGCTTTTTAGTTGCAGCATTTGATGAAATGATGTCAAAAGCAAAAGGACCAAAAGCAATCTCTAAAATAAAGCAATCACTTTATGGATTTGATACAAACCCAACTGTTTGGGCTTTAGCAACTCTAAATATGTTTTTCCGTGGCGATGGAAAAAGTCATATCGAAAATAGTAATTGTTTTGACAACAAAACAGAAATTGAAGGAAAATTTACTAGAGCATTTTTAAATCCTCCTTTTTCACAAGAAGAAGAGCCAGAAAGAGATTTTATAGATGTTGCATTAGATGCACTTGAACCAGGTGGCTTAATCGCAGTTGTTGTCAAAGCAGGAATTTTTGCTGATGATGATAATAAAGTTTGGAGACAAAAGCTTGTAAAAAACCATTCAATTTTAGGTGTTATAAGTTTACCCGAAGATTTATTCTATCCTACAGCTGCACCGACATCAATTTTTATCGCTAAAGCTCATATTCCTCAATCTGAAAGTGAAAAAGTATTTATGGGCAGAATTTGGAATGATGGATACGTAAAACTTAAAGGAAAAAGAGTTGAATGTGAGGGTTCGCAACTTGAAGAAATTTTAAATTCTTTTGAAAGTTTTAAAAACAATAATAAATTTAAATCAGATTTAGCTACGACTATAAGTGCGTTAAAAATCATAGATGGTCAAGAATTCAGTCCTCAACAATGGTTACCACAACCAAAAATTACTGAATTAGAACTAAAAAAACAGGAGCAAACTTTGATTTTATCATTGTTTCAAGCAGTTTCTTCAATACCTGAACTAGCAGATGAAGTTTTAGAAGATTTTCCTGAAAACATAAATGATTCTGAAATTCTTCCATACGGAAAGAAAGGAGTTTTGACCGATTTTTTTGTAGTTGCAAATGGAAAATCTTCAGGAGAGAAAAATTATTCTGAAGGGAATTGTCCTTATATTTCAAGTGGTGATTCAACAAATAGTATTATAAGATTAGTTTCTGACGATGAACCTGAAATTTTTGAAGATGGTGCGATAACTGTTACTGCTTTTGGTCAAGCATATGTTCAGCCTTGGAGATTTATGGCTCGTGGTAATGGTGGTAGTTCTGTTAGAGTTTTGTTACCAAAATTTAAAATGTCATTTAATGAATTATTATGGTTTGCTACACAAATAAACATTCAAAAATGGCGCTTTTTTTACGGCAGAATGGCTATTAAATCAAGATTGGAAAGATTAGAAATTGATTGTCCAAAAAAAGCAATTAATGATTCTGGAAATTCAGTTTTTGAAAGAATCGATGAGTTTAGAAATAAACTATTTGAATTAAGCGAATTCTAAAAAACAACGAGGCATAACAGCGGTTTCAAGAAATGGCGAGGCTCGGGATTTATCAGAAATTGGAAAGGTTTTAATTAAAAGTTTTGTTTATATTTGTGAAGGCTTGGTCTTGGTTCATCGCCACTTCATGAAGCCGCGAAACGTTGTGTGACATAATATAAAAACGCTATGAATAAACGAATTACAATTCTCATTTTCTTATTCTATAATTTTAATTTATCTGCTCAAGAAAAGTTGATTGTCGATAAACAGAATAGCGAATTTTACACAGTAACTGGCAATAAAGATTACAATAAATACTTTACAGATTTAAAACAAATACCTAATAATATTAAATATAATTTAGAAAACTACTTAAACATTATTTTAGAAAACATAGATTCAAAAGCAGAATTTAAAGATGGATGTGTTTCTAATTTAGAAGATTATTTTAAAGAAAACTCTAAAACTTATGATAGAGGTTGGATTGTTTATAAATATCAATTTGTTTATAGAATTTCAATGCCAGAAATTGGAATCAAATCTTATTTAATAAAAATTGATATGGATGAATATGGTCAAATATTAAAGTGCAATTGGCCTAGAGAATGGTTCAGAGAACCGAATCGTTTTATAGATAGAATTGAAATCGAAAAAACTGCTCTAAAATGGTCTGAGCAAAATTCTTTTCCAACTTCAGAACTTTATGAAATTGATTTTCACTTTAATGAAAAACACAATGCCTTATGCTGGGTTTTTAAATTTCCAACAAATAAATCTAAGACAAAATATATTGTTATAGAAATTGATTGGCAAGAAAACAAAATTGTTGAAGAATACGCAATCACAAAAACAATTAGTTACTAATACAATTACGTCACACAACAGCTGTTTCTAGCAATGGCTAGGCATGGGATTTATTTATAAAACTTCTGTGAAAATCTTTTTTCTTACAATACAACTTTCGTTTTCAAATATTCGGTATATTTGTTGTTGTCAGTGACCAAATTACGCCACTGCCAGAAGCAGCAAAACGTTATGTGATATTCTATTCGTAGCCATAGAACATTTATGTAAATAATCAACTAAAAAAAAGAAAAAAATGAAACAAAAATTACTCATTACGTTACTACTTGCAATCAGTTTTTCAAAAATCAATGCACAAAAACTTCCTTATCCAATAATTTTCATTCATGGATTAATTTCAGATGACACTATTTGGAACAACATGAAAAATTCATTAACTAACAACTACAATTTAACTTATGGAGGCAGAATAAATTTTTGTTTAAATCAAGATGGATTAAATAGTACTTCAAATTTGGGCGCTGATATTCAATTATACACAAGTCCTACATTTACAACAGGCGATTTTTATGTAATCAATTTTGACATAAATAATCTTGGAGTATTGTATCCGACAGGAACAAATGATGTTTTAAGTAATCAAGCAGCAATAACTAAACAGGGTTTTGCATTAAAAACTGCAATTCAATTGGTATTAAATCAAACAAATAGAGATAAAGTGATTTTATTTGGTCATAGTATGGGTGGACTTTGTGCAAGAGAATATCTTCAAAATCCTTCAAATTGGCAACCAGATGGAATGCATCACGTAGCAAAATTAATTACTACAGGAACACCTCATTTAGGAAGTAATGCTATTGGAGGTCAAATAGTCGGAGTTGACTTGCGTTCCGAAGCAATGAGAGATTTAAAAAATACTTATGACGATAGTCAACTTAATGGTGTTTTTTTATTTGGTGGTAATGAATTAAATAGTGTTATGGATGATGGTTCAAACAATTATTATAATGTAGATGTAAATTGTGATGGTATAAGTAATGGAGATTTTGTAACAGGCTTAAACTATAAGCCAATGTATACAAATTTAGATTTTGCCTGTATTATTGGTACAGGTGCGCTCGGTCTTGGAGATATTGCAGTTACAACAGACAGTGCAAATCTTAACAATATATATCCTAATCTCACCACAAATATATTTACAACTGCTGTCCTACATAATTTTTTACCAGACCAATTATATCCTAACATGAAAGGTTTGGACGAACCAAATGAATTTAATATTGCATATGGAATCAATTTTGATATTCCATATGTTGGCTTTATCACAGAACAAAATCCACAGAGTCCATATCCAACAGTTGATTATGATGACTATAAATTTAATGTTACAAGCAATAGCCAAATTAATTTAGTTGTAAATAACGCATTACCTTTTCCAATATACGCAAGAATTGTAAATTCAGCATTTTCACAAGTTGGAGCGACTCTTACTATAAATAGCGGAAATCAAATTTTAACTCAAAACCTATCAGTTGGTCAATACTATTTAGAAATCTATGGAACCCCAAGTGCAAATAGTTATCAAATACCTTATGCTTTTGGACTAACTTCTACTACTTTGAGCAATGAAGATTTTATTTCTAATAATTATTTTTCAGTTTACCCAAATCCTACAAATTCAAGAGTAAATATCAAATCTGACAATAAATTTGACGAAGTTGAAATCTTCGATGTTTTGGGGCAAAAAGTTTTATCAAGTAAAATATCCGAAAATCAAGAAATAGATATGAGTTTATTACAATCTGGAACTTACTTGTTAAAACTTAAAAATGAAGAAGTAATTAAAACAACAAAAATTATAAAACAATAAAATTTAAAAATGGACAAATTTAACATAGTAATAGTTGAAAGTGATGGAAATGAAATACATAATCCAAAAGAACACAACCTATTAAATTTTTTATCAGTTTCAATACTTCAATGTAAATTATTCTTATCAGAAAACTATAAAGGAATTGATGTTCCTAATATTTACGTATATGAAAACGAATTGAAAGTTGTTACAAAAATCGATAATATTGAACACTCATATTTATCAAGATAAAGAACATCACATAACAGCAGTTTGGCAATATGGCGGGTTTTGGCTTAATTTGATGTTAGTTTTGTACTTGCAAAGTCAGTGTTTAATCAAAAGTTTAGGCTTCCTTAATCCGCCACATCGCCAAGCTGCAAAACGTTGGCAGTAATACTATGACGAAAAATTATCAATACATATTTTTGCTTCTATTGACATTGATTTCTTGTGAAAAGAAAACAACAAAACACTATGAAAATATAATTGTTGGCGATTGGATTTTTGAAAAAGAAAATCCTAAAATTGAAAATCATTTTTACACTGATTTTGGATATTCTTTTGACAAAAATGGAAACTGCGAAAGTAAACCAGGATATTTTGAAACAAAAGATAAAACAGAAAAAGAAGAAAGAAAAACTACTTTTTTCGGAACAAAAACGAAATATAAAATTGTAGATGATAGTTTATATATTTTAAATCTTATTTCTAAAAAATGGGATGCTTCTAAAATTGTCAGTGTTAATTCTAAAAAATTAAAACTAAAGTTTGATAAAAATGTGATTTTGGAACTTTCAAAACTAAATTATAAAATCAATGAAAAGGAGAATTTTGACAAAATAATTATTTCAAAATCGCCTTGTTTTGGTTCTTGTCCAATAAATGATATAGAAATAAATAAAAACGGTGAAATTTATTATTATGGAGCTCATTACAATTCTAAAAATGGTTACTTCAAATCAAGAATAAAAGTTTCTGAATTCAATGAAATCAAAAATGGTTTGAAAAAAGTGAATTTCTTCAACTTAAAAGATAATTATACAGCAAATTGGACTGACGACCAAGAAGTTAGTGTTACATTCATTAAAGACAACAAAATTTTGAAATCCATAACTGATTATGGAAGCCAGTCTCCGAAAAGTTTCCGAATAAATATTGAACCACTAACCTATTTGTATCAAAAAATAAAATTAGAAGAGGACAAAACAGTAAAAGATTTTCAGTACATAAATCTTCGATTTGAAAAAGGTAATAAAATCATAAACTTGACAAGTTCTGAAATCTTCTTTTTGTCGAATTTATTGAATAAATCTATAACTACGAATAAATCGTTTAAAGCAGAATTTGTATCTAATTATGATAATGATTATGATGTAAGCAGAATTGAAACTGATGGAAGGTTTTTTAAAATATTCTCTAAAAATAAAAGTTCTGTAACCTATGATTTGGGCTTTAATTTTGTAGAGAAAAATGAATTAAAAAAAAGACAGAAAGTGAAAAGCGAATGAATAAGTACTACTGCCAACACACGTTTTGCGAGATTGCGAATTATGTGGTAAATTTACGTTTATCTTTCGCAAGAACTTTAGTAATAATGGAAAATACTCAGTTACGAAGCTCGCAACCTCGCAAAGCGTGGGAACGTTAGCAGAAAAAGCTGTTTATGGCTACTCGCCATTTTTAGGTAATTAATAGGAATTTTGTTTAGACCATTCTCAAAAAATATAACATTCCCAAAATGAAAAGAATTGAGATCGTATTAATTAGTCTTTTAGTAGCTTTTATATTGTATTTTGCCTTTTACAAACCCAACAAAATCAGTATTGAAGGCAACTGGGACATACAAAGAATAGTGCTCGATGGAAAACAAATCTATCCTACTGAAGTAGATAAATATCTAAAATTTGAACAGCCATTAATTATTAATAATTGGTCAAATAGTATTTTAATTCCCGGAATGAATGAAGATGTTTCAGTAAATTATGAAATAAAAAAGAACCCTGATGACTCGTTTAAAATCGTCTTATCTTCAAATGAAAAAGCCCTAAATGGAGATTTTGCTATCAAATTGGACACTACCTTTTCTAGTCCTAGAAATTATAAAGTTTTTTTAAAAATAAGCTCAAGTAAAACTATATTTCAATTAGAAAAAGAAGTCAATATAATTCCAAAAAAACCTGAATTTCCAAGAAAAGGTCAAGTGTAAAAATTCACAAAAAACCCGTTTTGCAATACAAAACGGGTTTTTAACTTATGAAAAAAAATAATTATAACGGAATGTTTCCGTGTTTGCGTTTTGGCGTGTCTACCACTTTGTTTTCTAGCATACTGAAAGCTTTTAATAGTTTTCTTCGAGTATCTTTTGGTAAGATAACCTCATCAATAAAACCACGTTGCGCTGCTGTGTAAGGATTAGCAAACAACTCAGCATATTCTGCTTCTTTTTCTAATAATTTAGCTGCTGGATCGGCTGCTTCGCTAATTTCTTTTTTGAAGATAATTTCTGAAGCTCCTTTTGCTCCCATTACAGCAATTTCTGCACTTGGCCAAGCAAAGTTCATATCGGCACCAATGTGTTTAGAGTTCATTACGTCATACGCACCACCATAAGCTTTTCGAGTAATTACAGTAACTCTCGGAACGGTTGCTTCACTGAAAGCATATAATAATTTGGCTCCATGAACGATGATACCATTCCACTCTTGGTCGGTTCCAGGTAAGAATCCGGGAACGTCTTCTAACACTAACAATGGAATGTTGAAACAATCGCAGAAACGTACAAATCGAGCCGCTTTAATTGAAGAATTCACATCCAAACAACCTGCTAAAAATTTAGGATTGTTTGCCACAATTCCTATGCTTCTTCCTCCTAAACGAGCAAAACCTACAATAATATTTTCAGCAAAATCTTTATGAATTTCAAAGAAAGAATCTTCGTCGATGATGTTGTCAATTAAATCATGCATATCATAAGGCTTGTTAGCATTATCAGGAACGATAGTATCCAATTTCTCACGAACTTCTTCATTGGTTACATAAGGTAATTTTGGCGTAGTTTCTCTGTTGTTTTGTGGCAAATAACTCAATAATTTTTTGATATCTTCCAAACATTCAACACCGTTAGGAGAAGTAATATGTGCTACACCAGATTTAGTTGAATGCGTACTTGCTCCACCTAATTCTTCTGAAGTAACTTCTTCATTAGTAACTGTTTTTACAACATTTGGACCAGTTACAAACATATAACTGTTTCCTTCAACCATCATAGTGAAATCGGTCATAGCAGGTGAATAAACTGCTCCACCAGCACAAGGTCCCATAATGGCAGAAATCTGCGGAATTACACCACTTGATTGTACATTTCTGTAAAAAATATCGGCATAACCACCAAGCGAACGAACACCTTCTTGAATTCTTGCTCCACCAGAGTCGTTTAATCCAATCATTGGCGCACCACTTTTTAGAGCCATGTCCATAACTTTACAGATTTTCTCAGCATGAGTTTCTGATAATGAACCTCCAAAAACAGTAAAATCTTGTGCAAAAACATACACTACTCTACCATTAATTGTTCCGTAACCAGTTACAACACCATCGCCATAAACGATTTCTTTTTCCATTCCAAAGTCAGTCGTTCTGTGCGTTACCAACATTCCGATTTCTTCAAAAGAACCTTCATCCATAAGATATTCGACACGCTCACGAGCCGTTAATTTCTTTTTGGCATGATGCGATGCAATTCTTTTTTCGCCTCCACCTAATTTGGCTAAAGCAATTTTATCGTTTAATATTTTAATTTTATCTTCCATTTTATTTTATGTGTCAATGAGTTAATGTGAAAATTAGATAATTACTTTTTACTAATCACTTTTCACTATTCACTTATTATAGGTAATCTTAAGATTTTTTTATCAGCAACATATTGTTTTAAAGCAACCATCGCCGCAATTTCAGCTTCTATATCTAGATTTGCTTTCAGTTTTTCAGGACTGTAATACGCTTTTACGAAACCAGTATCAAAATCACCTGAACGGAAGGCTTCGTGTTCCATTACAAATTTTCCGAATGGTAAAGTTGTTGCAACACCTTCAACATGATAGTTATCGATAGCTTTAATCATTAACTCGATAGATTCTTCACGAGTTTTTCCGTAAGTTACCAATTTGGAAAGCATTGGATCATAGTAAATTGGAACATCCATACCTTCTTCGATACCATTATCTACACGAATTCCTTCGCCTTCTGGTAACTTATAAGTACTTAAATTTCCAACATTTGGTAAGAAATCATTCATTGGATCTTCGGCATATACACGAAGTTCCATAGCATGACCGTGAATTACTAAATCTTCTTGTTTGATTTCTAAAGCTTCTCCACGAGCTACTTTTATTTGCAATTCAACCAAGTCTAAACCAGAAACCATTTCAGTAACTGGATGCTCTACTTGCAAACGCGTATTCATCTCGAGGAAATAGAAATTGTGTTTATCGTCTAATAAAAACTCAACAGTTCCAGCTCCAAGATAATCACAAGCACGAGCTACTTTTACAGCAGCTTCTCCCATTTTTTTACGCATTTCTGGAGTTAAAATAGATGATGGCGCT
Source organism: Flavobacterium koreense (assembly GCF_054776075.1). Classification (NCBI taxonomy): domain Bacteria; kingdom Pseudomonadati; phylum Bacteroidota; class Flavobacteriia; order Flavobacteriales; family Flavobacteriaceae; genus Flavobacterium; species Flavobacterium koreense. Next base: position 54,028 of record NZ_BAAHCF010000042.1, on the reverse strand, counting down.
TCTTCAACTACTTTTTGATGACGACGTTGAATACTACATTCTCTTTCAAATACATACAAAACATTTCCATGACTATCAGCCATAATTTGAATTTCGATATGACGCGGTTTGGTTACATATTTTTCAATAAAAACCGAACCATCACCAAAAGCATTGGTTGCTTCAGAAATAGCACGTTCCATTTGAGATTCAAAATCTTCTTCTTTCTCTACAATACGCATTCCTTTTCCACCACCACCAGCAGAGGCTTTAATCAAAATGGGAAAACCAACTTCCTGCGCTGTTCTTTTAGCTTCTTCCACATCAATAATAGCATGATCAACTCCAGGAACCATTGGAATATCATATTTCATCACCGCTTCTTTTGCGGCTAATTTACTTCCCATCATTTCGATGGCTTTCGATTTTGGTCCGATGAAAATGATGTTGTTTTTTTCACATTCTTCAGCGAAAGCGGAATTTTCACTTAAAAATCCGTATCCAGGATGAACTGCATCAACACCAAGTTCTTTACAAACTTCAATAATTTTATCTCCACGCAAGTACGATTGACTTGAAGCTGCTTCTCCAATGCAAACTGCTTCATCAGCATATTTTACGTGAAGTGCATTTCTATCGGCAGTTGAAAATACAGCTACAGTTTTGATGCCCATTTTCTTTGCCGTTTTCATTACCCTTATGGCAATTTCACCACGATTGGCAACTAATATTTTGGTTATTTTTTTCATATATTGATTTTTTTTTGCCGCAAAGACACTAAGACGCTAAGTTATTTTTTATTTCAAGACTCTAATTATATTTTTGTGTCTTTGTGTCTTCGTGGCTAATTCCGTGTCCTATTATTCAAATTCAATTAACAATTGTCCTTTGTCTACAGCGTGACCTTTTTCTACAGCAATAGATTTAATTACTCCATCACGAGGTGAAAGAAAACTATTTTCCATTTTCATGGCTTCAAGAATTAATAAAGAATCATTTTCTTTAACTGTTTGTCCAACTTCTACATTGATTTCTAGAATTAATCCTGGCATTGGAGCTTTGATAGCATTAACCACTTTAGTTCTGCCTCGTTCAATTCCCATACTTTTGATTTGGATATCTAAAGCATCTTCAATAGCAACTTCATACGTATTGTTATTTACTTTAACAGTGTATTTTTTTGCTAAAAAATCGGAAGAAACAATTTCGGCTTTATAAGGTTTGTGATTTTTCAAAACGTGGAATTTGTCTTTTTCCACACTAACGGCATCAAGATTTTTGAGGTCACTTTCTGATAAATCAAACGAAGTAGCATGATTAACAGAAAGCTTATAATTATTGCTCATATTGATTGGTTTTTATTGGTAGTAAATTTAGAAAAAGAAAACGTTTTCAGAACTGATAATTATCAGAAAATTGGAAATTTAATATAGCTTTAATATAAAAAAAGACTCCAACTTATAAGCTGGAGTCTTTTTTTATCGTTTTGAATTTAAAATTACACTTTCTTTTCTAAGTCAAATTTTAAATCAATTTCTACTGATTCTGCAATTTTACTTTTAACTACAGAAGGAATTTTGATATTATAATCTGCAGGTTTAACTTTAAAACTACAAGTTGCCACCAGCTTTTCACCAGATTGCACAAATGTAATTTTGGTCTTTACTTTTTTGGTAACACCATGTAAAGTTAAATCACCTTCAACATCGAAAGTTGCTTTACCAGAAGCTACTTTTGCAGCATCAAAATTGGTAACTTTTCCTTTAAAGGTAGCTTTTGGGAATTTATCACTTTCAATATAATTTTCATTAAAGTGTTCTTCCATTAATGGCACTTTAAATCGAAATGCTTTCACCAACGCCAAAACAGCAATATCACCTGTAGATTTATCAAAAATACAAGAAACAGTGTTATTTTTAGCTGCTACTTCTTCAAAAGCAGGCATTGATGCTTCAAATTTAATCTCTCCTGAACGTGTCATCATCTTTTGTGAAAACAAGCAAGTCGAAAACAATAATCCAGTAAATAATAGTATCTTTTTCATATATGTAAAATTTGATTTGTTAGCAGTCATATATGGTATCGCCTTTTTATTTATAGGTGTTTGCTTACGCAAACTTGTAGTTAATGGCGATTTCATAGCGATTTTTTTTTAGTTTGGAAATCCGTTAGCTGCCCATTTTTTTATTGTATTAATTCTTGTTTGCGGCATTCTTCCTGATTGTGGCATCACTGCACCACAAGATTGATCGTCGATTCTACAAATCATGTTTCCGTTTTCTGCTGCATCTCTTACTTGTGCGTAGGTTTCCATTGTTGGTAATTCGCCTCCTGCAACGCTATGACATGACAAACAATTGTTTACAATAATGGGTTTTACATTGTCTGTGTATGTTGGATTAGCTACCTCTCCAGAAATTTCTGTGTAGGTTTGTGACTCACATGAAAACCCAATAAAACAGGCAATCATCAATACTATTATAATTTTTAATGCTCTCATAATTTAGAATACTCTATACATGTTAAACCCAAAATAAATTCCTTTTCCTTCTGTAACTCCGTTAGCATTGGTAAAATAACTAACATCATTCATGGCTTGACTGTTAGAGAAAACCAATTGGAATACATGTCCACCTGTTTCAATATCCATACCAATCGATAGAGGATTATGATAAAAACTTGTTTCTCTTGCATTCAATCGAGCTGCATATTCCATATTCATACTGATTCTTTTAGACAATTTATATCTTCCGCCAAGTGCTAAAAGAAAATTATCTTTCTCTTCAAATAATGGCTCATACAAGTTTTTGTGAATGTAAATCGGATTTAGTTCCATCGAAAAACTATTAGAAAATTTTCTTGATATTGGTAATTGCGTACTAAAAGCAAATCTGCTTGATGATTTTAATTCAGGAAATTCATCTTTGCTTAATTTAGAATTGATGTCCATGGTATTGTAACCAACAATTGTTACTGGAAATCCATTAACTTCTTGATCTGCAAATTTATATTTTGCAGTGAACTCATAGTTTTTATTTAATGTATGACGAGAAAGACCGAGAGTTAGCCAATCGGTTGCACCATACAAACCTCCAATTTTAGTTAAGGCATTGTCTAAACCAAAAAAGTTGTCTAAACCATCTGTTAAATCTCCAAATCTATGTGAAACTAAAAAATACCATTCTCCTTTAGCTGCCAATTTTGTTGATTGCATTGAACATACTTGCAAACCTTTGAATGCAGCAATTTCAATCTCTTTTTTTCCTTTATTCTCAGAATCTAATTCATTCAATAAATCATCTTGTGCATTGGAAAATCCGAATACAAATAGAAAAAATACTGAAAAAGCAATTTTAGATAATTTCATTTTTCTTGTTCTTATTTTACGATTAAACATTGATCTAATTTTAATTCTTCTAAAAGGTCGTCATAACCAGTTACACGTCCTTTAATGTTAACTTGACTTCCAATAGCAACTTTTTCAGCAACTTGTAATTGACAAGAAACCTTCTCATCTAAAGTGATTACATTTTCACCAACATTGGTAACTTTTCCTGAAATTTCAACTGTTTTGTTTAAATATTTGGCAGTTGCTGTTTCTGAGTTATTTGAAAACTCACTAAAAACATCAGTTGCTGATGTAGTGAATTCGGATTTTTCAGTTTGTATATCTCTAGCTCCACCAGTCATTATATAATTGTATCCAAAATAACCTGCAGCTACAATCACAATTAGTCCAATTAATAACTTTACTTTTTTACTCATGTTTTTAAAAAAATATAGAGTTCACAATTAAGCAAACTCTATTGTTTATAGATTTTACTTATATTTAGTTAACAATAACCTTTTTCCAAGATTTTTCAGAATCATTTTGTAATTCTAAAAAGTAAACTCCAGATTGAAGTCCACTAACTTTTAGTTCAACTTCGTTAGATTCATCTGTAACTTCAATTGTTTTAACTAAAGCTCCTGTTTGACTATATACGTTAACTTTAGATAGATTGGTTTTAGTTTTGATAGAAAATTCTCCAGAAGAAGGATTTGGAAAAATTGAAGTAGCATTTAAAGAAAAATCTTCTTTTCCAAGAATTGTAAATGAACCAGTTGCAAAGCCTCTATTACCAGTCCCATGACTAGCAAGAGTTGTAGTAGCTGATGCAGAACGTGCCCAGGCTAAATCAATTGAACTTGTAGAAGCATATGGCAACTGTAAGTCATTAGCATCTGCATTTGTAAGTGCTCTTTCAAGAGTCAATGTTCTCACACCAGACGCAACATTATTAGAAACTGTAGTCCAATCTTGACTAGCGTCTGTTGCTGGAGCTGAAAAACCAACGTAATTTCTATCGGTTAACGAAGTTGAATATACAACGACATCACCATCTGACATTGAAAACCCAGATGTAACACCTAAACCAAGAGCAAACCATCTATCTGATGGGCCTGTTAAAACCAAAGTGACTTTGGAAGTTGAGTTGTTTAATGTAAATTGAGCAGTCATGTTTGAAGTTAAATTGATAATTGGTGTTGATTTTGATTGTGAAAATCCCTTAACCCCAAATACAAGAGCAAATAATAAAATAGTAATTTTTTTCATAGTTATTTATTTTAGCAAGTTTATAATTTCTTCGTAATTAAATTCTACGGCATATTCAAAAGCCGTTTTATTTTGATTGCATTTTAGTTCTTTATTAGCCTTTTCTTGTAATAATTTTTTAACCATTTCTGGATTATTAAATTGAACAGCCAACATCAATGCTGTCATTCCGTTTTGATCTTTTAAATCTATATTTGCTCCATTAAGAAGTAATTTATCTACCAATTCAAATTCACCTTTTACAACGCAAGCCATTAATGCAGTTCCATTTTTTGAAACATAATTTACTTCTGCTTTGTTGTCAATTAAAAAGTTCGCCACTGCATCATTACCTCTATAACAAGCTAATATAAGCATACTTGAACCTTTATCATCAATGGCGTTAATAATGGTTTTATCTTTTTCAAAAAGTGATTTAATATCAGATAAACTGCCCTTTCTTGCTACATCAAAACAATTAATATCTTGAGCAAAAACAGCATTTATCGATATAAACAAAATTAACAGAATTTTTTGCAATTTATCTTTTTTTATACAAATTTATTAATTTTATGATATATATCATTGTTTGAGTGTAAATAAATGTTTATGAAATAGAATTTTTCAACTCTTGATGATTATATATACGATATAAATTAGAATTTGTATTTACAAATTGATTAATTAATTGAAATAGAATACAAAAAACTATTCAAAGTATAATTTGAATAATAAAAGAATTTACAAAACCAAAAGTCCAAAACCTCTCAAAGTAGCAATCGATTTGGAATACCAGAACAATTCGAAATCTTCAAAATATGTTTCGAAATCTGATTTTAATTGTGCGAATGTAGATTTAGATTCACCATAAACTGAGATTTTATCTAAAGTATTTATCAACCACTCGGCTTTGTCTTTTTCTAAAGAAATATCAAACGTTTCCGTTTTATCATGAAAAGTCAATTTGGTCATTTCCCACGAGTTTCCTTTTTTGGATTTTGTGAAAGTTTCTGAAGTTGGCTTTCCTCCTATCCAAACAATTTTTGCTGAAGGTTTTATGTTGAAATCCGTTTCTTTTTCAAGACAAGAAACAATATAATCAGAAGGGATTTTTGTAGTTGGAATTTTAAAATCAAACCAATCTTGTAAGTCGTAATCGAAGCAAATTCCGTGCATATAATTAAACAATGACTTTTTTAATCCGAAACTAAATTTGTCGTGATTGATCCCTGTTTTATCTTTAAAATTGATGTCATTATTGGCAAAAGTGATTTCGTTTTGCTCAGGAATTACACCAAATTCCTCAGGAAACATTCCAACAGGCGAATGTGCCGTCATAGCAAATTGATGCCAAAAACCAGATTGCAAAATTCCTAATTCAAAAAGTTGACGCACCATTTCCAAACTATCCACCGTTTCTTGAACCGTTTGCGTTGGATAACCATACATCAAATATGCATGAACCATGATTCCGCTTTCTGTGAAATTTCTTGTTACTTGCGCTACTTGTTCGACGGTTACGCCTTTTTTGATTAATTCTAAAAGTCTATCCGAAGCCACTTCCAAACCACCTGAAACCGCAATACAACCAGATGCTTTAAGTAAAACACATAAATCGGCAGAAAAACTTTTCTCAAATCGAATATTGGTCCACCATGAAACTACTAATCTTCTTTTGATAATTTCTAGTGCAACTTCACGCATCAATGCAGGTGGCGCAGCTTCGTCAACAAAATGGAATCCATTTTCACCAGTTTGCGCAATTAATTCCTCCATTCTATCTACCAAAATTTTAGCAGCGATTGGCTCGTATAATTTGATGTAATCTAATGAAATATCACAAAACGTACATTTTCCCCAATAACATCCGTGTGCCATAGTGAGTTTATTCCAACGACCATCGCTCCACAAACTGTGCATTGGATTGGCAATTTCTATAACCGAAATATAATTTTGAAGTTGCAAATCAGAATAATCTGGAGTTCCGACTTCGCTTTGTTTATAATCTTGACGTGTGGAATTATTAATGTAAGTTACTTCGTTATTTTCTAATATAAAGGTTCTTTTAAATTCGTAATTCGTAATTTCTAATTCGTAATTATATAGTAATTCAATTGGAAGTTCGCCATCATCTAAAGTTATAAAATCGAAGAACTCAAAAACACGTTGGTCTTTAAGTTCGCGAAGTTCCGTATTAGGAAAACCACCGCCCATTGCGATTTTAATCTTTGGAAAATGGGTTTTAATAAATTGCGCACATCTAAAAGCACTGTATAAATTTCCTGGAAAAGGAACTGAAAAGCAAACTAGTTTTGGTTGTACTTCTGCTACTCTATCTTTTAGAATTTTGAGTGTAATTTTATCGATGTAAGTTGGTTCACTTTTAAGATGATTATACAATTCATCAAACGAATTAGCGCTTCTTCCTAAACGTTCGGCATAGCGACTGAAACCAAAATTTTCATCGACACATTCCACAATAAAATCGGATAAATCCTCTAAATATAATGTGGCTAAATGTTTGGCTTTGTCTTGCATTCCCATAGTCCCAAAAGCCCATTCCATATCGTCTAATTGAGAAAATCGAGAAGCTTCTGGAAGAAAATTTCCACTACAAATTTGACGAGCTAGGGAAGGATTTTTACCTTGAAGAAATGCAATTACAGCATCGATGGTTTTGATGTAATCGTTTTGTAAAGAATAAATGCGATTTGAGTTTTCAGTAACTTTCAACTCAAAACTCGCAACCTGAAACATTTCTTGTAAACCATTTTTTGAAAATAGCTCTAAAATCACTTCAATTCCCAAATCCATTTGGAAAGCAGAAATTCCTTTAGTATTCAGAAAACCTTTAATATAAGCCGTTGCTGGATAAGGTGTATTCAGTTGAGTAAAAGGTGGCGTAATTAGAAGAAGGTCTTTCAATGAAAATGTTTTTGCAAAAGTAATGGAAATTTAAGACAAGTTGAGAAATTCAAAAAAATTGATAAAATTTAGATAACAATAATTTTAGTCAAATTAGCAATTAAATAATGATATTAAAATTAACCTTTTTAGGATAAAAATTTAAAGTTTAATTGAAATTATGAATTAATAAAAAGTTTATATTTACAGATTTGATTAATTTTACAACCTTACACTATATTTTATCCAATCATGGGAAATAAAGCTTTCATCATTATTTTACTTTCTGTTATTTTAAATAGTTATTCTCAGAACCAGTCGAGCAATAATAATTTTATTGAAGATGAAAAAGGAAAAGTTATATCTAGCGAAGAAGAGAAAAAAATCTTTTTATCAAAATCTAAACAAAATAAAGAAAACGAAATAAATAAACTTTCAATTGCTAACGTGAATCAAACAGCAGTTGAAATGTGTACAAATGGTGGTTTTGAACAGCATGAATCTGTAAGTGGTTCGCTTAAACTAAAGAATTTTTTGCATACTATAGGAGATCCTCCTGGCCCAACAGAATGTCGATCATTAACAAATAGTGCCAATGCACATATTGATATTTACAATCCTAATAATACAAGTGTAATGGCAACCACAGTGCCTGCCAATATAATAGATCCTTATATAGGAAATATTAATGCCTTCAATCAATATGCTTTAAAAATAAATTATGCGAATTCAAGTACTTATGGTTCAATAGTTCAAGGAAAAAGATATAAAACTAATAATGAAAACTATTTAAAATTTAATTACAAAGCAGTATTAATGACTGTTTATGATTCTGGCCATACAGATAATCAGCCATTTGTAAAAGCAAGAATTCTTAATTCAGCAGGAACAGTAGTAAATGAATTTTGTTTAGTTGGAGACGAAGACAACTGTATTTTTACCGTAATCCCTGATTCAAGTTCTCCAATATTATATACAGCGAATTGGCAATCAGGATTGTTAGACATTTCATCTATACCAAACAATGAGGAGTTCACTGTAGAATTCATGGCATCACGTTGTGGTTTTGGAGGTCATTTTGGTTATATGTATGTAGATGATATTTGTCTATTGCATTCAAATGAAAATTTTCAAGGAACTATAGAATTAAATCCTTTAAATAAAGTATGTCCTACTTTACCAATTAATGTTTGTGGTAGTTATACAGTTCCAAATTCTGGTGGTATTACAGCAACTTTAGGAACAATTACTTTAAATATCTACAATAGTACAGGAACATCTATATTTAACACCACTACTACTTCAAGTTTAGATACAGTAAATAAACAATTTTGTTTTACTTTAAATCCGGCTAATTTTCCAAATATTATAAATGGAAATTATAATATAGGAGTTACAGCCACTTATAATTTAACAGGAAATGCTGCATGTGGAAGTACGGTGCTTAATTCGGCAAATGATCCAGATGCTAATCCAGGATGGGATATTTCATTTCAAAATTGTTCATCAACATGTAACTTTGAAGTAAACACAACAAAACTATCTTTATGTGACGCAAACCATGATGGTTTAGAAAATTTTAATTTAAATAATGCAAATTCAAATATTGTTGCATCAACAACTGGACTTACTTTTAGTTATTTTAGTTCTTTTAATGATGCAAATGCCAACACAAATGCTATCTCTAATAGCACTTCATACAGCAGCGCCAGTAAAATAATATATGTAAGAGTCACCCAAAATGCCACTTGCTTTAAGATTATTGCAATAACATTAGAAGTAAGAAATCCTAATGTTAACATAAGTGGTATATTAAATGTTTGTTCAGGAAGTACCGTGCTAACAGCATCTCCAGGCACTAATTATTTATGGAGTACAGGAGCTACGACTCAAAACATAACTGTTACTTCTATTGGAACATATTCTGTAACTGTTACAGATGCGAGTGGTTGTAGCAATAATGCCTCTGTAACTATAGAAGCTTCACAGATTGCAACAACTCCAAACGTAACTGTTACTCAACCAAATTGTTCTTCAACAACTGGTAGTATTCAAATAACCTCGACTGCAGCAGAATATAGTTTTGACAATGGTGTTACTTGGGTTACAAATCCAATATTGACTAATTTATATCCAAATACTTATAATGTAAAAATAAAAACTGTAAATAATTGTATTTCATTCCCATTAGCAGTAACTATAAACGCAGCTCTCACCTCTTATCCTAATTTTAATTTCACAAACCCAGCATTTTGTGGAGATTTTGGAAGTATAACAATAACAACATCTGCACCATACTATAGTTTTGATGATGGAATAACTTGGGTAACAAATCCTATTGCTATCAATTTACCAAATGGTACTTATAAAATTAGAACAAAAGATGCTCAAGGCTGTATCTCAAATTTCAATACAGTAATAATAAGTAGTTTAACATTAGAAACTCCAACTTTTACAGTTATTAATCCAGCTTGCGGTGTAAATGGTAGTCTAACTATAAATACATTATCAGATTTTTACTCATTTGATGGAGGAACAACATGGGTAACTAGCAATGTTTTAACAAATTTAACTTCTGGAAGTTATTCATTGGCAATAAAAAATAATTTAGGTTGCACCTCTCAATATACTTATGCTTATATTAATGATTTACAAGATACTTATCCTGAAATTAGTGTAATTCAACCCATTTGTGGATCTGGAGGTAGCATAGCAATAACCACATTTTCTAATCTATACAGTTTTGATGATGGTGTTACATGGGTAACCAATAACATTGCAACAAACCTTCCACCTGGTCAATATATTATTAAAGTAAAAAATTCAAATGGTTGTGTTTCACTATCAAATAGTGTTTATTTATACCCACCAACTCTAGACTATCCAATTATTGATTTAGTACAACCACAATGTGGAATAAATGGAACAATTACAATAAATACGCTTTCAGATTTTTATAGTTTTGATGGAGGAACAACATGGGTAACAAACAATGTCATGAGTTTACCTGAAGGCAATTATCCAATTATGATTAAAAACAATCTAGGATGCACCTCATACACCAGTTATGCTTACTTATACACACCTGTATTGCCAGCACCATTCTATACTGTTGTTCAACCAACTTGCGCAAACACTGGAAGTATAACGATTAATACAGTAGCAGCTTTTTACAGTATTGATAGTGGAACTACATGGGTAACTAATTCCGTTTTTAACAATTTAACTGGCGGATATTATGATATTAGAATAAAAAATACTCAAGGATGTATTTCTGATTATCTTAATATTAATTTAGATACTACCTATTTGCCTTTGCCTACATTTACTTATACTAACCCATATTGCGGAAATGTAGGTAGTATTACATTTACTTCATCAGCAGCGTTTTATAGTATTGACAATGGAGTTACTTGGTCATCAAATCCTGTCTTTAGTAATTTAACTTCTAATTATTACAATTTAGTAGTAAAAAATAGTGCTGGATGTGTTTCAAATCAAAGTTACGCTTATCTTAATTCTTATTCATTAAGTAACCCAAATTTTACATCTGATTTTTCTTGCACCACTAATACTGGAACTATTACAATTACAACTCCAGCCTTTCAATACAGTATAGATAATGGTTCTACGTGGTCATCTAATTCTGTTTTTTCTAATCTTTCAGGTGGAACTTACTATATAAAAATTAAAAATAGTGCAGGTTGCACTTCAGATTACTTATCATATTATTTAAGCTATTCTTTAGATAATCCAATAGTTACAACAACACAACCCTCTTGTGGTGTAAATGGCAGTATTTCAATAAACACTTCAGCAGCATTTTATAGTATTGATGGAGGTAGTACTTGGGTGACAAATCCTGTGTTCTCTAATTTGGTACCAGGTACTTATTATGTAAAAATAAAAAATTCAACTGGGTGTGTATCATATACTAACTATGTTAGTTTATTTCAACCTTATATCTCAAATCCTAATATTATTACAACTCAACCAACTTGCGGAGTTGGTGGAACTATTAATATCAGTACAGTAGCATCACAGTATAGTATTGATAATGGAGTTACTTGGCAAACAAACCCTATATTTTCAAATTTAACCCCAGGATATTATTCAGTTGTTATTAAAAATAGTTTAAATTGTATTTCACAAGGTGTAAGTATATACATGAATATTTATCACTTACCCAATCCAAATTTTACTGTTGTGCAACCAAGTTGTGGAAGTAATGGTAGTATTACTATTGCTACTACATCATCTCAATATAGTTTTGATGGAGGAAATACTTGGGTTACCAATCCTGTTTTAACTAACTTAACTTCAGGATATTATTATATTGCCATAAAAAATAGTCAGGGATGTACCTCAAATCCTAGTTCCGTTTATGTAAATATTAATCCGTATTATTTACCATCGCCATTTTTCACAATAGATCAGCCATCATGTGGGAATGGTGGAAATATTACAGTATTAACCACTGCAGATTTTTACAGTTTTGATAATGGGACAACTTGGACAACAAATCCTGTTTTCAATAATCCTGCGCCTGGATATTACAATGTTAAAATAAAAAATAATCTTGGCTGTACCTCAAATTCGCAATATGCTAATGTTAACTCATTCTATTTACCCTCTCCAAATACAATAGTTACACAACCAACTTGTTCTGTTCCAACTGGAAGTATCAAAGTAAATACTCCAGCAGATCAATATAGTTTTGATAATGGTGTTACTTGGACTTCAAATTCTATTTTATCAAATCTTCCATCAGGAAGTTATAACATTAAAATTAAAAATTCTTTGGGATGTGAATCTAGTAGTAGTTATGTTTATATACAGAGTGTTCCTTTTATTCCTTCTGCACCTACTGCAAATGTAACTCAACCCTCAAGTTGTGGAACAACAGATGGAAGTATAACGGTAACTACAACTGCAAATGAGTATAGTTTTAATAATGGCGTTACATGGACTACTAATCCTACAAAAATTAATTTAGCAGCAGGAACCTACAATATTAAGACTAGAAATAACACATTTCAATGTGAATCTGCAACTTTAATTGTTAATCTTAATTCTGGAGCTGCAATAGCATCACCAACATTTACAGTTTCAAATCCGGGTTGTAATAATTTGAATGGATCTATAACAATTACAACTTCTGCATCATATTATAGTTTTGATAACGGATTTACTTTTGTGAGTTCTAATACTAAAACTAATTTAGCACCAGGCACTTACCAATTAAAAATAAAAGATGCTGCTGGATGCATTTCTACTGCTAGTTCAGCAACAATAGTAAATTCAATTAATATTTCTGCCCCATCTGTTACAGTTACTCAACCAGATTGCTCCACTTCTACAGGATCTATTGTAGTTAATACAACATCAAGTCTATACAGTTTTGATAATGGTGTAACTTTTTCATCTTCAAATACTCAAAGTGGATTAACAACAGGAAATTATTTAATCAAAATAAAAGATGCTACAGGATGTTTATCAGACGCAAGTTCTGTAACTATTAATAGTCAGCCTACAACACCAAATGCACCTACAATATCTATAGTTCATCCGTTAAATTGTACAACGTCTACCGGAACAATTACAGTTACAAGTAGTGCATCACTTTATAGTTTTGACAACGGAATAACTTGGAGTAATAACAACTTTTCCATTCCGCTTAATTCGGGTACATATCAAGTTTTAATAAAAGAAACACCTACAGGATGTCCTTCTGCAGCCACAACTGCTATAATTAATGCTCCACCTAATGCTCCTGCAACACCAACTATAGTTATAACACAACCTGCATCATGTGTAAACCCATTTGGAAGCATTAGTATTACTAGTTCTGCTTTTGAATATAGCTTTGATAATGGATTAACCTATTCAAACAATCCAAATTCATTACCATTGGCAGTTGGAACTTATGAAATAAAAGTAAAAAATAGTTCCAATTGTGAATCTAGCTCAGTTACTGCAGTAATTAATGCTCCATCTGATTATCCTATAGCGCCACTATTTACGATTGTTCAACCTGATTGTAACAATAGTAATGGTTCAATTTCTATAGTGACATCAGCTACAGAATATAGTTTTGATAACGGAGTAACTTGGACAACTAATCCAAATTTGGCTAATTTAACACCTGCTACTTATAAATTAAGAATTAAAAATGCTTTAGGTTGCTATTCTCCTTTTAGCGATGCAGTTATTGTAGCGTTTACTAACTTTCCAAACGCACCTATACTTACATCACCACAAACATTTTGTATTCAACAAAATGCAACTTTAAATGATGTAATAATTTCTGGTTCAAATATCAAATGGTATAACGCATCAACAGCTGGAAATTTATTAGCTAGCTCAACAATTTTAGTAGACGGAACAACTTATTTTGCTTCGCAAACCATTGGTGGTTGTGAAAGTTTGAGAGTTCCTGTAACAATTTCAATTCAAAATACAATTGCTCCGAATGGTGATGCAAATCAAATATTTTGTTCAACAGCAAATCCAACTTTAAATAATATAATTTTATCAGGAACAGCAATAAATTGGTACGCAAACAGCTCAAATACAACCATTTTACCAAATTCAACTTCATTAGTTGATGGAGTTACATACTTTGCTACTCAAACAATCAATGGTTGTGAAAGTGTAAATAGATTTTCTGTTACAGTAAGTTTAATTAATTCATTAAATGCAAATGATTACTCACAATCTTTTTGTGATGACTTAAATGATGGTTCAGAAAATGTATTGCTTTCTGATTACAATAGCAATCTAATTAGTTCGACTGCAAATACTACATTTACATATTACACATCACTAATTAGTGCTGAAAATCAGGTTTCAAGTAATCAATTAAACCCAAATTACACCTTAAATCTTGGTTCACATACTATCTATGTTCGACTAGATTCAACAAATGGTTGTCATCAAATTGTGAAATTAGAATTAACGTTATTTCAAAAACCAATAATATTAATTAATGATGTGATGCCAATCTGTATTTCAAGCAATATTGTTGTTAATGCAGGTTCTGGTTTTAACAGTTATTCCTGGTCAACTGGTGCAACTACGGAATCTATTACAATTTCAATTCCAGGAACCTATTTTGTAACAGTAACTAAAAATTACGGAACATTAGTTTGCTCATCAACAAAAACATTTAATGTAGTTGAATCAGAAATTGCTTCAATTACATCAGTAGAAATCGAAGATTGGACAGATTCAGATAATGTTATTATTGTCTCAACTGCAATTAATGACAACTATCTTTATTCATTGGATGGTGTAAATTATCAAACAAGTAATACCTTTAGTGGTTTGATGAGTGGCTTTTACACAGTATATGTAAAAGATGAATGTGGAATTGTCAAAAAAGATGTTGTATTACTAAACTATCCAAGATACTTCACTCCAAATGATGATGGAATAAACGACTATTGGAAAATTAATTTTTCACAATTTGAGCCAAATTTATCTATTGTAATTTTTGATAGATATAGTAAAATCATAAAAGAAATGCAACCTAATTCTGTTGGATGGGACGGAACTTATAATGGTGCTAAAATGATTTCTGATGATTATTGGTTTGTTGTAAAAAGACAAGATGGAAGAGAACATAGAGCTCATTTTTCATTAAAAAGATAAAACCTTAATTGAAAGTTAAAGACATTTCTATTAATTCTATTTTAAGTATTTTTACAAAAAAATTCAAACATGCCTAGCGATTGTATAACGTACCAAAATTCAGGATATTTCACTAAATTGATGATAGATTATTTAGATGAAACGTCAGAGTTGAATACGTTTTACAATCATTTTCCAAAAATTGAGAATTTCAAAAGTCAGATAGAAGAAAAAAGTAGCAACTTCAATAGCAATGGCAAAAGAGAAATTTTAGTTTCTGAACTTGAAAAACAATATCAAAATTTTGAAGTTTCCAAAACAACTTTAAACAACATTAAACTTTTAAACAATACTAACACTTTCACAATTACAACTGGCCATCAACTGAATTTATTCACTGGACCACTATATTTTTTATACAAAATTGTTTCTACGATCAATCTTTGCAAACAATTAAAAAAAGAATATCCTGAAAATAATTTCGTACCCATTTATTGGATGGCTACAGAAGATCACGATTTCGATGAAATCAATTATTTTAATTACCAAGGTAAAGTTTTTAGATGGAATTGTGAGAGTTCTGGACCTGTAGGAAGATTATCTACAGAAGGTTTAGATAAAGTTTTCGATTTATTTTCTAAAGAGATTGGAACTTCAAACAATGCCAATTTTTTAAAAAAACTATTTGAAAATGCTTATTTAAAACATTCCAATTTAGCCGATGCTACTCGATATTTGGCTAACGAATTGTTCCAAAATGAAGGTTTAGTAATTATTGATGGCGATTCAATTGAATTAAAGAAACTATTTATTCCGTTTGTAAAAAAAGAGCTTTTAGAACAAACCTCATTCAAAAAAGTTACAGAAACCAACGAACTTTTGAAAGAGTATTTCATACAAGTAAATCCGCGTGAAATCAATTTATTTTACATAGAAGATAATTTACGTGAACGAATTATTTTTGAAAACGACATTTATAAAGTCAATAACACAACTATTCAATTTTCTGAAAGTGAAATTCTAACCGAATTAGAAAATCATCCTGAAAAGTTTAGTCCAAACGTAATTACACGACCTTTATACCAAGAAGTAATTTTGCCAAATTTATGCTATATCGGTGGTGGTGGTGAAATAGCTTATTGGCTAGAATTAAAATCTAGTTTTGAAGAAAACAACATCACTTTTCCTATGCTGTTGCTAAGAAATTCGGTTCTTTTAGCAACACAAAAGCAAGCTGAAAAAGCAGATAAATTAGAACTATCTTGGAATGATTTATTTTCTAATCAAAGAGTATTATTAGATTCAAAAACTAAAGAGTTTTCAGAATTTGTAATTGATTTTACAGAGCAAAAAGAACATTTGAAAAAACAATTTGAAAGTCTATACACAATTTCAAATCAAACTGATAAATCCTTTATTGGAGCAGTAAAAGCACAAGAAACCAAACAATTAAAAGGTTTGGAGAATCTTGAAAAACGCCTTTTAAAAGCCGAAAAAAGAGTTCATTCAAAAAAACTTGAGAGAATTATTTCACTACAAAACGAACTGTTTCCAAATCAAAGTTTGCAGGAACGAAAAGCTAATTTTTCAGAATTTTACTTAGAATTTGGAAAAGATTTAATTTCTGAAATAATAGATAATTTAAAACCTCTTGAAACAAAATTTACCATATTAGAATTATAAAAACATAATTAAAATGAAAAAAACTCTACTTCTATTTATATTGTTTTTTGGAATTTCTCACGCAAACTATTCAAATTCAGTAGGAATTTCTAAAACAGCAACAACTTTTCCAACAATTAGCATTATAGGAACAGCAAGTTCGGGTTGGGGAACTGATATAGACATGACAACAACTGATGGAATAACCTATACCTTAACAGATTACACTTTATCAAATGGTGAATTAAAATTTCGTCAAGATTATGATTGGGCCACAAATTGGGGAGGAACAAATTTTCCTTCTGGTACTGGAATTTTAAATGGAACTAATAATATTCCTATTCAAGCTGGTATTTATACAATCACATTTAATAGAACAAATGCAACTTATACCTTCATAGGAACTACATTCCCAAGTATTGGAATTTGGGGTCCGGCGGTTAACTCTCAATTAGGATATACAGCGCCAGATGTTGATATGAATACAACTGATGGAATTAATTACACTTTATCAGGCTTTTACTTTTCAAGCGGTAATGCCTACTTTAGACAAGATAATGATTCTGCATTGACTTGGGGCAGTACTATATTTCCTTCAGGAACAGCAGTTGCAAATGGTCCTTCACTTTTCATTTCTGGAGGTGAATGGTTTGTTACATTTAATAGATTAAATGGAAATTATAGTTTTACTTATCCGAGTATTGGAATTCTTGGAACTGCTTTAAATGGATTTAATGTTGCAGATACCGACTTAATGACAACTGATGGTTTTAACTATAGCATCTCTGATTTAGTTCTAAATAATGGAGAAGTAAAATTTAGAAAAGATAATCTTTGGACATCAAATTGGGGTTCAGCAGCATTTCCCTCTGGAACTGGGACTCAAAACGGATTAAATATTCCAGTAACTGCAGGAACATATTCTATAACTTTCGATAAATCAACAGGGAATTATACATTTATGCAAATGTTATCCAATACTAATTTCAACTTAAATAATTTAACTATTTATCCAAATCCAACCAATAAAGACTGGAATTTTTCTTCAAAAGAAATAATTGAATCAATTGAAATTTTGGATATTTTAGGAAAAATTATTTTTAATTCAAATATTAAATCTGAAAATATAACTATTGACACAACACAATTCAATAGTGGAATTTACTTTGCAAAAATCTCGTTAGGAAATTCAATTCAGACTATAAAACTTATAAAAAATTAGAATTATTAAATTTGCCTTAATAAATCCTCAATCAATTACTTGTGGATTTTTTTTTTCAATATAGAAACACTACTTTTGCACCCGAATTGAAACAAAAAACAAATAAATTAAAATAAAAATGGCTACAAATAGAACATTTACAATGATTAAGCCTGATGCTGTTGAAAACGGACACATCGGTGGGATTTTAAACATGATTACTGAAGGTGGTTTCAAAATCGTTTCTTTGAAATTAACTCAATTAACTATTGCTGATGCTCAAGCATTTTATGCTGTTCACGCTGCAAGACCATTCTTTGGTGAGTTAGTTGAATTCATGACAAGAGGTCCAATCGTTGCTGCAATTTTAGAAAAAGAAAATGCTGTAGAAGATTTCAGAACTTTAATTGGTGCTACTAACCCAGCTGATGCTGCTGAAGGAACTATCCGTAAAAAATATGCTACTTCAATCGGAGAAAATGCAGTTCACGGTTCAGATTCTGATGAAAATGCTGCTATCGAAGGTGCTTTCCATTTTTCTGGAAGAGAGCAATTCTAGTATTCAGTGTTCAGTCGCAGTTGGCAGTAATGTAAATTGTACAAAATACAAAATCCCGAATCTTAACTGAATCGGGATTTTTTTTATCTTAAAACTAAATCCTTTACTATTTCTTTTCGAAGTTCTTCGTTGAGCATCACAATAATTTTCTGTTTGCCATAACTCAATTCTTCTCTTAAAACAGCCGAAGTTAGTTTTACATATAGAGTGCTTCCTTTTAAAATTACTTCCTGTGTATAACTATTTACACCATTTCCCATAAGTGATTTCCAAGCTTGTTCCACATCAATTTTATCCATACCAGCTTCTAGTTTATTAGCTTGAATAAACTGTTGCAAAACCTCTGAAATAGAACTTTCGTTGCTTGTTCTTTTTGCCATTTTAAAATTACTTTAAAGAAAAAGGTTTATATCTTTTATAGTTATATTCTAAATCATCTTTATTTTTAAGAACTAAAACAGAATCTTGAATTTCAATTATTTCCTCTTTCCATTTACCATAACTCGTTGTATAATTAACAAAATAACTACCGTTTTCATTAGATATTGAAATCTCTTCTTTCAAATTATTGGTTTTATAAGTCCCATCAAGTTGTGGCATTACTTTTTGACGAAAACCATTCCATTTTTTGTCAGACTGAGCTTGTCGAAGTTGGAAATAATCAATTGTTTCATTGATTTTGTAATCTTTCTTCTCACCGTCTTTTAAAACAACCTTTTTAATTTCCCAATAACCATTTAATTTAGCAATATCTTTATCTGTAATAGACTGATTACAAGAAACTAAAAGCAATAACGATAGAAAAAGTGTAATTGTATTTTTCATAATTTTAATAAAACCTAAAATTACAACATATTTTAAATAATAAAAAAGTATTTTTGATTAAACCTTTTTGATAATCTATTGTCTTAATTGAAAACCTACCAATTATGAGAAAATATATTACACTTTTAGCGCTTTCACTACTAACTTTCGGTTGTAGTTCCGATGATGATACAAATAGCTCTAATACTGCAGAAGAAACAATGTATTTTCCTCCAAATGATGGAAGTAATACTTGGGAAACAAAGTCAATTTCTTCTTTAGGTTGGAATCAAAGTGCGGTTCAACCTTTATTAGATTATTTACAATTAAAGCATTCCAAATCATTTATAATATTGGTAAATGGAAGAATAGTTTTAGAAAATTATTTTAACGGACATTCTGCAACAACACCATGGTATTGGGCAAGTGCAGGTAAAACATTAACAACAACTGTCACAGGAATTGCCGAACAAGAGGGATTAATCAACATCAACAACAAAGTATCTGATTATTTAGGAACTGGTTGGACAAGCGCTCCATTAGCAAAAGAAAACTTAATAACATGTAAGAATCTTTTGTCTATGAATTCAGGTTTGAATGAAACTTTGGGTGACGATGTATCTCCAGCAAATCTTCAGTATGTTGCAGATGCAGGTACACGTTGGGCTTACCATAATGTTTATGTAAAACTTCAAGATGTTATTGCTCAAGAAAGTGGACAAACTTGGACCAACTACTTCAACACAAAACTTAGAGATAAACTTGGCATGACTGGTGGTAGTTGGTTGAATAGTGGCGATGGATTAAGTGTTTACAGAAGTACAACTAGAAATATGGCACGTTTTGGACTAATGGCTTTAAACAAAGGAAAATGGAATGGTAACCAAGTAGTTAATGAAGCTTTCTTTAATGACGCAACAACTACATCACAAAACATAAATCAATCCTATGGATATATGTGGTGGCTAAATGGAAAGTCTTCTTATCGTTTGCCACAAACACAATTTCAATTCAACGGAAGTATAATTCCAAGTGCTCCAAGTGATATGTATTGTGCCTTGGGCAAAGATGATCAAAAAATTTATGTTATACCAAGTAAAAAAATGGTAATCATTCGAATGGGAGATGCTGCAGACACAGTAAATATGGCATTGTCTGATTTTGATGATGTTCTTTGGCAAAAAATAAGCGCTTTATATCAATAAAGCGCTTATTTTTTATTTAAATATTTTATCAAATACTCTTTTCAAAGCATACACAAATAATATAAAAGTTATAAGCTGCAAGCCCATTGCTACATCTGAGAATTTCTTTTCTATAAGTTTTGCTAAAACTCCTAATCCGAAACAAATTAAAATCAAAATTATCGGAGAGGATGTTTTAAAAAAAGATACAATTTTATTCATATTTGCAAAATTTGATTTTTAAGCAATTATTTAAAAAAGCTATCTACAAATTCATATTTATTAAATACTTGTAAGTCTTCAATTCCTTCACCGACACCAATATATTTTACAGGAATTTGAAATTGATCAGAAATACCAATCACTACACCACCTTTTGCAGTTCCGTCTAGTTTTGTTACAGCTAAACAAGAAACTTCAGTTGCAGCAGTAAATTGTTTGGCTTGTTCAAATGCATTTTGCCCAGTAGAACCATCTAAAACTAAGAGTACATCGTTTGGTGTATCTTCAACCACTTTCTGCATTACTTTTTTAACTTTAGAAAGTTCATTCATTAAACCAACTTTGTTATGCAAGCGCCCAGCAGTATCAATAATTACTACATCGGCATTTTGAGCTACAGCACTTTGTAAAGTATCAAAAGCTACTGAAGCAGGATCACTTCCCATTTGTTGTTTAACGATTGGCACACCTACTCTATCGGCCCAAATTTGCAATTGGTCAATCGCTGCGGCACGAAAGGTATCTGCTGCACCAAGAACAACTTTATAACCTGCTTTTTTAAACTGAAAAGCCAACTTACCTATAGTTGTGGTTTTTCCTACTCCATTAACTCCTACAACCATAATTACGTATGGTTTTTTATTAGCTGGAATTTTAAATTCTGATTCTTCTCCAGATTTAGTTTCAGACAATAAAGAAGCTATTTCTTCACGAAGGATTTGATTTAACTCTTCTGTTCCTAGATATTTATCATTTGAAACTCTTGTTTCAATTCTTTTAATGATTTTTAATGTTGTTTCAACACCTACATCTGATGAAACCAAAATCTCTTCAAGGTTATCTAAAACCTCATCATCAACTTTAGATTTACCAGCAATAGCTTTCGTTAATTTAGAAAAAAACGTTGTTTTAGTTTTTTCCAAACCTTTATCTAGTGTTTCTTTTTTTTCGGATGAAAATATTCTTTTAAAAAAACTCATTTCTTCAATTTATGTATTAAAAATAAGGATGCTAGAAAAGATTTTAGTCCTTATCAATAAAATTAGAGACAAATATAAAAATAAAAAAGCTACTTCCATACGAAAGTAGCTTTGATATATATTTAATTAGGAATTATTTCTTTGATAAGAAAGCATCCACTTCTTCTGGAGTCATAATGCTTTCAACAAAAGTATAAGCACCTGTTTTAGGAGATTTTACCATTTTGATAGCTTTTGTTAATCTCTTAGAAGCTGTTTGTAACGTTGCAACGGTTTTCTTTGCCATGATTAAAATGTGTATTTGAAATTCAACAAATGTGAAATTTCTAATTATTTAATTTCTTTATGAACAGTCATTCTCTTTAAGATTGGATTAAATTTCTTAATCTCTAATCTGTCTGGAGTATTTTTTTTGTTTTTGTTTGTAATGTAACGTGAAGTTCCAGGAAGACCTGTTCCTTTGTGCTCAGTACACTCTAAAATTACTTGGATTCTATTACCTTTCTTTGCCATCTTGCTTTATTTTTATTGGATAAGGAATTATTTAATAAAACCATTAGCTTTAGCTGTTTTTAACACAGCAGCTAATCCATTTTTATTGATTGTTTTAATTGTAGAAGCAGCTACTCTTAAAGTAACCCATCTGTCTTCTTCAGCAAGAT
Organism: Flavobacterium koreense; assembly: GCF_054776075.1. Taxonomy (NCBI): domain Bacteria; kingdom Pseudomonadati; phylum Bacteroidota; class Flavobacteriia; order Flavobacteriales; family Flavobacteriaceae; genus Flavobacterium; species Flavobacterium koreense. The sequence continues at coordinate 31,663 of NZ_BAAHCF010000042.1, read as the reverse complement.
AGAAACGTTTTTTAACTAAGTTTACAGAAAATTTTCTCTTAGTTTTGTTCATTGCGTGAGAAACATTATTTCCTACCATCGCTCTTTTACCTGTAAGGTCACAAACTCTTGACATTATGCTTATCTTTTATCGTTATTCAAATCGAGGGTGCAAAGAAACAAAAAAGAAACCTTATACACAAAAAAATATTACAGATTTTTTAAAATTTCTTTTTGCAACATTTCAAATGCTTTATTTACTGCTCTATCTATCACTTTCTCACGTGGTTGACCAAAATTAAATTCTTCTACTATTACTTCGCTTGGTGTAGCTAAAGCTAAAAAAACGGTTCCAACCTCTGCATCAGCATCACCTTTTAATGGTCCAGCATTGCCAGTTGTAGCAATTGCGTAATCTGTTTTCATTAATTTTTGAATTCCAAGCGCCATTTCTTTTGCAACTTGAGCACTAACAACTGTATATTTATTTATTGTTTCCTCAGAAACTCCTAAAACTGAAACTTTTGTATCTGTTGCATAAGAAACTACGCTTCCTCTAAAATAATTTGAAGCACCTGAAACTGATGTAAAAACTTGTGCAATTTTTCCTCCAGTACAACTTTCGGCTGTTGCTATTGTTTTCTTTTGTTGCGTTAACAATCGTCCTAAAACGACTTCAATAGTATCGTCTTCATCAAATCCGACGATGATATCTCCAATTATTTTAGCCAACGATGTTACATTATTATCTATTGCTTTTTCGAGAATTCCTTTATCAGTTCCGCGAGCTGTTAAGCGCAAACGAACTCTTCCAGGAGCAGGTAAATAAGCTAATTTTACAAATTCTGGCAAATTATTTTCCCAGTTTTCAATTCGCTCAGCTACAAGACTTTCGCCTTGTCCATAGGTCATTATTGTTTTGTGTAAAATGTAAGGTCGTTTGTACTCTTTTACTATTTTAGGAATGATTTCGTTTTCGACAATATATTTCATTTCGTAAGGAACGCCTGGAAGCGAAATAAAGACTGTATTTTCTTTTTTCATCCACATACCAGGTGCAGTTCCGACTTTATTGAAAAGAACCTCGCATTTTGATGGAACCAGTGCTTGATCTTTATTCATCTGAGAGGCTGGACGTTTCATTACCGATTCAATCAATTCGATAACATGCGATTCAACTTCTTTATTTACTAATAATTTATCGTTGAAGTATTCGCAGAATGTATGTTTTGTAATATCATCTTTAGTTGGACCTAATCCTCCAGTTATAACAACAAAATCTACTTTGTTTTGTAGCGACTTAAAAGTGTCTAAAATGTGTTGCTTATCATCACTTATTGATAGTAGTTCATGGGTTTGAACTCCAATTTTATCTAATGCTTTTGCGATGTATCCGGAATTGGTATCAATGATTTGTCCTATTAGGATTTCGTCACCTATGGTAACTATGGCTGCTTTCATTTGAAGTTTAGTATTTGTTTTTCAACTGTCTAATGCAGTTACTTCAATCATATCAAAAAAATATTGATTTCGATTATTGATTTGATTAGCAAAGATAGTACAAATAAAAAAATGAATTACTTTTTTAGCCCAGATTGGAGTAAGTATCCTTTTATTTTGTTGCCTGAGGCTCTCGAAGGCAACAAAATAAAAGATACTGCGGAAAGCTGGAATATGGCTTGCAGATAAATCCCAAGCCATTCGCTTCTTACTATTATATTTCGAAATCTTTTTTGATTTCTTTTATTGCTTTATCAACTTGATCTTGAATGCTATCAAAAGTAGCTTCAATTTCTTTTCTCTTGCCTTCTGCTCTTGTCCAAGCTTCAACTTGAAGTATCTCTTCATAAGCCATTGTCATCCCTAATAAGTCTAGAGTTGGCTTAATCTTGTGTGCATAAGCATAAGCTTGCTTGTGATCTTTATCTTTAATACCTTGCTCTATTTGCTTCAAATCTTGAGGCACTTCGGTTACAAAAAGTGAGATAATTTGCATTACAAATTCCGGATCATTATCCGAAAGAGCGTAAACTTTTGAGAGGTTATAATTTATTGCCATTATTTAACTTGTATTCTAAATGATTTTTTATTTTCTATGAATCCTTCTAATATATCGTTTGGTTTTACAGCACTTACTCCTTCTGGAGTTCCTGTAAATATAATATCTCCTTTTTTTAATGTAAAAAATTGAGAAACATGTGAAATAAGTTCATCAATTCTCCAAATCATGTGACTCGAATTCCCTTTTTGAACTACATTTCCATTGCTATGTAACTCAAAGTTAATATTTTCTAATGAAATAAACTCATTTTTCGGATAAAATTCACCAATTACCGCTGAACCGTCAAAAGCTTTAGATTTTTCCCAAGGCAAACCTTTTTCTTTAAGCTTAGCTTGCAAATCTCTTGCTGTAAAATCTATTCCTAATCCGATTTCATCGTAATAATTGTGAGCAAATTTTGTATCTATATATTTTCCAACTTTATTTATTTTAACCAAAACTTCAACTTCATGGTGCACATCATCACTAAACTCAGGAATTACAAAAGGATGTTGTTTTAACAAAATTGCAGAATCCGGTTTTAAGAAAACTACAGGCTCATCAGGACGTTCATTTTGAAGTTCCTCGATGTGTTTAACGTAATTTCTTCCGATGCAAATTATTTTCATAAGTAGTAGTAACAATTTGTAAGATAAAAACCCTACTTTTAACTTAGTTTATTATTAAGTTTTCTTAATTTAATTCCTGTCAATACTTTTTTAGTGTAAAGAGGAAAATCAGCACCTTGAATCCAACCATAGTATCCTGGTTCTTTTTCAAGCACTTCCTCTACTAATTGACCTTTGTTTTTTCCGAAAGTAAAAATTTCTTTTCCTTCATTATTCAAAGCAATAAAACCAGCAAAATCAACTGATTTTTTACGAGTAGTAAATTCAGACAACCATTTCATATCGTTATCTAAATCGTCATATCTGTCTAATTGTGCTTTTAGAATTTCATAAGTTGCCATAGTATCTGCTTCAGCAGAATGGGCGTTCTCTAAATTGGTACCACAATAAAATTTCAAAGCTGCACTTAAAGTTCGCTCTTCTTTTTTGTGAAAAATAGTTTGAACATCTACCGAAACCCTGTTTTTCATATCAAAATCTACTTCAGCACGAAGTAATTCTTCCGCTAAAAGTGGAATATCAAATCTATCTGAATTAAATCCAGCCAAATCAGAATCCTTAATCATATTATGAACTTGTGATGCTAGTTCTTTAAAAGTTGGCTCATTAGCTACTTTTTCATTAGTAATACCATGAACAGCTGTTGTTTGAGGTGGAATTGGAATTGTTGGGTTTACTAACCATGTCTTGCTTTCTTTATTTCCGTTAGGATATACTTTGAAGATTGAGATTTCTACAATTCTATCCTTAGCAACATCAATTCCTGTAGTTTCAAGGTCGAAAAAGCAAATTGGTCTGTTTAATTTTAATTCCATTTTTTAAAAATGTTAGCCGACAAATATAAAATAATGTTGTTACCGTTTATCGATTATTTATAATTTATTCCTTTTTTAAATAAAAAACCCTTTCACGATTTGGAAAGGGTTGATTTACAATTATCTATACTGTTAATATTCTCTATTTACATCAAATGCTTCAAGATATTCGGCCACTCGTTTTACAAAACTTCCACCAAGTGCACCATCTACAACTCTGTGGTCATAAGAATGTGATAAGAACATTTTCTGACGAATTCCGATGAAATCACCTTCTGGAGTTTCAATAACTGCTGGCACTTTTCTAATAGCACCAAGAGCAAGAATTCCAACTTGTGGTTGATTAATAATAGGTGTTCCGAATACAGAACCAAAAGTTCCTACGTTTGTAACTGTATATGTTCCGCCTTGAGTATCGTCTGGTTTTAATTTTCCTGCTTTAGCTCTATTTCCTAAATCGTTTACAGCTTTTGCCATTCCAACCAAATTCAATTGATCAGCATTTTTAATTACTGGAACGATAAGATTTCCGTTCGGCAAAGCTGCAGCCATTCCTAAATTTATGTTTTTCTTTTTAATGATATAATCACCATCAACAGAAATATTCATTCCAGGAAAATCTTTTAAAGCTTTAGCAACTGCTTCCATCATAATTGGAGTGAAAGTCAATTTCTCACCTTCGCGTTTTTCGAAAGCACCTTTTACTTTATCTCTCCATTTTACAATATTAGTTACGTCAACTTCAATAAACGATTGTACGTGAGCAGACGTTTGAACCGAAGCAACCATGTAGCCTGAAATCAATTTACGCATTCTGTCCATTTCTACAATTTCATCACCACCATTTACAGAAACTGGAACAGCAGAAGTTGTTGTAGATTGAACAGGTTGTGTTATAGGTTGTGCAACTGGAGCAACGGTTTGTGTTACAACTGGCTGACTTGTTCTATTCTTTACAAAATTTAATATATCTTCTTTAGTAACACGACCATCTTTTCCTGAACCTGAAATACTTTCCAATTCAGCAACTGAAACACCTTCTTCTTTAGCAATGTTTTTTACTAATGGCGAAAAGAATTTATCAGAACCACTAAAATCAGCTGGTGCAACATTTTCTTTAGCTACTTCAACTGTTTTAGCAACTTCAGCAACAATTGGAGCAGCAACTTCAGCAGTTTTGGGTGCCTCTACGCTTCCGCCTTCTGTTTCAATAATTGCAATAGTTTGACCCACTTTTACCACATCATCTTTCCCAAAAAGTTGTTCTACTAAAACACCTGAAACTTCACTTGGTACTTCACTATCTACTTTATCGGTAGCAATTTCAAGAACTGCTTCGTCCATTGCGATGGTATCTCCAACGTTTTTTAACCAATTGGTAATTGTTGCTTCAGCAACGCTTTCACCCATTTTAGGTAATTTCAATTCAAACTTTGCCATATCTTTAAACTAAAGTTGTGTTTTTTTATAATGATTGCAAAATTAGTAATTTTATCTTCATTTTGTAAAGAATACACTAATTTTTTAATGTTATGATTTCTCCTCTATCAATTGAATTATTGCTTCCAATAAGGTAATTAGAATTAGAAATATAATTCTTAAATGTTAAATTCTTACTTTTATTTGAATTCATAAAATCTATAATTTCCTTATAACTAAATGATTTTGTATCAAAAATGATTTCAGTATTCAAATTTACATTGTTTTTGAATTCTGAAAAATCATTTAAAATTGTTTCTTTTTTGTTCAAATCCAATTGTAATGAATCTTTAGAAAAAATTATATATTCATCAATCGTTCTTTTTATTTCTTTAGATTGATTTTTCTTAATAAACGAAAAAACAAAAACACCAATTTTCATAAAAATGTCAAAAACAAAAGATTTTTTAAAATGCTTCGAATAAAAGAAATTCATAGCTTCTTGAAAGCGTTTCATGTATTTGGAATCACGAACTGTACTTTCTCCTTTATAATGAATTACAGTAGTTTCATGAAAATAATAATTGGTTTTACCTTTTTTCAAAGCCATATAACTCAAATCAATATCGTCTGAATACATAAAACAATTTTCATCAAAACCTCCAATTTCATTATATAATTCGCGTTTCATAACCATAAAAGCACCAACCAGAATATCAACTTTTCCAGATTGATTTTCGGTTAAATGTTGGGCGTAATATTTTCCAAAAACATTTGAAACTTTGTACAATCCGAAGATTTTTGTGAAGGCAACCCATGGAGTTGGAACTCCACGTTTAGATTCTGGTAAAAAATTCCCTGTTCCGTCGATAAGTTTGCATCCGATTATTCCAATTTCAGAGTTTGCCACTTCGACTGCGCTCAGTGTGACAAAATTTAGAATTTTTACAAATGTATCTTCCGCAACAACTGTATCAGGATTTAAAATACAAATATAGTCGCCTTTGGCTTGAGCTACACCAATGTTATTTCCTTTTGGGAAACCTAAATTTTCTTTGTTTTCAATGAGTTTTATATTTGGAAACAATTTTTTTATCATCGCACAACTATCATCAGAAGAATTGTTATCGATTACAATGATTTCGCCATCAATGTTTTCAAGTGCTTTTTGGACACTTAAAACGCATTGCTCTAAAAAAAAGCGCACATTATAATTTAGGATGATAACCGATAGTTGCATTTGACAAATATAATCTACTTTTGCAAAAAAATTACAACTGTGAATTACCTTTCTGTAGAAAATATTTCGAAATCATTTGGAGAACGCACTTTGTTCAAAGACATTTCGTTTGGAATAAATAAAGACCAAAAAATTGCTTTTATTGCCAAAAATGGTTCAGGCAAAACGTGCATTATGAAAATTATTAATGGCGAAGACGAACCAGATTCTGGGCAAGTCGTGATTAGAAAAGAAATCAAAATGGCTTTCCTGTCTCAAGTACCGCAATTACAAGATGAATTGACGGTTGAAGAAAGTATTTTTGCGTCTGACAATGAAATTCTACATGTAATTGAACGCTATGAAAAAGCGTTAGAAAATCCAGAAGATACCGAAGCTTATGAGAAAGCTTTTGACGATATGGACCGACATAATGCTTGGGATTTTGAAACCCAATTCAAGCAAATTTTATTCAAATTGAAGTTGGAAGATTTCAAATTGAAAGTAAAAAACATGTCAGGTGGACAGAAAAAACGTCTTTCGCTAGCAATTATTCTTATCAACAAACCCGATTTATTGATTTTGGATGAGCCAACCAATCACTTGGATTTGGAAATGATTGAATGGTTGGAAAGTTATTTTGCTAAAGAAAACATTACGTTGTTTATGGTAACGCACGATCGTTTCTTTTTGGAACGCGTTTGTAACGAAATTATAGAATTAGACAACGGAAAATTATATAGTTACAAAGGAAATTATTCTTACTATTTAGAGAAAAAAGAAGAACGATTAGCTTCAGAAAATGCTTCTATTGATAAGGCGCAAAACCTTTTTGTAAAAGAATTAGCTTGGATGCGAAGACAACCTAAAGCTAGAACTACCAAATCAAAATCGCGTCAAGATGACTTTTATGTGATTAAAGAAAAGGCAGAAAGTCGCCGAAAAGAAAATAAAATCGAACTAGAAATCAACATGGAACGTCTTGGAAGCAAGATTATTGAGTTGCATAAAATTTCAAAAAAGTTTGGCGATAAAAAGATTTTAGAGAATTTTAGTTTTGATTTCCAACGTGGTGCTCGAATTGGGATTATTGGTAAAAACGGAACCGGAAAATCGACGTTTTTGAACTTGTTGACACAAACCATTCCGACCGATTCTGGGAAAGTTATTACTGGAGATACGATTAAAATTGGCTATTACACGCAAAGCGGAATCAATCCAAAACCAGGACAACGCGTTATCGATATTATTAAGGAATACGGAGAATATATTCCGTTGATGAAAGGAAAATTGATTTCGGCAAGTCAATTATTGGAGCGATTTTTATTTGACAGCAAAAAACAATATGATTTTGTAGAAAAACTTTCTGGTGGCGAATTGAAACGATTGTATTTATGTACAGTTTTGATTCAGAATCCGAATTTCTTAATTTTGGATGAGCCAACGAATGACTTAGATATCGTAACCTTAAATGTATTGGAAAGTTTCTTGTTGGACTTTCCGGGTTGCTTGCTTGTAGTTTCGCACGACAGATATTTTATGGATAAGATTGTTGATGATTTATTCGTCTTTAGAGGTGACGGAATTGTAGAAAACTTCCCAGGAAATTACTCTGATTTTAGAGCTTATGAAGATTCGAGTGAGCCAACAAATAAAGACGATAACAAGGAAAAGAATAATTGGAAAACTAAAACTATTTCTTCTGGTTTAGATTTTAACGAACAAAAAGAATTCAATAAAATTGAAAAAGAAATTAAAGATTTAGAATACCAAAAGAAACAAATCGAGCAACTATTCTCTGACGGAAAAGTAGCCGATAATGATATAGAAACCAAAGCTAACGAACTACAAAAAGTAATTAAAACGCTTGAAGAAAAAGAAGAACGTTGGTTTGTGTTGAGTTCAAAAATGGAATAATAAAAAGTATTCAGTGCTCAGTGTTCAGTTGGCAGTTACGCACTGAATACTGAACACCGCACACTGAACACTAAATAATGTTACAAATTATAAAATCATATCTAAACTTCCTTTGGAACTCCAAAAATCAACATGGAGTGCATTCGCCATTTGTATTTGATTTGGTTACCAAATGTTTTTATGATAAGAAGAATTATCCTGAATATCAATCTTTAAATGAGTACCGAAAATTTCTCTTAAACAGCAAAACAAGTATCGAAGTCACCGATTTTGGTGCTGGTTCACGAGTTTTTAAAAGCAATACACGAGCCATAAACCAAATTGCAAAAAACGCTGGAATTTCTCCAAAAAGAGCGGAACTTTTATTTAGAATTGTAAATTATTTTCAACCAGAAAGTATTCTTGAAATTGGAACTTCTTTAGGATTAGCAACTTCTGCCCTATCTTTAGGAAGTATAAATGCCAAAGTCATTACTTTAGAAGGTTGTCCCAATACATTGTCAATTGCAAAAAATCAATGTCAATTGCAAAATCTAAATAACATTGAATTTATAAACACAAAATTTGAAGACTATCTAAGTAACTGTCAACTGAACACTGAACACTGCCAACTGATATACTTCGATGGCAATCACTCAAAAAAAGCTACTTTAGAGTATTTTGAACTTTTACTTCCTACAATTACCAACGATTCTGTTTGGATTTTCGACGATATTCATTGGAGTAAAGACATGGAAGATGCATGGGAAATTATTAAAAACCATCCAAAAGTTACCATAACTATTGACACCTTTCAATGGGGAATTGTATTTTTTAGAACCGAACAAGAGAAAGAACATTTTGTAATTAGAGTATAAAAAAAATGGCAACCATCACTGATTGCCATTTTCCTGAATTAATAATAAACAAAAACCTCTATTCTTTAGCTTCTGATGTTTCTCTACTTTTTGCACCCATTCTGTTTAATTTAAACATTGGTCCAAATTTCAATTTTATTGAAGCTATTGAGCTATTATCGTCAGATGTTAATCCTTCTTTTTCAACTGTATTTTTTCTGTTATCTAATGCTTCATACATTAGTTTAATTTCATCATAATCTTCTCTTGAAAAATCTTCTTTGTTGTCTTTGTAAGATTGGAAAAAAGTTTCATATGTTTTCAAGATATTATCTTTATTAACCCATGCAAAACTCATATCGTCGCCGATTTTTCCAGCACCAAAAAGTCTATCTCTTAAAAGCTGACTTGGATTTGGTTTAGCCGAAATTGTTGCTGCTTTTTTTGTTTCCATACTAACTTTCAACTCATCATATTTTGCAACAGTTGCATTAATTTTTTCTTGAGATGCAGTTTTTGTAGCTTCATCAAGTGCAACTAAAGATTCATTTGCATCAGCACTTTTTCTATCAAAATCAGTAGCAATTTGATCCCAATTTGCCATCATTTCATCTGTGTCCGCCATTTTTAATGAATCTACATAGCTTTCAAGTTCACTGATTCTTTTATCTGCAGCCTCTTTTTCCTTATTTTGACAAGAAACCATTCCTATTAGAACCATCGAAAGGATTCCAAATTTTAACATACTTTTTTTCATAATTTATAAGTTTTAATATTTATGTAAAACTACTTCCAACATCCATTTGTAATGTTATATAATTAAATGTTAAACTTATATAAATGTCATTTTTTAGTTTTGAATTTGTAACTTTATACAGTTTTAAACTACTAATCATTTATTAGTCCAAATTATCATGTCAAACACTCTTATAAAAATCTCAGACATCAAAAGAGATTTCATCCTCGGAAACGAAACTATTTATGTATTAAAAGGAATTGATTTGCAAATCAATAAAGGTGAGTATGTTGCTTTAATGGGACCTTCTGGTTCAGGAAAATCAACCTTGATGAATATTCTAGGATGTTTAGACACACCAACCTCTGGAACCTACATTCTTAACGGAAAAGATGTTTCTCAAATGCACGATGATGATTTGGCAGAAGTTCGTAACAAAGAAATTGGTTTTGTTTTTCAAACTTTTAATCTTTTGCCAAGAACAACTGCTTTAGATAATGTTGCCTTACCAATGATTTATGCAGGTTATCCAAAATCCGAAAGAAATAAAAGAGCCACAGAAGTACTTACTCAAGTCGGATTAGACGATAGAATGGATCACCAACCCAATCAACTTTCTGGAGGTCAACGTCAGCGTGTAGCAGTTGCAAGAGCTTTGGTTAACAAACCTTCAATCATCCTTGCCGATGAACCAACAGGAAACCTTGATAGTAAAACATCGGTGGAAATCATGAAACTTTTTGGAGACATTCACGCATCAGGAAACACTGTAATTCTTGTAACTCACGAAGAAGACATTGCCAAATATGCTCACAGAATCATCCGATTACGTGACGGAATTATCGAAAGTGATAAATTAAACGAAGGTCATTTATAAACCTTATCTTTTAGTTTTAATGGATTTAGGAGCGAATCGCTTGGGCTTTATCTATAATCCTTATTCCTGCTGTCCATTCTGTCTCGTCCAAAAGACGAGACGCCATTCCCATCAGGGCTAGTTGGCAATCCATATTAATTTTTGTTACCTTTGAAAAACAATTTTGATTTTTTTGACAAAGACATAAATCTGACAGTCAAAAAATCTAAAAATCTAAAAGTCTAAAATGAAAGTATATACAAAAACTGGCGACACCGGAACCACAGCACTTTTTGGCGGAACTAGAGTTCCAAAACACCACATCAGAATTGAAAGTTATGGAACTGTTGACGAATTAAATTCACATATTGGATTAATTCGCGACCAAGAAATAAATTCACACTACAAAGATGTATTAATCGAAGTTCAAGATCGACTTTTTACTGTTGGAGCAATATTAGCAACTCCACCTGAAAAAGAAACGCTTAAAAATGGCGAAAAACGTTTACAAAATCTAGGGATTTTAGAAACTGACATTGACTATTTAGAAAAAGAAATTGATGCAATGGAAGATAGTTTACCACAAATGACACATTTTGTACTTCCTGGTGGTCACACAACGGTGTCATATTGTCATATAGCACGCTGTGTATGCCGTCGTGCCGAACGTTTAGCTGTACATTTAAATGACATAGAACCAACAGATGAACTAGTAATTAAATACCTAAACCGACTTTCTGACTATCTTTTTGTCTTGGCACGAAAGTTGTCATTTGACATAAAAGCTGACGAAGTTCAGTGGATACCTAGAAAGTAATTTGCTTTCTAAAACCAACAAAAACAAACGTTCTTAACTTTAATTATAAAATAAATCAATTTTTACTTGACTATTTCAGTTAAAAATTTATTTTTGCATAAATTATAAAATCGAAAGCAGATGTATTGGACATTAGAATTAGCATCTTATTTAAGTGATGCACCGTGGCCTGCAACCAAAGATGAACTTATAGACTACGCAATTAGAGCTGGTGCTCCGCTTGAGGTAGTTGAAAACCTTCAGTCTATTGAAGATGAAGGCGAGATATATGAATCAATGGAAGAAATTTGGCCAGATTATCCAACTGACGAAGATTATCTTTGGAACGAGGACGAATATTAAAAAAAATAAACTAACACAACAGAAAAAAGTCTCCTTTGGGGCTTTTTTTTTGTTTAAATTTGCACACCCAAATTAGGGATAATAAAAAAATAAATACAAACCCATTATGAGTTTCATTAATAATATACTTAAAATTTTCGTAGGTGATAAATCTGAAAAAGATGTAAAAGCTACACAACCTTATATTGCTAAAATTAAAGCACTTGAACCAGCATTAATGGCTTTATCTCACGATGAGTTAAGAGCAAAAACTGCCGAATTCAAAGAAAAAATTAAGTTAGCTCGTGCAAAACAAGATGCTGAAATTGCTGCAAAAAAAGCAGATGCTGAAAACACATCAGACATCGATTTAAGAGAAGATATCTATAATGCTATTGATGCTCTAGAAAAAGAAGCTTACGAAATTTCAGAAAAAGTATTAATGGAAATTCTTCCTGAAGCTTTTGCAGTTGTAAAAGAAACTGCAAGACGTTTCAAAGAAAACACTACAATTACAGTTACTTCAACAGAAAAAGACAGAGAACTTTCTGCTACAAAACCATACATTACTCTTGTTGGCGATCAAACAAATTGGGCAAACCAATGGAATGCTGCAGGAAAAGAAATCACTTGGGATATGATTCACTATGACGTTCAGTTAATTGGTGGTATCGTTTTACATCAAGGGAAAATTGCGGAAATGCAAACAGGAGAAGGAAAAACATTAGTTGCTACTCTTCCACTTTACTTAAATGCATTAACTGGAAATGGAGTTCATTTAGTAACTGTAAATGACTACTTAGCAAAACGTGATAGTACTTGGAAAGCTCCTTTATTTGAATTCCATGGAATAACAGTTGATTGTATTGACAACCATTCGCCAAATTCTGATGCAAGAAGAAAAGCTTATGAAGCTGATATTACTTATGGTACAAACAATGAATTTGGTTTTGATTACCTTAGAGATAACATGGCACATTCGCCAGAAGATTTGGTTCAAAGAAAACACAATTATGCCATTGTCGACGAGGTTGACTCTGTATTGATTGATGATGCTAGAACTCCATTAATTATTTCTGGTCCAGTTCCTGATGGTGATCGTCATGAATTTAATGAATTGAAACCGAAAATTGAAAATTTATTCAATTTGCAACGTCAACTTGCTAATGGATTTTTAGCAGAAGCAAGAAAATTGATTAAAGAAGGAAATACTAAAGATGGTGGTTTTCAGTTGTTGAGAGCTTATCGTTCGCTTCCAAAAAACAAAGCACTTATTAAATTTTTGAGTGAAGAAGGTGTAAAAGCACTTTTACAAAAAACTGAAAATGAATACATGCAAGATAACAACCGCAAAATGCCAATTGTTGACGAAGCATTATATTTTGTAATTGAAGAAAAAAACAATCAAGTAGAATTGACCGATAATGGAATCAAATTCCTATCACAAGATACTGATGAAAGCTTTTTCGTACTTCCAGATATTGGAACTGAAATTGCAGCTATTGAAAAACAAAATCTTGAAAAAGATAAAGAAGCTGAAGCAAAAGAAAAATTATTTCAAGACTTCGGAATCAAATCGGAACGTATTCATACGCTTACACAATTATTAAAAGCTTACACTCTTTTTGAAAAAGATGTAGAATATGTTATCATGGATAACAAAATTCTTATTGTTGATGAGCAAACTGGTCGTATTATGGATGGTCGTCGTTATTCAGACGGATTACACCAAGCCATTGAAGCCAAAGAGCAAGTAACCATTGAAGCTGCAACCCAAACTTTTGCTACAATTACACTTCAAAACTACTTCCGTATGTACAGCAAATTAGCTGGTATGACAGGAACTGCAGTTACAGAAGCTGGTGAGCTTTGGGAAATTTACAAATTAGACGTAGTTGAAATTCCAACCAACAGAGGAATTTCTAGAAATGATAAAGAAGATTTAATCTATCGTTCTGTTCGTGAAAAATTTAATGCTGTTATTGAAGATGTTACTCAATTATCTGCATCAGGAAGACCTGTATTAATTGGAACAACATCGGTTGAAATTTCAGAATTATTGAGTAGAATGTTGAAAATGCGTGGTGTTGCTCACAACGTATTGAATGCCAAAATGCACAAAAGTGAAGCAGAAATTGTTGCTGAAGCTGGAAAACCTGGAGTAGTAACCATTGCAACAAATATGGCTGGTCGTGGAACCGATATTAAATTAACTCCAGAAGTGAAAGCTGCTGGTGGTTTAGCAATTATTGGTACTGAGCGTCACGATTCGCGTCGTGTTGACCGTCAGTTGAGAGGTCGTGCTGGTCGTCAAGGAGATCCAGGAAGTTCACAATTTTATGTTTCTCTTGAAGATAACTTAATGCGTTTATTTGGTTCAGAAAGAGTTGCAAAAGTAATGGATAGAATGGGATTGAAAGAAGGTGAAGTGATTCAACATTCTATGATGACTAAATCTATAGAAAGAGCTCAGAAAAAAGTAGAAGAAAATAACTTTGGTACTCGTAAACGTTTGTTAGAATATGATGACGTTATGAATGCACAAAGAGAAGTAGTTTACAAACGTCGTCGTCATGCTTTACATGGAGAACGTTTGAAACTAGATATTGCAAATATGATGTATGATACTTGCGAAGTAATCGTTGGTGATAATAAAGCAAGTAATGATTTTAAAAACTTTGAATTCGAATTAATTCGTTATTTCTCGATAACTTCACCAGTATCAGAAGGTGATTTTGCAAAATTATCAGAAATGGAATTGACTGGTAAAGTTTATAAAGCTGCAATGCAATATTACACTGAAAAAACAGAAAGAAGTGCAAGAGAAGCATTCCCTATCATTGCTAATGTTTATGAGAAAGAAGGAAACACATTTGAGAGAATTATAGTTCCTTTTACAGATGGTATCAAATCATTAAATGTTGTTACCGATTTGAAAAAAGCATATGAATCTCATGGGACACAATTAATTGCTGATTTTGAGAAGAATATCACACTAGCAATCGTTGATGAAGCTTGGAAAAAGCACTTACGTAAAATGGATGAGTTGAAACAATCAGTTCAACTTGCTGTTCACGAACAAAAAGATCCATTACTGATTTATAAATTAGAAGCTTTTAATTTATTTAGAACCATGTTAGATGGCGTAAATAAAGAAGTTATTTCGTTCTTATTTAAAGGCGATTTACCACAGCAAAACAATAATATACAAGAAGCAAGAGAAGTAAAACGTAAGCAAGATTACATTGAATCTAAAGATGAAATCCCAAATAGCGACACCCTAGCGGAACAAAACCGTGAAGCTGGACAAACGCAACAACGTCAAGTAACAGAGACTATCGTTCGTGATCAACCTAAGATTAACAGAAACGATACTATTACTATCAAACACGTTATGAGTGGAAAAACAGAAAGCTTGAAATACAAAAAAGCTGAAAGTATGATTGCAAGTGGTGAATGGGTTATCGTTAACGAATAAGTAAATTTGCTCAAAATACAATCCTCAATTGTGAAAGCAGTTGAGGATTTTTTTATATTTGAAAAAAATAATTATATGTTTGAAAACAAAACATTATCCGATCAAGAAAACCCAAAAAGCATACAAGAGTATGTTGTTTCTAGCCTTATTGCTGAACAACCTAAACGACTAATTATTGCTGCTTTATTAGAAAAAGGAATCGACGAAGAAGCAGCAAAAAAACTAATTGCTGATGGCGAAGACAAATTAATGGATTCGGAAAGAGCAGAAGCAAACAAAGATATACTATATGGAGCCATTTGGCTTGTAGTTGGAATCGCAATCACATTTTCAGGAATTGGATTGATAACCTACGGAGCTATAATTTATGGTTTATTTAGATTATTCAAAGGATTAAGTAATACAAATATTTTATAAAAAAAACATGCAAAACATCATCGACCGCTTTATAAGCTATGTCATTATCGATACAGAATCGGATGCAAATTCTCCGACGACACCAAGTACTAAAAAACAATTAGATCTTGCCAATTTATTAGTTAAAGAATTAAATACTATTGGATTAACCGAAGTTACCATTGATGAAAATGGCTACGTTATGGGAACATTACCTAGCAATGTTGACCATGAAGTTCCAACAATTGGATTTGTTTCCCATTATGATACATCTCCAGATTTTACTGGTAAAGATGTAAAACCACAAATTATAGAAAACTATGATGGTGGCGATATTGTTTTAAATAAAGAGCAAAATATCATTCTTTCTCCAAGTTATTTTAAAGATTTATTATTGTATAAAGGACAAACTTTAATTACAACAAACGGATTAACACTTTTAGGAGCTGACGACAAAGCTGGTTTAACTGAAATTGTTACCGCTATGGAATATTTAGTGCAACATCCTGAAATTAAGCATGGAAAAATAAGAGTTGGATTTACTCCAGATGAAGAAATTGGTCGTGGTGCCGATATTTTTGACGTAGAAAAATTTGATGCAAAATGGGCTTACACAATGGACGGAAGTCAAATTGGTGAATTAGAGTATGAAAACTTTAATGCTGCTGGAGCAAAAATCAAATTCAAAGGGAAAAGTGTGCATCCTGGTTATGCTAAAGGTAAAATGATAAACTCAATGCTTATAGCAAATGATTTTATAAACCAATTACCAAAGAATGAAATTCCTCAAGAAACAATAGATTATGAAGGATTTTATCATGTTGTAGGTCTTTCAGGAAGTATTGAAGAAAGCGTGGTTGAACTAATCATTCGTGATCATGATGCCAATTTATTTCAAGAAAGAAAAAATAAAGTTTTAGAAATTGCTGAAGGAATTAATAAAAAATTCGCTCAACAATTTGGCGAAGATATTTGCATTGCAGAAGTTAAAGACCAATACTACAACATGCGCGAAAAGGTAGAACCAATGATGTTTATTGTAGATTTAGCCGAAGAAGCTATGAAGCAATTAGGAATCACACCATTAATAAAACCAATTCGTGGAGGAACAGACGGCTCAAGATTATCTTATATGGGATTACCTTGTCCGAATATATTTGCTGGTGGTCATAATTTCCATGGAAAATATGAATATGTTCCAGTAGAAAGTATGCAAAAAGCCGTTGATGTAATTGTAAAAATTGCTGAGTTAACAGCCACAACAGATTTTTCAGATAAATAATTCTTTTATTTCTGAAATAAGATTATCAAAAAATGGAAGAAAAAAAAAGTTGGAATAGTAATGATTTATGGGAAGAAGAACTAGAGATTCTAAAATCCATAATCAACAAAACCGAATTAATTGAAACCACAAAATGGGGCGGAATTGTTTATGTTGCAAACAATAAAAACGTAATCGGAATTGGTGGATTCAAAAACTTTTTTACCATTTGGTTTTATAACGGAGTATTTCTAAAAGATGAATTAAATGTTTTAGTTAATGCCAATGAAGGTGTAACCAAAGCACTTCGTCAGTGGCGATTTACTTCTAAAGAGGAAATCAACGAAAAGCAAATTTTAGCTTACATCAATGAAGCAATTGCAAATGAAAAAGAAGGAAAATCGATTAAACCAACCAAGAAAGCAAGAATTGTTTGTGCGTTTTTAGATGCAGAATTAGAATCAGATAAAGAACTTTCTATTGCTTTTGAAAAATTTACATCTTCAAAACAGAATGAGTTTCTTGAATATATTGAAACTGCAAAGCAAGAAAAAACTAAACTTGCAAGATTTGAAAAAATCAAACCAATGATTCTAAATAATATAGGTTTGAATGATAAATACAGATAAAATAGTCAAAAAAAATCCCAAACTTCATCATTTGAAATTTGGGATTTTTTAATATTGGAATCTAAACTTATGCTTTCTTATTCAAAGCAGCACTCATATCAAGAGATATAGCAGACTTTTCCATTTTTAATTTTCCTGACATTGTTTCGATAACAACAGTAGTTTCAGCTAATTCAGCAATTTTACCATGAAAACCACTTTTAGTGACTATTTTATCACCAACTTTTAAACTACTTTCAAACTCTTTCTCTTTTTTAGCTTTCTTTTGTTGTGGTACTATCATAAACAAATAGATTACAACAAACATTAGAATAAACGGTAAAAACTGACTTATCTGTCCCATATTTTTTATTATTTAAATTTATATTAAACCTCTTCCGGCTTTATTAACTCTATTATTTTTTTGGAAATCTTTTACAAGATTATCTAAAATTCCATTAATAAAAAGACTACTTTTTGGTGTTGAATATTCTTTAGCAAGTTCTAAATATTCATTAATAGTTACTTTCAAAGGAATTGATGGGAATTTCAAAAATTCACAAATAGCCATTTTCAAAATTATTGTATCCAATTCGGCTATTCGTTCCACATCCCAATTTGGAGTTTTATCAATAAATTCTTTTGCTAATTCGCTTTCGTTTAACACCGTTTTTCTAAACAATGCTGATGCAAAATCTTTATCTTCTTCGTCTTTATAAATTGCAGGAACTTTTATCAAATCAGCATCTGCCGACATATGACGCAATTGTTTTTGAATTTGAGTATTTACAACAGGAATGTCATCTACCCAAGTCAATTTAAAATCTTCTAAATAAGAATATAATTTTTCATTTGGAGCAATCAATTCAGAGAACATATCTACCACAAAAAAACGCTCTTCTTCAAAAGTAACCGCTTTTTTAGCCATGTAATTCTGATACAAATCACTTTGTTTTACATCTTGTAAAAGCAATAAAATGGTATCATCATTTGCCTGCCAGTTGTTGATTTTTCTTTTTTCAAGAGCAATACTCAATGAATTACTTTCTTCTAAAGCAACAAGAATAGGATTGTTTACAAAACGTTGATTTGGATTTCGCTCTTCAGGTGTAGCAAGATGCTTTTTCTGAGCAATTTCGATATATTCTATTTCCTTTTTTCGAATTTCGACTAAAGAAGACAACATTATTAGATATAAATCTAAAATATTTTCTAGACTAGCTTGCAAAAATTTTTCTTGTTTTTCAAGATCGTCAGAACCACTTTGGTGCATAGCATAAATAGCTTGCATCACTTTTATACGGATATGTCTTCTGTTTAACACGGATAAGAACTTTTAAAAATTAACAAAGCGAAAGAAAATGCTCTTTCGCTTTGCAAAAATAAAACTATTTTTTTTAAACACTTAACTATTTAGCGTTTTCTTTTTTTCTTTGTTCGATTCTAAGTTCTGCAATTGCCATTGCCGCTTTTTGAGGCGTCAAATTGTTTGCTTTAGCATAATCAAAAATTTCTAAAGTTGTATTATAGATGTTTTCTGTTCTACGCATTGATTCAGCTTTGTCATAATGAGCAATTTCTGCATAAACATTGATAATTCCACCTGCGTTGATTAAGAAATCTGGTGCATAAACAATACCTCTTTCTTGCAAAATTGGTCCGTGAACGTTTTCATTTGCCAACTGATTGTTAGCTGCTCCAGCAATAACTTTAGCATTTATCTTGTAAACTGTATCGTCATTAATAGTTGCTCCAAGTGCGCAAGGTGCATAAATATCAACATCTGCAGTATATAAATCGCTTCCTGTATAAATTGAAGCACCATATTTTTTACTTACTTCTTCAAGACGTCCTTCGTTGATATCTGCAATTTGAACCAAAGCTCCTTCTTTAGTTAAATACTCAACTAAAGTTTCACCAACGTGACCGATTCCTTGAACTAATATTTTTTTACCGTCTAAATTATCTGAACCAAATTGGTATTTAGCAGCAGCTTTCATTCCCATGTAAACACCATAAGCGGTTACTGGAGAAGGATTACCCGAACCACCACGTGATTCTGAAATTCCTGTTACGTATGGAGTTACATCACGAACCGTATCCATATCGGCAGTTACCATACCAACATCTTCAGCAGTAATATATCTTCCAGATAAGGAATGAACAAACTCACCAAATTTACGCATCATTTCTGGCGTTTTTTGAGTTTTAGCGTCACCTATAATAACTGCTTTTCCTCCACCAAGATCTAAACCTGTAATTGCAGATTTATAAGTCATGCCACGAGAAAGACGTAAAACATCGTTTAATGCTTCCCATTCGTTTGCATAATTCCACATTCTAGTTCCACCCAAAGCTGGCCCTAAAACTGAATTGTGAATACCAATTATTGCTTTTAATCCTGTATCTTTGTCGTTGCAAAAAACAATTTGCTCATGATTATCAAATGATAGCTGTCCGAAGACTGGATCCATTTTTTGAAGCTCTTTTGGAGTTGTGATTTCTGTAGTCATAAAAATATATTTGGGTTGCGACTTTATCAATAAGTCATCGCAAATTTAACTTTTTATTCAAAATAATTCATGAAATTTAGTTTTAATTAGCATATTGTTAATAAAATTAATTTTTACTGAATATTTTAAAAATGAATTATTTCTATCATTTTAACAATTATAGAAGTATTTCCGCAAATAATTAAAGAATTAAAATGAAAGAATTACAATATTTAAATAAATATTTTGTCAAATATAAATACCGATTTTTACTAGGTATCGTCATAACTATTGTAGCACAAATCTTTAGATTGTTTACTCCAAAATTAATTAGTAAATCATTCAAAGCTATTGAAGATTTCCATAAAACTAATGTAAGTAACGACATCATTAAAAGTCAACTTATTGAAAATGTTTTACTTATAATTGGAACTACAATAATTGCTGGAGTTTTAACTTTCTTGATGCGTCAAACTTTAATTGTAATGTCGCGTCATATAGAATTTGATTTGAAAAATGAAGTCTTCAAGCATTACGAAGTTTTAGATCAGAATTTTTACAAACAAAATCGCACTGGAGATTTAATGAGTAGAATTAGTGAAGATGTTGGAAAAGTAAGAATGTATGTTGGACCTGCTGTTATGTACACCATAAATACTTTGATTACTTTTACAATTGTGATTATCTATATGTATAATGTTTCACCAAGATTAACATTATACACTCTTCTACCCTTGCCTATTTTATCGTTTATTATTTTCAAATTGAGTGTTGAAATCAACAAACGAAGTACTATTTTTCAGCAATATTTATCTAAAATTTCAAGTTACACACAAGAAGTTTTTTCAGGAATTAGAGTTATAAAAGCTTATGGTTTAGAAAAACAACATCAAAACAACATTATTGATTTAGCAAAAGAAAGCAAATCAAAGAGTATGAGTTTGGCAAACGTTCAATCATTTTTTGGACCATTGATGGTGACTTTGATTGGAGTGAGTAACTTGGTGGTGATTTATTTTGGAGGAATGATGTACATCAATGGCGAAATTGATAGCATCGGAAAAATTGCAGAATTCATTTTATATGTAAACATGCTAACTTGGCCTGTTGCCACAATTGGTTGGGTTTCATCGTTAGTTCAAGAAGCTGAAGCATCTCAAAAAAGATTGAATGAGTTCTTGAAAGTGGAACCTGAAATTAAAAACACCAATCCAAATCATTCCATAATCAAAGGAGAAATTGAATTTAAAAATGTGAGTTTCACATACGATGATACCAATATTGAAGCTTTGAAAAACGTTTCTTTTAAAGTTGCAAAAGGTCAAACTCTTGCTATCTTAGGCAAAACAGGTTCAGGAAAATCTAGTATTCTAACTTTAATTACTAGAATGCACGATGTGAAAGTTGGTACAATTTTAATGGACGGAACTCCTTTGGCAGAACTAAATCTATATGATTTAAGAAACAGCATCGGAATTGTTCCACAAGATGCCTTTTTGTTTTCAGATTCTATAAAGAATAATATTAAGTTTGGAAAAGAAAATGCTACTGACGAAGAAGTATTTGAAGCCGCAAGAAAATCGGTAGTTCATGATAATATCATTCAGTTCAACCAACAATATGAAACTATTCTTGGTGAAAGAGGAATTACACTTTCTGGCGGACAAAAACAACGTGTTTCTATAGCAAGAGCGATTATAAAAAATCCAGAAATTCTACTTTTTGAC
This sequence comes from Flavobacterium koreense, assembly GCF_054776075.1. Classification (NCBI taxonomy): domain Bacteria; kingdom Pseudomonadati; phylum Bacteroidota; class Flavobacteriia; order Flavobacteriales; family Flavobacteriaceae; genus Flavobacterium; species Flavobacterium koreense. Next base: position 10,116 of record NZ_BAAHCF010000042.1, on the reverse strand, counting down.
GATTGCCTTTCAGCAGTGGATACAGAAACCGAAGAACAAATTTTGAATAATTTATTGGAAATTTCTAAAGATAAAACTACAATAATTGTTAGTCACAGAGTTTCGTCAGCAAAAAATGCTGATATAATTATAATTTTAGAGGAAGGAAAAATCATCCAACAAGGTTCTCATAATCAATTAGTAAACCAAGAAGGCTATTATAAAGAACTTTATTACAAACAACTTTCTGAAAAAGAAGTAGAATAATTCTTGCATCGTAACATTTTTTTTATCATTTTCGTAAAAGAAAAACTACACTAATTGACAGAACGAATATGAGAGAACACGACATGTTAGAAAAAGATGAAATTTTTTCTAAAGTATTGAGAGCAGGAAGAAGAACTTATTTCTTTGATGTAAGAGCTACAAAAGCTGAAGATTACTACATTACCATTACTGAAAGTAAAAAATTTACCGAAGAAGATGGATCATTTCACTTTAAAAAGCATAAAATTTATTTGTACAAGGAAGATTTTACAGCTTTCAAAGAAATTTTAGACGAAATGACATCGTTTGTATTAAACAATAAAGGTGAAGAAGTAATTTCTGAAAGACACCAAAAAGATTTCAAAAAAGAATATTTCACCGAAAAAACAGAAGGCGAAGAAGAACCAAAGACAACTAGCTTTACCGATATTGATTTTGATGATATTTAAAATAAAAACAGACTCCAAAAGTTGAAAGATTTTTGGAGTTTTTAATTTCTACCAATTTTTAAAGTTATGAAGTACTTAATCCTTTTTATGTTGGTTTGTTTTAATGCGTTTGCTCAAAACAATGTTGTTGCAAATAAATACAACAGCAACGGTTATAAAACGACAACCAACAACACTAAATTTGGTGTAGTTGATAGTACAGGAGTAGAAACTATTCCATCAATTTATGACCAAATTGGTGCATTTTCAGAAGATAAAATATGGGTGAAATTGGGTGATAAAATGGGTTCGATTTCAAAAACTGGACAAGAAATCATTCCTCTTATATATGATTATGTTGGAAACTTTAAAGATGAAAGAGCAGTTGTTGTAAATAAAGGAAAATATGGTTATTGTAATGCAGATGGCAAAGTAGCCATTCCGTTAATTTATGATATTGCTGACCAATTTAAAAACGGTATCGCTATTGTAAGAAAATCAGGCAAATGTGGCATAATTGATGTCAACGGAAAAGTTTTACTTCCTCTAATTTATGACACAATTGATGGATTTGATAATGGTGTGGCAAGAGTTTATCGCGATAAAAAATGGGGTTATGTTGATACCAATTTTAAAGAAATAATTCCTTGTATTTATGAAAGAGCCAACTTTTTTAGGGATGGATTATGTCTTTTAATGTTAAATGGGAAAATTGGCTTTGCTGACAAATCTGGAAAAATTGCAATTCCTTTTATCTATGAAATGGCCGAAAATTTTAAAAATGGCACCACTACAGTAACTTTAAACGGAAAAACTTTTATCATTGACAAACAAGGAAATAAAATATAAAATAATCACACTATGCAAAAAATTCTAGCTTTTTTAAACAGATATGCTTTGGTTTTTAATACTATAAGTATCATATTTTGGTTATACATAATTTATTCAAACTACCGTCAAATAGAAGCTGAAAACTTTGGTGATGAAAGAAATAAATTTTATATTATTCCAATATTATTTATTTTACTTTCTTTTTTTAATATGTATATGGCTACTAAACGTAGAAAGCAAAACTAAGCAATTCGCAAGCCGTTTTCTACTTTTAAATCGGATGATAAAAGAACTACTTCATCCTCATTTACAGAACCTAAAACTAAACATTCACTCATGAATTTTCCAATTTGTTTCTTTGGGAAGTTCACAACTGCTATGATTTGTTTTCCAACCAAATCTACTTTAGCATATCGCTTTGTGATTTGTGCAGACGATTTTTTTATTCCGATTTCAGCACCAAAGTCAATCGTTAATTGATACGCAGGTTTTCTAGCTTCAGGAAAATCATTGGCTTCAATTATTGTTCCTACTCTCATTTCTACTTTTTCAAAATCATTCCAAGTAATTGGTTCCATAAAATTGCATTTATTTACAAAAATACAAATTGTATAGTTTTTATGTTATTAAAAAACGAATTGATTAAATAAATTCCCTAACTTTATAATTCACAAATTATGACCTTTCATCCTACATGAGAATAGCACTTTTTTCCAATGAATTTCCGCCTAATATCTATGGTGGCGCAGGTGTACATATCGATTTTTTAAGTCAAGAATTAGCAAAACTCGGTCAAGTTGAAGTACGATGTTTTGGAAATCAACTTGAAGAAAAAGATGCCATGAACATTATTGGAATTCAATCTTCGTTGACTAAAATGGAAGATGCAACGAATCCGCACATCAAAATGTTTCATAATTTGAGTAAAAATGTTGAAATGTCACAACACACTTTACTTGCAGATGTAATTCATTGTCATACTTGGTATACACATTTAGCAGGAATTTTTTCGAGAGAATTATTGCAAGTTCCATTGATATTAACCACACATAGTCTTGAAACACATAGACCTTGGAAAGTAGAACAATTAGGAAATGGTTATTTTCTTTCTCGTTGGATTGAAAATCACGCTTACAATACCGCAGATGGCGTAATTGCTGTGAGTGAACAAATGAAAACTGATGTTGTAGAAGCTTATGGAATTAATCCTGAAAAAGTTACTGTAATCCATAACGGAATTGATCCTGAATTTTACAAACCAACATTTGACAACAATTTATTGTTAGAATATGGTATAAATCCTGAAATTCCATTTGTACTTTTTGTGGGAAGAATTACGCGTCAAAAAGGTATTTCGCAGTTGATTTCGGCAGCTAAATATTTTAATAAAAATTGTCAAATTGTTTTGTGTGCAGGCGCACCTGATACCGAAGAAATTGCAAAAGAAACAGAAGATTTAATTGCAGAATTGAAATCACAAAGAGACGGAGTTATCTTAATTTCTGAAATGCTTCCGAGAGAAAAAATCAAAGTATTGTACAGTCATGCAAGAGTTTTTGCTTGTCCATCATTGTACGAACCATTTGGAATCATAAATCTTGAAGCGTTGTCTTGCGAAACTCCTGTTGTAGGAAGTGCTGTTGGTGGAATTCCAGAAATTATTACCGAAGGTGAAACTGGTTACTTAATTCCGCTAGAAAGTGTATCTAGAACCGATTTTAATCCGAAAAACCCAGAAGATTTTCAGCGTAATTTTGCTACTAAAATAAATTTATTACTTGAAAATGAAACTTTGGCGACAACAATGGGACAAGCTGGAAGAAAAAGAGTTTTAGAAAAATTTAGTTGGGAATCTATTGCAAAAACTACTTACAACTATTACGAAGAAGTGATTTCAAAATTTGAAAAAGAAAAAGCATAACAATAACTAAAGATGAGAAAAAGTACATTAGCCATCATTTTGGGTGGCGGACAAGGATCAAGATTATCGCCGTTAACTGAAAGTCGTTCAAAACCAGCAGTGCCAATTGCAGGAAAATATCGATTGGTTGACATTCCAATTTCAAATTGTATTAATTCTGATATTAAACGAATGTTTGTTTTAACGCAGTTTAATTCGGCTTCTTTAAATCAACACATCAAAAACACGTATCACTTTAGTCATTTTAGCACGGCTTTTGTTGATATTTTAGCAGCTGAACAAACGCCTGACAATCCAACGTGGTTTCAAGGAACTGCTGATGCTGTGCGTCAATGTATGAATCATTTTTTGAATCACGATTTTGATTATGCATTAATATTATCAGGTGATCAATTATATCAAATGAATTTTAACGAAATGATAAAAGCGCATCAAGAAAGCGGTGCCGATATTTCCATTGCAACCTTACCAGTAACAGCAAAAGAAGCTCCTGAATTTGGAATTTTGAAAACCGATTCTGAGAATTTTATTACGTCATTTATAGAAAAACCAAAGGCCGATTTGTTACCTGAATGGACATCGGAAGTTAGCGAAGAATCTAAAGCGGAAGGAAAACATTATTTGGCTTCAATGGGAATTTACATATTCAATAGAAATTTATTGATTGAATTAATGTCGAATCAAGAAACCAAAGATTTTGGAAAAGAAATCATTCCACAAGCTATAGGAAAACAAAAAATATTGAGTTATCAATATGAAGGATACTGGACCGATATTGGAAATATTGATTCGTTTTTTGAAGCTAATTTAGGATTGACAGACGACATTCCGAAGTTTAATTTATTTGATAATTCTGGTAAAATTTATACTCGTGCAAGAGTTTTGCCTCCATCAAAAATCACAGGTGGAACAACCGTTGACAAGTCAATTATTGCTGAAGGCTGTATCATTAACGGTACTAAAATTGAACATTCGGTTATTGGAATTCGAACTCGAATTAATCGCGATTCAATTATAACAAATTCCTATTTGATGGGTAATGATTATTATCAAAATTTAGATGAAATTAGCCATAATACATATAACAATATAACAAATATAGGAATTGGTGAACGTTGTTTTATAAACAACACTATTGTAGATAAAAATTGTAAAATTGGAAATGATGTAAAACTTAACGGTGGTAAACATTTAAAAGATGCTAACACTGATTTGTACACAATAAAGGATGGAATTATTGTAATTAAAAAAGGTGTTACATTACCTAACGGATTTACGATATAAAATATCTATTTATGTATTTTCTTAAGAATCACTTCTAGCGGTTTATTTGCTTTTCTGCCAAATTGAGTTACATATTCTTGTGCTTGATTAGTGCATAAAACAAACATATCAAAAAATCCTAAATCAACGATTTGAGTTTCATATAAACCACCGTTTTCATTACCATCTATATCTTCAATTTTCACTTTTACTTCATCAGCTGGGAAAGAATTGATTATTGACAGAAAATAGTTGTCTTTAGCATAAGGAAAAAACCAACGTTCTTTTTTATTATCTGCTGGAACTTCAGATTTTACTTCTTCGTCAATTTTATAATTGAATGAAAAAATTAAAGGTTTATTTTCGTTTTTCCAACTGTATTTATTGTTGAAATTAATCAATTCATTTCCATTTGAATCTACTAAGGACAATTTCAAACCTTTAATATTTTGCTTCACTCCTTCTTCATGAACGTCCAAAACTAAATAAGAGGTAAAGTCATAGCCACAATGTTGCGTCTGACCTAAATCTTGTGCATGAATTGAAAAAGTTGCCAATAAAAAAACAATTAAATAACGCATTGAAATTAAATAAAGTTCAAAGATAGTAACTCAAAAACTATTCCAATAAAAAATCCGCCAAAAGACGGATTGATTTTTAGTTAGCAGTTAAATAACTATATATTTTTTCTCTTTGCTCATCTGAAATTTTAGCTTTTTTCTGCATGTCTAAAAGAATTGGCTTCCATTGTTCTGCATTAAAATCTTTTGGTTTAAAAAGATCATGACATTTTGCACAATTATTTTCGTATAAACTTTTTCCTTCAGCCAAGTCAGATGCACTATCTGCTTGCTTGGCTTCAACTGTTGGAGTTTTATTAGTTGTTGTTGGTGGTGGTGGAGGTGGAACAGATTTTGAACCTCCACAAGAATAAAGTACAATTGCAAAAAGAGCAACTGCTAAAATTTTTGTTTTCATAATTATTGGTTTAGATAAAGTAAATATAAAAAAAATCCCAACAGAATATCTATCGGGATTATATTTTTACATTTTATTTACAATAATTTACAATATCTTATTTAACGTCCATTAGTTCAACATCAAAAACTAAAGTTGCATTTGGTGGAATTACACCTCCAGCACCACTTGCTCCATATCCTAAATATGATGGAATTACAAAACGTGCTTTATCTCCAACTTCTAACAATTGAATTCCTTCATCCCAACCTTCAATAACGTGACCTTTTCCTAAAGGAAACTCAATTGGTTTTTTTCTTGGGTAAGAGGAATCAAATGTTTTACCATTTTCTAATTGACCTGTGTAATGAACAGAAACAGTTTTTCCTGCTTCCGCTTTTTTACCATTTCCTTTTTGGATGATTTTATATCTCAAACCACTCTCCGTTTTATCAAAACCAGCCGCTAACTTTTCCATTGCTTCTTCGGCTTGCTTTTTAGCTTCTTCTAATTTTCTTAATCTTGAACCTTCAAATGTTCTGAAAGCTTCAATAGCATTCCATTTTTCAGCCTCTTCTCCTACTCTAACTATTTCTAAAGATTCTATTAAATCACCTTGAGCTACAGCATCAACTACATCTTGACCGTCTACAACATGACCAAAAACTGTATGTTTGTTGTCTAACCAATTTGTTGGAACATGCGTGATAAAAAATTGAGAACCATTACTTGCAGGGCCCGAATTTGCCATAGATAAAACTCCAGGTTTGTCATGTTTTAATGAAGGATGAAATTCATCTTCAAAGCTATATCCAGGACCACCAGAACCAATTCCTTGTGGACAACCACCTTGAATCATAAAATCAGGAATTACTCTATGAAATTTTAATCCATCATAATATGGTTTTCCCATTGGTTTTGCAGTGTTTTCTAATTGACCTTCTGCCAATCCTACAAAATTACCAACTGTTCCTGGTGTTAAATCGTGTGTAAGTTTTACTAAAATTGAACCTTTAGAGGTATTGAATTTAGCATATATTCCGTTTTCCATTCTATTGTATTTTTATTTGAAGTGCAAAATTACAAAATTTTAATTGTTTCGATTTAAATAGTACATTTGATTTTAAAATATTTTGAAATGGAAAATAAATTGGATTACATAAACATAAACAAACAAACTTGGAACAATAAAACTGATGTTCATATTGCGTCTGAATTTTATGATATGCAAGGTTTTTTGGATGGAAAATCTACTTTAAATTCTATTGAATTAGAATTACTTGGAGATATAACAGGAAAACGTATTTTACATTTACAATGTCATTTTGGTCAAGATACGATGACATTTTCGAGAATGGGTGCAAAAGCAACTGGTGTTGATTTGTCTGATAAAGCCATTGAAAGAGCTAAAGAATTTGCTGCAAAATTGAATTTAGATACTACTTTTGTATGTTGTGATATTTATGATGCTCCAAAGTTTATTGATGAAAAATTCGATATTGTTTTCACAAGTTATGGAACTATTGGATGGCTTCCTGATTTAGATAAATGGGCTAAAGTTATTACACATTTTTTAAAACCTGATGGAAAATTTATAATGGCTGATTTTCATCCTGTCGTTTGGATGTTTGACAATGATTTTAAGGAGGTTTTTTATAACTATTTCAATGTCGAGCCAATTATTGAAGCCGAATCTGGAACTTATGCTGATAAAGAAGCTGAACTTTCAACACAAACGATGACTTGGAATCACCCAACTTCTGAGTTATTAAATTCATTAATTGATAATGGTTTGGAAATTAATTGTTTCAATGAATATGATTATTCACCATACAATTGCTTCAATGAAACTGAAGAATTTGAGCCAAATAAATTTAGGATAAAACATTTTGGCAATAAGATTCCAATGGTATATTCTATTTCAGCAAATAAGAAATAAAAAAGAACCGCTCAATTACTTGAACGGTTCCCAGGGTTTAAACAATTGTATATTAAATAATCTACAATTTAGTAATAATAAATTCAGATCTTCTGTTGGCTTGGTGTTGGTCTTCAGTACAGTTTGATTGATTTGTTGGTTCACAACCACAATCGTTTACTAGTTGCGACTCACCATATCCTTTTCCTGTCAGCCTTGATTTTGCGATGCCTTTTTCTACTAACCATGCAATAGTTGATTTAGCTCTTCTGTCAGACAAAGCCATATTGTATTTGGCTGTTTGACGACAGTCTGTGTGTGAACGTACATCAATCTCCATCGTTGGATTTTGTTCCATTACATCTAAGATTTTAGCCAATTCTACTGCTGCATCTGGTCTGATGAATGACTTGTCTAAATCGAAGTAGATGATTTTGATTTTGAAAGCTTCTGCTAAGTTGTCTCCAACTTTAACTGGTTTTACAGCTTTCTCAAGTTCTACTGGAACAAATGATTTTCCAGATTCGTCTTTTGTAATGGTTGCTGTCTCTACAGTATTGTACTCTGGTTTTTCTGTTTTGATGTAGTATTTTGTTCCACAATCAACTTTTCCAAAGTCGAACTTACCGTCTTTATCTGAGATTACTTCTTGTAGTTTTTTGTAATTAGCATCTGACAATGTTACTCGTGCTCCAGAAAGTGGTAATCCTGATTCTTTATCCGTTACAACTCCAGA
>NZ_BAAHCF010000042.1:1280-1687 GCF_054776075.1 Flavobacterium koreense | reverse complement strand
TATTTGAGGTAACATATCCTATTCTTGATGATGTATTGATAAGGTAAGCAAAATCGTCTTTCGAACTGTTTAATGGTTCTCCAACGTTTTCTACTTTCTTGTAGCTTCCATCAGCTTGCTCTTTAGCAACAAATACATCTAATCCTCCAAGTCCTGGATGTCCATCTGAGGCAAAATAAATTTCGTTCTCATTAGTCACCATCGGAAAAGTTTCTCTTCCTTCTGTGTTGATTACATTTCCAAGATTTGTTGGTGTACCATAACTTCCATCAGATTTTATTTCAACTTTGAACAAATCAGATTGTCCTAAAGTACCTGGCATGTTTGATGCAAAATATAATGTTTTCTCATCTGCACTTAATGCCGGATGTGCCACACTATATTCGTTGCTATTGAATGGTAACTCC
>NZ_BAAHCF010000042.1:0-1194 GCF_054776075.1 Flavobacterium koreense | reverse complement strand
CACCTTGGTCGCCTATATTGGCACTGTACAAGTTGGTAAAACTCTCACCTGTCCAAGAGTGTCTCTTGTTAGACAATCCTCCGGTATCTCTTGCTGAGGCAAAAACTACTTTATTACCTGAAAAAGCACTTCCGTAATCAGAATACTCTGAATTGATTCCAGCATTCTCTAAGGTATAACGTCCAGAGTTTTTCTTGATTTGTGCCAAATAATCTTTCTGAGCTGTAGCTAATTTTGCACGTAAATCATTACCACTTTTTTGATTAAATTTTACCAACATTTCATCGGCTTTTTTGTAATCTTTTATTGCTTTTAATGATTGTGCATAACGATAGTAATACTCTGGCTCTACATCTTGTGTGAAGGCAAATAACTCGCCATACCATTTTGCAGCATTGTCTAAATCGGCTTTAAAATAGTACGAATCACCAAGCTTTTGTAACATCTCTTGCGATTTGTATCCTTTAGCAAAAATACGCTCGTAGGTTTTTATAGCATCAACATAGGCAAACTTATCGTATTGTTGGTCTGCTTTAGCTTCTTTTAACTTCTGACCTGACATGCTCATTGAAGCGATGCAGGCAACTACTAAATATATAATTCTGTTTTTCATGATAATCGCTTTTTAGAAGAATCTTGGTGATACTATTCGGTCTTGACGTTTGAATAATTCGAAACGTAAAAATATTTCGTGTGAACCTGAATTGTAATTAGCTAACTTGGTAGTCTCTAAATCGTATCCGTATCCAATATATAACCCATCGCTAACTTGAAATCCTGCCATAGCACTCACAGCAGCACTCCATCTCCAGGCAGCTCCCAAAACAAACTTCTCATTGATTAAAAAGTTTCCTGATAAATCCAATTGTAATGGTGCTCCTTCAACTACTTTTCCTAGAAAAGCAGGCTTGAATTTTAAATTCGAACTCAAATCAAAAACATAACCTCCTATTAAATACAAGTTCATACGTTCTTTATAAACCGCAATATCATTGTCATCATATCGCTTAGTCTCAAAGAAGTTTGGAACCGATAATCCTAAATAAGATTTGTCAGAATGAAAGTAAACTCCAGCTCCAACATTTGGAGAGAAATTGTTGTTCAAATTCTGTAACAACGGATCTCCTTGGTTTTGAATCTTTAATTTGTTAATATCTAAATTAAACAAATTAGCCGTTCCTTTTATTCCAAAAG
>NZ_BAAHCF010000041.1:0-650 GCF_054776075.1 Flavobacterium koreense | reverse complement strand
ATTTCACTTCCATCATTTGGACCAATATCATCACAAGCTTCAAGCTCAAAACCAGTCATGTTGGTATTTGGTGTAGGAACTGGCAATACTTTAACTGTAAGTGTTCTATAACTCTTACATCCTGTAGTGGTATTCGTAACTACTATAAACACAGTTTGAGAACCTGGAGTTGTATTTATAAATGCCGATGGATTTGTAATTAACTGCGTATGTGTTGCATTTAAGTAAAAAGCTATCGTATGACCTGTTGGCACCGATGGCGATATAAAGCCAAGCATATCAAAGGTTGCATAGCCATCATTTGGTAAGTTATCACAAACACTCAATAATGTTGGTGTAGTAAGTACAATTGGTGTGTTTACTTGTAATTGGAACGAACCTACTTGGAAACATCCTGTATTTTTATTTTGTACTCTTACCCAAATAGTAGTGGTACCACAAGCAGTGTAGTTGGTAGTATTAAAAATTGGTAAAGTACCATTTGGTGTACTTGATGCATCTGCTTGATTAGTATAATACGTCACGGTATAATTAGAAGCAGGTAGTGTCTGTGCTGCTAAAATAATTGGTGTTTGTGTCGTTAAATTAAACGTAGTACATCCATCTTGGGTGTTACTATCTGCATCACAATTTGCAATGATAGGCAATGT
>NZ_BAAHCF010000040.1:0-539 GCF_054776075.1 Flavobacterium koreense | reverse complement strand
TGTTTGAAGCATTGAATCCTGTGATTTGAAAACTTCCTGTGGCTGTCGTACATGTTGGCTGTGTTACCAAACCAACTGTTGGCGCACTTGGCGCACTTGGTTGAGCATTTACTACAATGTTAGCCGATGATGGTGAAGTACAACCAGATGCATTGGTAACTGTAAATGTATAAGTGTTCGCATTGGCCGTTACTAATCCTGTTGCTGAAATACTTACAACTCCTGGATTAAAAGTATAGGTGTTTGCAGCATTGTATCCTGTGATTTGAAAACTTCCAGTGGCTACTGTACATGTTGGCTGTGTAACCGAACCAACTGCTGGTGCGCTTGGCAAACTTGGTTGAGCATTTACTATAATATTGGCCGATGATGGTGAAGTACAACCAGATGCATTGGTAACTGTAAAAGTATAAGTATTCGCATTAGCAGTTACCAATCCTGTTGCTGAAATACTTATAACTCCTGGGTTAAAGGTATAAGTGTTTGAAGCATTGAATCCTGTGATTTGAAAACTTCCTGTGGCTGTCGTACATGTTGGC
>NZ_BAAHCF010000039.1:0-760 GCF_054776075.1 Flavobacterium koreense | reverse complement strand
CCCCAACGGTTGTAAATTTCAACGGTGTTTTCTGGGTAACAATCTAAGTTAGTAATGTTTTCAATTACAAAACTATCATTCATAGTATCTCCATTTGGTGTTACTGCATTGTAAATATTTAGAGTAACACAATTTTCAACAGTACAAACTCCTTTATCAACTGGAATTGTCACTTCAAATACTCTTGGGCAATCTGGATCATTAGTTTCATATCTAACAATATAACTTCCATTTGCTAAATTCAACGGAGTAAACACACCATTTGTGAAGTCTAAAGCTCCAGAGCTACTAACATCAGTCCATGTACCACCAGTTGGTTGTGTTCCAAATTGTAAGTTAATGATTGATAATACATCTACTTCAAGATCAATATCAACTGTACATTGAGTATCTGTTGTAAGAACTTGGAAATAGTTTGGAATTGTTACATTAACTGTTTGCGTAAATGTATCTCCGTTTCCACAAGCATCTGTTACAGTCCATGTTCTTACTATTGTGTATGTTCCGTCAGAAGCAACAGTTGAAGTTGTTTCATTAGTTACAATGGTAAGTGGTGTACTTGAACAAGCATCTGTAAATACTAATTGAGGCACCGCTGGAATTGAACTACAAGTAGCTGTTAAAACAGTTGGGAATGGTGTCACTACTGTCGGAGCTGTTGTATCTTGAACAGTGATGGTTTGAACGTGAGTTGTAGTTAATCCACAAAGATCAGTTGCAATCCATGTTCTTGTTAATGTATAACTTCCTGCACATGTTC
>NZ_BAAHCF010000038.1:0-25607 GCF_054776075.1 Flavobacterium koreense | reverse complement strand
GATAGGCTATAGATGTAAAGGCAGTAATGTCATAGTCGAGTAGTACTAATAACCCGTAAGTTTATGTGCAAACGAATCCTGTCTAGTTATTTATAACTAGACAGGAGGGAACTTTCTTTTAAATTTTCTTTATCTCAATATGTTAAGATATTATGCACTTGTTGTTGTATCAACTACAACACCCTTGCAAAACCTCTTAAGGTGGTTATTGCGTCGGGGCTCACCTCTTCCCATTCCGAACAGAGAAGTTAAGCCCGATTGCGCAGATGGTACTGCATAACTGTGGGAGAGTATGTCGCCGCCTTCTTTTTTAAAACCTCTATCATTTATTTGATAGAGGTTTTTTGTTTTATAAAGTTTTTGAAAAGTTATAGAGTTGTTATGAAATCACATATTCTGGATAATGCTAAATTGCGTGAGTGATAGAAGCGGCATCCTTTTCTTTTTTTCTTAAAAAAAGAAAAGATATAGCGAATAGCACGACCCTTGGGGCACGCCATATAAATTACACTAAATGTTATTTAAAAAACAGTTAAGTTTTTTATCTAAAGTAACTATATGTGTTTTGTAAAATAATGAAGTTGGAATAATTATGGTTTTATTAAATATATTCTAGTACTCTTTCTAAAGCCATCCCGCGTGAACCTTTTATTAAAATAGTTTTGTTTGAAAAATGATTTTCATTAAGAAAGAGAACAAATGATTCAAAGTCTTTATAAAAGAAGAGATTGTTTTTACTGTTTTTGTTTAAATAAAAATCTTTTCCAATAAAATAACAAGTTATTTGATCTTCTTTTTTTAAATAGCTGACAATTGATTCGTGTTCTTCTATACTTTCATTACCTAATTCAAACATATCACCAATAATAATTATTTTATTGTTTTTTTCTAGTTGTATAAAATTTTCTAATGCTACTAACATGCTACTAGGATTTGCATTATAGGCGTCTAAAATGATTTCATTTGTGTTTTTTGAGAGTAATTGAGAACGATTGTTGTCGGGAATATAACTTTCTATAGAGCTCTTTATATCTTCATCAGAAACCCCAAAATAATGCCCAATTGTTATAGATGCATTTATATTATTTGCATTATAAAGTCCAATTAAATGTGATTGTATGACTGAATTATTGAAATGAATGTTGACAAACGGATTTGCAGTAATGCTTTTTATAAAAACATTTGCATTGTCCTTTTCAGTGCTAAATGTTATTCTATTTATTCCTCTAGTTTTTTCTTCTTGTATTTTATCATCAATATTTACAAAAACTTTTTTATCATTAAGTCTAATATAGTCATACATTTCGCTTTTGCCTTTTATTACTCCTTCAACACCTCCAAATCCCTCTAAATGTGCTTTTCCAAAATTTGTAATATATCCAAAATCTGGATTTGTAATTTCACATAAAAATTGAATCTCTTTTTGATGATTAGCACCCATTTCAACAATTCCAATTTCAGTTTCACTATTGAAAGATAAAATTGTTAAAGGAACTCCTATGTGATTGTTTAAATTTCCTAATGTAGCTTTGGTTTTATATTTTTTTGATAGTACAGCTTGTATTAGTTCTTTAGTTGTAGTTTTTCCATTGCTACCGGTTAAAGCTATTATGGGTAGTTTTAGATAGTTTCTGTGATATTTTGCTAATTCTTGTAAAGTAATTAAACTATTTTGTACAATAATAGTTCTATGATCGATGTAATAATCCGGATTGTCAATTATAGCGTATATAGCACCTTTTTCTATTGCTTCTTTTGCAAATGTATTAGCATCATATTTTTCACCTTTTATAGCAACAAAAAATGATTTTTGTTTTACTTTTCTTGTGTCTATTACAATATCATTTGATAGTAAAAAAAGCTTGTGGATATCTTTTATGTCCATATTAAGAAATGAATTGAAAACAAAAAGCCCTAATTAAAGGGCTTTTTTGTTTAATGTATAAATGTATTATCTTTTCTTTTTGTTTCTAGCTGATTTTTTTGAATCAGATTTTGGTCCTACTCTAGACATAGCACATCTAAATCCAATATAGTCAGTAGCCATATCTTGAGGGAAGTATCTTCTTTGTGCTGGATCCAACCAATATGCTCTATCTCTCCAAGAACCACCTTTATATACTCTAACATCATCATTCACTAAAGTTGTTCTTTTACTTGACTTATCAAATTTACGAATCATGTTTCCAATACTGTCTGTAGATACATTGTGTTTTGGAGAATCATACATTCTTTGTTCGTCTTTTAACTTGCCATCGCCTTCTTCTGATGAACCAAAATCAAAATATCTAGTAGATTGTTTATCACCATCTCTATAATTTCTGTGGTCGCTTTTGTCAAAGTTTTGTCTTAAATAAGTTTCTTTTTCATCAACAGGTACTTGAGCAATTTGCCCAATAAAGTTTCTTGCCATAACTCTACCATTTGGTAAAGTATCAAATTTTTGAGTTTCTTGAGTAACTAATTCAACTTTTCCGTCTTCACCGATTTTATTTTTAGTGTAAACGTTACCTCTAAAGTAGTTGAAATCATTTGCTTCATCATCAATTATTGGTCTGTAAACGTCAGCAACCCATTCAGAAACGTTACCCGCCATATCATAAAGACCAAAATCGTTAGGAGGATATGATTTAACTTTATTTGTAATATCTGCACCATCATCAGACCATCCAGCTATACCGCCATAATCTCCTTTTCCTTGTTTGAAGTTTGCTAATTGGTCACCTTTTATTTGTCTTTTTCCAGAACGTGTATAACTTCCAGACCAAGGATATTTCTTTTGACCTTTATAGATATTGTACTCTCTTTGTCCTACGTCTGCAGCAGCTGCATATTCCCACTCTGCTTCAGTTGGTAGTCTGTACTCTGGTAAAATTAAACCTGAAGTTCTTTGTGCGTAAACATTTTTAGCACCACTATTTCCATTTGCATTAGCAGTTCCTCCACCAGCACCAGCAGCGCCATTGTTTTTAGCACCACCTTTTTGTCCTTTTTGTAAAACAATTTCTTGATTTCCACCATAAGTTTTGGTAGGAGCAGCAAGATAAGTTTCTGTATCAAATGTTGCATCTGCTTTTACATCAACAACTTTTGAATCTTTTTTCAAAAATCTTTGTTGTTCTAATATAGATTCATTTACTCTATTTGTTCTCCACTTAGCAAATTCAGTTGCTTGAATCCAATTTACACCAACTACAGGATATTCAGCATATGCTGGATGTCTTAAATAGTTATTTGTCATGGTTTCGTTGTAACCTAATCTATTTCTCCACACTAAAGTATCAGGTGAAGCACCTTCATAGATATTTTTATAATTGTCTTCTTCAGGAGGAAATACTCTTTTTAACCAATCAAGATATTCCATGTACATCAAGTTGGTTACTTCAGTTTCATCCATATAAAAAGACTGAACGTGTTGTTGATTTGGTGTGTTGTTCCAATCATGCATTGGATCATCTTGAACTTTACCCATTGTAAAAGTTCCACCTTCAACTAACACTAATCCTGGTCCAGTTGCTTGCTTTTTAAATTTAGAAGCATACTGAAATCCACCTTTTTTGTCGTTAATTTTCCATCCAGTAGCTTTTGATCCACCTTTAGAATTCGATTTTTTGCTACAACTTGATACACTAGCCATTAATGCTAGTACAAGTAACAACCTGATTGCCATAAATTTGTTTACTTTCATACTCTTAGTAGGTAATAAATTTTCGAGGCGCAATATAAGAATTAACCTTGAAATTGCAACATCTTTTTTAATAATAGTAAAAATTATTTTTTCTTGAACTATTTATTAACGTTAACTTGTGTTTATTATTGTATGTCAAATATTAATTTTATTTTTACATTCAGTAATATTTGAAAAATAATTGCGTTACTATGTACTATGAAAAAGATTTATTTTTATTTATTTCTATTTAGCGGTGTTTTGGTTTTTGCACAGCAAAGTAAAAATATAACTATCGATTGGATTGATAAAACTAACTATTCGTTCGGCGAATATAAAGTTAATGTTCCTGTTTTTAAAACAGATAGCTATAATTTTGATTTTGCAAAGAAAGAAATTGTTTTCACAAGTAAAGTAGAAGTTAGTGATTTAATTGATGAAAATTCTTTGATGATTTCTGATATTGTCTATGAAGCAATTCTAGAGAGTCAATTAGGAGATTTAAAAAAAGAAAATATTAAAAATTCTATTTCAGCATCATTGAAAAATGTTATTGCTCGAGATAAAAAATATGTTGTCTTGCAATTTTATCCAATTATTAAAGATGGCATTGGTTATAAAAAGGTAAAATCACTTACTTTTACATACAATATTTCTTCTGTTTCTAATAAAACTAATTCTCTTCAAAATCAATTTAGTATTTCAAATTCAGTTTTATCTTCTGGAAAATGGAATCGTTTTTATGTTGAAAAATCGGGTGTTTATAAATTATCTAAATCGTTTCTTTCTAGTTTAGGATTTGATATGAATTCTGTAAATCCAACTAAAATTAAGATTTATGGAAATGGTGGGCGAATGCTTCCTTTGTCAAATGCTCAATATTATCCAGATGACTTAGAGGAAAATGCTATTCAAGTTATTGGAGAACAAGATGGTTCTTTTGATAATGATGATTATATTTTGTTTTATGCAGAAGGAGTTGATAATTGGAGTCAAGAAAATGAAACACATTTAAATTTATATTCCGAAAGATCTTATTATTACGTAAATGTTATTGGAGCAGATGGAAAAAGGATAAGTTTAATGTCAGAACCTTCGGCTGGGTCCACTTTAAATTTGACTGCGTTTGATGATTATCAATTTCATGAGGTTGATTTGACTAATATTGGTAGGTTAGGTAGGGTTTGGTTTGGTGAAAACTTCAATATAGATGACGAACAAACATTCGATTTTAACTTTCCAAATATTGTTACAAGTTCTCCAGCAAAAGTAACTGTTCATACTGGAGGAAATTCTTTCGTTGATACCTCATTTTCAATAGCTGTAAATGCGCTAAATATTGGAACAATAAATTTGCCAGAAGTTGATTTAAATTCTGGAACTGAAGCTTCTCACGGATCAATAGTTTCTAATGTGCCTGGAGCAACAAATTTTAATGTTAAGCTTACCTATAATAATAATGGTGTTCCAACTTCTAAAGGTTACTTAGATTATATAAGTATTTCATGTAAAAGTAATTTAACGGGCTTTGGTAAACAATTTAGATTTACATATAATGATGCGCCGCTGCAAACTGGTGTTGCACAATATCAGTTATCAAATGCAACTGGAATTTCTCAAATATGGGATATTACCGATATTTATAATGTTACTTCTGTTAAAAATCCAAATCAAAGTAGTTTTTCTTTCAAATCTAATTTAGGAATTGAAAAAAAATATATTGCTATTGACGAATCAGATTTATATACTCCACTTAAAGAAAGTAATACATCGGTTACAAATCAAGATTTAAAAGGGACAATATTTAATAATGCTCAAGGAAATTTTGAAGACATAGATTACCTTATCATTACACCAAGATCAATAAATGCACAAGCAGAAAAATTAGCCAACTTTCATAGAAGTTATTCTAATTTGAATGTCAAAGTAGTAAATCTTGATAATATTTATCAAGAATTTGGTGGTGGTAAACAAGATATTGGAGCTATCAGGAATTTTGTAAAGTATGTATATCATAATGCTTCTTCACCAAGTCAAAGGGTTAAGTATTTGAATTTGTTTGGTGATGCTTCATTTGATTTTAAAGATAGAATTCCAAATAATACAAACGTAGTACCAATTTATCATGCGACAAATAGTTATTATTCTGGAGAATTGTCTTTTGCTTCGGATGACTTTTTTGCGTTAATGGATACAAATGAAGGTGATCCTTTTTATTCTTTTGGTGCTGATATTGCCGTTGGAAGAATGTTAGTTTCATCGGTTCAACAAGCAGAAGAAATGGTAAATAAGGTTATTGAGTATCATGATATAAAATCTTATGGTAGTTGGAGAAATAACTATGTCGCAATTTCGGATGATTCTGATAAAGATCCAGATGCTTCATTGCAAATAAAGCAAAATAACTTAACAGATGTTATTTATGCTCAAAAGCAATTTATAAATTTCAAGAAAATTCTATTGGATTCTTATCAACAGCAAACTTCTGCTGGAGGAGAACGATATCCGCAAGCAAATGAAGAAATTACTAATGCCTTCGAAAAAGGAGCTTTAGTTTTTAATTTCCTTGGACATGGAGGTGAAGACGGCTTGACAGGTGAAAGAATCTGGGATAAATTTGATGGTTACGATTTTAATAATCGTTATCGATATCCTTTATTTATTACAATCACTTGTGAGTTTTCGAGATTTGATAATCCCTATCGACCAACTGCTGGAGAGTATACTTATTGGAATCCAAAAGGAGGTGCTATATCTATGATTACTACAATCAGGTCAATTGGACAATACAATGCTGAAATATTTAATGATATTTTGGCTGAGAAACTGTTTTCATATGGGTCTAATCAATATGTTTCAATTGCAGAGGCATTGCGACTTGCTAAAGGTTCAAGTAATAATAATTCTTCAACCAGAGTTGTAGCATATCTTGGTGATCCTGCATTAATGCTTTCTATTCCTAAGCCAAAGGTTGTTTTGACCAAAGTAAATGATGTTTCAATTACCCAACCTATTGATGATTTAAAAGCGTTGAGTTATGTAAAATTATCAGGTGAAGTTCAAGACGATAATGGAAATTTACTATCTTCTTATAATGGTGAACTAGCGGTAAATGTTTTTGATAAAAATTACAATAAGTCAACTTTTAATAATGATGGATATAGTCCTGTAATGAGTTTTGTTAATCTTGGCGAAACTATTTTTAGAGGAAATGCTTCTGTAAATAATGGTAAATTTGAGTTTGGATTTGTTGTTCCAAGAGATATTAAAATTCCACTTGGAAATGGTAGAGTGAGTTTTTACGCGAAAAGAGATCAAGTGCTTCTAGATAAAACAGGTTATAATATAGATATAAAAGTTGGAGGAATAAATACAAATGCAGTTGCAGATAATACTCCACCAAGAGTTCGTTTGTATATGAATGATGAAAGTTTTGTGAATGGTGGAATAACAAATGAATCGCCTTTCTTTTTGGCTTTTGTAGAAGACGAGCACGGAATCAATACAGCTAGTGGAATTGGTCATGATATTGTAGCGATTTTAGATGGTGATGAAACCAAACCATACATCTTAAACGATTATTATGAAACGGAACTGAACGATTATACCAAAGGTAAAATAAGATTTCCTTTCAGGAATTTATCAAAAGGATTGCATACAATTGTTTTTAAAGCTTGGGATGTTTACAATAATTTCATTTCAGCAGAAATACAGTTTATAGTTGCCGATAGTGGTGATATTACTTTAACAAATGTGTTAAATTATCCAAATCCATTCGTTAATTACACTCAATTTTGGTTCAATCATAACAAACCTTTTGAGCCTTTAGAAGTACAAGTTCAAATTATGACAATTACCGGAAAAGTGGTAAAAACAATTAATCAAACAGTTACTACTGAAGGATTCTTATCAAGAGAAGTTTCGTGGGATGGGAAGGATGATTTTGGGGATAAAATCGGTAAAGGAGTTTATATTTATAAATTGACAGTTCGTTCAACAGTTTCAAACAATAAGTCAGAAAAAATAGAAAAACTTGTTATACTTTAAGAAAATGCTATATTTGTTAAATAATAATATTATAAAAATGAAATCGGAAATTCAAAAGAACGCGAAAAATAACTTTAAAAGCTTGATTAATAATTTAATATTAATAGTCTTGTTTGTTTTTTCAACTCAAAACATAAACGCACAAGACAGAGTAATAACTACAGGTGTACCATTTTTATTAGTTGCTGCAGATGCAAGAGCTGCTGGTATGGCAGATCAAGGTGTTGCTACTTCTGCAGATGCTTATTCTCAGCAATGGAATCCAGCAAAATATGCTTTTGCATTAGATAAACAAGGTTTCGCAGTAAGTTATACACCTTATTTAACGGCTTTAGTGAATGATATTTCATTAGGACAAGTTAATTATTACAATAGAATTAATGAAAAAAGTGCCTTTGCAGGAAGTTTACGTTTTTTTAGTTTAGGTGAAATCGAATTAAGACAAAATTTTGATGATCCTGCCAATGTGGTTAAACCAAATGAATTAGCACTTGATGGTTCCTATTCATTGAAACTTAGCGAACATTTCAGTATGGCAGTTGGAGGTCGATACATAAGATCAAATTTAAAAATTGCAGATGTAAATACTGACGCAGTCCCTGGAAGTTCATTTGCAGTTGACGTAGCAGGTTTCTATCAATCTGAAGAAATTGCTTTCAATGAATTTAATGGAAGATACCGTTTAGGATTCAACTTGCAAAATATGGGTCCAAAAATTAGTTATGATAATACTAAAAATGATATATCATCTAACTTTTTGCCTGCCAATATGCGTTTAGGAGGAGGTTTTGATTTTATATTAGACGAATACAATAAAGTAGGAGTAAGTGTAGAATTTGCTAAACTTTTAGTTCCAACTCCTCAAGATCCAGATTTGAATGGTGATGGAGATATCACTCCTGATGAAAGATCAGAAAATAATGATAATTATAAAAAAATCAACTGGGTTTCGGGAATGTTTAAATCATTTAATGATGCTCCAGGTGGTTTCTCAGAAGAATTAAAAGAATTTACTTATTCAGCTGGTGCTGAATATTCTTATCAAGATTCATTTGCCATGAGATTAGGTTATTTTAATGAAAGTCCTTTAAAAGGTGCTAGAAAATTCTTTTCACTTGGTGCTGGATTCAAATACAATGTAGTTAAGGTAGATGTTTCTTATTTATTTTCTGCTTCAAAAGTTAAAAACCCATTAGAAAACACATTACGTTTTTCACTTACATTCAATTTTGGTGATAAATACGATGATCTATAATATGATATAAAAATTAATACAAATCCAAATTTCATTTTTTTGAAGTTTGGATTTTTTTTCCTCTATATATAATGAAAGAAATAAACATTAACACCACAATTTCGGTTTTTAACGGAATCAATGAATTACCAAGCGAGATTCAAACATTAATGAATCAAGCCATTGAAACACGTAAAAATGCATATGCACCATATTCTAAATTTAGAGTTGGAGCAGCAATATTGTTAGATAATGGTAAAATAGTTTTAGGTTCCAATCAAGAAAACGCAGCTTATCCATCGGGTTTATGTGCTGAACGTGTAGCAATTTTTCAGGCTGGAGCTATTTATCCAAATGCTAAAATCGTAAAATTAGCAATTACTGCAGCGTCGGATACTAATCCTACTTTATCACCAATTCCACCATGTGGCGCATGTCGACAATCCATTGCTGAATATGAATTTAAACAAGACACTCCAATTGAAATCTATTTTATGGGCGAATCTGGAGAAGTTTATAAGTCAAATTCTATAAATAATTTATTGCCGCTTTCGTTTGACAAAACATCCTTGTAAGCTATAACGATATAGTTGATATTTAAGAATAAACAGTTATTAAAAAATGCTATTTTAATTCTGAATTATTTTTACTTCTACTATCAATATCTTACTTTTGCAATTCGCAAATTTGATAATTCGCAATTTGTGATACGATTACAATACATTTAATCAACGTAATTCATTAAAAAATGAAACCAATTACAAAGGAAACTTACCTTCAATGGTACGAAGAAATGCAGTTTTGGAGAAAATTTGAAGACAAATTAGCCGCTGTATATATTCAACAAAAAGTTAGAGGATTTTTACATTTATATAATGGTCAAGAAGCAGTTCTTGCTGGAGCAATTCACGCAATGGACTTATCTAAAGACAAAATGATTACAGCTTATCGTAATCACGTTCAGCCAATCGCAATGGGTGTTGATCCTAAAAAAGTAATGGCAGAACTTTACGGAAAAGTAACTGGAACATCAAAAGGAATGGGTGGTTCTATGCACATTTTCTCTAAAGAACATGGTTTTTATGGTGGTCACGGTATTGTGGGTGCACAAATTCCAGTTGGAGCAGGAATGGCTTTTGCTGATAAATATTTTGAAACAGGTGGTGTAACTTTAACCTATTTTGGTGATGGTGCTGCACGTCAAGGTTCCCTTCACGAAGCTTTTAACATGGCTATGAATTGGAAACTTCCAGTAGTTTTCATTTGTGAAAACAATGGATATGCAATGGGAACTTCTGTTGAAAGAACGGCAAATCACACAGATATTTGGAAACTTGGTTTAGGTTATGAAATGCCATGCGGACCAGTTGACGGAATGAATCCTGTGAAAGTTGCTGAAGCTATGCAAGAAGCAATTGACAGAGCTCGTCGTGGTGACGGACCTACATTTTTAGAAATGAAAACATACCGTTATAGAGGTCACTCTATGTCGGATGCTCA
The DNA here is from genome assembly GCF_054776075.1 of Flavobacterium koreense. Taxonomy (NCBI): domain Bacteria; kingdom Pseudomonadati; phylum Bacteroidota; class Flavobacteriia; order Flavobacteriales; family Flavobacteriaceae; genus Flavobacterium; species Flavobacterium koreense. Next base: position 15,159 of record NZ_BAAHCF010000038.1, on the reverse strand, counting down.
ATTATACAGAACAAAAGAAGAGGTTGAAGAATATAAAAAAATTGACCCAATTACTCAAGTTCTTGACATCATAAAGGAGAAAAAATATGCAACGGATGCTGAAATTGAAGCAATGGATCAACGAGTAAAAGACTTAGTTGACGAATGCGAAAAATTTGCAGAAGAGTCTCCATTCCCAGAAGTACAACAACTTTACGATGTAGTGTACGAACAAGAAAATTATCCTTTCATTCCTCATAGACTATAATTATGGCAACAGTAATAAACATGCCTCGTTTGAGCGATACTATGACAGAAGGAACTGTTGCAACATGGCTTAAAAAAGTAGGTGACACAATAAAAGAAGGCGATATTTTAGCCGAAATCGAAACTGATAAAGCTACAATGGAATTTGAATCTTTCAATTCTGGAGTTCTATTGCACATCGGAATTGAGGCTGGTCAAACTGCTCCAGTTGATTCATTATTAGCCATCATTGGAAAAGAAGGCGAAGATATTTCTGCTTTATTATCTGGTGGGACTCCAGCTCCAAAAGCCGAAGCTACTCCAGCTATTGAAACTCCTGCGGCTTCTGCTCCTCAAACAACTGTAGCAATTCCTGCAGGTGTAAAAGTTATAACAATGCCACGTTTAAGTGACACGATGACAACAGGAACTGTAGCAACTTGGTTGAAAAAAGTTGGAGATACAGTAAAAGAAGGTGACATGCTTGCTGAAATCGAAACTGATAAAGCAACGATGGAATTCGAATCTTTCAACGCAGGAACTTTATTATACATTGGAATTCAAGAAGGAGGATCTGCTCCAGTAGATAGCGTTTTAGCAATCATCGGACCAGCAGGAACTGATATTACAGGAATAGCAGAAAACTATTCAAAAGGTGGTGAAGCACCAGTAGTTGCAAAAACTGAAACTGCTGCTCCAGTTGCAACATCTCAACCAACTCAAGAAACAACAACTTCAGATAACGGAAGAATTTTTGCTTCTCCATTAGCAAAACAAATAGCTAAAGATAAAGGAATCAGTCTTTCTCAAGTAAAAGGTTCTGGTGAAAACGGAAGAATCGTTAAAAGTGATGTAGAAAACTTTACAGCTTCGGCTCCAGTTGCTACAGCGCAAACTACTTCTCAGTCAGATACACAAGCAACACCAGCAGCAAAACCATTTGTTCCTGCAGGTGAAGTTGTTACTGAAGAAATCAAGAATTCGCAAATGCGTAAAATCATTGCTAAACGTTTGGCTGAATCATTATTCACTGCGCCTCACTACAATTTAACCATTGAAGTAAGCATGGATGAAGCAATGAAATCAAGAGCAATGATTAATGCTGTACCAGATACCAAAGTATCGTTCAACGATATGGTTATCAAAGCGTGCGCAATGGCATTAAAAAAACATCCAAAAATCAACTCACAATGGAAAGAAGATGCAATTACCATCAATCACCACGTGAATATCGGTGTTGCAGTTGCTGTTGAAGACGGATTAGTAGTTCCTGTTTTACGTTTTACTGATGCAATGAGTTTATCTCAAATCGGAGGAAGTGTAAGAGATTTAGCAGGAAGAGCTAAAACCAAAAAATTACTTCCAAACGAAATGGAAGGAAGTACATTTACAGTTTCAAACCTTGGAATGTTTGGTATAGTTGAATTCAATTCAATCATAAACCAACCAAATTCAGCAATTCTTTCAGTTGGTGCCATAATCGAAAAACCAGTTGTTAAAAACGGACAAATCGTAGTTGGAAACACCATGATGCTATCATTAGCATGCGATCACAGAACAATCGACGGAGCAACAGGAGCTCAATTTTTACAAACTTTAAAACTGTTTATCGAAAATCCAGTGACGATGTTAGCTTAATCGAAACTATATAAAACAAGAATCCCGTTCAGAAATGAGCGGGATTTTTTATTTAGGAGCGAATGGTTCGGGCATTTTAGGTTTCCATATTCCTGCTTTCCGTTCTATCTCGTCCTTAAAGACGAGATGCCACTGCAATCAGGGCTAATTAGCTAATGTATTGAATAGAAAACAGAATAAATAAACTCTATTATTTCTTATTCTTTTCCTCAATCCACTTGCTCATATATTTAGTGCTAGAAACTAAATGATGTTGCAAAATAGAACCAAAGAAATTGTTATTTCGATGTTGTTTCAAATTATCTAAAAGCGAATTAATTTCAGTAATAAAAATCTTTTCAAAAAGTGATTTTTTATAGCGTTTGTCTAAAATCTCAAATCCATTTTCCTGACATTGTTGCCATAACTTTTCATCGTTATAAAGTTTCACAACCGCTTCAACAAATTCATTCGGATTATCTTTTATAAAACCATTCCATTCTAAAGTTTCAGCCATAGCTTCAGCACCAATTGATGAAGTCACGCTTGGAGTTCCGCATTGCATCGCTTCAAGTAATTTACCTTTAATTCCGGCGCCAAAACGAATCGGTGCTAAAACAACTTTAGCGTTTTTTATAACTTCTAAAGCATCATCTGCTCTTCCTTTAATATAGAAATTTTGTTTAGGCTTATTTAATTCTAAAACTTTCTGTGATGGATAAGCACCATAAATCAACATTTTTGCTTCGGGTAATTTATTATGCAATAATGGCCAAATTGTATCTGACAAATATTTAACACAATCCCAATTTGGTTCGTGCAAAAAGTTTCCAATAAAAACAAAATCATTACGTTCATTAAATGTTGGAACATCATTTAATTTTTCAGCAAAAATTGGTAAATAATAAATCAATTCCTTTGAAATAGTAAACTGCTTTTGAAGTAATTCCATTTCAAATTCCGATACCATCAAGGACAAATCACAACGTAAAATACTCGCAATTTCCCTCTTAGCAACATCCGAAAACAAATCTTCCGAAGTAAATTCACGATTTTCTTTAACTGCTAGCTGTCTTGCTTGTCGGATAGAATGTAAATCCTCTGTATTTAGTATTTTCAAAGCATTTGGACAACTTTCTGAAACACGCCAACCAAATTGTTCTTCCACCATAAATCGATCAAACAAAACGATATTTGGATTCAACTCTTTTACAAAGACATCAAAACTTGAAGAGTTTAATTCAATAGTTTTTGCAGTAACTCCTATAACTGAAACGTCTTCTGAAAATTCTAAATTCTGAGCTGTACTTGCAAATGTAATTTCGTAACCATTTGTTTGAAATAGTTGTATTAATTGCATCATTCTACTTCCTGCCGCAGAAGATTTTGGTTCAGGCCAAACAAAGCCAATTATTAATAAAGTTTTAGATTTTAGCATAATATCAAATACAATTACAAAGAAAAGATTTAATTTTACAACAAATTAAAATTATACAAAAATGTTAGGTCTAAAATTAAAAACCGACCCAAGATGGGTTACAATAGTTGAATCAAACATTGAAGAAATTCTAACAGATCACGCTTGGTGCGAGCAAAAGGCAGCTACAAATATTATTACAATCATAACCTATAATTCAGAACATGAAGAATTAGTTACTGATTTGTTGGAAATAGCCAAAGAAGAATTAGAACACTTCCAAATGGTTCACAACATAATTAAGGAGCGTGGATTAAAATTAGGTAGAGAAAGAAAAGACCACTATGTAAACGAACTTTTCAAATTCATGAAAAAAGATGGAAGTAGAAATGATTCTTTTATAGACAGATTATTATTTTCTGCAATGATTGAAGCCAGAAGTTGTGAAAGATTTAAAGTATTATCTCAAAATATTGAAGATAAAAAACTAGCAGAATTCTACAGAGAATTAATGATAAGTGAAGCAGGTCATTATACAACTTTTCTAAAATTCGCCAGAAAATACACAGAAAAAGTTGATGTTGACAAACGATGGGCAGAATGGCTAGAATTTGAAGGAGAACTAATCACCAATTACGGAAAATCAGAAACGGTTCACGGTTAATCAAATGCCATCATAAAATAATATAAAAAAACTCCTTAGTTGTCTAAGGAGTTTTTTTTATAAACTATATTGATTCGTTATTCAACTTTAATAATTTTAACTATAAATATAAAGTACTTTACTTATTCCATGATCTCATTATGTCTTTTTTAAGACTGAAATATAGTTATATATATTAGATAAGTAATCAATATCTTATCAAAAAGAAATAAATAAAATCATTTGAAAATATGTATGATAATAATATTTAATCTTATTTTGTAATGAATTGTAATGAATATTCTTTACTATTTTAGCCAATCTTTTAAATAAAATAGGTTAAGTATGAAAAAAAATATTTATTTCACATTAATTCTTTTGATAAGTTATTATTGTAGTTTTTCTCAAGTTTTTTCAAATTCTACTGTCAGTGCCGCAGGTTCTTGGAATGGTTCATTAACAAAAACTATAACGGTTTCTGGTCTTCCAAACTTAAATGCAAATATTTTTGAGTTAGTACAAGTAAACCTTCACATGGGCGATGATGGTAATACAAGAAATTACAATACCTACAGAATAACTTTAACTAAAGGAACTACTAGTATAGATTTGGTTTCAACTGGTGGTTTGCCAAATTCTTTTGTTAAACAAATTAATACGAAGTTTAGATACAATACTTATTTAAGAAGACTTTTTGAGCATGGTGGAACCGCTGAACCATTTAGTATTGGTTACTATCGTTCCCAAGATAATTTCACAGGATTCAATGGTATTGATCCAAACGGTGTTTGGACAGTAACTATAACAGAAACATCAACAGCAACTGGTGGACGATTTAACAGAGTAGATTTAGTATTCAAGTCACCATTCACTGTTCAAGATTATACAACACTTAATAGTTATGATAATTGTTCTACTCCTTATTGTTTAGGTTCAGCTGAGATTATAGTTGCATCTAATAATGGTTTCACCAATCAACCAGGAGATATGTACAATCCAAACACTGCTTCTTGTAGTTGGAATGCTGCCCAAAATAATTCTGCTTGGTTTAAGTTCAGAGCTGCGCAGTCTTCTGTAGGAATAACCATATCTGCTATTACTGGTAATTTACAGATTTTAGCAATTAATGCAGGTGCTGATAACAATCCTTGTACACCAACAGATAATACTATTCTAAATGGAGGTTGTCCTGCATTAAGTAGCAATGATACCTATTCTTCGCCTCAATATACAAATGGTTCTACAAAAAATAATCAACTTAATTTAAGTGGATTAACAATTGGAAATTTTTATTATTTCATAGTTGATGGCTCAGGAGCATCAGTTTCTCCTTTTTATATAGAAACAGTTGGTGCTTCATTAGATTGTTCTAATTGTGTACTTAATGCCACATTAGCTAGTAATTCCCCAGTCTGTGCCAACGGAACATTGAATTTAACATGTAATGATGGCACAAGTTGGTCTTGGACAGGGCCTAATGGTTTTACTAGTAGTAGTCAAAATCCAACATTGAACAATGTCACATCTTTGGCATCTGGTACTTATGTAGTTGCTATTACTGACAATAATGGTTGTACAGACACTAAATCAATAGATGTGGTTGTAAATTCTTCTGTAGTTCCTACTTTTAACACTCCAAGTCCTGTTTGTGTTGGTTCAACTTTAAATCCACTTCCAACAACATCAAATAATGGAATTCAAGGAACGTGGAGTCCTGCTTTAAACAACACAACAACTACAACATATACCTTTACGCCAGATGCTGGTCAATGTGCATCAACAACTACGCTAAACATAACTGTTAATAATTGTGATTTTGGAGCATATGCCACTGCAATATGGATGGATGATTGTACAGATGTAGGAAATGGTAAATTTTACAATACTACTGGAGATGGAGTTGATTTAATTAATCAAGAGCCTGGTAATACTTTTATAAAAGATTTTGGAGTACATATTCAAAACTCTTCAACTTTAATTTTGAGAGGTTCAGAAGTAAAAACTTATAAAAATCTAACCACTAATGTATGTGGTGCCAAAATGTATTATCGTTATTATTTAAATTCAGGAACTGGAGGTGCATTTACTTCAAGAAATTTATCTTTTTTTAGTGATTGCAATACTGGTATAAGTGAGTTTATTATTGGAGGTGGTCCTTGTGCTCTAGGACAGCAAAAATGGCAATGTGTATCCCAACCTGGATGTGATGCTCCAATTAATTTAACCAACGTTCCGCCTGGAGATTATATCCTAGAAGTATACTATGATGTAACCGGAGATTTTAATTCTACCTCTCAATGTGATGATACTATTATTTTGAATAACGGAGGTACTAATTATAAAGCTAATTTTAGCATAATTGCAGAGCCAACAATAAGCAGTTCTAATCCAACAACTTGTAATGGTACTAATGGAAGTATTACAATTTCAGGTTTAACAGCAAATGAAGTATATGCACTAAGCTATAATTTTAATTCATCACCGATTGGACCAAATAACTTAACTTCTAATGCTAGCGGACAAATTATCATTCCAAATTTAGGTATTGGTACTTATTCTAATTTTAGTTTTGTAATCAATAGTTGTAATACGACCTTACCTTCAAGTATCTCATTACAAAATCCAATAATTACTCCGGTTTTTAGCACTCCGAACCCATTTTGTTTTGGTGAAACTATTCCTGCAACTGTTTTACCTTCTACTTCAAATAATGGGATTACAGGGAATTGGACGCCAGCTATAAACAATACAACAACCACAACCTATACTTTTACTCCTGATGTTGGACAATGCGCAACTACTACAAATATTACAGTTGTTGTTAATCCAGAAATTACAGGAGGAATAAATTCAAATCCAAATACGATTTGTAATGCAAGTTCGTCAGGTTGTACGCCAACAGGGACAAAAGTAGTTATAAATGAAGTAATGCATTTTCCATTAACGGCTCAAGGATTAGTTGCTAATGGTACAGAATACATTGAGCTTTACAATCCAACATGTTCTCCAGTAGATTTATCTTGTTATACCATTGCAACAGCAGCAAGACCAAATTCAAATCCTGGAAGTACACTTTCAAGAGGAGGAACAATACTAATTCCTTCAGGTACTATTCTTGCTCCAAAAGCGCATTATGTAATTGGAACTTCTACTGCTTCTTCAAATCCTACAAACATTGATTATAATACCACTTTGACATCTAACTATTGTACTATTAATCAATTTGTATTAGCCAATGGTGATGGTTGGGTTGCTCTCAACGATGGTAATGGAACTCCAGTAGATGCCATCTATTGGACAGTTGGTGCGAATGAAAGCTCAAAAATAACAACAGATGATGATTTAGATGATGCGCCCTGTATTCCTTCATCTCTTGGTTTATGTAATACAAATAGTTTGTCATTATTGTCTGCTAAAGCTATTTATCAATTGAATCCAACGTTAATCAATTATGTTGGACAAACTACATTACAAGGAATAAGTTCAACAGGAAATACATTTAGTAGAATACCTGACGGTGGAGCATGGCAAAGAGACATTCCAGGAAGTATTAATTTGATAAATTGTAATAATGGAATTTGTGATACACCACCTACTTCTACATGCAACGGAAGTGCAACAGTTAGTGTTACACAAGGTTCTGGGAATTATAGTTATTTATGGAACGATCCTCAAGCTCAAACTTCGGCAACAGCTATCAATTTATGTGCAGGAAATTATTGTGTTGTCGTAACCGATTTGGATACTAATTGTACGCAGCAATTTTGTGTTACGGTGATTGATAACATTCCAAATGTAACACCAACATTCAGTTTTGGAACGTCTTTAAGTATTTGTTCAGGTGGTGTTGTGCCAACATTGCCAAATACATCAGGAAACTCAATAACAGGAACCTGGTCGCCAAGTTCAGTAAGTAATACAAATAATGGAACTTACACTTTTACACCTGATGCTGGACAATGTGCAACTACCACAACTTTTGCAGTTACGATAACTCCACAAACAACGGCAATATTTAGTTTTGGAACTTCATTGAGTATTTGTTCAGGTGGAGTAGTTCCAACATTACCAAATACATCTGGAAACTCAATAACAGGAACCTGGTCGCCAAGTTCAGTAAGTAATACAAATAATGGAACTTACACTTTTACACCTGATGCTGGACAATGTGCAACTACAACAACTTTTGCAGTTACGATAACTCCACAAACAACACCAACATTCAGTTTTGGAACTTCATTAAGTATTTGTTCAGGTGGGGCAGTTCCAACATTGCCAAATACATCAGGAAATTCGATTGCTGGAGCATGGTCGCCTAGTTCAGTAAGTAATACAAATAATGGAACTTACACTTTTACACCTGATGCTGGACAATGTGCAACAACTACAACTTTTGTAGTTACTATAACTCCACAAACAACTCCAACATTTGGTTTTGGAACAAGTTTGACAGCTTGTCAAGGAAATGTTTCAGCACAAGTATTGCTACCAACATTATCAAACAATTCCATTTCCGGAACTTGGAATCCATCTACAATAGATTATGCAATACTTGGACAGACAGTTTATACTTTCACACCAAATAGTGGACAATGTTCACTAAATGCAACTTTAACGGTTACAATTAATCCAATTCCTCAGTTTACAATATCTGGTGGATGTGATGGCGAAAATTATGTTTTGAATATTGTTCAACAAAATCAAAATATTAACTCAATTGAATGGTTTTATAATAATGTAATGATTGGTCAAGGGAATTCAATTGTGATAACAAATGAAGGTACTTATACTGCAGTAGCAACTAACTCAGATAATTGTAATAATAATGCTCAATTTGTTGTTGTAAATGATTTTTGTTCAATTCAAAAAGGGATTTCTGTTAATGATGATGGATTTAATGATGTTTTTGAATTGTCAAATCTAGGTGTTAAATATTTACAAATTTTCAATAGATATGGTATGAAAGTATATTCAAAAAGTAATTATACAAACGAATGGGGTGGAAAGTCTGATAATGGAGACGAACTTCCAGATGGTACTTATTATTATGTAATAGACAGAAATAATGGAGAAGCCATAACGGGTTGGATTTATATCAATAGAGCACAGTAATCCTTTGTATAATTTGTATTCAAAATCAAACAAACACAAAATGAAGAAACTATATTTCATTGCTATATTGACTTTAGTAATAAACGAGTTAAAAGCGCAGCAAGATCCAAATTACACGCAATACATGTATAATATGAGTGTCGTAAATCCGGCATATGCTGGTTCAAAAGAAGGTTTGTCAGGAGGATTGCTTTATAGATCACAATGGGTTGGAATAGAAGGAGTGCCAACAACAGGCACCTTCTTTATTCATAGTCCTGTTGGTAGAAATGTTGGTCTGGGTCTTTCTGTAATTTCAGATAAGGTTGGTCCTGTTCAAGAAAATAATATTTATGGAGATTTCTCATATACTTTAAGTTTAGGTGGTGAACATAAATTAGCTTTCGGTTTAAAAGCTGGAACTACGTTGCATAAAATCGATTTTGCAAGAATTTATCCAACACTGCCTAATCCTACTATAAATGATCCGTTTTATGCTGCAAACCCAAGTAGTACTTTTTTAAATATTGGTTCTGGAGTTTTTTATTATACCAATAAATATTACGTTGCCTTTTCTGTTCCAAATATTTTAAAATCAAAGTATTTAGATTTTAACGGAAGACAATATGGTACCGAAGTTATTCATTATTTTTTAACTGGAGGATATGTGTTTGATTTGAATCCGAATTTAAAATTCAAACCTTTTGCTATGATAAAATCATCAGTTAACGCACCAACATCTTTTGATGTTTCAACTAACTTTATGTTTTATGATAAGTTAGAGTTAGGAGCAACTTATAGATTGGAAGACTCTTTTGGAGCTATGGTGAATTTTGCTATTACACCAAGTTTAAGAATCGGATATGCCTATGATAACATTGTATCTGATTTAAGGGCAGTAGCGCCAGCTTCTCATGAGTTTATGATATTATTTGATTTGAATTTCTCTAAAAAAGTATCACGTTCACCAAGATATTTCTAACCTTATAAGATACCAAAAAAATGAAAAATCTATATATAGCCATTACTTTTGTAGCCATTAGTTTTAATGTGTCTGCACAAAATGCAGCAACCAAAGCAGCTGATAAATTATTCAATAGATTTGAATATTTTGATGCTGCTAAAGAATATCTAAAGTTAGTTGACAACGGAAAAGCAGATGTTTATGTTTACAAACAATTAGCTGATACTTATTACAACATGTTTAATTCAACTGAAGCGGTTAAATGGTATGCCAAAGCAATAGAGACCAATCAAGATGCTGAGACATATTTTCGTTATGCTCAAATGTTGAAAGCTAGTAATAAATATGAAGAAGCAAACAAACAAATGCAAAAATTTGCTTCACTTTCACCAAATGATAATCGTGCTAAAGCTTTCAAAGAAAACCCTAATTATATTCCAAGATTACTTGGAAAATCAAAAACATATGATGTGAAATCATCGGATATTAGCAGTGATAAATCAGATTTTGGCGCAGTACTTTATGACAACATTTTGTATTTTGCTAGTGCTAGAAATGGTGCGCGTAAAAACTATGGTTGGACCGATGAACCTTTTTTAGATATTTACAAAGCAGATTTTAATAAAGATGGAACCATCATCAATCCTACAGCTGTTTCTGAATTGAATTCAAAATGGCATGATGGTCCAGTTACAATAAGTAATGACGGAAATACTATGTATTTTGCAAGTGAAAGTTTCAAAGAAAAAATATCTGAAAAAGACAAAAAGGCTAACACTAAATTAAGTCAAATATATTTATTCAAAGCGGTTAAAAATGCTGGTGTATGGGGAGAAATTACGCCATTATCATTTAATGACAAAACCTATTCTACTAGTAATCCAAGTCTAAGTAGAGATGGCAAAACATTATACTTTTCTTCCAACAGACCAGGAAGTATTGGTGGAGTTGATATTTGGAAAGCAGTTGTGAATGCAGATGGTTCTTTTGGTGAGCCCCAAAACTTAGGTAACAAAGTAAATACTGAAGGAAATGAGAGTTTTCCTTTTATTGCAGATGATAATAAAACTTTGTTTTTTGCATCAAGCGGAAGACAAGGTTTGGGAGGATTAGATGTTTACCAAATTGATTTGACAAATGGAGAAACTACAAATCTAGGAAAACCTATAAATACAGAGAAGGATGATTTTGCTTTCACATTTAACGAAAGTAAAAAAGTTGGTTTCTTGTCAAGTAATAGAAATGGAAATGATGATATCTATATAGTAAACCAGATTTGTAGCGTTGATATCAATATCGTGGTTACTAATGCAAAAACTAGTGAAATTCTTACTAATGCTAGTGTTTCTATTTTAGATGAGAAAAAAAATGTAATTGCAACTGAAGTGTCTAATGCAAAAGGCGAGGTGAATTATAAAGTAGAGTGTGATAAAGTTTATTTGATACAAGCTTCAAAAGATGGTTTCGAAGGCAATATCTTTACAGTAACTAAAAGTAAAGGGCTAACGTCCAAAATGGATGCTCCGTTGCAACCAATAGATGTTATTGTAACAGAAACTGAGATTATTTTAAAACCAATTTATTTTGAATTTGACAAGAGTAACATCACTCAAGAAGGCGCCTTTGAGTTAGATAAGTTGATTCAAGTTATGAAAAATAATGATAAAATGGTCATTATGGCTAAATCTCATACTGATAACAGAGGTAGTAATGAATACAATTTGTCATTATCAGATAGAAGAGCAAAATCTACGGTTCAATATATTATTTCTAAAGGCATAGATGCTAGCAGAATATCTGGAAAAGGAATGGGAGAATTAGAGCCAATAGTTAATTGTGGTAATTTATGTACTGAAGAGCAAAATATATTAAACAGACGTTCAGAATTTTTGATTGTTAAGTAATAAAAATAAAACTATATTTGTTTTTTAAAGATAATAATAAACATTTTTATGACATTTAAACAGTTTTATTTACTTGGTTTATTTGGAATTACTTTTTCAATAGCTTCTTATTTATATCTTTTATGGTATTCTCATTCGAAAAAAAGTAGACAAAATATACAATTTAAACACATAAATCAAGGATTGTTGTTTGTAATATTTGCTATTTTTTCATGGTCGGTTGTTGCCTTATATAAAATTTTTGATTTAAAAGAGTTTACATTATCCTATATAATAAATGACAGGATATTATCTTCTATGAATAATCTTTTTCTTTTTTTGAGTTTGGCATTTTTTCCGATTAAAAAGAAAAATAGGTTTACTCTATATTTTGTTAAAAAAGAAAAGTGGGTCATAAATGTTTTTATTGTTTTTTCCCTTGTAATTTGTTTTTTTACAATAACTGACAAAATTGGTGATAGTTTTAATTTTCTTTCGAGGCTAATTATAGTTGGATTAGATTCAATATTCTCCATAGTATGTATAGCGTCAATAGGTTATATGCTAAGTCATTCCTATAAGGAGTTAGGTTTTGGGAAATGGATGTTAACCTATATTGCGATAGTGATATCAATGTTTTCATTAACGCAAATATTATTGCCATTGTCAAAAATGCTTCCAGGAGCATTGAGTCTTTTTTATCCTTACTTTTTAGCTTTTTTTATAATTTGTCTATCGCAGTTTGTTTTTCTGATTGCTACTTACTATTCTGTTTTGTATTTTTCATTAACTAATAAGCCTTCTTTGGAAAATAATATTACAAAAGATAAGAATACAAATTCTCAAGAGATAGCTGAGGTTTTAAAAGTTGAAATAGGATATAATCAAGAAAAAAAACTATTTTATTTGACTTTAACATTTATTGATGAGTTTCAAAAAGAGTATACCGAAACAAGTGAAAATTCTAAATTATTGCAGCCTTTATTATATTGGATGCTATTTTCTTACGCTAAGAAGCAAAATGTTATGCTAACTCATCAAGATATGGCAATTGCAAAATTTAGAATGGTAGATTATTGGAATAAAGAAAGTGATTTTAAGTTAACCCAAGAGTTGTTGTTTTTCAATGAAAGTGGACATTTTGAATTAAAAATAGATGAGAAAAATATAAGAATAAACGATATGATTTTCTTAAAATCAAAATTGTCATTTAAAGATATATTTAAAAAGTATTTTATTTGTTTTGTTCCTACTGATGTAAAAACAGCACAACAATTATATAATAAGAAAAACGCAGATAAATATTTATTAGAACATTTTGAAGGTTTTTATTCCAATATTTCTGAATAAAATTATTAATTAATCAGATTGTTCTATTTGCTTTATGGTTTTTTAAAAATCTGAAATTCAATTAATTAAAAATTACATTTTCTTACATTTGTTTACTGAAATATTTTATTGCCTTTAATTTATATGGTATTTTTTAAAAAAAAATATATTTGATTTATTAAATATATCCAAATTCTACATCAAATGCCATTTTTAAGCTTTATAAAAAGAAATCTACTACTTTTTTTACTCATTTCATTTACTTTTTCAGTAAATGCTCAGGTTGTTATTAATGAGTTAATGGTTCGTCCTCCAGGAACTGTAAATACACCTCCGAACGGACTAATTTATAATAGTAGTCAAGAGTATATAGAACTTTATAATAAGGGTTGTTTGCCTATTAATGTTTCTGGTTATTTTATTGCTATGAAGCAAACCATTGGAACAATAAATACTGGTGGGACAATTAGAATTCCAAATGTTGCCGCTGCCACTATACCTGTTGGAGGGCATATAGTTTTAGCTTCGGCAAATCCTGCAGGAGCTGCACTTGGAAATGTTGATATTCCTTTAGCAGCAGCAGATTATTGTTTGTATAATGGGAATTTTGTACTCGCAAATACTGATGGATGGTGTGCGCTTTATGATGCAGCTGGTGTTGCTATTGACTGTGTTTATTGGTCATCAAGTGCCGCTAATCTTACTTCAAACGCTTCTGATTATAATACAAGTCCATTATGTTTGCCGACTGGAAGTCCCGCTGTTACTTTACAAACACCTTTTCAATTAAACACTTCAAATCCAACTATTGTAAGATATGGAGGTGCAAATCCTTCCGCAGGCAGTCCTTTAAGTAGACAACAAGATGGTTCAGTTACTTGGGTTCAAAATTTAGCGTCATCAATTAATTCGGGCTCTGCAACCGGTAATTGCAATGGAGGTACTTGCGTTACTCCACCATTGCCAGCTGCCCCAATTGTAACAACGCCAGTTAATTATTGCCAAAATGCCGCAGCTTCTGCTCTAACAGCGACTGCCTTATCTGGAGCTACTTTAAATTGGTATGGAACTAATGCAACTGGTGGTACTCCTAGTACAACTGCACCAACTCCTTTAACTACTTCAGTTGGAACAACAACATATTATGTTAGTCAAACAATTGGTGGTTGTGAAAGTGTAAGAGTGCCAATTGTTGTGAATGTTACAGCTTCTTCAAGTAGCGTTATAAGCTGTGGAACTTCAACGACTACATCGGTTATTTTTAATTGGACTGCAGCAACTGGCGCTACCGGATATACTATTTCTTATCAAGTCAATACTGCAACACCTATAAATGTTGGCGCTATAGGAAATGTATTAACCTACAGTGTTAACTCCTTAAATTCTGGAGATAGTGTAACTATTACACTTACTCCAACAGGTGCCTTGGGAACTTGTTTTACATCAACATCTTTTTCTTGTGCAACGATTGTAAATAATGCTTGTGGTGCTTGTGCTACTCCAACTTGTCCTATAGTTGGTGTGTCAAGTTATGCTAATTTGAATTTTTCAGCAAGTTCATGTAATACTTGGACACCACAAGCAACAAACACAACACTTACTAATTATTATTTAGTTGTCTCAGATGCTTCTGGTTTTCTTGGTATTGCACAACAAGCTACTAGTTCTCCTGGACTTTGTATTACTAGATCTGCCGTTATTAGGCCTTTAGTAACTTCTTGTAATGTAGCTTCTACTATTGCTCCTTCTGTAACTAATGCAAATGGAGTTGCTTCAGGTTTTAATCCTGAATGGTATGGTTTAACACCAAATACACAGTACGTTGTTGTGGAAACAGTAGTTTTAAGTGCCGCATGTTCTCTAACTTCGCTATGTACCAACTATTACGGATGTTCAACACCAAACGAACCAACAGTTGGTTTGGTAACACAGCCAACATGTACGACAGCCACAGGAAGTTTTCAAATCACAGGATTCAATGCTTCAAACA
>NZ_BAAHCF010000037.1:0-1213 GCF_054776075.1 Flavobacterium koreense | reverse complement strand
TAGTTCTTGTCCAAGTTCCACCTATTTGCTCACCAGTAATTAATGTAGATAAATCGATTGCTGCTGTTGATGTCTCACAAACTGTGGTAGCTCCATCCGCTCCTGCAACTGGTTGTGCGTTGATATTTACTGTAGCGATACTTGTATCATCAATACAAGGTGCTGTACCTGTTAATGTATAAAGGAAAGTACTTGTTGTGGCTCCTACAGCTGGAGTAAATGTTCCTGCTGCTGCACTAAATACTCCGCCTGTTCCACCTGTTCTTGTCCAAGTTCCACCTATTTGCTCACCTGTGATTAAGGTAGCTAAATTAACGGCTACTGCCGATGTCTCACAAACTGTGGTAGCTCCATCTACTCCTGCAATTGGCTGTGGGTTGATAGTTACTGTAGCCACACTTGTATCATTAATACATGGTGCTGTTCCAAGTAAAGTATAAGTAAAAGTACTCGTTGTTGCTCCTAAAGCTGGAGTAAATGTTCCTGCTGCTGCATTAAAAGCTCCTCCTGTTCCACCTGTTCTTGTCCAAGTTCCACCTATTTGCTCTCCTGTAATTAGTGTAGATAAAGTAATTGCTGTTGTTGATGTCTCACAAACTATAGTAGATCCATCTATTCCTGCAACTGGTTGTGGGTTGATATTTACTGTAGCGATACTCGTATCATTAGTACATGGCGCTATACCTGTTAAAGTATATTCAAAGGTACTTGTTGTGGCTCCAACTGCTGGGGTAAATGTTCCTGATGCTGCATTAAAAGCTCCACCTGTTCCCGTAAGCCTAACCCAAGTTCCACCTATTTGCTCACCTGTAATTAAGGTAGCTAAATTAATGGCTGTTGTTAATGTCTCACAAACTGTGGTAGCTCCATCTACTCCTGCAACTGGCTGTGCGTTGATAGTAACTGTAGCCACACTTGTATCATTAATACATGGTGCTGTGCCTAATAAAGTATATTCAAAAGTACTTGTTGTTGCTCCAACTGCTGGAGTGAATGTTCCTGCTGCTGCATTAAAAGCTCCTCCTGTTCCTCCTGTTCTTATCCAAGTTCCTCCTATTTGCTCGCCTGTAATTAATGTAGCTAAAGTAATTACTGCTGTTGATGTCTCACAAATTGTAATACCGCCATCTACTCCTGCAACTGGTTGTGCATTAATAGTAATTGTAGCTACACTTGAATCACTAATACATGGAGCTATTCCTGTTAATGTATA
>NZ_BAAHCF010000036.1:0-726 GCF_054776075.1 Flavobacterium koreense | reverse complement strand
CACAAGCTACAATTGTTGTAGAACCGAAACCATCGTTGTCAGCATCTAAATATTGTATTTCGTTATCATTACAATCTGTATTATCCAAAACATAACCAACAGGTTGCGAACATGCTTGAGTAGAAACTGAAGGATTACCAAATGTATCACCATCAATATCTTGGTAGAATGTAATTAAAACATTTTGAGTATTGTTGTTATCATTACAATCTGTATTGTTAGCAACACCACAAGCTACAATTGTTGAAGAACCGAAACCATCGTTGTCAGCATCTAAATATTGTATTTCGTTATCATTACAATCTGTATTGTTTAAAACATATCCAACAGGTTGTGTACATGCTTGAGTAGTTAAAGCAGGATTACCAAAAGTATCACCATCAATATCTTGGTAGAATGTGATAATTGTTCCACCATTTGTAACAACTACAGATTGAGTTTGAGTTGAAGTATTTCCGTTACCGTCATTATAAGTCCAAGTCACAGTATAAGTTCCTTGAGCATTGTATGTTAAAGCATCAGTTGTAGTACCAGTAATAGTTCCAGTACATGCATCAGTTGCAGTAGGAGCAGTTACAGTAGCAGAACATTGACCAGTTACAGTTGGTAAAGAGGCTACGTTTGCTATAGGAGCAATAGTATCGTCAACAACTACAGATTGAGTTTGAGTTGAAGTATTTCCGTTACCATCATTATAAGTCCAAGTCACAGTGTAAGTTCCTTGAG
>NZ_BAAHCF010000035.1:0-597 GCF_054776075.1 Flavobacterium koreense | reverse complement strand
CCACAACATTAGTACCTGATAAAGTAACACCAGGATTAGTTGAAGACACGAAAGTAGTAGTAACTTGAGAAGGCACTACAGCTACACCATTTAAAGTATCGTTAGTAAGAACGTTAGTGAAAGCAGTTCCACCAACAAATCCATTTACAGAAGTACCAGCATCATCATTAGCTACAATTGCAGTTGCTCCAACCGGAACAGTAACAATAGCAGTATCACAATTAGAAGGATTAAGTACTTCACAGATTTGGTAAGTTAAAGTATAAGAACCAGCAGGTGTACCAGGCGCAACCACAACATTAGTACCTGATAAAGTAACACCAGGATTAGTTGAAGATACGAAAGTAGTAGTAACTTGAGAAGGCACTACAGCCACACCATTTAAAGTATCATTAGTAAGAACATTAGTGAAAGCAGTTCCACCAACAAATCCATTTACAGAAGTACCAGCATCATCATTAGCTACAATTGCAGTTGCTCCAACTGGAACAGTTACAATAGCAGTATCACAATTTGAAGGATTTAAAACTTCACAGATTTGGTAAGTCAAAGTATAAGAACCAGCAGGTGTACCAGGCGCAACCACAACATTAGTAC
>NZ_BAAHCF010000034.1:0-211995 GCF_054776075.1 Flavobacterium koreense | reverse complement strand
AGAAGAATTGACACTAAAACAGCACTAAAAACTATTAACTTATTGAATGTCAAAGGTGTTTGCAATCCTTCTGGGATCACAATCTAAACCTTCTTGAAAAAGAAGGTTTTTTTGTTTTAATATATTTCGTAAATTTCGAAATAAATATTTTTCGATGAACTTCAAGAGCTATTTTTTATCAATCCTCACTTTACTGATTCTTATTAGTTGTAAATCGACGGAATCCTCTTTTGTAAAAAGTAGAAAAACGTTATATAATAACTATTTAACTGGAAATTCAATAGCAATTTATGACGGAATAAATGATACTACATTTGTAAATTTAAAAGACTTCAGTTCCGATTTTGTTTTTGATATGAAATATGCAACAGATGATAATTTTCTCAAAAGCAAAGTTTATGATTGCGATGAATGCTATTTAAGATTGAAAACTGTAAAAAGTCTTGTTGAAGCTAACGAAGAATTCAAATCTTTAGGTTATAGAATAAAACTTTTTGATTGCTACAGACCTTTGGATATACAAAAGAAAATGTGGGTTATTATGCCCAATGCAGATTACGTAGCAAATCCAATCAAGGGTTCTATTCATAATAGAGGAGGAGCGGTAGATGTCACCTTGATAGATGAAAATGGAATAGAACTAGATATGGGAACCTCATTTGACTTTTTCGGTCCTGAAGCAAGCCATAATTATCAAGATATTTCTAGAAAAATAAGAAAGAATAGAACTTTGCTTAAATCTGTAATGCTAAAACACAATTTTAAATCGTTTGATTCTGAATGGTGGCATTACAATTTAATAGATAGCAGTAAAGATAATTTAGCCAATTTTAAATGGAATTGTAACTAAATTATTGAACACATTTTAAATAGTTCATAAAATAATTATCAGGAGCATAAGTCTTTTTATCTACTTCTGAAACCAATTCGCTTTTACAAACATAATCAATTGCTTCTCCTGCATATTTAATTCTTATAAATGAAATTGGAGAAGTTTTTAAGTCTTCAAAATTATCTTTTATGAATAGAAAATAACCATTTAGAATTCGGACATTTTCTTTATCATTCATAACTGAATTGCCACATGTTTCTGTTTCTGGTGAAATTAAAGTAACAATTTTGCCATTTGTAAGTTGGATATAAATTTTTGAATTTTTATCAAAACATTTTGCAGCAATAAACTCTGAACTTTTGCTAATCATTTGAATATTTAGTGACAAAAGCCCATCAGCATTAATTAATGAAAAGAAAATTGATGTTTGACTGTTTCCGAAAACTCTTTCATGCATTAAATATTCTTTAGTTGATTTATAAGTACCAATGCTATCAGTAACATTTGAACTAAATTCACAATCAGTTTGAGCAAATGAATTCAAGGAAAGTGTTAGAAAGAATGCAATTAAAATTATCTTTTTCATTTAATATTTTATTTTGGTGCAAATTAAAGCTATTTTATTTTCATTTTTATCGGTTGTGAAAAAACAATACTGATTTCCACCATCTTTTATTTTCCATTTCTTTCTAATATTATCAACGGTATCAGGAAAATTTCTAACCGTCACATTCATTTTTTGATTGCTAAAGTTTTCAATCATATCTTTTTTAGTACAGTTAACTGTTTTTTCAATTTGAAAAGTCCTTCCCGGAAAGTCAATTAATTCATCTGATGTATATAAATGTGAGTTTTTATGTAATTTATCTACAGAAAAAAAACTTGCAATTTGATTGAATCCGCCAGATTTCATAACTGCACTATTGGGTTCATAAAGATATTTTTTGGGAACACCATAGTTTACTTCGCTCTCAGAATTTATATTGAAATCAAAAACTTCTTTGTTTTGCTTAGTAAAGTTTACTGTTTTAATCGATATTTTACCATTATAACCTTTTTCAATAATCCATAGAAGTTCTTTAACTTCGTTATCTAGAGCTACAATATGTATTTGTTTTACATTCTTTAGTTCTTGTAATCCTGCTGAAATATCTAGTATTGGAGCTGTTTTTATCAAAATGTTATCGGAATACTCAAAATAAGTGTCTTGTAAATCTGGAACATTTGGTAGGCAATCCTTCAACATGAAGACTTTTCCTTTTGCATCATTTCTTCTTGATGGGTCAATGTAAATCCAACTAAACTTTTGATTTAATTGTTCTAAAGTTTTAAGACTATCACCTTCAATACAATTGATATTTAAAGCATTTAATTGTTTGAAATTATGAGAAACTATTTCAGATAATTCAGGATTAATTTCACAATGAACGATGGTGTCAATTTTTTTTGAAAAATAATAATCATCAATGCCAAACCCACCGGTCAAGTCAATTAAACTTTCACCAGAAACAATTTCAGACTTATATTTTGCTGTAGCTTCTGACGATGTTTGCTCAATAGAAATCTTTGTTGGATAAATAATAGTATCACCATTGAACCAAGTAGGAAGTTTATCTTTAGATTTGGTTCGAGATTCAATTTGATTTAATAAAACTTTAAACTCAATATGAGAAAACGGATTTTTTTTAAGTGCTAATTTTGAGGTGTCTAATCCTGCATTATCAATAATAAATTTCTGAATTTCTGGGTTTAAAATTTCATCAAAGTTCATTTTCAAATCTAAATATTATAAATTTTTAGTTAGAATTTTGATTACTTTATTCTCAGGAAAAAACTCTTTGCCAATCACTTTTAAAGTTGTGTAGAGTGGCACAGCAATTATCATTCCTGTGATTCCAAA
This sequence comes from Flavobacterium koreense, assembly GCF_054776075.1. Lineage (NCBI taxonomy): Bacteria > Pseudomonadati > Bacteroidota > Flavobacteriia > Flavobacteriales > Flavobacteriaceae > Flavobacterium > Flavobacterium koreense. Next base: position 209,263 of record NZ_BAAHCF010000034.1, on the reverse strand, counting down.
AAGTATTCCAATAACAAGAATCACCAAAAAGATTTCTAGAGGGTGTGAATTTACACTTTTTGAAAAAATAATTGGAGAGGAAATATTATTATCAATCAATTGTACTATGAAAAAACCAATGGAAACATATATTGTTGTTGGTAGAATGACATCTTGAAAATCGTTTCCAATATTACTTAACATCGTTAAAATTCCAGCTAAGATTGACGCGATAAAAGGGCCAACGTATGGAATTACATTTAAAAGTCCGCATAAGAAGGCAATTACAATAGCATTTTCTACACCAAAAATCAATAATACAATTAGATATAAAATAAAAATTATTGTAAGCTGTAATAACAATCCTAGAAAATATCGTGTAAGTAAAAGTCTCGTTTTTTCAATAGAATTTAAAATTTGTTCTTCGTGATCATTTGGAAGAATTTTTTTCATTCCAACAATAAATTGCACTTTGTCTTTTAAGAAAAAGAAACTAATAAAAAATACAGAAACTAAACCAATTCCAAAACTACTTATGGTTCCAATTATTGAATTGAAAAAATCTGTCAAAAAATTGAAATTTAATCTAGATGTAATGTCAGTTTCTTTGAATATTTTATTGATTTCGATATTGTGATTGCTTAAATAAATACTCAATTGATTATAGAGCTCGATTGATCTATTTTCAATTGATTTTGTATCTAAAAGTGAAAGATTTGTGCTTTGTGATGTTATCAAAGGAACAAAAAGCATAATTAAACCAGTGATTAAAAGTAAAAACAATATCATTGTAGATACAACAGCTAGGATATTTGAGAATTTTAATCTTCTTCTTAAAAACTCAATAATCGGATTAGCAATCATTGAAAAAATTACCGCAACAATTAGATAAATGATAACTGTTTGAATTTGATATATAAAATAGAGTGCTAGACAAATTAGAGCTAAAACACCAATTGCTCTAAGAATTCCATTTGCTATGTTCTTTGATGTTATCATTTGAATAGATTTTGTGTAAAAATAAAAAACTCGTTTACAAATGTAAACGAGTTTTTAGAATATTTTAATTTTATTTTTTAGTTTCTAAAAGAAGCTCTAGAACCACCAACAGCAAATACTGCATCCATTCTAGCTTTTTGTCCTAATGAGAACATATACATTCCTCTATCATCTGTATAATCCATGTAGTTCATTGTCATCTCTACTGGAGTACCAGAACAAGTACTTAAATGAGGATATGTTGGAACTCCATAATTAGCAGTGTTGTGAGTTGGTGTATCAGCAACTAAGTCGCTTCCACATGTAGCATCACCCCAAATATGACGTAAATTCATCCAGTGACCAACCTCGTGAGTTGCTGTTCTTCCTAAGTTGAAAGGAGCAGTTGCAGTACCTGTTGTTCCTAAATATTTAGAATCGATTACAACACCATCAGTTGCAGAAGCACCTCCAGGAAATTGAGCATATCCAAGAATTCCGCCACCAATTGTACAAACCCAAAGATTAAGTTTAGTTGTTGGTGTAATAGGAGCTAAACCACCACGATTAGTTTTCTTCATTGCATCAGCAGTACCCCAAGATGTTTTTGTAGTTGATTTTCTAATTACTTGATCTAAAACAAAAGAAATTCCAACATTAGCTTTAACACCAGAGAATAATGCAGGTACTTGACCATAATCAGAGTTTGTAGCATTAAAATCCTTATTTAAAACGTCAATTTGTGATTGAATTTGAGCTAAAGAAATATTTTCTGCAGTTGTTCTGTATAAGACGTTTACTACAACTGGAATTTCTATTTTACCATTAACTAATCTGTAGTTTGGATTATTTTTCGTGAAATTTTCAGTAAACTCTTCAATTTTATTCATTCTTAGAGCCATTTCAGGATCTTCTCTCAATTGTCTTTCCAATACTTCCTGAGAGGCACATTGTCTTGCAGATGCATTGTTATCTGCAACAATTTTTGAATCTTCACTTTGACAAGAGAAAAGCATCGCTAATAATGATGCTGATAAAAGGATTTTTTTCATAAAAATAAATTTAGGTTTAATTAATAGTTATGCAATCTTATAACATATTATTAACAAATAAAAATATTTTTACGAGTTTATTTTAAAGAATCGATGAAATACATTCAAATTAATTGCTGAATATGTAATTTAGAATATTAGCACCCATTTTCAGTGCTTTTTCTCTAACTTCTTTAGGATCGTTATGAACATCGGCATCTTCCCAACCATCACCTAAATCACATTCAAAAGTGTAAAGTAGTACTAATCTGTTGTTTTCAAAAATACCAAAGGCTTGTGGTCTTTTTCCGTCGTGTTCATGTATTTTAGGCAAACCACTTGAGAAAATAAAAGGACCTTGAAAGATAGCATGATTTGCTGGAATTTCTATTAAGTTGTTGTTGGGAAAGATTTTCTTTATCTCTTTTCTTATAAATTCATCCATTCCAAAATTATCATCAATATGGAGAAATCCTCCTGAAAGCATATAGTTTCTTAAATTCAATATTTCAGCATCATTAAATACTACATTTCCGTGACCTGTCATGTGAACAAACGGATAGGAAAATAAATCTGGACTTCCTGGCTCAACAGTTGCAGGTTTTGTTTTGATTTTAGTATTAATATTCTGGTTGGTAAACTTAATTAAATTTGGAAGTGATGTTGGGTTTGCATACCAATCGCCACCTCCATTATATTTCATCAAGGCAATTTCTTGGGAATAAGAAAAAGAGGTAATTAAGACTAAGATTAAAAAAACTTTTTTCATTGAATTTATTCGTTTAATAGTGCTACACTATGGCAAGCTACAACAGCTGCCGTTTCTGTTCGTAATCTTGTTTTACCCAAAGATACTGGGATGTAATTGTTTTCCAAAGCTAATTGAATTTCTTTTGAAGAAAAATCACCTTCTGGTCCAATTAATAAAGTACTATTTTCATTAAGAATTAAAGCTTCTTTTAATGATTTTTTGTCTGTTTCTTCACAATGAGCAATGAATTTTTGACCTTTAAAATCCTTTTTTATAAACTCTTTATAGGTAATTGGTTCGTTCAATTTTGGAATATAATAATGCAAAGATTGCTTCATTGCGGATTCAATAATCTTTTGAAATCGATCATTTTTTACAACTTTTCTTTCAGAATGTTCGCAGATTATTGGTGTTATTTCTTGAATGCCAATTTCTGTAGCTTTTTCCAAAAACCATTCATAACGTTCATTCATTTTGGTAGGAGCAACGGCTAAATGTAATTGTATTTTAGATGGTTCTTCTTTTTCAAATGAAAGAATCGTAACTGTACATTTTGAATCAGAAGCCAGAGCTATTTCAGTTTTAAATATAAAACCTAATCCATTGGTTACAAATAAAATATCACTCTCTTTTTTACGTAATACTTTAATTATATGTTTGCTTTCTTCTTTGTCAAAAACAAAAGAAGTATCTTTCTCTGAAATAGTTGGATTATAAAATAATTGCATATTAAAATTCTATTCTTGCTTTAGAAACTATGGAAGCATCATTAAACCTGTTTTCTAGATATTTTTGATAACCAACAATCCCAATCATGGCAGCATTATCTGTTGTGTATTCAAATTTTGGTATAAATGTTTTCCAGCCATATTTTCCTTCTGCATTTTTCAAAGTTTCTCTAATTCCTGAATTTGCAGAAACACCGCCACCAATAGCTATTTGTGTGATTCCTGTCTCTGCAACTGCCATTTTTAATTTTTCCATTAATATTTCAATAATGGTGTGTTGAATAGAAGCACAAATATCAGCTTTATTTTCTTCAATAAAGTTTGGATTTTCTAAAACATTTCTTTGAATAAAATACAAAATTTGGGTTTTCAATCCAGAAAAACTGAAGTTTAATCCATCCACTTTTGGTTTTGTAAATTGATATTTTTTCGGATTTCCTTCTTTGGCAAATTTATCAATCAAAGGTCCGCCAGGATAGGGAAGTCCCATGATTTTTGCAGACTTATCAAAAGCTTCTCCTACAGCATCATCAGTTGTTTCTCCGATAATTTCCATATTAAAAAAACTATTTACTTTAACAATTTGGGTATGTCCTCCAGAAATTGTTAAAGCTAAAAAAGGAAACTCTGGTTTGTCAAAACCTTCCTCATCAATAAAATGTGCCAAAATATGAGCATGCATATGATTCACAGCTATCAATGGAATATTAAGCGAAAGCGAAAGCGATTTTGCAAAAGAAGTTCCCACTAAAAGCGAACCCATAAGACCTGGACCTTGAGTAAAAGCTATTGCACTTAGTTGATTTTTATTGACATTAGCTCTCTTTAAAGCCATATCAACAACTGGAACAATGTTTTGTTGATGTGCTCTTGAAGCCAATTCAGGTACAACACCACCATATTCTTCATGGATTTTTTGACCAGCAACAACATTCGATAAAACTTTATTATTTCTTAAAACAGCAGCAGCAGTATCATCACACGAACTTTCAATTGCGAGAATAAAAACATCATTATGTAACATTGGGCACAATTTTTGAATTATATTTGAATAACCATTATAAAACGATTATTTTTACAACGAATACAAAAGTAACTATTTTCGGGGTTTCTTATTCAATGCCAAAATTAAATTTTGAAAGAAAAAAAAGTAAATACTCGTTTTAAAAAAATCAGAAAAATTGTTTTTCGCGTTTTTCTTGCGCTTTTATTTCTGATATTATTGACTGGTATTGCTCTTTCGTTGCCGTCAGTTCAAACAAGAATTGCCCATTACTACACCGAAGAACTTAACAAACAATACGGAACTAATATTTATGTAGACCAAGTTGAAGTTACCATATTTGGAGGTGTTCAAATGAAAGGTGTTATGGTTAAGGATGAGAAAAAAGACACCTTAATTTTTGCCAAAAGAATAATTACAAACATTTTAGACTCTAAAAGATTGTTAGATGGTGATTTGCTTTTTGGAGACATTAAAGCAGATGAACTAACTTTAAATGTAAAAACATACAAAGGTGATAAAGATACCAATCTTGATAAATTTGTAGCTGCTTTTGATGATGGTAAACCTTCTTCTGGAAAGTTTTTAATGACTTCTGATAAAATTACCTTAGTAAATAGTCGTTTTATTCTACATGATTACAACAGAGAAAATCCTAAAGATGTTGATTTTACTCAGCTTAATGTATCAGCTACAGATTTTAAAATTCAAGGACCAGACGTTACTACAAATATAAAAGAAATGTCTTTCAAAGACCATCGTGGATTGTTTGTAGAGAATTTAAAATCTAAATTTACTTATACAAAGAAGAATATTAGATTAGAAGAAACTAGTATTAAAACCGCTCAATCTGATTTTGAAGGAGAGGTTATATTGAAATATGATAGAAAAGATTTTGCTGATTTTAATAACAAAGTAATTTTTGATGTAAATTCTAAAAAAGCAACCATTGCTTCTAATGATATTCGTTATTTTTATGATGAATTGGGTAAAAATCAAATCTTCGATTTTAGAGGTAAAGTCGATGGTACTTTAAATGATTTCACAATTAAAAACTTAAAATTAAAGGATACAAGAAATTCAGAGATTGTTGGAGATGTAAACTTTAAAAATCTTTTTGCTAAAAAAGGACAAGGAGAATTTTACATGAATGGTTCATTCGACAAAGTAACTTCTAGTTATGAAAATCTAGTATCAATTCTACCGAATGTTTTAGGAAAAAAATTACCTTCTTCTTTAAAAAAGTTAGGACAATTTAATCTAAATGGAGATGCCGAGATTACTACCAAAAGTATCGATGCCGATTTTGATTTACAAACAAGATTAGGTAATGTTTCTTCAAAACTTTTAATGACTGATATTGATAACATTGACAATGCTTCTTATTCTGGTAATATAGTCTTAGATAACTTTGATGTAGGTAGTTTTTTAAACAGAAAGGATATTGGAAAAGTTTCAATGGATGTTGATGTAGATGGAAAAGGATTTGTTGAAAAATACCTTGACACAAAGTTTTCAGGTGAAGTAAAAAGCGTTAGATATAATGGCTATACTTACAAAAATATTTTAGCCGATGGAAGTTTTAAGAAACCAATTTTTAAAGGAAACATTAATGTTAATGATCCTAATTTGTTTTTTGATTTCAATGGAATAGTTGACCTAAGTAAAAAAGAAAATATATATGACTTTCATGCTAAGGTAGATTATGCAAATCTTAAAAATTTAAACTTCATGAATGATGCAGTATCCGTTTTTAAAGGAGATGTTGTCATGAAAGTTACTGGAAGTAATCTCAATAATATGAGAGGTGATGTTGTCATTACAAATGCATCCTATCAAAATCCTAAAGACATTTATTTCTTTGATAATTTAACCGTTAATTCAAGTTTTGATGCTGAAAATATTAGAACAATTTCATTGTATTCACCAAATGAAGTTAATGGAAAAGTAGAAGGTAAATTTGATATCAATCAAATACCAGGTATGATTGAAAATTCGTTAGGAAGTTTATACACCAATTATAAACCAAATAATCTAAAAAAGGGTCAGTTTTTAAAATTTGAATTTACAGAGTTTAATAAAATTATAGAAATTATAAATCCTGATATATCGTTCAGTGATGACGCCGTTATTAACGGAATTATTAAGTCGGATGATAATGATTTTAAATTGAATTTCACCTCCAAAACTATTGATGCTTTTGGAACACATTTAGATAAAGTGTTACTTGAAGTAGATAATAAAAATCCATTGTATAATACTTATGTTCAAATGGACAGTATCAAAGTTAAAAACTATAAAATAAGAGACTTTTCACTTATTAATGCTACTTCCAAAGATACTTTATCGTTTAGAACAGAATTTAAAGGAGGCGAAAAAGGGAATGACTTTTATAATTTGAATTTATATCACACTATTGATAAAAACAACCAAAACATTGTCGGTTTTAACAAATCAGAAATGATGTTTAAGGACTATCTTTGGTATATAAATGAAGAAGAAAACGATAAAAACAAAATCGTATTTGATAAAAAGTTGAGTAGTTTCACTTTTGACGATATTGTAGTTTCTCACGAAAATCAATCCATAGCATTAAAGGGATTATTAAGTGGAAAAACAGAGAAAGACATTCAACTAACATTTCATGATGTGAACCTAAACAAGGTTACACCAGATGTAAAACAATTTAAGTTTGATGGAAATCTAAATGGCGAAGTGTTTCTAAAACAAAAAAATGCTATTTATCAACCAACTGCATCTGTTGAAATAAGTAATCTTATAATAAACGACAACGAGTTAGGAAACTTAAACCTAGATATTGCAGGAAATAATGATTTTACCAGATTTGATATTGAATCAAAAATTGAAAATGAAAATTTCAAATCATTTACTGCTGATGGAAATCTTCAAATTGTAGATAATTCTACATTAATTGATTTGGATTTAAATTTCCAAAAATTCAATTTAGGTGTATTGGGTAATCTTGGTGGCGAAGTATTATCTAATATTAGAGGCTTTGTTTCAGGTAAAGCTAGTTTGAGTGGAGACGTTAATAATATTGACTATAATGGTAGATTATTTGTTAATAATGCTGGAGTAACCATTCCATATTTGAATGTTGATTATGCTCTTAAAGATAATTCAATTGTAGATGTAACTCAAAATAAATTCATTATCCAAAAAACTAAAGTAAATGATACTAAATTCAATACTGAAGGTGATTTGCAAGGATTTATTAAACATAAACAATTTGGCGATTGGGAATTAGATTTAACAATTGATTCCAATAATATTCTTGCTTTAGATACACAAGATAAAGAAGATGTGGCCTATTTTGGTAGAGCATTCATAGATGGTTATGCAACGATTAAAGGTCCAACAAATGGATTAGAAATTAATGTCAATGCTAAGTCTAATAAAGGAACCGATATTAAGATTCCTATTAATGATGCTGATGCAGTTAGTGAAAATAACTACATACAATTCTTGACCAAAAACGAGAAATTAGGTCTTAATACCAAACAAGCCGAATTTATTAGAAACTACAATGGACTTCAAATGAATTTTGAGTTTGATATCACTACAGATGCAAGTATTGAAGTTATTCTTGACAGAGATTCTAAACACGGTATGAAAGGAAAAGGAGTAGGAACTCTTTATATGAACATTAATACTTTAGGTAAGTTTGAAATGAATGGTGACTTTCAAGTTTGGGAAGGTTCCTATAATTTTAAATATGGAGGTTTAATCGATAAGAAATTTGATGTCAAAAAATTTGGTTCTATCGTTTGGACAGGAAATCCATTTAATGCAACATTAAACCTTGAAGCTGTATCTAGAAACATTACTGCAAACCCAGCCGTATTAATTGATAACGCTTCTTTCAATAGAAAAATTCCAGTTGAAGTTATCATAGATTTAAAAGGAACAATCAATAATCCTGAACCCGATTTTAATATTAATTTTCCAAACGTAAGCTCTGTTTTGAGATCTGAAATTGAGACCAAGCTTAGTGATAAAGATACGCGACAAAAACAAGCTTTGTATTTACTTTCAACAGGTGGATTCTTAAGTCCAGAAGGAATAAGTCAATCGCAAATAACTAATAGTTTTTACGAAAAAGCTGGAGCCTTATTTGGAGACTTATTTAATGACAAAGATGGCAAAATGATAGTTGACGTTTCCTATACAGCTGGTGATAGAACCGCTTTAAATCCAACAGATGGTAGAGTAGTAGCTTCTGTTACTACACAAATTAACGAACGAATTACCATTAATGGAAAAGTAGGTGTGCCAACTGGTGGTGTTTCTGAAACAGCTATTGTTGGAAATTTTGAAGCACAATACCGAGTTAACGAAGATGGTACTTTGAACTTGAGAATATTTAATCGTGAAAACGATATCAATTATATCGGACAAGGTATTGGATATACACAAGGTGCCGGAATTTCCTATGAAGTTGACTTTGATACTTTCAAAGAATTGATCAATAAAATTTTCAAATCTAAAATAGATAGAGAGAAAAAGAATCTTGTTGAAACCCATGATGATTCTGATGTTCTTCCGGATTATATTGAAATGGAAAAAAAGGAAGATAAGAAAAAATCAGAGCCAGAAAACAAACCTAATACTGATGCAAAACCTGAAGATGAATGATTCAGGTTTTTTTTATGTATTTCTCAAATTAATACCTTAATAACTCAAAACTTATCAACGAAAACGATTGAATTTCGCTGGTTTTATCAAATCAGTAAAAATCTCATCACTTATATGCATATTCTTTGCTAAATTTACATTTTAAAACATAAAAATATGTCAAAAACGATAAAAAAAATAGGTGTACTTACTTCAGGAGGCGACTCTCCAGGAATGAACGCAGCTATTCGATCTGTTGTTAGAACTTGTGCTTACCATAACATTGAATGTGTTGGAATTTATAGAGGTTACCAAGGAATGATAGAAGGTGATTTTAAAGAAATGGGACCACGTTCTGTAAACAATATTGTAAACAAAGGTGGAACAATTTTGAAATCAGCTCGTTCTAAAGAATTTATGACAGTTGAAGGTCGTAAAAAAGCTCACCAAAACCTTGTTGCTGCTGGTATTGATGCTTTGGTAGTTATTGGTGGAGATGGTTCTTTTACTGGTGCTGAAATTTTTAATAACGAATTTGGATATCCAGTAATGGGAATTCCTGGTACGATTGATAATGATATTTTTGGAACTAGTCACACTTTAGGATTTGACACAGCATTAAACACCGTTGTTGATTGTATTGATAAAATTCGTGATACTGCCAGTTCACACAATCGTTTATTTCTTGTAGAGGTTATGGGACGTGACGCTGGACATATCGCTCTTAATGCCGGAATTGGAGCAGGAGCAGAAGAAATTCTTATCCCAGAAGAAGATTTAGGATTAGAACGTCTTTTAGATTCTCTTCGTAAAAGTAAAGCTTCAGGTAAATCATCAAGTATTGTGGTGATTGCAGAAGGCGATAAAATTGGGAAAAACGTATTCGAGTTAAAAGATTATATCGAAGAAAATTTCCCAGAGTATGATATTCGTGTTTCTGTACTTGGTCACATGCAACGTGGTGGCTCACCTTCTTGTTTTGACAGAGTTCTTGCAAGTAGACTAGGAGTGAAAGCTGTTGAATCTATCCTTGAAGGAAAATCCAATTATATGGTGGGAATGTTAAACGATAAAGTTGCCTTAACACCATTAGAACAAGCTATAAAAGGTCATTCAGAAATTGATAGAGAACTATTGAGAGTTTCTGATATCATGACAACTTAATACAATTTCAAAAGTCAATTTCAATAATTAATAATAAAATATAAAATTAAAATAAAATGTCTAAAGTAAAATTAGGAATTAACGGATTCGGAAGAATTGGAAGAATCGTTTTCAGAGAAACATTTAACAGAGATAATGTAGAAGTAGTAGCTATCAATGATTTACTAGATGTAGAGCATTTGGCTTACTTATTAAAATATGATTCAGTTCACGGTCGTTTTAATGGAACAGTTGAAGTTAAAGACGGTCAACTTTATGTAAACGATAAATTTATCAGAGTAACTGCAGAAAAAGATCCAAAACTAATCAAATGGGATGATAAAGACGTTGATGTTGATGTAGTTGCAGAATGTACTGGAATTTTCACAACATTAGAAACTGCTCAATATCATATTGATGGTGGTGCTAAAAAAGTAGTTATTTCGGCTCCATCGGCAGATGCTCCAATGTTTGTTATGGGTGTAAATCATACTGAGGCAAAAGCTACAGATACAATCGTTTCTAACGCTTCTTGTACTACAAACTGTTTAGCTCCATTAGCAAAAGTTATCAATGATAATTTCGGAATTGTTGAAGGATTAATGACTACAGTTCACGCTACAACAGCTACTCAATTAACTGCAGATGGTCCATCAAGAAAAGATTGGAGAGGTGGTCGTGCTGCAAGTGTAAACATCATTCCATCTTCAACTGGTGCTGCTAAAGCGGTTGGAAAAGTAATTCCAGCGTTGAATGGTAAATTAACAGGTATGTCATTCCGTGTTCCTACAGTTGACGTTTCTGTTGTTGATTTAACCGTTAAAGTTGCTAAAGAAACTTCTTACGATGAAATTATGGCAGTTTTGAAAAAAGCTTCTGAAAACGAATTGAAAGGTATTTTAGGATTTACAGAAGATGATGTAGTTTCTCAAGATTTTGTTGGAGATTCAAGAACTTCTGTTGTTGATGCTAAAGCTGGAATTGGTTTAAATTCAACGTTCTTCAAATTAGTTTCTTGGTACGATAACGAATATGGTTATTCAAGTAAATTAATCGATTTGTCAGTTCACGTAGCTGGTTTATAATAAAAAGAAAAAAGAGAACACTATATTGAGAATGAATTTTTTCGATATTTTTGTTCTCTTTTTTATTTTCTTTTCTATACTTTTAAAATATGAAATTATTAGTTGACAGTGGATCTACAAAAGCCGATTGGATAGCAATAGACGAAAACGGAAAAGTTTTGTTCACAACACAAACCTTAGGATTGAATCCTGAAGTTTTAGACAAAGAAGAAATTATCAATCGTCTTGATGATAAATTTGATATTTCTCACAATAAAGAAAAAGCAACACATTTATTCTTTTATGGTGCCGGATGCGGAACTGATAGAATGAAAGACTTTCTTACTATTGTATTTAAAGAATATTTTTCAAATGCTGCTATTTCTGTGCATGAAGATACTTATGCTGCCGTTTATGCAACTACTCCAAAAGACGAAAAAGCCATTGTTTGCATCTTAGGAACTGGCTCTAATTGCAGTTTTTTTGACGGAAAAGTGTTGCATCAAAAAGTGCAATCTCTTGGCTATATAGCTATGGACGATTGCTCAGGAAATCGCTTCGGACGTCATTTATTGCGTGGGTATTATTTTAATAAAATGCCTAAGGAATTAGCCAAAGAATTTGAAGAAGAATACAACCTTGATGCTGATTACATTAAGAATAATTTATACAAAGAACCCAACCCAAATGCCTATTTAGCGACGTTTGCCAAGTTCTTAATCAAACATAAAGATGATGCTTTCTGCAAAGAAATTATCAAAGCAGAAATGAAAGACTTTGTTGAAAATTATATCATGCAATTCGATAACTGTCATGATGTATTAGTTCACTTTGTAGGTTCAATTGCCTTCTATCTAAAAGACGAATTGGAAGAAGTTTTAGAACACTATGACATAAAAATAGGTAATGTTCTTAGAAGACCAATTGACGGATTAATTGCTTATCATATTTTAAATAAATAATTAGAAAAACCTGACAATCACGTCAGGTTTTTTTATTTTTACATCAATAATAATTCAGTACGAGAGATAATTAATTCTGAAATTAATTCAGAACAAGTAAATTCAGTATACATGGAAATTGCAATAATAGCGCACGACGGAAAGAAAGCCGATTTAGTTCAGTTTTTAAACAAGAACAAAGAAATTCTTATAAAAGAAAACATCAAACTAATTGCCACCGGAACCACAGGAGGAAAGGCAGAAGCTGCTGGATTTAAAGTTAAGAAAATGCTTTCTGGACCATTGGGTGGCGATGCTCAAATTGCTGCAAGAGTAGCCGAAGGAAAAACAAAAATGGTGTTATTCTTTAAAGATCCTATGTCGAATCATCCTCACGAAGTGGATATTAATATGTTGATTCGTGTGTGTGATGTTCACAATGTACCTTTAGCCACCAATGAAGCTACAGCACAATTATTGCTTTTGGGAATTGATGGGTTGGAGTAGGAGACTTGAAATCTTAGTTTATTAAAATAGTTATTAGTGACTAGTTTTTATTTTGATTAAAGACCATCTCCGTTTGCTTTGTTATATTGATTGTCATAATATATTACGATGCGATATTTACCATAATGTTCATCAATCATAAACCAAACTTGTTTATTCAAGCCATCCATTGACTCTTTAAATAATTCTACTATTAAGTCACGAGCTCTTTCTTTTTCTTTATCGTTAAGCTTATCTTTGGCAAGAAGAATGTCTTTTTCCTTAGTTAAAGAGTCATATTTTATGGACTTTTGATAAAATACAGCTTCATATCGTTTTTTGTTGACTGAAATTTCATATGAAATGTCCTCTTCTTTGGGTATAGTATATTTTGCTATTGTTGAGTCAGCCTCTATTGAATATCTTTTATTATTCACAAATTGTTGAATTAGATTGTTGAACCTAATTTTAATATTTGTTTCATCTGTGGGATTAACGTCTAAAACTGCAATTCGCCAAACTTTGTTATTGTTGGTTGCAATAACTATATTAACATCTGTTCCATTAAATTCACCTTCCAAGATATCTTCATTATTCCGATTAATTGTAAATCCTTTAGATTTAAGCTTCTTTATCATTTCTGGCTTGAATCCATCAACAGGAATGTCGAGAAATTGTGTTACATCTTTTTGAGCGTAGGATGCAATTGGTAAGATGAGTAAGATAAAGAACAACAATGTTTTTTTAAAATTTTCGTCCATAACTCTTCATTTTTTTAATTTGAGTTTAATTTTTTAAGATTTTAGACTTTTCTGCTTTTCCAATTTGCTGCAGCAAACTTGCCTCTAACGTTATCCAGCTTCACGTCAGTTGCTGCTGCTGACACTGGCCAAAACAAAACTACTGAATTTCTTTGAAAGATAAAGTTGTTGTCACCAGATTATTCTCCACGAAGACAAAATAGCAAGCGCAAGCCCAGCAATTGGTGCAAACCATGGTTGGTAGCAGGTTTTTTATTTAGGTATAAAACCATATCTGCCAATACCTTCTTTTTTTGTAAATTTTATATGTTGTATTTTCGTAAGAATATCTTTTGGTGGTTCTTCATTTTCCAAAATAATTATTTGAGGACAAGTTGTTTTGGTGGCACAATATCTATAAAAATCCATTGCTAAATCTTCACTTATACCTTCGCCATTTGATTCTGGTTTTCTATAAGTTACTAATGGTGAATCAAATATAGGAACTCCCATTTTGTATGTTTTAGTTTCTAAAAATTCAGATAATGCAAGAACAAAGGTTGCATAAGTTATTGCTCTTTCTCCTTTTCCTGAAAGATTTCTGTTTTTTGTACCAATTACAAAATCATTCGTTTTCTCACTAAATGATATGTTAGCTAATTCAGAATAATTACACTCATATAAAATATTATATATTGTTTCTGAAATTGGAAATACAGTAGATGTTGTCAACTCGTCAAAAGTATTATCTCCTTTTGTTTCATTTAAATCAGAGATTTCAACTTTAAATTTGTTAAGTTTTCCAATGCTATCAAAGTTGAACTTCTCTTGTAACAATGTATCTCTCTTTTTATAAAGTTCTTTTATTTCTATGTTTGTTTCTGTTATTAATAAATTAATATCTGCTTCGATTATAAGTTCTATTTTTTGCAATGATTTTATTTCATAACCCAAACTTTCTTCAAGTGCTAATTTTTCAGACTTTAATAAAATTAGAGATTCTTCTAATTCATTTAATAAAAAATCAATTTTTCTCATTTCATTTTCACAAGAAGAAATAGTTGCAATTATTTCATCATCAGAGGATAAGGATTCTATTTCATTTTTACAAAATGGGCAAGAGTTTAGGTTTTCTGTGTTTTCTGAAAGAAGGAAGCCTGCTTCAATTGTTGATTTAAGCCTACTAAGATCTGAATAATAATATTGTTTTAGTAATTCGGATCTAGTTAATGTTTCAACAAGTAATTCAATAGAAATATTGATTTCATTAATTTTTTTTGAGTGATGTTTTCTTTTTAAATCATAATCTGAAAATTGATTGAGTAAAATGTTTTGTTTGTCTCTTAGCAAATTTATTTGATTTTCTATTTCTGTTATGGATTCATTCGGATTAGAATATTCTTTAGAAATATTCTCATTAAATTGAGTTATTAACTCTTCAAGCAGCTCTACTTTTCCTTTGCGGTAGTTAAGAATTTTTTCATCAGGTTCACTAATAATTGCATTATCATCTTTACCAGTAATTAGAAATTTGACAACATTTAATTCTTTTGTTTTTTGAAAGCCACCTTTTGCAAATATTGGAGATTCTGTTTTTGTTATTTCATTTTCAGAAATTAGACATAAATGACATAAATCTCGAAATGATAATGAAAATTTTGTCCCTTTTTTATTTTTTCTTATTTCTTTTTTATTGAGATTACAGAGGTTAAGAAAAAAAGAAGAAATATTTTCATCATTATCTTTTACAAGTTTTGCTAAGATAACTTTTGGATTTTGTGAACCAATGTTATCGTATATAGAGTTAAACAAATTAAATTGGCCTCCATTCATAGCTCTTTGTAAAGTATAAAAATCGCCATTATTTGATTCAATTTCAATAAATAATTTGTCATAGTTATCAGCTTCTGGAGGCTTTCTGTCTAATGATTTACCACCAAACATATAATTTAAACAATCAAAAATAAAAGATTTACCAGTACTAGTTGGACCACTAATAACATTTAAACCTTTTTTAAATTCTATTATTGCAGGTTTAACATTATTTCCTGTTAAAACTAATTTATTAATTATAAATCCACTTTTATTCATTTGAAGTAATATTTTAATTTTTAGCCTTCATTCTTGATGAAATTAATCATTTGTTTTTGTAATAATTCAGGAGATAAATCTTTGATGTAACTATTTATCCAGCTTGATCTATTTTGAAGTTCAATAGAATATAGTTCATTCAATGAATCTAGAAAAGTTGTCGAATTTTCAGAAGCTTTATATTCAATGCCATTCTCGCTATATAATCTATCAATTAATCCTTTTTCGATAAATAATTCTAAACTTGAAAAAATTACTTCTCTTCTTATTAATAATTCACCTTTTCTGTTAGAGACGGCAGGATGTAAACTTGTTATGCTTTTATTTATGTCACCACTATGGACAGCCATATAATCAAGATAGACTATAGACTGTAAATCATATGACTTAGGGTATGTTGAATTTAAAATTGTTAAAATTCTTAAACCAGTTTCAATTTTATTGTTGAAAGGATGTACATTTAATTTATTCATTTTCCCAATTTATTTTCCCATTATTTGATAATTGATGACAGATTCCTGTTCTATCTTGTGTTTTACTTACATCTTTCAATGGATTTGACGTAATTTGTATTTGTTGTGATTTATCTTCGATGTTCTTTACTTTTTCAAAACCATTTGGGTAAGATGTTAGCAATGTATTAATTATTCCATTATATATTTCTTCTTGAAAATCTTCAAATGTATTTATAGGAAGATTATCTCTATAAAGGACTCTAAGTTGTTCGGCAAAATGAAATCCTTCTCTTGCTTTATTAAAATGTAAAAGATAAATATCCTTTAATTCAGATACATTCCTGATATTATATTTACCAGTTGAATTATATGCTTTTATTAAGTTCTTTATATAGTTTGATTCATAAATTTGAACCTTATCTGGGATGTCTTTATCTGTAATTACTGGTCTGTCGGGTAGGCTTCCGCCAAATCTTGTTAAATGATTTGGATGTTTTGAATGTTCTTCTATAACAAGTTTTCTTTGAATTTTTGAAAATATTGAAAAATCAAATGCCTCTAAATACGACAAAAACTTTCCTTTCAATTCAACCGGTTCTTTTGTTATTTTATTTTTGCAATATTTTTCCCAATTTGCTTTAAGTTCTGCTTTAAGTTTTATTGGGTCAATAAGTAATTTAGAAAGCGAAGTCCCACAATCTTTAGGTGCTACAAAATAATAATTTTGAGGAATTGGAAAATGTTCTTCAAATGTATAATATATAATTTTCGCAAATTCCACATATACATCAGTAGGTGTAATTGGATTGATATAATGTTTACACTGATAACAATCCCATTTATAGTTTGGATTTGTTTTAGGATCATCGAAGTAACAAACCACATCTCTTCCCATATCACCAGCGCCACCATATCTCTCAACTAAATAATATTTACTTTTTTTTAATTCTAGCCATTCTTCAATAAATTCTTCCCATTCTTGTGGGTAAAACACTTCAATAAGTTTAATTGGTAGAATTCTTTGACCATATGTTATTCTGTTTGAAGTGCTATAGTTGTTCATTTGAATGGATGGTTTATTTATTACGATTTAAACTTGCTACCAACGTTCCGCCGCTTCTCGTCAGTTGCGAGCTTCGGAACGAATTATTTTCTGTTAAAGATAAAAATTCTTGCGAAACGCAAACGTGAACTTACCACAAAATTCGCAATTGCGAGAAACGGCTGTTAGCGGATAGCCCTTTTACCTTTTTTAGGAAATTTATTAATTCTGAATACTATATATTATTTTCTTTTCAGAAAGATTAACTACACTAATAGATAAATCTTTGTTTAGTACAAATACATTTTTACCGTTTTTAGAGTAAATAATTGCTTGTCTTGGTTCATTAAATCCTGTTATCACTCCAATATTAGTTAGTGTTGGTACATCAATTATTGAAAGAGAATTATCTTCTTTATTTCCACTCAATAAAATGTTTTCATCTGAAGATAATGATGCGCCATAAGGATCTTTGCCTACAGAAATTGTTTTAGCGATTATACCTGTATTTAAATTAACTACTGCAATGGAATTGGATCCACTATTAGCAGCAAATAATGTTTCACCATCTTTAGTAATAGAGATAGCTCTTATTTTGCTAAAACCAGTAATAGTTGTATCGATTTTTAAAGTTGCTGCGTCCACAACAGAAATAGCGTCGCTGGCAAAATTGGTCACGTAAATCTTTGAATTTGTTGCGTTTAATTTAATACCTTGTCTTGGTTCGGCAAAACCTGTTATTATTTTTTTTACCGATTTACTTGAAAGGTCAATTACCGTTACTGTATTCGTTGCCTCATTATTAATATAAATTTCTTGACCATTGTTGCTAATTGCTGAACCAAATGCTCCAAAGCCTACCGCATATTTTTCAATGATTTTAAATTTCTTTGTTTCCAGTACAGTTAAAAATCCGGTGCTGCTGTCAGTGATGTAAACCTTCATTCCATCAGGCGAAAAAATAATGTTTCTTGGACTGATGAATCCAGATATCTTTTTTATTAATTTACGAGATTTTAGATTATAAACACTTACGAAATTTACGTCGCTGTTTGATGCTAATGCAATATTTTCGGTTGGACTTATTGCTAAAGAATTATTTTTTATGTTGCCGTCAAAGATTTGTTGCGCTTGAGTTTTGGTAGCAATAATACTAAAGAATAGTATTAACATTCCAATTTTGAATTTATTTTTCATATTTTGAATTTATTAGTTTGTTAAAGTTGTTACAGCCCAAAGTGCAGCAGTTGCTATAATCACCCATAGAATTACACCTTGAATTAATGGTTTAAATCCAACAGAAGATATTGTTTTTCTGTTCAATCCACATCCTATTAAAAACAAGGTAAGCGTTAATCCTGCTTTTGCAATATTTGTTAAATAATGATTGTATTGCTGAACAAAGGGAATATAGGTATTTGCAATCATTGCAAGAACAAATAATCCAATAAAGTAAGGAATTTTTATTTTACTGTCTTTACTTTTAAAAATAAAAGTTGATAAAAAAGCAACAGGAATTATCCATAATGCTCGTGCTAATTTAACAGTTGTACCAATCTCTAAAGCTTGCGGACCATATTTACTTGCTGCACCTACAACTGAACTGGTATCGTGAATAGCAATTGCACACCACATTCCAAATTGTGATTGTGATAAATTTAACTGATGCCCAATAAAAGGAAATAAAAATAAGGCTGCAGAATTTAGAATAAATATGGTTCCTAATGCAACCGATATCTGTTTTTCTTCTGCCTTTATTACAGGAGAAATAGCAGCAATAGCACTTCCACCACAAATGGCTGTTCCAGTTGATATTAAATAAGAAGTCTTTTTTTCTATCTTTAAAAACTTACCCATAAAGAAACCAATTACTAATGTTCCAATAATAGAAACTATTGTAAATAAAATACCTTCTTTACCCGCTTTTAATGCACTTGTAACATTCATTCCAAAGCCCAAACCAACAACAGAAACCTGTAATAATATATGAGTTGCTTTATGATTTAGATGTAAATATGGATGTCCAATAAATTGCGCAATTATTAAACCCATAAGTAAGGCAATTGGCGGTGATATTAATGGAGACAAGCAGAGTACAACTGCTAATAAAAAAATCACTTCTCTAGTGGTTATACTTTTGTCTAATAAATTTTTGAATCCTTTTTGATTTTCCATCTTACTTTATATATTATTGTTGGTACAAATTTCTGGAAATAAAGGATATGTTGGAAATTGTAAAAAGTTATGCGTCATTACTTAAAGTTATAATGATTGGCAAATTTCATAAATAATTCGGGTAAAGCCTCAACTTGACCTTGTTGTTGGATAAAGTAAAAACTCCTTTCGATAGATAAATTTTGAACATCTATTATTGTAAATTTATTTTCTTTAAGTTCTTTGTATATGGAATGTAATGATATAAAAGCCATAGTGTTGCTGTGAAGTATATAATTTTTAATACTTTCAGTGCTGCCTAATTGCATTTCAATTTTTAAATCTGAAATTTTTACATTCAAAGATTTTAAATGATGTGCAATAACTTCTAGTGTTCCTGATCCTTGCTCGCGAAACAAGAGAGGAATGTTTTTCAGCTCATCAATAGTAATGTTTTGTCTTTTTGAGAGAGGATTTGTGCTATTTGAAACTAAAACAATTTCGTCTTTGACAAATTCAGTATATTTTAGATAGGCCTTTTTGGATTTTCCTTCTATGATACCCAAATCAATTTCATTTTTTTGCAGCGCAATTTCAATTTGTTCTGTATTATTAGCTTCTAAAGAAACGATAAGTTGGTCAAATTTTTTATGAAACGATGCTAAAATTTCAGGTAAAAGATATTGAGCAATTGTTGTACTCGCACCAATTCTTAATTTTCCGTTGAAATTTTGAGAAAGAGAATTAATTTCAAATTCTAAATTACGATAGGTTTCAAAAATTTTTTCGGTATGAGAAAATAATATAATTCCTGCTTTTGTTAATTTTACCTTTGAGCCATTTCTTTCAAAAAGTTTAGTTTTCAGAAAACTTTCAATTTCTTGTATGTGTTTTGAAACTGCTGGCTGCGTAATAAATAATTCTTCGGCAGCTTTTGTAAAATTAAGTCGTTTTGCTACTTTGTGAAATACTTGTAATCGAAAATCAAACATTATTATAGGATTAAGTTATTTTACTCATTTTTTCTTGAGTTCTCCAAGGGTTTCCGCTAACTAGTATATAAGTCTGACACTATCATCCTAATACAATCTATAAATACATGATTAGTCTGATAAATCTTTTCAAATATAGCTAATTCCTACAAATAAAAACTACGTAAAAACACCTGTTTTTTAAAAATCTATTACTTCTTATTCACCAAAACTACACTCATTTGTTGTCCACCAGAAATAAGTGTTTTAATTTGAAAATAGTATTTATCGTTTTCATACAATTTATCGCCAAAAAGAATCTCCATTTTATCAACTTTCTTTTCTTTAGAAGTTTCAATTTTCTTGAATCCCATTTTTTCTAGAGTCTCAGGATAGCTATGAGCTTTACCAAAAGTGGTTATCAATCGCACTTCATTGTCAGTAATCATAACTGCTGTATTGTTTTTCTCGTTCATCCAAGCATCGCTTTTTTGCTCCCAACCAAAAGAAATGTTTTCTAATGTAGCCTTAATGTTTTCTTTTTTGGTCGTTATTAAAGTCAATAAATCATTAGGTGTAAAATCTCTTTGTTGGGTGTTTTTCAACTCTTTAATGCTTTCGTCGTCAATCAACAAATCAATATTAGAAGGATCTTCACTAGAATAAACAATGTTAAGTTGTTGTCCTAAATAGAAATCTTTAAATTGGTAACTCGAAATATCTTCGGTAGCTCTAACGGTTTTTCCTTCTTTAGTTTCAAATTCAACAGTTATCGATGCAAAAGAAGCGCCACCAGAGCGAAGCACTCTTTTTACTTCGGTCACGCCACCATCAACAACGGTTCCAACAGCATCCACTTGAGTCGCTTTCAGAATTCTATCGGCACCATTAGAAAAACATTCTGAAAAGATAAAATAAACAATCACAGCTGGAATTAGCATTAGTGTCATTAACGTAAAATCAATTCTTGGTTTGTCTCTAATTTTTAGAAACTCTGGCTTCCATGTTCCGTAATAGGCTATTGCCAAGAAACTTACAAAGCAAAATGCAGCCGTTCCTAATATAGATAAAAAGGTTTTGTTTTGAGAAACGTTGGTGTTTGGTAAGTAGAAAGCAAACAGGTAAAGTGTTGCTATAATCAAAACCACAAGTACTATAAACACTGCTAGATTCTTTTTAGGCATAGTCTTAAGACGCTCTTCAAGAACTTGAGCACGAGCCGTTTCAATAATAGATTTAAACTCTTCTGGGTTGACTTCTTTACGCTTTAAAAAGGTTTCTATTTCGTGATCGTATTCGTTGTCTTTAATACGTTCAACTACTTTTTGTAAAATTTCTTCTTTAGTCATAGTTTAATTTTATAAAATCGCTTTAAACAGCAATTGTTCCATTATTTTATATCCTTCTTTGTTGGGATGAACACCATCATCACCATATATTTTCTTCAAACCTTTATTGTCATCTACCATATTTGAGTAATAATCAACATGGTTTAGGTTATTTTCTTCAGCAAATTTTTGAATCAATTTATTCAATTCAATGACTTTATCAGCAGGTTGAATTTTGTGATTCCAATCGAATTTATTTGCCGGAAGCACTGAACATAAAACTACTTCAATATGATTTGCTTTTGCCAATTCTACCATAGAAATGATGTTTCCCATGATATTTTCAATTGAAATGGGTCCAGTATTTTCGGCAATATCATTAATTCCAGCCAAAATAACAACTTTTGAAGGTCGTAATTGAATCACATCTTGACGAAAACGTAGTAACATTTGCGAAGTTGTTTGTCCGCTAATGCCACGATTGACGAATCCATTTTCTGTAAAAAAGGAATTGTTGTAATTCGACCAAAACTCAGTTATGGAATCACCCATAAAAACAATAGGAGTGAAGCCCGATTGAAGTAAAGCAAGGTTTTCGCTATGATATTTCCTTAAGTTAGCCCAATCCATAGTACTTGCTTTGTTGATTTTTTTAAAATAAGATGCTACTTTAATCCTAATCTGCTTTTTAGTTTTAAGAACAATAAAGCAATAGTGTAAGCATCGTCAGTAGTTGAGATGCGCTCTGTTTTAGCAATTTTGAAAAGGTGGCTTAACTCATCTAACGAAAAGTTTTTGTCATTGATATCATGCAGTTTTTTGTACATAATTTCAATATCTAAAGCTTCATTTTTAAGTCTACCACAAGAAGATTTCTCTAATAGTTCGTTAATCATTTCAATATCAAAATGTATACGATGTCCGACCAAAGTGGCATTACCAATAAAGTTGATAAACATTTCAATAGCTTGAATTTCAGACAATTTAGGTTGTGAACTTTCTAAAAGAAAATCATTAGACAAACCGTTGTCATGAAGGAATTTATATTGTGGAATAACTACTTCAAAAACATCACCAATAAGAATATTATCATTTACAACGCCAACAGCTCCAAAAGATAAGATTACGTCTTTCTTAGGATTAAGTCCAGTTGTTTCGGTAGATAAAACAACATATCGATTTGATTTCTTATCAAATTTAGATAAATAAGTTTTCCAAAATTCAGGATATTCTTTGTTGATATTTTTAAGCCAGTCGAGCATATACTATGAAAATTGAGTCAGTTGAAAACGATCTTTTATTAATTCTTCTAAGTCACGCATTGGATTGAGTGCATTTTTCAGTTTCTCTCTATCTACTTTATTGAGCTCATCCAGATTAATATATTGACCCGAACTGTCATTTTTTAATCCTTCTACAGCTCTAAATTTTGATAAAACCAAATATGCATCGGCACAATTCAAATATACTTCTGAGAATTTAGGATCTACAATTGCTAATTGTTTGTATCTTAAATAAGTACTGTTGATTCCTTTGATTCCATTGCTCATCGTCAACATTCTTGCACCATCAACAAGTGGCATTAAAGCTCTTGTTTTAATGTCAAATTTACCTTTGTTTTCACCTTCTTCTTCTAAATTGAATTTTTTGAAGAAGTTTAAAGGCGTAGGTTTTTTTATAGCATCATTTCCTAAATAATCGAAGAAAAGGACATTGTTTTTAGCATTTTTGAAAATAGTTTCCGTGATGGCATCTTCAATTTTTTGTTCACCAAAAGCCATCTCATAATCAAAGAAAACACTACTAATTTCGTTGGAGTTTTCACCTGGAGTATTCATCCAACTGTTGTATTGTTTTGTCCAGTCTGTCAATGACTTACACCAAAGCATATTACTAGCCATATGACCTTGTGGACAGAATGCAAATCCAACTTTCTCTAAAGTTGCTGTAGCTTTTTTAGCTAATTTTAAAAAGTAATCTTTTACATCGCGGTATTTTTCTGCAGAAACATCTTCAAAAACCAAAATACTATCTTGATCAGTCAATAACAATTGCTCTTTACGACCTTGACTACCAATGCTTAACCAAGCAAATCGAGCAGGAGGTGAGCCCAAATCTAAAATGGATTGTTCTACAGCTCTTTTTACAATTGCTAGAGTAATTTCGCCAGCAATACTATTAATATGTGTAAGAGGAATGTTTTTATTTAATGAAGATTGAATGATATCTGTTAATTTATCACGAACTAATTTAAGTTCTTTGGCTGTTTGTGAACGTTTAATTTCTTTAAGAAGTACACCAGGATTATTGGCTTGAGCAACCACTAAATCATGTTCAGAAATAATACCTTTCACTTCCGATTTATCTGTTCCGTCTTGGGTTACACATAGGTGAGTGACACCATGTTTAAGCATAACTAACTGTGCTTCAGCAACCGAAATGTTTTCAGTAACAGTTATTACTGGAGAAGCCATAATTTTATCAATAGCATTTGATAATGGAAAACGACCAGTAGCAACTTTCGATCTAAAATCTTTATCAGTAACAATTCCAACAGGCAAACCTTGATCGGTAATTAATACACTATCAATCATATTCTCTGTAGCCAATAATGCGGCATCTTTGATAGGAGTGGTGCTACTTATTTTTAAAGGTGTTTTGTTGTAAGTCAATGATTGAAAATACAACATATCAGATTGATTGTCAGTATATCCAACATTATCTGAAAGCGATGCATGGCTTTGATTATCAAAGTTATTTTTGGTGTTGGCAGCAAAACTTTCTAATAAGAAATTTAAAACTTCAGTATTTTGAGCCACGAAAGGTTTGAAAGTCGCGATAGGAATAGCGTAAACAATACTTTCTTCACGAGCTTTGGCTGTCATTTGATAATTATTTTTTGCAAAAAACGGACGTAAACCAAAGATATCACCAGCATAACATTTATTCAACAACGTTTCTTCAGCATCTGAAATAACGGTTAGATGAATAACACCAGAAGCTACAACATAGAAAGAATCATGAAGTTTATCATTAATTTGAAACAACGATTTGTGTTTTTCCAAATTAATAACACGAATGGTATTAGCAATTTTAATTAAATCATCAAATGATAAATAATTAAACGGTTCGTATTCTTTTAGAAAATTTGCAACACGTTCAGAAATAGCATTACTCATAGTATAAGTTATTTTTATAAAAATATAAAAAATCAATCAATGTGCAAAAGTAATAAAGATAAAGATTCAATCAACCTTTAAGTTTGTAGTTTTAAAACTATAATTCAGATGATTTATTATGAAACAGTGTAGTGCTTTTGAAATATTCTATTTTACATAATATAAATTATAGTGCAAATAGATAATTATTTTAAATCAGCAGAAAGCACGTGATTTAAAGCTCTGACATGCTTTTAATACGATATAATCTACCAATTGCAATTGTTAGTTTTAACGTGTAATCTTCTATCAACCAACTTCTGTAGTTTTTAGTAACGTTTCCTAAACAAATACAATATTGTTTAATTCGATATTCAATATCGTCGTTTAATTCTTTTGAAAGTTTTCTGGCATCAATTAATTCATCAGTATTTTCCACACACATTGTTGCGTGTTGTTCTAGAGATTTTTCAATAATGGTTTTGGCTTTCAAATTATTTTTTACGGTAAATTTGAATTCCTCATGAATATCCATTGAAATATCAACTGATTTTGAAAATTTCTTACGAAGTTCTTCAGGCATTACATATTTGAAATTACTTTCAATATCTGCATCATCACGCAAACTTTCTAAATAATATTCTGGAGATTTAAAAATGTGTTGCCAATCTACAGGATTATTCCACAAACCAAAACGTAATGCGTTGTTTCCTAGGTCAATAACAGTAAAACTATCTTTATTTGGTAAACGTCTTGATCCACGTCCAATCATCTGAAAATAAAGTGTTAACGACTTCGTAGCTCGATTTAAAATGATTGTTTCTACTGTGGGTTCATCAAATCCTGTGGTTAAGATTCCTACTGAAGTTAATATTGCATCTGGAGTTTTCTTAAACCATTGCAAAATATCTTTTCTATCTTCTGTAGAAGTTGTGTTATCTAAATGTCTAATATTATATCCGGCATGTCTAAAGCTCTCATAAACATGCAGTGAAGTATTGATTCCGTTGTTGAAAATCAAGGTTTTCTTTCCAAGGGCTTTTTCTGTATAGGCATGCAATAATTTCTCTTGCATCACCATATTACTGTACAAATCATCTGAAGATTTTACAGTATAATCGCCATTTATTCCAACTTTTAATGAAGTTAATCCAACATCATAGCTATATGTTGTTGCTTTTGCCAAGAATCCTTTATCTATAAGGTTTTGAATTGTATCTCCAACAATCAATTCGCTGTAATTTTCATACATCGGAAGTTTGATATTTGAACTCAAAGGCGTTGCTGTAACTCCAAGAATAAAAGCATTTTCAAAAGCACTAAATAACTTCCTAAATGAATTGAAGTGAGCTTCATCAATTATCACTAAACCAACATCTTGTATTTCTAATTTTTCATCATTAAGACGGTTTTTTAACGTCTCAATCATCGCTACAAAACAAGAATATTCTTCTTGATCTGGAAGCTCTTTAATGGCACTATTGATGACTTTATTTTTAACATCAAACGCTTTAAGCATTTTTGAAGTTTGCTTACAAAGTTCTATTCGATGTGTTAGAACAACAACTTTCTTATTATGTTGCTCCAAGTAACGTCTTGTGATTTCAGAAAATATTACTGTTTTTCCGCCACCTGTAGGCAATTGATATAATAAATGATGATTGTGTGGCGCATTATCTAATCGCTCAAAAATTTTGTCGATATCGCCTTTCTGGTAACCATAAAGTTCCTTTTTATCTTCAATTTCGGCAAGAATATCTTTTTTTGACATAGCGATTTTTACAATTTTGCAAAAATACATCTAAAAAAGAGTTTGAACGCTATGTTTTTAGAAATATATAGAAAATTTAATACTTAACCACGAATTACACTAATAGTCACGAATTAATTTGATTTAAAATTGCACTAATTCTGACATACTAATTTTAAAAGATTGATAACAACCATGATGTTATAAATTTGTGTAATAATTAAGTTGATTTTAGAATTAGTGAAAATTTGTGTAATTAGTGGCTTAAAACTAATAATCAAATCGTTCAACAATAGCGTTGAATTCGTATTTGTTCATCCAATTTTGTTTGATACTTTCTTCTTTTATAGCCACTACTCTACTTCTAAATTCGTCTAAAATTCCTTTCTCAATCATGAAACTTATGGCTTGTTCAAAGGAATTGAGCATACTTTTATAAAATGCTTCTTGATTAATTTGCTTTTCAGATGATAAGGTTTGCGCAATTTCAATGTTATAAAGCATAACATCAACAATTATAAAAGCATCTACTCCAAGTGTAATAAAATGTTTGATGAATTTCTGTGCTGTAGAACGACGCATTTTAGGCTTTTTACCTCGAATTGGATAATATTCGTTAGAAATTTTGAGTTTAGCATCTTTAACCAAATTTCGTTCGTTTGGATTAAAAACAAAATCATAATACACTTTTACGTCTTTAAATTTGTCGTAAAGTTCTATCAATTGTTCTTCCAATTGTTCTTTATTCAATTCGGATAAATACTTTTTTAAATCGCGTTTGCTCATATAAATGCTAAATTATTGCAAAAGTAAGTCAGATTGTAGGTTTTTAAATAATGATATGCTTAATTTTGTAAACCAAAATAAAAATCGATGTTGAAATTTTTTAAAAAATTAGCCCTAATAGAAGGAATATCAGCAATTCTTCTTTTTTTCTTTGCCATGCCAATGAAATATATTTTTGGAGATCCAATTTATGTAAAACATATTGGAATGGCTCATGGTGTATTGTTTACTTTATATATCATAGTTGCGACCTATCTTAAATTCTCTGAAAAATGGGAAGCTAGAAAATATGTTGAGATTTGTTTGGCATCTATTCCTCCATTTGGAACTTTTTACATTGAAAAAAAGTATTTAAAGAATGCATAAAACGTTAGAGAAAATATTTGGTTGGTTGTATCCTTTACTTCGTAAAATGAGTTTTGGTGATACTACAGCATCATATATTAGCTTGGCTATAAACATTGTTATTTTATGTGTTTTGGCTTATCTAATATATGTAATATTTCGATTAACATTGGTTACAATTATGGCAATTGTGGCTAAAAAGACCAAAACTAACTTCGATGATTTGTTAGTTTCCAATCAAACTGCCAAATATATTGCTCATTTAATTCCGTTTTTATTCATCTATAAATCAGTTCCGGTTATTCTTGAAGCTTATGTTTATTGGGAAACCGTTTTCGGAAAATTAGTTGGAATTTATATAATTTTATTATCACTTTGGATAGTTCGAAGTGTGCTAAAAGCCATTCGCGATTACTTAAAAGATCAACCCAAATATAGTGATAAACCGATAGATAGTTACATTCAGGTAATTATGATAATCCTTTGGATTGTTGGTGTTGGTGTTATTATTTCAAAGATATTTGATATAACTACAAACACATTATTTGGAACTTTAGGAGCAATTTCGGCCATCGTAATCTTAATTTTTAGAGATACCATTCTCGGATTTGTAGCAAGTGTTCAAGTTTCTTTAAACGATATGGTTCGAATTGGAGATTGGATTACATTTGATAAATATGGTGCTGATGGTGATGTAATTGAAATCAATTTGGCAACAGTAAAAGTTCGAAATTTTGATAATACTACAACTACAATTCCAACTTACAGCTTAATTTCTGATTCATTTAGAAATTGGAGAGGAATGTTAGATTCTGATGGAAGACGAATCAAAAGACATATTTTAGTTAAAGCAAAAAGTATCAGATTTTTGACGGAGGACGATTTGCAAAAAATGAAGCGAATTCAATTGGTTTCTCATTATATAGATGTACGTCAAGAAGAAATTAATAAGTATAACAAAACTTATAATGTAGATAAATCGCTATCTATTAATGGTAGAAATATGACTAATTTTGGATTGTTCAGAAAATATATTACTAATTATTTGGAACATTATCCTGGAATAAATAAAAATATGATTTTGCTGTGTCGTCAATTGCAGCCTACTCCACACGGAATGCCTTTAGAAATTTATGTTTTTTCTAAAGACCAACGATTTGAGCAATACGAATATATTATGGCTGATATTTTTGATCATATTATCGCATCTATAGCCTATTTCGATTTAGAAATTTACGAAATGCCAACCGACAGAATTACTTTAGAAGAATAATTATTTTTTCAATCGGTCTTCAACGTATTCAATTTTTGTTTTGCCGTGAGCTTGAGCTTTTCCGTCTAAACCAACACTAACCATTGTGATTGTGTCAATAGTAATGATGGTTTCTTTGGTCATCATGTTTCTTACTTCGCACATTAACGTTAAAGATGTTGTTCCGAATTTTACTACGTCAATTCCAATTTCAACAATATCTCCTTGTTTTGCGGATGCTCTAAAATTGATTTCCGACATATGTTTGGTAACAATTCTAGGACTTTCAAGTTGAATTATAGCATATAAAGCTATTTCTTCATCAATCCACGCTAATAATCTACCTCCAAATAAAGTGCTGTTTGGGTTCAAATCTTCGGGTTTAACCCATTTTCTAGTATGAAATCTCATTTTGAATATAATTTATTTAGCAAATTTAGGGATTTCGTTTTTGCATTTTGATAAATTGATTATAAATTAAAATTGTTTTGCCTAGTAAAATTATTTCTACAAATTACTTTTTGTTTTCAAAAAAGTTGTTAATTACGTGTAAACCATTATATTTGCAAATTAATAGTATATATAACCTATTTTATAATATGAAAAAAATTACATTATTGTCCTTATTGTTGACTTCTTCTATGTCAGTTCTTGCGCAAGAAAATGAAGTTAAGAAAGATACAGCATCTTCTGAATATAACAAATGGACAATTGAAGCAACTGTTGGTCAAGCAAAAGGAGTTAGACCATATTCTATTGGATATTTTTCAAGTGACCCAGGTACTTTTTTAGGCAAACCACAAGCAAATGGTTTCTCATTAGCTGCTAGATATATGTTTAGTCCTGTTTTTGGTATTAAAGGAGGCTTACATTTTGAAGAAATAAAAAACATTAAAAATAATGGTAGTTTACCTTTTAAAATGCAACAAATTGGTGTTTCATTTCAAGGTGTTGTAAATGCTAATCGTTTATTCAAAATTCAAGAGCCAATGGGTAGACTTGCAATTTTAATACATGGTGGTTTGAAAATTGATGCGATGACATCTAAAACTCCAAATATTATTGAACACGATCATAACTACAATGTAACTGAATACAACGGAGGTCTATTAATTGGTGTAACTCCTGAATTTAGAATCTCTAAAAAAATGTCTGTTATTCTTGATGTAACTGTTCAAAACAATTACAGACAACATTTTAATTGGGATGGAAC
This sequence comes from Flavobacterium koreense, assembly GCF_054776075.1. NCBI lineage: Bacteria > Pseudomonadati > Bacteroidota > Flavobacteriia > Flavobacteriales > Flavobacteriaceae > Flavobacterium > Flavobacterium koreense. Next base: position 179,239 of record NZ_BAAHCF010000034.1, on the reverse strand, counting down.
ATACTCAGAAATTGAGAATAACTTAAATGGTCAATTAGTAACTACATCATTAGGTTTAACTTATTCTTTCGGAAGAAATGAACTTCATGGAGATTATACTATCTTGAAAGACAAGAACATTGAAGAAATTGAAGCTCTTAACAAGAGAATTGGTGATGTAGAAACATTAATGAATGATACAGATAAAGATGGTGTAGCTGATTATTTAGATCAAGAAAACAATTCTGTAGCTGGTGTTGCTGTTGATACAAGAGGTAAAATGGTTGATATCAATAGAAATGGTGTTCCAGATGAATTAGAACGATATATTGACAAATCTTCTAAAGAAACTTCAGAAAAATCTAATTCTGACATGATTAAACGTTTAGTAAACGAAGGTTATGTTACAACGTATTTCGATACAGCTAAAGTTAAACCTACAAATGTTTCAACTGAAGGAATTGACTTTATCAGAACTTATTTGAAAAACAACCCTACTGCATCTGTAGACATTATTGGTCATGCAGACGAAATTGGATCTAATGAGCGTAATGATGCATTATCTAAAGGACGTGCAGAAGCTGTTAAAGCAATTTTAGTTAAAGCAGGAATTGATGCTTCAAGACTTAATATAGTTGGTTCAGGTGAAGATACATCAGTAGATGTTGATTCTGAAGGAGCTAGAAAACTTGTTAGAAGAGTAACTTTCAAAATCAAAGACTAATTAACAATTAGTTCTTAATAAATATAAATCAACCTCTGTTTTACGACAGAGGTTTTTTTATAACTTTAAATAAAAAAATATGGAAGCAAGAGATATTTCAATTTTAGAATTACGTGGCTCTTCAATAGGAAACATTACTGAGCAATCTTCGTCAGAAGAAATCTTTCAAAACAAGACCTTGAGACCAATATTAAAATTTCAAAATGATTTATTTATTGAAGTTTTTACCAACTATGCTGTAAAGCAAAAAGGCGTTTTCTTCACACTTTCACCTGATAAAAAGATGGCTTATATAGAAAATACAATCCAACGCGATATCAAATTTAGAAACTCGCTAAAAGGAATGGTAATCGGCTTATTCACAACAGAAGAATACAATACTTACATTAAAAATTCCTCCAATTTAAATAAGAGAATGATGAATATGTTGATAGAACGATTGAAAAGTCAAGTGCTTTTACTTGAAGTTGCTAGTTAATATCGGTTTATTTTATTTAAAAACTTATAGATTTTTTTCCAACTTGTAGTTTGTAAAGCAATAGATGCATCTAATTCTTCTCTTTTAGAGTTGATTTCTGTTGCTCCCAATGCTTCATCATTATTGATGAAAATTCCTTTTGCACCAAGGTTTTTGGCAAATTCCATATCGGTTAATCTATCACCTATCATGAAAGATTTTTTTAAATTGTATTTAGGATTATCTATATATTCTGTAACCATGCCTATTCCTGGCTTACGAGTTGTTTTTTTATCTTCTGGATGAGAATCATCAATGAAAACTTTACTGAAAACAATGCCTTCATTTTCGAAAGCTTTCATGATTTTGTTGTGAATATTCCAGAAAGTTTCAGTTGGAAGTGCTTTGGTTCCTAACCCATCTTGATTGGTAACCATTACAATTTCGTAATCTAATTTTCGAACAATTTTTCCTAAATAGCGAAACACTTCAGGGTAAAATTCTAATTCTTCAAAAGAATCTAAAACATAATCTGGTGCTTTTGCTTCTTTAACAATAGTTCCGTCACGGTCTATGAAAAGGATTTTCTTCATAACTTATTTTTTTTTCAAATCTAAATAAAAAAACCGCTTTATCACGACTAATAAAGCGGTTTTTAAAATATAAATGGTTAATTAATCTTCATCTTCTGCAGCTTCACCTCCACTTTGAGTTGCTTCTGTAGTTGTTCCCGAATTTGCTCTAATTTCAGTATGACGAACTTCTCCACCAGTTGTTCCTGTTTGTTTTCCTAAAAAGATTCCAACAGCAGCAATCGTTAATGCTAAGAATGATACTAATTTAGATTGTGAGTGTTTTTTGATATTGGTATACAATCCAGCAATTGAAACTACTCCTAAAAGATATAATACTATGGCTAGTTTTTCGGCCATTTCTTCATGCTCGTGAATGATTTGTTTTCCAACAGAAGGCATGTCTTCTACCATTTCTTCTGCTCCTTCTCCTGTTGCCATACTTATAGCAGCAAAAATAGCTCCTACGATAAACAAGCTATAAGCTGTATTTTTTACAGAATCATTTTTAAAAACAATTCCTGCAATTAAAACCCCAAAACCAAGAATTATTCCAATAATTGGAAAGTGGTTTACTACCATGTGCAAATGTGCGTCGTTCATAATTTAATTTTTTAAGTTTGTATTTAGTTCTATTGGTTAGCCTAAATTAGTCATTTTTTTAAATTTAATTTTTGTAAAATACTTTAAATAAATTACATAAATCTCATATATCTTATGATTAAGTTTTATACCCTAACTCCAAAGATATAGCCTACTAATGCTGATAATACCATTGCAATTGTACCCCAAATGGTTATTCGCAAAATAGCTTTTTTAATACTTGAGCCTCCAGTTTTAGCAGCTATACTTCCCAATACCATTAGAAAAATTATTGTGAAAGCATAGAGCCAATATTCCATATTTTTTATGGGTGCAAAAAGAATAACAAGCAATGGCAATACACCACCAACAGTAAAAGCAGCGCCTGATGAAATAGCAGCTTGAATAGGATTTGCTTGACTTATCTCATTTATTCCTAATTCATCTCTGATATGAGCGCCTAATGCATCTTTCTCCGTGAATTCAATAGCTACTTGCATAGCGGTTTCTTTTTTTAATCCTCTTTTTTCATATATTTGAGCTAATATTTTCAACTCTTCTTCGGGCATTTCAGCAAGTTCTTTTATTTCTCTTTCAATATCTGCTTTTTCGGTATCAGTTTGAGAGCTTACTGAAACATATTCGCCAGCAGCCATTGATAATGCACCAGCAACTAGTCCAGCAACGGTAGCTAAAACAATTGGTTCTCTTGTTGAACTTGCCGCAGCAACTCCAATAGCAAGACTTGAAATAGATATTATTCCATCATTTGCTCCTAAAACTGCAGCTCTTAACCAATTACTTCTATGTATGTAATGACTGTCTAGATAATTATCTATTGTTATTGTTTCCTTTTCTTTTTTAGATTTAATCATCTTTATATATTTTTAGTAATTGAGTGATTGTTATTTATTCTTTTTTTAGTTTATAATATCAAAAACGCCTTTGGTTAATAGTTTTGAATTAGCATTAACTTGCTCATTTGGTAGAATTTCAACAAAATTTTCAGAGGAAGTTCCTTTTTGAACCTGAACCTTTTCAAATGAATATCCTTTTGCATCTTCATTCTTTAATAAAAGTACGAAATATTTCTGGTTTTCAAAGATTAAAGCGTCTTTTGGAATGGCTAATCCTTTTTTAGAATCGGTTATGATTTGAGATTCAACAAACATTCCTGTCAATAACCTTTGTTTGATAGCGTCATCAAGATGCCCATGAACATTAATTGTTCTGTCATTACCTTCAATAGATTTTCCTACCAAATGAACGTCAGCATCAAAAATTTCCTTAGAAGCTTCTGGAACAGTGAATTTTATTTTTTGACCAACTTTGATTTTCAAGATATCTTTCTCAAAAACTGCTAATTCTAAATGTAAATGACTTGTGTCAACAATTTCTAAAATCACATCAGAAGCTGCAATATACATTCCAACATTAGCATTCATGATTACAATATCACCTGAAATCGGAGAGAAAATAGTAACAACAGAAGTTAATTTTCCTTTTTCAACATTGCTTGGATTGATGTTTAGCAAAAGTAATTTAGCTCTTAAACTTTGATACATTCCTTTGGCTCTTCTATAATCACTTTCCGCTTTTAAGTAGTTCTTTTGAGAAGTAATTTTCTCATCATACAACGTTTTTTGTCTTTCAAATTCCGATTTTAAATAGGTGATTTGTTCGGCAACTTCAAGATAATCTTTCTGAATATCAAGAAATTCTGTGTTTTCCATAGTCAAGAGTGGCTGACCTTTAACTACTTTATTTCCAACCAAAAGACTCGTAGCTTTTACATATCCTCCAATAAATGAAGTAATTTTAGCTCTGTTTTGAGGTGGAACATCTATCCTACCTGAAGCTTTTACAGTTACATCAAAATCTTGTTCTATTGGAGTTCCAACTTCCATTGCCATAGTTTTAAATTGATTGGTAGAAATCACAGTTAAACCATCATTTTTGTCTGCTGGAGCTTCTGTTTTGGCATCTTTACATGAAATTAGTAAAGTAGTCGCTGCAAGTATATAAAGTATTTTTTTCATCGTAAATTAGTAATTAAGATAGTGTAAATCAAATTGGGTTTTGTTGTATTGTAACACATTTTCAAGATAATCAACTTGAATTGATGTGGCGTTTTCTAAAGAGGTAATGTATTGAAAAAAATCTATTTCTCCATGTTTATAGCTCATATCCGCTACTTTTATAATTTCTTTAGCCAATTTTTCTCCGTATTCTTTATAGTATTTTATTCCTTCTTCATGCTTGATTAATTCATTTTTCTTTTGTGAAATGAATTGCTCTATTTTGGTTTGTTCGCTTTGTTTTTGTTGTTCCCAACTTTGTAATTCTAAATTGGCAACATTGATTTTAGCTTTTGTGCCTCCAAACAAAATTGGAACTGATAACCCAACTTGAAATCCATATAAAGACTGCGATAAACCATTGTTTTTTCCTTGAAAATATTCTAGATTTATATCTGGCAAATAGTGTTGTTTTTGAAGTTTAGTATTAGATTGAAATGTTTTTGTAATATTCTCAAAATAAGAATTATATAAGTCTTTACTTGAACTTTCAGTTATTGTATTATTTGGAACTAATTTGTCATTTTTAATAATAGTTTTTTCATCAGATTGTAGTAATCCTTGTAGCATTTCGTAATTAGCCAATTTGTCTTTTTCAATTTGCGATAATTTAGTTCTGATTTGTCTAAACTTACTTTGAGCTGTAATTTTTTCAAGGTAATTGGTTTCGCCTAATTCAAAACGTCTATCACTTGCTTTCGAGAAATTTTGATACAAACTATCTAAATATTTGAATAATTTTTCTTGATTTTGATAATAAACAATATGATTATAAACTTTAGCAACCTCATTTGATAATCTATTTTTTGTGATTTCAAAATTTGATTTTTCTCTTTCATATTCAGCAGAATATAATTTCTTTTGAGCACCATAAACCGATGGAAATAAAAATCGTTGTTGTACTCCGAATACTTTTAAAGGCAGATTATTTAAAGCCAAATTGTTTTGATCATAGCTGTAATAAATGTTTGTTTTATCAAATGAGTAAGCCGATTTTATATTCGCTTTAGCTTTATCAACTGATAATTGACCAGCTTTTATGGCTTTGTTATTTTGATGCGCTTTTGAAATTAAACTATCTAATTCAGGATTATTATTTTGTGAAAACGCCAATGACGAACTCAATAGTAACAAAATGATTGTAGCATTGGCATGAATTTTAAACTTAGCTTTTTTACCTTCTTTTTTGTCTAAAAGTTTGTATAAAATTGGAAGTACAATCATGGTCAAAATGGTTGCTGTAAACAATCCACCAATTACAACTGTCGCTAACGGACGTTGAACCTCTGCTCCTGCTGATGACGAAATTGCCATTGGTAAAAATCCTAAAGCTGCAGCAGCTGCTGTTAGTAAAACTGGACGTAATCTATCGGTTGTACCTTTCAAAATTAGTTCGTTTATATCTTTCATTCCTTGATGTTTTAGTTCTTTAAAATGTTCGATAAGTACAATTCCGTTGAGGACAGCGATTCCGAAAAGAGCAATAAATCCAACTCCTGCCGAAATACTAAAAGGTAAATCACGAATCCAAAGAAATAATATTCCTCCAACCGCTGAAAGTGGAATTGCAGAGTAAACCATTAAAGCTTCTTTTACCGAACCAAATGCAAAATACAAAAGAATGAATATTAAAAATAATGCGATTGGAACTGCAATTAACAAACGTGCTTTGGCACTTTGAAGATTTTCAAATTGTCCTCCATAAGTTACATAATAACCTTCTGGTAATTTTATTTTTTCATTTACAATTTTTTGAACATCATTTACAACACTTTGCAAATCGCGGTTTCTAACGTTAATTCCCACAACAATTCTTCTACGAGTATTGTCTCTTGAAATTTTTGCCGGACCTTCTGTATATTCAATTTGTGCCAATTCTTGAAGCGGAATTTGTTCACCATTTGGAGTTGGAACATACAGATTTCTCAAATTATCAATATCTTGACGGTTGGTTTTATCTAAACGAATTACCATATCAAAACGTTTTTCACCTTCAAAGACAGTTCCAACAGTTTTTCCAGCAAAACCAAGTGCTATCATTTCATTCAAGTCGGCAATATTCAATCCGTATCGAGCAATTTTCGAACGATTGTAAACTACGCTCATTTGAGGCAAACCTTCAGTTTTTTCGATAATAATATCGGATGCACCTTCTACATCTGCAATGGCATATTTAATTTGTTGTGCTCTTTTTGCTAATACATTCAAATCTTCTCCAAATATTTTAATAGCAACATCACTTCTAGTTCCTGAGATTAATTCGTTGAAACGCATTTCTATTGGTTGCGTGAATTCGATTTCCATGTTTGGAATTTGCTTTTCTATCTCGGTTTTAATTTTATCTGCTAATTCGTCTTTTGAATCAGCTGAAACCCAATCCCCTTTTGGTTTCAATTTCACAATAATATCTGATTCTTCCATGCTCATAGGATCGGTTGGCACTTCGGCTGCTCCAATTCTACTTACAACTTGGGTAACTTCTGGGAAATTTTTTAGAATAATCTTTTCAATTTTTGTTGTAGTTTCTATTGTTTTAGTTAATGAAGTTCCTGTTTTTAAAACCGGTTGAATTACAAAATCACCTTCATCTAAAGTTGGAATAAACTCGCCACCCATTGTTGTAAAAAGTACAATTGCAAAGACTAATAATGATATTGCTCCATAAATTACTTTTTTGGTATTACTTAAAGCCCAGGTGATTACAGGCAAATACCACGAATTCATTTTGGTGATTAATCGAGAAGAAAAAGAATTTGGATTTTCTTCTTTAGGTTTTAAGAACAATGAAGAAACTACTGGAACATAAGTGAAACAAAGTAGCATTGCTCCTACTAATGCAAAACTGAAAGTCATTGCCATTGGCTTGAACATTTTCCCTTCAACGCCAGATAGTGAAAGAATTGGAATGAAAACAATTAGAATAATCAACTGACCAAAAACAGCTGAATTCATCATTTTGGAAGCACTTTTATAAGTGATTTCGTCAATTTGAATTTGACGTTCTTCTTTAGATAAATTAACTAAATGTCTTGATTTGTGAGCAATTTGAAAAGCAATAAACTCTACAATAATTACGGCTCCATCAATTATAATTCCGAAATCTATTGCGCCTAAACTCATTAAGTTTGCATCAATTCCGAAGATGTTCATGAATGAAATCGCAAACAACAAACATAATGGAATTACAGAAGCAACTACCAATCCTGAACGCCAATTTCCTAACAAAAGAACGACTACAAAAATTACTATTAGACAACCTAAAATAAGGTTTTCTGCTACAGTAAAAGTAGTTTTTCCAACTAGTTCACTTCTTTCTAAAAATGGGTTGATATAAACGCCTTTTGGTAATGTTTTTTCGATTTCGGCAACTCTTGCTTTAACATCACCAATTACTTGCTTAGAGTTTCCTCCTTTTAGCATCATTACTTGACCAAGTACCTTCTCTCCTTCTCCATTTCCGGTAATCGCTCCAAAACGGTTGGCACTTCCAAAACCAATTTGTGCCACATCTTTTACATAAATTGGAATTCCGTTATCATTTTTAACAACAATATTCTCAATATCTTCTAACGATTTTACTTTTCCTTCTCCACGAATAAAATAGCTTTGATTTACCTTTTCAATGTAAGCGCCACCAGCAATACTATTGTTATTTTCTAAAGCATTGAAAACATCAATAGTTGAAATATTCATCGCTTTCAATTTGGATGAATTTATGGCAACTTCATATTGTTTTAAATAGCCACCCCAAGTATTTATTTCTACAACACCTTTTATTCCAGATAATTGACGTTTTACAACCCAATCTTGAATCGTTCTTAAATCGGTTACAGAATATTGATTTTTATATTCGGGTTTAACATCTAAAACATATTGATAAATTTCACCCAAACCAGTTGTGATTGGACCCATTTCTGGAGTTCCAAAACCTTGAGGTATTTTTTCGGAAGCTGTTTTTATTTTTTCTGCTATCAATTGTCTTGGAAGATAAGAACCCATATCGTCCTCAAAAACAATGGTTACTACTGAAAGTCCGAATTTTGAAATAGAACGAATTTCTTTTACGCCTGGCAAGTTTGCCATTTCAATTTCTACTGGATAAGTGATGAATTGCTCAATATCTTGAGTGGAAAGATTTCTAGAAGTTGTAATTACTTGAACCTGATTATTAGTTACATCTGGCACAGCACCAATTGAAATTTGGAATACAGAATATACTCCGAATCCGAAAATTCCTAGTGTAAATAGTAAAACTATTAGTTTGTTTTTTAAGCTAAAGGCGATGATTTTTTCAAGCATTTTCTTTCAATTTTCTTTTAACAAAGATAGTCAATTGATGAAAATTAAAACTTAGTATAAACTTAATATCTAATTAGGAAATCCTTAAATTTACAGAAGTACCTTCCTCTTTTATACTTTTAATATTTAATTCTATAGAAAGCAAATTGCAGAGTCTTTTAACAATTGATAGACCTAGTCCAGTTCCTTTAATTTCAGGATGATTAGAAATATCTGAACGGTAGAAAGAGTTGAATATTTTTTCTAAATCTTCCGCTACAATTCCAATACCATTATCTGAAATACTGCAATAAACGTTCTCCTTATCTTTTTTCAATTCAATATCAATTTTACCGCTTTTATTACTGTACTTTATTGCATTAGATATTATATTACTTAAAATTATTGAAACTAAATAAGTATCTGATTTTATATAATAATCCTCTTGAAAATTGGCAACAATTGTTATCTTTTTTTCTTTAATTTTTTCAGAAAATCTAGCTATTGTATCGAGTATTAGAGAGTTAAGATATACTTGTTCGTTTCTAATATTTTGTTTTTGATTTTCAAAACGTGCTAATAAAAGTAACTGGTCAACTAGATTATTTAATCTATCAACTTCTGTTATGCAAAAATTGATTTTCTCCTCATATTCTTGCTTTTCTCTAGGCTTTCTTATTAATACTTCCATTGTTCCTTTTATTACAGCCAATGGTGTTCGAAGTTCATGTGAGGCATCTGAGGTAAATTGTTTCTCACGTTCAATTGCATTTTCAATTCTATCTAAAAGATTATTTATCGTTTCAGAAAGTGTGTATAATTCATCTTTATTATTTGGAAGTTGAATTCTAGATTTTAAATTATCTCTAGTTATGGTGCTAGATGTTTCAATTATTGAAGTAACTGGTTTAATACTTCTTCCTGCAATAAGTCTTGCAATCAAGAATAAAACAACTAATATTAGAGGAAATGCAATTAAAAGTATTTTCTTTAAATTGGATAATATCATTGTGGCATCATCAAGTGACATTGCTACAATTACATGACCAATTATTTTATTATCATCGACAAGAGGAACCTGAATCTGTCTTATTGGTTTATTATTTAAATAGGTATCAACAAGAACGTTGTCTTTGTCTTTATCATTTAGTTTTAATAAAATTCCTTTAAGATTAGGTGACTTATCAATAAGTTGGTTGTTAATGTCATGAAACTGAACAAATACTGGATTAACATCAACAGTGTTATGTTCTCTTGCCCTCCATTGATCAACTTGTATTAGGTAAGTATTATTTCTATCGATTTCTATTTCACCTAGATGCTTTTTGACTTCATCATTTATATCATCATTTATATGATTATCAACACTATAATAAATGACTTGATAAATTACAATAAATACAAAGGCTATTAGTAAAGCAGTACTAATAATATAATTGAAAGCAATTCTATTTCTGAATGAAAATGTGAACATATTTAATTAATATCATTAGCTATATAGCCTACTCCTCTTATTGTTTTAATGCAATCATTTTCTTTACTTAAGTTAAGTTTTTTTCGAATAGCATTCATAAAAACATCTATTACTCCAGTATCATATTCGAAATGAATGTCCCAAACATCTTCAATAATTTGAACTCTTGTACAAACATTTCCTTTATTTTTTATTAGATAAACCAATAATTCAAATTCTCTTTGAGTAAGAGAAACTTCTTTATCATCAACAAAAACTTGATATTTACTTAAATCAACTTTAATATTTGAAAGTACTAATTGTTTTACTTCATCAATAGTTCTAAAATGAATTTTTATTCTTTCTAATAATTCTTCAAAACTAAAAGGCTTTTTAATATAATCATTAGCGCCAGATTTTAATCCTTCAATAGTTTCTTGAATAGTATCTTTGGCTGTAAGAAAAATAATTGGTGTTTTTGAATCTGTTTTTCTAAATTCTTTGCAAACATCAATTCCAGACATTTTAGGCAACATCCAATCTAACAAAATTAAATCTGGCTTATTTGTAATAGCTAAATCCAAACCTGACAAGCCATCTGATGCCACGATTATTTCATAACTTTCTTCTTCTAAACCTTGTTTTAGAAAATCTGAAATTCCTTTTTCGTCTTCAACAATTAAAATTTTCATTGCTATTGCATTACAAATTTGAATCCTAAACTAGCTATATTTGAACTTAAACCATCACTTCTATCGTAGTGGTTGAATCTAAAATCAATATTTTTTAAACCAAATTTCCAAATTTTTGAGCTCGTAAAAATATCCGTGTAAGATACTCCAAGTCCGTATTGATTTGCATTAAATGATGATAAATCATAATCTGAAGTATAGAATTCTTCTGTTGATAAATGTTTTTCAAACGGAGCAAAATATTTAGATTGTGTTTGTGTATAATAACGATACATTGGAGATACAGTGAATTTATCTGTCAACTTAATTGGCACTTCTATAGAAGCTGTATGCGCTGTAATATCCCAATTATCCGTATAATATCTGTAATATGTTCGAACAACAAATGTTTCATTGATATAGTAATTCCAACGTAAACCAATAGGCAATTTGAAACGAGAACTTGGTAATTTTTCTATGGCATCAGCTAATCTGTAAACTCCTGCATTAGAACTGTTTTCATAATTTGGAACAAAACTTAGATTTCCTACATAATAATCAGGTTTATCTGCAAAATAAATTCTGTGATAAGGTGTTGAAAGTTTACCATCTTGTTGCACTAAATCGAAGAAAATAGAAAATTGTGTTTTCTTAGTAAGTACTTGAGAGAAACTTATTGAAGCTGAATAAGAATTTCGAGCTGTACTGTCCCAAGCAACAAAATTTGGGCTAAATAATGGATTATAACTAGGATAATTTCCATTGCGTAATTCTCCAGGATAAATTGGTCTCCATTGATCTAGATAAGCATTTACCTTTACTGAAACTTCAGAATTTTTATCGTTGAATAATTTAGAAATTCCTCCACCAAAACCTATTGAAGTGTAATCATATTCGTTAGAAAATGATACATCTGCATTCCATATAAAATTTCTATCATTACTACTATGACTATAATTAGCAACTAAAGAAACTAAAGCGTCTTGCTCTGAAGCTCCTGACGAACTTTGCCATGGTGTAGGGTTTTTAGAATCGTAAGGATTAATGTTACTTGATGAAGCTGAAGTGTATGCTGAAATTCCAGCATCAATAGTAAGAATATCATCATCATTCATAGGAATTGCTACAACAATATTAGAAGCAATATCGGTCAATTTTTCAGAACCAATTCCGCCTGAAACTGAAGAATGCAATCCGTCTTGATTGTAATAACTAAGCATGAAATCAACTTCTGTTGACTCTAATACTCTTTTTTTGAAAGTTACTGTACTATCTTTTACCACTTCGGTTTCTTGTGAAAAGACCAAGGCTGAAAAAAGAAAAAATACTATTACTAATTTATTTTGCATGATTTTATTGAAAATTAATTACATCCACAACCACCACCAGATTTTCCTCCATTTGCTCCTGCAGCAGCTTCTCTATAAACTTGAAAAGCGGTTTCATATCGTTCTGAAGATTTTGCTGAAAGCTTCATTTCTGTACTGTTAACTTTAGCTTTTTCATATTGCTTCACTGTATTACATGATTGTAAAACAATTACAGAAAAAACTACTAATGCTATTTTCTTAAACATGGCGTAATTAATTAAGATTTATATTTTTGAATATCAATTCCTTTTGATGTATGTATTTTTCCTTTGTCGTCAACTATAATACATTCTATTCCTTTAAGTTGATTTACTAAATCCAATCCAACATCTATTCCTAATACAAAAATTCCAGTTGCTAAAGCATCTGCTATTTCAGTTTGTTTTGCAAATACAGACACACTAACAATCCCTGTTGCTGGATAACCTGTTCTCGGATCAATGATATGCGAATATCTTACACCATTAAACATTACAAATTTTTCATAGCTTCCTGAAGTTTCCACTGCACTATCTTCAAGTGGAAATGTTGCAAAAACCTTATTTTTATTCATCGGATTTATAATTCCGATTGTCCAAGGCTTATCATCTATTTGTTTTCCCCAAGTATTTATATCGCCAGAAACATTTACAATTCCTGATTTGCATCCTTCATTTTGCAATAATGCCTTTACTTTATCAGCAATGTATCCTTGACCAATTCCTCCTAAACCCAACTTCATTCCTTTTTCTTTCAAGAAAATTGTTTTGGTTGAGTCATTCATTATTATCTTTTCGTAACCAATTTTTTCAACAGAACTTTTAATTGCTTCTTTAGTTGGCATTTCTTTCATGCTGCCATCAAACTTCCAAATTTTATCCATTGAAGCGTATGAAATATCAAAAGCTCCATTGGTTAGTTTTGAAATTTTATTTGCTCTTGTTACCAATTGAAAGACTTCATCATCAACTTTTACAGGATTGATTCCAGCATTTTTGTTGACTTCAGAAATTTGTGTGGTTGGAATCCAATCAGAAATCAAATTCTCAATTCTTTTAACTTCAGCAACGGCTTTGTCAATGAAATAGTTACCTTGAATAGTATCTTTAGCTACTACAGTAATTTCAAACGGACTTCCTAACATTGACAACTTTCTTTTATGCACAATTTGACCAAAAGAATTGATAGTAATTAGTGAAATAAATAGTAATAAGAACTGTTTCATTATTTATTTAATGATTCTATTAGCTTAACATACTCCTCAGCGGTAACGTTTTTAAAACCTGTCATCCCTATAACTTTTCCAGATTTATCTATAAGAACAACAAGTGGAAAATTACCTTCTTTATTATATTTTTCAGATAATTTTTTATTTCCTTCTGCAATTTCTTTTGGCAATTGATTAGCTCGTTTATTTGGAAAATCAGCTCTTAATAAGATTAATTTTTTTTCAGAATATTGTTTAAAAACTTCAGATTTCCAAACTACTTTTTCTAATTTTATACATGGTGCACACCAATCAGAACCTGAAAAAACTAATAATATATTTTTATTTTCTTTAGCTGCTGCTGCTTTTGCCTCTTCAAAATTAGTTTTCCAATCTTGTGAATAGCCAATTGCACTAATGATTAGCATAATAAGAACAATACCTTTTTTCATAGAAGTTTATTTTAAGTACAATTTACAAATTTAATTCAAATCTATAACGCAAAATTATTCATAATATTCATGTAACGATTGATTATTTAGTTTTCTTAAGCGAATTTTAATCTTAAGCTAATATTAAGTTGATATTAAGTTATCCTTAAACAAAATTCAATGTAAATAAAATAGGTTTGTTTAAATTTTTTATAATGCAATTATTCAACAAACGTTCACCAATAATAAATTTAGGGCTTCTTTATTTGTTAGTTAGTTTTATAACAAGAATTATATTGTTATGTCATCCTATAACCCAATCTAGCTTTTCATTTGTTGACATAGTAAAAATATTTTCTTTGGGATTATTATCCGATGTATTTATTTTTATACTATCAAGTTGTTTTCTTTGGATTTACTTATTGTTTTTATCCAATTCTAAATACCAAAAACCTTGGGGTTATATCATTTTTGGATTCCTAATTTTACTTTTATTATACCTTCTATCTGGTAAATCCATTATACATGAATATGGAGGTTCCTTACCAGAAATTGGAATTGCTTTCGTCTCTTTGAAGGCCATTTTATTTGGATTGATGCTTTTTTTACCAAGATATAGAAGTAAAATTAGATTGATATTATTCTCTGTTACTATCTTCATTTTTGTTTTGATAATTATACAAAATGCTGTTAGTGAATACTTTTTTTGGAATGAATTTGGCGTTAGATACAACTTTATAGCTGTAGATTATCTAGTTTACACTAATGAAGTAATTAAAAACATCATGGAATCTTATCCTGTGATTCCTTTGTTTACAGGAGTTGGTATATTAACATTACTTATTACCTTACTTATTGTAAAACGCTCTAAATCATTTTTAAGCAAGTTACCTTCGTTTAATGAAAAAGTCAAATCGTCAATTATTTATTCAATCATTTTTGTTGGAGCAATATTCATAATTCCATTATTATCAAAACAAGAAACATCTCATAACGTTTTTGCCAACGAATTGCAGTCCAATGGTATACATCGTTTTTATTTAGCCTTTATGAATAGTGAATTGGATTATAATAAATTTTACAAAACATTACCTGATGATAAAGCTTTTGCGACTATTGAAAAATTAGTACCTGGAATTTCTCAAAATTTTTCAACAAGAACTATATCAAGTTTAAATCCTGAAAACAGAAAAAATGTTGTATTAATTACAATTGAAAGCTTGAGTGCAGATTTTTTGAAAGCTTATGGAAATGATCAAAGTATTACTCCTTTTCTAGATAGTTTAGCAAGTCATAGCTTGCAATTTTCAAATCTTTATGCTGTTGGAAATAGGACCATTAGAGGCTTAGAATCAGTTACATTATGTCTTCCTCCTACTGCTGGAGAAAGCGTTGTAAAAAGAAAAGACAATAAAAATAAATTTTCAACCGCATCTATTTTTAAAAATAAAGGATATCAAGTTAACTTTCTTTATGGAGGTGATGCTTACTTTGATAATATGGAAGATTTTTTCGGAGGAAATGGTTATAAAATAACTGACAAAAAAACTTTAAAACCAGAAGAAATTACATTTTCAAATGTTTGGGGAGTTTGTGATGAGGATATGGCTAAAAAGGCAATACAAGTGATGAACGAAGAATCAAAAACTGGAAAACCTTTCTTCAACCACTGGATGACCGTTAGCAATCATCGTCCTTTTACTTATCCTGATGGAAAAATAGATATTGATTCACATTCTAAATCTCGTGAAGGTGGTGTAAAATATACCGATTATGCATTGAAACAATTTTTTGAAATGGCTAAAAAACAGTCTTGGTTTAAAAATACAGTCTTTATAATTGTTGCAGATCATTGCGCATCGAGCTCTGGTAAAACACAATTACCATTAGATAAATATAGAATTCCAGCATTAATTTATTCTCCTGGGTTTATTCAACCTGCTGTTTATAATAAAATGGTCTCACAAATTGACTTAATGCCTACATTATTTGGTTTGCTAAACTTTAATTACAAAACCAAATTTTTTGGACAAGATGTTTTGAAAACAGATTATCAACCTAGAGCACTCATCGCAACATATCAAGATTTAGGATTGCTGAAAGACAATGTTTTAACCATTCTTTCTCCAAAACAAAAAGTAAAACAATTTAATCTAAAATTAGAACCCAAAGATAATGTAGCTGCAGATTTTCAAATTCACTACGAACAAATTCCAATTGCAAAAGAGAATACAAAGTTGGTTAATGAAACTATTTCATACTATCAAACTGCAAGTTCAATATTAAAGAATAAGAAGTACGAAAAATAAAAACTCCACAGTACATAGAATTGTATTTGTGGAGTTTTAAAAAGAGTTAAAGTCTAACTTAACTATTACAAAGATATAGCTCATTTTTATAATGGCTATACGTAGTTTTACGTGTTTTACAACAATCCGTTATATTTTCTAATAAACCATTCTGCAGCAAGTGAAATCGCAATTAAAACGAGTAGCCAAATCCAATCAATGAAAGGCGTTTTCTTTACAATATCTTTCTGAATGGCTTTATAATCTTCGTTTTCAAGTAATATTTTAATTAAATCATCTACTTGATTTGGAACAAAAACAGCACCTTTTGTTTGTAAAGCCAATTGTTTCAATTTAGCCATATCCGGATTTACGAATTGCTTTTCGATATCAAAATCTAATATTTCGAAAGTACTTGAATAACTTGAATTTGAATTAAGTTCTTTTACAGTAAACGAATATTGTCCTGCTGCCAAACCATCAAGATTTACTTTGAAACTATTATTCGTTTTTAGCAAATCGTAGCGTTTTACTTGTTTTGTTTTAGAATTTGTTACAGCAATTGTCAAACGAGCTTTCTCGTCAAATTCATAATTTTTATTGAAATATTGTGCCGTTATTTCTAAAGCATCACCAGAATTATAAAAACGTTCGTGATTCACAATAAGTGATTTTTTAGAGTCATTTGAAGCTAAAAATTGAATGGTTTTATCTAAAAAAACATCAAACTCTTCAAATGATTTTTTCTCAATAAAACTATGTGCACGCCATTTCCAAATGTTTTCTCCCATCAAAAAAGCACTTCTCCTACCTTGATTATCCGAAAAAGCTAGTAATGGCTGATTTGTTTCTACATTTCTAATTCTTGAAGATAAAAGAACGGTTACATTTTCATTAGGAGTTATAGTTCCATAAGCATTCTCAAGTGGTGGAAAATTTTCAAAACCAATATTTTCAGCAGCAAATAAATTAAAATCTGAACTAAAATTTGCTAGAAAATCTTCTTTCTGAGATGACATTCTAAAGCTTATTTGATTTTGTTGCAGATTTAAAAATCCAAAATCGGTGTTATTACCAGTTATAATCCAAGTATTTATTTTTAAATTTTTATTAGATTCAAATACTTGTTTAAATTCAGCATTTGGCTGAAATAAAACCAAAACATTATACTTGTTTAAATCATTGATTTTATTAGGTTTAAGAATAGTTACTTTACGTTGTGCATTAGTTTCAATACCTCGTTTTAAAGCACCTATATCAGGATGATTTATAGAAGAAATTATAGCTATTTCTGTTTTCTGATCGATGATTTCTACAGCAAATTTCTTTGAATTATTGTAAGTGTTTTTTTCAGATTCGTTAGATGAAATTCTTGCGTTAAAAATTTGCAAACCTGTTTTATCTGCAGGCAATAAAATATTTAAAACTGCCGATTTATTTGATGGAGAAAATGAAATACTTTGCTTATTTAAAACATTATTTCCTTGAGAAATAGCAAAATTAGCTGTTACCGATTTCGTACCTGCATATTGAAGAAATACTTCCACAGGAAATTTATTCTTATGAAAAGCATATTTATTAACGTTTATCTGACTTATTTTTAAATCTAAATAAGTAGTTGTATCTCCAACAACCAAAGGATAAACTTTATTATTTGCATCAAAACTAAAAACATAATCCGAGCCAGAAGTTTGATTTCCATCAGAAATTAAAACCGTTGGAAAAGAAAGATTTTTATTGATGCTTTTTAAGTTTTTTGCAACTTCATCAAGATTAGTTTGTTTTCCTTTAAAATTTAACTCATCTGCAGATTCAATAGGTTGAAATTCAGAATCAAAACTATAGGTTTGAACATCAAATTTATCTTTCAGTTTTGAGTTAGAACTTATTTTTTCATAAAGTTCTTTTGCAACTTGATTCGCTTTTAAATCTACAATTGAACTTGAATTATCCACTACAATTGGCAAAGGAGTTTTTACAGTTTCAAAAGTACTTCTGCTCACAATTGGATTTATTAATAAAAGTAATAAACCAAAAACAGAAAGAAAACGTAAAAAAGCTAAGAGTTTAGTCGTATTGGACTTACTCTTAGCTTTATAAAAATATTGAAAATAAGACAAACCACCAGCTACTATAACTGACAAGATTATTAATACTAAAGTGGATTTGTTCATTTTTTAGATTAAAATAATTTTATGTTAACATTCCTCCATCAACATTAAGTACTTGTCCTGAAACATAAGCACTCATGTCAGATGCGAAGAAAAGACAAGCATTAGCTACATCTTCTGGAGTTCCTCCACGTTTTAAAGGAATAGAATCTCTCCAACCTTGAACCACATCTTCGTTTAGTTTTGCAGTCATTTCGGTTTCAATGAATCCTGGAGCGATTGCATTACAACGAATATTTCTTGAACCCAATTCTAATGCAATAGATTTAGTAAAACCAATCATTCCCGCTTTTGATGCAGCGTAGTTAGCTTGACCAGCATTTCCTTTCACTCCTACTACACTACTCATGTTTACGATAGAACCTTTTCTATTTTTCAACATTACTTTTTGAACTGCTTTAGTCATATTGAAAACCGATTTTAAGTTGATTTCGATTACTTTGTCAAAATCCTCTTCGCTCATTCTCATCAACAAATTATCTTTTGTAATTCCGGCATTATTGATTAAAACATCAATGTTTCCAAATTCTGCCATAACATCGTCAACTAATTTTTGAGCTTCATTAAAATCTGCTGCATTTGATTTATATCCTTTTGCTTTAATTCCTAAAGCTGATAATTCATTTTCTAAAGCCAAAGCTGATTCAGCAGATGAACTGTATGTAAAAGCTACGTTTGCTCCGTGTTGTGCAAATACTTTTGCAATTCCGCTACCAATTCCACGGCTAGCACCTGTAATAATAGCTACTTTTCCTTCAAGTAATTTCATAAAAGTTAGGTATTTTGTTTGTCTATTAAATAAAAGCCAAATATAAGACTAATTTACTATTTCTAAAATATTAGAGTACATTTAAACCTTTTTAACAAGTTTAAGTCTTAAAGTGATACTTTAAAATAATGAAGAGCAACCAAAGCGATTTTATTGCCATTTACAACCAATATAAAGTATTGGTTTATAATGTTGCGTTGCATTACCTTCAAAATGTGGAAGATGCAGAAGAAATTACTCAAGATGTATTTGTTCAAGTTCACAATTCATTAGATTCATTTAAAGAAAATTCATCACTCAAAACTTGGATTTACAGAATTACAATTAACAAAAGTTTAGATTTTATTAAGCATAAAAATAGTGTAAAGCGCTTTTTCATTTTTGGAAAAAAATCAGAAAATGAAAAGGAACTCGAAATTCTATCCAATTTTGAACATCCCGGAATTGATTTGGTAAACAAAGAAAATGCAGCAATTCTTTTTAAAGTAATCAATGAATTAACTGAAAATCAGAAAACCGCTTTTATTCTATCAAAGTTAGATGGATTGAGTAATACGGAAATTTCTGAGATAATGAATGTTAGTATTTCATCCGTTGAATCGCTTGTTTTTAGAGCAAAAACAACTTTAAAAGAAAAATTGAGTAATAAATTTGAAAATTACCGCAAGAAATAAAAAACAATTTCGTCTAAATAATTATGGAAAGAGAAGATTTTATAAATAAAGTTTTAAAAAGTGTTGATGGAATAGCCAAAGCGACTCCAAGTGATACTATTTTTCTAAAGATTGAAAAAGAAATTAAGGAAACAACAATTTCAACAAAAGTATTGTGGCTAGTGGCAGCGTCAATTGTGGTTTTAATTTCATTTAATATAATGCTATTGAATGGTAAATCTAATTCCAATGAATCTGAAATAGCTAGTTTAGAACATTCAATAAATAAAAACAATCAATTATATAAGTAGTTATGAATAAGACTAAAGTATTAGTATTTGCAGTAATTGCATTAGTAGCATTAAATTTTGGAATTCTTGGATTTCTATTTTTGTCAAAGAATAATGATGAACCAAGAGGAAGAAAAATGCCTAGAGAAATTGTAATTGAAAAACTTCATTTTGATGAAAATCAAATTGAAGCTTATGATAAAACAATAAAAATACATCAAGAAGATATTAGAAATTTAGATGATTCGATTAGAAGTACTAAAAACGAATTATATCAGTTATTAAATTCTGATACTATTGATTCTGTTCAAAAGGACAGTTTGTTTTTGAAATTAGCTAATTATCAAAAACAAATTGAAACTACACATTTTAATCATTTTCTAGAGATAAAAAAACTATGCAAAAAAGAGCAATTGTCGGATTATGAAAATTTAACAGAAGAATTAAGCAAACTGTTTTCACACCCCAGAAGACCTAAACAATAAAAAACCAAAACAAATCAATATGCTAAAAAAAACCATTGCCTTGTTAGTAATTGCTACATCATTTTCTTGCGGAAGTGATAATGATAACCAATATGTTCCAGTTGAAACTTATTCAAATGTTACAACTGCATTTGGAAATAATATCAATTTATCTAATCTAGCAAATTATGCCAATCAAACAGTACCTTCCTATATTACAAAAAGTAATGTTGGTTCTAATTTGATTACAGATAAAGGCGCTACTTTAGGTCGAGTTTTATTTTATGATAAAAAGCTTTCTTCAAATAATACCATTTCATGTGCAAGTTGTCACCAACAAGCTAATGCTTTTAGTGATGTTGCAGTTGCGAGTCAAGGAGTAAACGGAACAACAGGAAGACACTCAATGCGATTAATCAATAATCGTTTTGCAAATGAAGCAAAATTCTTTTGGGATGAAAGAGCAATTAATTTAGAAACACAAACCACAATGCCTATAAAAGATCATGGTGAAATGGGTTATAGTGGTACTAATGGTGACGAAGCTTTTTCAGGATTAATTACAAAATTATCTGCAATTGGTTATTATAAGGAATTGTTCAAATTTGTTTATGGAACCGAAGAAATTACTGAAAACAAAATGCAATTAGCTTTAGCTCAATTTATTAAAAGCATACAATCATTTGATTCTAAATATGATGCAGGAAGAGCCTTAGCAGCCAATGATGGGCAACCATTCTCAAATTTTACTGCACAAGAAAATCAAGGAAAAAATTTATTTTTATCGCCTCCTGTTTTTAATGCAACTGGAAGTAGAACTGGTGGAGGTTTAGGATGTGCTGGTTGTCATGCCGCTCCTGAATTTGATATTGATCCAAATACAAGAAATAATGGAATAATTGGAACTATAAGTGGTGTTGGAATTGACATTACTAATACTCGTGCGCCATCTTTACGAGATTTAGTTAAAACAGATGGAACCACAAATGGTCCTATGATGCATACAGGAGTTATTACAACTTTACAAGCGGCTGTTGGACATTATGGAACTATTAACTTAGCTCCAGGAAATACTAATTTAGATCCAAGATTACGTCCAAATGGTTTTGGTCAACAATTAAATTTAACGGCTCCAGAAGTTAATGCTGTCATAGCATTCTTAAGAACACTTTCTGGAACAAATGTTTATGTTGATAGTAAATGGTCTAATCCTTTTTTGAATTAAATTATTAAACTACTTAAATAAAAAAGAGCTTTCAGTTATTGAAAGCTCTTTTTTTATCTTTAAACGAGATTTAAATTATCCCATTACTTCTTTTACTTTTTTACCAATTTCAGCTGGAGAATCTACAACGTGAATTCCGTTTTCTCTCATGATGCGTTTTTTAGCTTCAGCTGTATCATCAGCACCACCAACAATTGCACCTGCATGACCCATTGTTCTTCCTTTTGGAGCAGTTTCACCTGCAATGAATCCAACAACTGGTTTACGGTTTCCATCAGCTTTAATCCATTTTGCAGCATCAGCTTCAAGTTGACCTCCAATTTCACCAATCATAACGATACAATGAGTTTCTGGATCATTCATTAATAATTCAACAGCTTCTTTAGTAGTTGTTCCAATGATTGGATCACCACCAATTCCGATAGCTGTAGTAATTCCCATTCCTTGTTTTACAACTTGGTCAGCGGCTTCGTAAGTTAAAGTTCCTGATTTAGAAACGATTCCAACATTACCTTTTTTGAAAACAAAACCTGGCATGATACCAACTTTAGCTTCTTCTGGAGTAATCACTCCTGGGCAGTTTGGACCAATTAATCTACAATCTCTGTCTTTTATGTATGAATACGCTTTAATCATATCTGCAACTGGAATTCCTTCTGTGATGCAAATAATTACTTTAATTCCTGCATCAGCAGCTTCCATAATAGCGTCAGCAGCAAAAGCTGGCGGAACGAAAATGATTGTTGTGTCTGCTCCTGCTTGTTCAACAGCATCTTTTACAGTGTTGAAAACTGGTCTGTCTAAATGTGTAGAACCACCTTTTCCTGGAGTAACTCCACCAACAACGTTTGTTCCATATTCAATCATTTGAGATGCGTGAAAAGTACCTTCACTTCCTGTAAATCCTTGAACTATTATTTTTGAATTCTTGTTAACTAAAACGCTCATATTATGTTTTTTTATTTAGTTTTATTGTTTGTGTTGCAAAAGTATTAAAAAGTGTTCAGTATTCAGTGTTCAGTATTCAGTTTTTTTTCTACTTATTTGCAAATTTTATATATATGATTTTATGAAAATTGACTCATTTGATAACCTCGATATAATTTTCCATCTTTCACTTCCCAAATTACAAAAAAGTGTGCTAAAAGCATTTCTTCTCTAGGATTTTCAATTGTTTTTACAAAATGAGAATAACGTACAGAAACCATATTTCCTTCTTCAACTACATGTGTAATTCTCATTTTAGAACGAACGTAGGCTTTACTCAATTCATCAGATAAATTAAGTACATCTTGCTTTTTCATTTGAACAAAACCTTTACTACTGTTCCATTCGATGATTAAATCTTCGTGCAGAAATTCAGTAACTTCTGATTTATGTAAAAGCAAATCATTTTTATAAAAATCCAATACTAATTGTTTTGCTGTCATTACTTTAGATTTTTTATTATTTCTGGGATACGTTTTATATTAGCTAATTGTTTCAGTTTTTCACGTGATTCTTCAATTGGCGTTCCAAAATAGGACTTTCCGCCTTCTATTGATTTTGTTACACCAGTTTGACCAAGAACTACAGCCTTTGCTCCTATTGTAATTCCACTTGTGGTTCCAACTTGTCCCCAAAGTGTTACTTCTTCTTCAATAATAACACAACCTGCAATTCCGGTTTGGGCTGCTATTAGACATTTTTTACCAATTACAGTATCGTGTCCAACATGAACTTGATTGTCAATTTTTGTGCCTTCTCCAATAGTTGTATCACCTGTTACTCCTTTGTCTATAGTGCAAAGAGCTCCAATTCCAACATTATTTTCTATAACAACTCTTCCTGCTGAAAGTAATTGATCAAAACCTTCTGGACGTTTTTTATAATAAAATGCATCTGCTCCAAGAATTGTTCCTGCTTGAATAATTACATTATCACCAATGATACAATTATCGTAAATTGAAACATTAGAATGAATGATACAGTTTTTACCAATTTGAACATTATGTCCAATAAAACAATTGGGCTGAATTACTGTTCCGTCACCAACTATTGCAGAATTCGAAATAGAAACATTTGCAAAAGTAAAAGGTCTAAAGTGATTGGTTAATTTATTAAAGTCTCTAAACGGATCATCAGAAATTAATAATGCTTTACCTAATGGACATTCAACTTCTTTGTTAATTAAAACAATTGTTGCAGCTGATTGTAATGCTTTATCATAATATTTTGGATGATCTACAAATACTATATCGCCTGAAGTTACCACATGAATCTCGTTCATGCCATAAACAGGGAAATCATCGGCACCAACATATTGGCAACCAATGATTTCTGCAATTTCTTTAAGAGTATGTGTTTTTGAAAACTTCATATTTTTAGTGTTCAGTATTCAGTGTTCAGTTTTACCTGATTTTGTTCACTAAAATTATTCTTTTACACGTTCCATATAAGAACCTGTAGCTGTATCAATTTTGATTTTATCACCTTCATTAATAAATAAAGGAACATTTACAGAAGCACCAGTTTCTACTTTTGCAGGTTTAGTAGCATTTGTAGCTGTATTTCCTTTAACTCCTGGTTCAGCATAAGTAACTTCAAGAACAATTGAAGCTGGCATATCTACAGAAAGTGGCATGTCAGTTTCAGTGTTAATTTGAACCATTACATTAGTTCCTTCTTTCAATAAATCTGGAGCATCTAAGATTTTTTTATCTAAAGTAATTTGCTCATAAGACTCAGTATTCATGAAGTGAAATTGATCACCTTCAGCATATAAATACTGAAATGTTTGAGTTTCAACACGAATGTCTTCAATTTTGTGACCTGCAGAAAAAGTATTATCTAAAACTTTTCCGTTAGTTAAACTTTTTAATTTAGTTCTAACGAAAGCAGGACCTTTTCCTGGTTTAACGTGAAGAAATTCGATAATTTTATAAATATCGTGATTGAATTTAATACATAATCCGTTTCTAATATCTGATGTAGATGCCATTTTTATTGTTTTTAATTTTTATTTTTAATTAATAAGAACCTGAATAACCTTTCATGATTCCGCGAGATGAGTTTCTTATAAAATCTAATATTTCGTCACGTTCTGGAGATGCAGCCATTTCGGCTTCAATTATTCCAACAGCTTGTGAAGTATTGTAATTTTTTTGATATAAAATTCTATAAATATCTTGAATTTCTCTAATTTTTTCAGAAGTAAAACCTCTTCTTCTTAAACCAACTGAGTTGATTCCAACATAAGACAAAGGTTCCTTTGCTGCTTTTGTATAAGGAGGAACATCTTTTCTAACCAATGAACCACCAGAAATCATGGCGTGATCACCAATATGAATAAACTGATGTATTGCCGCTAAACCTCCAATAATTGCATAATTACCAACAATAACGTGACCTGCCAAAGCAACTCCATTAACAATAATTGCATTATCTCCAATATGACAATCGTGAGCAATGTGAGCTGTTGCCATAATCAAACAATTTTTTCCAATTTTAGTTTGACCTGAAGCTACAGTACCTCTATTAATTGTAACACATTCTCTTACAGTAGTATTATCTCCAATTATTGCAAGTGATTCTTCACCTCCAAATTTTAAATCTTGTGGAACTGCTGAAATAACTGAACCTGGAAAAATATTGCAATTTTTACCAATTCTTGCTCCTTCCATTATGGTAACATTAGAACCAATCCAAGTTCCTTCTCCTATTTCAACATTATTGTGAATAGTTGTGAAAGGATCAATTACAACATTTCTTGCAATTTTTGCTCCTGGATGTACGTATGCTAGTGGTTGATTCATACTTTATATTTTTATTGCTTTTTAGCTATTTGTGCCATTAATTCAGCTTCTGCAACTAACTTTCCATTAGCATAAGCATTGGCTTGCATGTGACAAATTCCTCTTCTAATTGGTGAAATTAAATCACATTTGAATAATAAGGTATCTCCAGGCAACACTTTATGCTTGAATTTTACATTATCAATTTTCATAAAATAAGTAAGGTAATTTTCTGGATCTGGAACAGTACTTAATACTAATATTCCTCCTGATTGAGCCATAGCCTCAACAATTAAAACTCCTGGCATAACTGGTGCATCTGGAAAATGTCCAACAAAGAAATTTTCATTCATTGTAACATTTTTCATACCTACCACATGTGTTTCTGACATTTCAATAATCCTATCGATTAATAAAAATGGTGGTCTGTGTGGTAAAATATTCATAATTTGATGAATATCCATCAATGGTGGCAAATTCAAATCATAACATGGAACATGATTTTTTTGCTCAATCTTAATGATTTTTGATAATTTTTTAGCAAATTGTGTATTTACAAAATGTCCTGGTTTATTTGCTATAACTTTACCTTTAATTCTAATTCCGACTAAAGCCAAATCACCTACAACATCTAATAATTTATGACGTGCAGCTTCGTTTGGATAATGCAACGTTAAGTTATCAAGAATTCCATTTTCTTTTACAGAAATTGAATCTTTTCCGAATGCTTTTTTAAGGTTTTCCATTGTATTTGCAGAAATCTCTTTATCTACATATACAATAGCGTTATTTAAGTCACCACCTTTAATTAAACCATTATCTAATAAACTTTCTAACTCGTGAAGAAAACTAAAAGTTCTACAATTGGCAATTTCAGTTTTAAATTCTGAAAGACTTTTCATTGTAGCATTTTGAGTACCAAGAACTTTGGTTCCAAAATCAACCATTGCAGTTACTTGATAATCATCACTTGGCATTACAAGTATTTCGCTTCCTGTAGCTTCGTCTGCGAAAGAAATAACTTCTTTTACAACATAATACTTACGTTCAGCATCTTGCTCTTCTACGCCTACTTTTTCAATTGCTTCTACAAAATACTTTGATGAACCATCCATAATTGGTGGCTCAGAAGCATCTAATTCTATAATTGCATTGTCAACATCACAACCTACAAAAGCAGCTAAAACGTGCTCTGAAGTTTGAATCTTAACGCCCAGTTTTTCTAAGTTGGTACCTCTTTGTGTATTGACTACATAATTAGCATCTGCTTCAATAATTGGACTTCCTTCTAAATCAACTCTTACAAATGTAAAACCGTTGTTTATAGGCGCAGGTTTAAAAGTCATTTTAACTTCTTTTCCTGTATGTAATCCAACACCTACGAGTGAAATTTCACTTTTGATGGTTTTTTGCTTAACCATAATATTCAATCTAGTTTATGTTTGTTATTTAATTTTCTTTTTTAAATCGTCTAAGTCAGAAACAATTTTAGGTAAATTTCTAAAATGAACATACGACTTACTGAAATCACCATAATTAAATGCTGGTGTTCCTTGCACTACTTCTCCATCACCAATGCTTTTACCAATTCCAGATTGGGCTTGTATTCTAACATTATTTCCAATTGTGATGTGTCCGACTATACCTACTTGTCCGCCAATCATGCAATTTCTACCAATTTTGGTCGAACCAGCAATACCTGTTTGAGAGGCAATTACCGTATTCTCTCCGATTTCAACATTATGAGCTATTTGGATTTGATTGTCCAACTTTACTCCTTTTCTTATTATTGTCGAGCCCATTGTCGCTCTATCAATTGTGGTACACGAACCAACTTCTACATCATCTTCAAGGATCACATTCCCAATTTGTGGAATCTTACTGTAAGTTCCATCTTCATGAGGTGCAAAACCAAATCCATCAGAACCAACAATAGTTCCTGAATGAATTACACAATTATTTCCAATTTCTGTTTCTGAATAAACTCTAACTCCAGCAAAAAACACACAATTATCACCAATAACTACATTATCGCCAATAAAAGTATTTGGATAAATCTTTACATTATTTCCAATTTTGACATTCTTTCCAACATAACAAAAGCTACCTAAATACAAATCGGTACCATATGTAACATTTTCAGAAATCACAGAAGGTTGTTCAATACCAGACTTCATCAACTTTACCTGATTGTAATATTCCAACAATTTAGAAAATGCTTGATAAGCGTCTTCAACTTTAATCAATGTCGTTGAAATAGCTTGCTCTGGTTCAAAAGTTTTATTTACAATTGTAACAGATGCTTCTGTAGAATAGATAAAATTTTGATATTTTGGGTTGGACAAAAATGTAAGCGAACCAATAGTTCCTTCCTCTATTTTGGACAATTTGAAAACTTCAGCATTAGGATTACCTATTACTTCACCTTCTAGAATACCTGCAATTTGTTCAGCTGTAAATTTCATTGCTGCAAAAATATTAAATTTTAATGAAATACTATGTATCTAGTAACACTTTTGGAAAACATATAAAATATTTGGTCACTGGTTTTGACAATGCTTTCAAATGCAATTGATCTGAAGCTTCTACAACATCTTCTATTGTTTTGTCTTTTTTCAGAATTCGAATAGGCTCACTTGATTTACTATAAGCCTGATTTTTAAGTTTTCCTTTGAAAATAAAGTAATCAGCTTCTTTTTCTGAAATTGGATGTAATTTCATGAATTTTTGCTTCAAAACCACCAAATTCTCTTTTTCAGGTTTTTCATCAGACATTTGAATTTTCAATAAATCTCTATTGATAATCATCTTACATAACGAACTCAAAACAAAATCATCATTGAATTGCCATGCTTTTATTGCTCCCATTACATCATGATCATCTAACAAAGCAAAAGTTTTAATCGTTTCTTTATCAAATGTTTCTAATGAAATTTTATTTTCCATAAAAAACAAAAGTGGTTTACTACATTCCAAATGAATTCCTTTTTGAGTTAATTCTTTAGCTCTTTTAAGGATTTTCATTAAAATAATTTCGGCAACAACACTTGTTTTATGCAAATAAGCTTGCCAATACATCAATCGTCTTGCCACTAAAAATTTTTCTACTGAATAAATTCCTTTTTCTTCAATTACTAAAAAATCATCTTGAACATTCATCATCTGAATTAAACGTTCGCTATTGATATTTCCTTCAGCAACACCGCTGTAGAAACTATCTCTACGTAAATAATCCATTCTGTCCATATCTAACTGACTTGATATCAATTGATACATAAATTTTCTATGGTACTCTCCTTTGAATATTTTAATTGCTAATGACAATTTACCATCAAATTCTTCATTCAATTCATTCATAAAAAGCAATGAAATTTCTTCATGATGCACATCTTCTACAATACTATTTTCCATAGCATGCGAAAATGGACCATGTCCAATATCGTGCAATAAAATAGCAATTAACAAAGCATTTTCTTCCTCTTTTGAAATTGCAACATCTTTAAATTGAAGTGTTTGAATGGCTTTTTGCATTATGTGCATACATCCCAAAGCATGATGAAAACGAGTATGATGTGCACCAGGATAAACCAAATACGACATTCCCATTTGAGAAATACGTCGCAAACGTTGAAAATAGGGATGCTGAATTAAATCGTAAATTAAGGTATTTGGTATGGTTATAAATCCGTAGATTGGATCATTGAATATCTTGAGTTTATTGGTAGGATTCACAAACGAGCAATTTTATTTTAAACAAATATAAGCTAATTGTTAAAAACAAAAAACTATTTTTTTAATGAGACTCTTTATCTTGGTAGTAATTTTTATAAATTTGCTTAAACAATAGTTAATTTTTAGTTTCAACAAATGGGAAGTAAAACAAAAATAACCGTAGAATGTACCATCAAAAGTAGTTTAGATAAAGTATGGAAATACTGGACAACACCTGAGCAAATAATGTTATGGAATAATGCTTCAGACGATTGGCACTGTCCTAAAGCAACCAACAATCTTAAAATTGGTGAACGATTCAACTATACTATGGCTGCTAAAGATGGAAGTTTTAGTTTTGATTTTGAAGGAACTTACACTGAAGTAATTGAAAACAAATCAATTAAATATGTTTTAGACGACGAAAGAGAAGTCAGCGTCGATTTTATTGCTATTGGAGACACTGTTGAAGTAGTTGAAACTTTTGAAGCAGAAACTCAAAACCCAGTAGAATTACAACAGTTTGGATGGCAAGCTATTCTTAATAATTTCAAAAAGTTGGTAGAAAACAACTAACTATTCTTTTTCCTTTCTACCGCGTAAAATATCTTCTAGAGTACAGCACTTTACAATTTCTTCTTCACCAAAAACTAACATCGGCAAATGGATGTACTCCACTGCCGATAAGTCTTCGTTTAAATAAAATTTCATATCGTCCAAATTGTAAAACCATTCCTTGTCAAATTGAACTTTGTGAACAGTAGCGTCTTCCAACAACAATTTTTCCGTTAAAGGTTTCATGCTAATTAATATTTCAATAATTCCAATAATCCCTCTTCAAATCTAACTTTAGGCAAATATTGATCTTCCAGTGCTTTTACAAATGGAATAGCGCTTTCAATACTTCCAACACGTTTTACAGGTGCATCTAAATATTCAAAACAATTCTCCATAATCATAGAAGAAATATCACTTGAAATACCACCAAATAAAGTATCTTCTTGTAAAATAATACATTTTCCTGTTTTCTTAACCGAAGCAAAAATAGTCTCAGTATCTAAAGGTTGTAATGTTCTCAAATCAATCAAATCTGCTTTGATTTCAGTGTTTTTAGATAACGTTTCTAAAGCCCAATGGACTCCTGCTCCAAAGGAAATTATGGTTACATCATTACCTTCTTTAAGCACAGAAGCTTTTCCAAAAGGTAACGTATAATAATCTTTAGGAACATCTTGATAAACGGAACGATACAATTGTTTGTGTTCAAAAAACACAACTGGATTCGGGTCATTAATTGCTGTATTCAACAAACCTTTAAAATCGTATGGAAATGCAGGATAAACTACTTTCAAACCTGGTGTTTTGGTAAACCAAGCTTCGTTAGTTTGAGAATGAAATGGCCCAGCTTGAGTGCCACCACCACAAGGCATTCTAACCACAACATCCGATTTTTCATTCCAACGATAATGTTGTTTGGCTAATAAATTCACAATTGGATTAAATCCTGAAGAGACAAAATCAGCAAATTGCATTTCAACAATAGCTTTATGACCATTGATTGACAAACCATTTGCAGCAGAAACTACAGCACTTTCGCAAATTGGTGTATTTCTAACTCTTCCTTTTCCAAATTGTTCTACAAAACCTTCAGTAATCTTGAAGGCACCACCATATTCCGCAATATCTTGTCCCATAATAACCAAATTATCATGGCGTTCCATAGATTGTCTTAAAGCGGTTGAAATGGCATCAATTACTCTTATGTTTTCTATTTCACTTGAAGGATCAACTTCTTCAAATTGATATGGTTGAAACATATCATTTAATTCTTCACTTAAATCAGCTACAACTTCAGGTTCAGCTTGTGTGATTGCCCAATGTTCATCGATTTCAGCTTTTATAGTTGCTTTAAATTCTGTATCTAATTCTTCTGATAAAACACCAACATTAACCAAATACTCTTTATAATTTGAAATTGGATCTTTAATTGCCCACATGTCCATCAACTCTTGCGGAACATATTTTGTACCACTCGCTTCTTCGTGACCACGCATTCTAAAAGTTTTAAATTCCAATAAAACTGGTCGCGGATTTAGAGCTAAAGACGCTTTCAATTCGGCAATTTTAGTATAAACTTCTAAGATGTTATTTCCATCAATAATGTGGCTTTCCATTCCGTAACCAATGCCTTTGTCAGCAAGGTTTTCACAACGATATTGCTCGTTAGTTGGCGTTGAAAGTCCGTAACCATTATTCTCAATCACAAACAAAACCGGCAATTCCCAAACAGCAGCAATGTTCAATGCTTCATGAAAATCACCTTCAGAAGTTGCTCCTTCACCAGTAAAAACAGCGGTTACTTTGCCATTTCGTTTTAATTTATTAGCCAAAGCAATTCCATCAGCAACACCCATTTGTGGACCAAGATGCGAAATCATTCCGATAATTTTGAATTCTTGTGTTCCAAAGTGAAAACTTCTGTCACGACCTTTGGTAAAACCAGTTTTCTTGCCTTGCCATTGTGAAAACAAACGGTGCAAAGGAATATCTCGACCAGTAAAAACTCCCAAATTTCGGTGCATTGGTAAAATGTACTCGTCTTGGTCTAAAGCAGCCGTAATTCCCACAGAAATAGCTTCTTGACCAATACCAGAAAACCATTTAGAAACTTTACCTTGACGAAGAAGAATAAGCATCTTCTCCTCTATCAATCTAGGTTTTAGTAGTTTTTTATATAAATCCAACAATTGAATATTGGACAATTCTTTTCTATCAAAGTTCATGAGATTGTTTATTTACGATTGCAAAAATATAAAAAAAGGATTCTTTTATACTAACCTTTTTGCGGAATTGTTTGGAATTTTGATTGTTTTTTGACAATTCTCTTCCTTTACAAGAATGATAGAAAGTCAAGGTGTTTTTTTGGAACACGTATTGAAGAAGTTAGAAAAATTTTAAAATTTCTTTGATTGCTTGAATGTGCGTTACTAAACTCAATAAATATTTGTTAATAACTTAAACACAATCAAAATAAAATTTTCATACATTTGTAGTTATGATTGGAACTTATCCAATTTTAGTTATTAACAAAAAAGTTTTAGTAAATGCAACAAATCCCTAGTGTTGACTTACGTGATTTCCTGTCGGATGATCCGGCACGTAAACAAAAATTTGTAAATGAAATCGGAAAAGCTTACGAAGAAATTGGTTTCGTAGCGTTAAAAGGTCACTTTCTTGATGACCAATTGGTTGAAAATCTTTATGCTGAAGTGCGTAATTTCTTTAATCTTCCTCTTGAAGTAAAAGAAAAATACGAAATTCCAGGCATTGGCGGACAACGTGGCTATATTTCTTTTGGAAAAGAACATGCTAAAGGTCGTTCTGCAGGAGATTTGAAAGAATTTTGGCACTTCGGACAATACGTTTCGGAAGGCTCAAAATATGCTAATGAATATCCAGAAAATGTAACTGTAAATGAATTAGCAAACTTCAATGCTACAGGTAAAGAAGCGTATCAAATGCTTGAAAAAACAGGTGTTTATGTATTGCGTGCTTTAGCAATTCACATTGGATTAGACGAATTCTATTTTGACAATTACATCAAAGACGGAAACAGTATTTTACGTCCAATTCACTATCCACCAATCACTGACGAACCTAAAGATGGTGCTGTTCGTGCTGCTGCTCATGGTGACATCAACTTGATTACACTTTTAATGGGTGCACAAGGAAAAGGATTGCAAGTTCAAAATCACGATGGTCAATGGATTGATGCTATGGCGCAACCAGACGAATTGATGATTAACGTTGGCGATATGTTGTCTAGACATACTAACAACAAATTGAAATCAACGATTCACCAAGTTGTAAATCCACCAAGAGAATTATGGAATACTTCAAGATATTCTATTCCTTTCTTCATGCATCCTGTAAGTGATATGAAATTAAATTGCTTACCAGAATGCATCGACGAAAACAACCCAAAATTATATGAAGACATCACCGCTGGTGACTATTTATATGAAAGATTGGTTGATTTAGGATTGATTAAGAAATAAAGGGAAGAAATTCCAATATAAAAATTCCAAATTCCAATTAATGTTTTCAATTGGAATTTGGAATTTGATTTTTATTTGGAATTTGGGTTTTAAATTTTGGAATTTAAAGAAATATGGATTTACAAGAACAACTAAAAAAACTATTTCCAGACCACGAAGTTTCTAACGAACCAGAAATTGTTGAGGAAAAAGAACACGAATTATTCGTTCAAAAAGAACCAATGATTTGTAAATTTGAAAAACGCAAAGGAAAACCCACAACCATTATTTCTGGTTATGAAGGTGAAGATGAAGATTTCAAATTATTGGCAAAAGAATTAAAAAATAAACTCGCTGTTGGAGGAACTTTCAAAGACGGCGAAATCATTATTCAAGGCGATTATCGTGATAAAATAATGAAGTTATTACAAGACAAAGGATTTAAAACAAAACGAGTTGGTGGATAATTCAATTAATAATTAATAATTGCGAATTACCTAATAAACAAATTATCAAATGATACAATCATCAGAATTAATATTAAATCCGGACGGAAGTGTATACCACTTGAACCTAAAACCGGAGCATATTGCGAAAGACATCATCTTTGTAGGTGATCAAAATAGAGTCGAAAAAATAACTAAACATTTTTCAAGCATTGAGTTTTCGCAACAAAAACGTGAATTCAAAACACAAACTGGAATTTACAAAGGAAAACGAATTACAGTAATGTCATCAGGAATTGGTCCGGATAACATTGATATTGTAATGAATGAGTTAGACGCTTTGGTTAACATCGATTTAAAAACTCGTGAAATCAAACAAGAATTGACTTCTTTGAATATTGTCCGAATTGGAACTTCAGGTTCATTACAAGCAGATATTCCTTGCGATAGTTTTGTTATGAGTCAATACGGATTAGGATTAGACAACATGCTTCGCTCCTATTTGATTGATGAAATTTCAGAAACTGCTATGGAAGACGCTTTTATCGCTCAAACCAATTGGGATATGAAAAAAGGTCGTCCGTATGTTATTAAAGGAAGTGAAATTCTTGAAAAACGTTTGGAAAGTGACAAAATATTTAAAGGTTTTACAGGAACAGCAGGCGGATTTTATGGTCCACAAGGTCGCGTTTTAAGATTAGACATTCAAGATCCAGAATTGAATAGTAAAATGGACAAATTCGAATTTGAAGGTATCAAAATGACTAATCTTGAAATGGAAACCGGAGCTATTTATGGTTTAGGAAAATTGCTGGGACATCAATGTTTATCATTAAATGCAATCATTGCCAATCGTGCAACTGGAACTTTCAGTGAAGATCCATACAAAGCGGTTGATGCCTTGATTGAATATGCTTTGGATAAATTAGCAGAGTAAATGGGTTTTGAGGAATTAATATTAAATTTTTTAGGCGGAACAATAAGATGGTTTTTCGGTTCCATTTATTGTTTGTTATTGAATAAAAAAAAGTATACTTTTTGGGAATACATTAATGGTCCAAAAAATTCTAAAGATTATTATGACCAAATGGGTCATGCCTCTAACAATATAATTATTGCATTTATAGTTATGTTTATCTTCTGTTTAATAATATATTTCTTTAATTTATGACTTTCAGATTTGCAAGACATACCAACAATTTAGAACAACTCAAATCCTTTTATATTGATATTTTAGGATTGGAATTACTTGGTGGTTTTGAAAATCACAATGGTTACGATGGCGTTTTTATTGGTAAACCCAATGAAAATTGGCATTTAGAATTTACCAAATCGGACGAGATTGTTACATTTAATTTTGGTGAGGAAGATATTTTAGTTTTTTATCCAAATACTAAATTAGAATTTGGACTGATTCATAATAAATTATTAGCAAATAAAATCGAATTAATTAAAGCTAAAAATCCCTATTGGAATGAAAATGGAAAGATAATTCTCGATCCTGATGGATATCGTGTAGTGATTTCTCATTTGAAGATAGAATAAAACTCAAAACTAAACAATGAAAGAAAAAATAACAAAATTTGAATTCGTTTTGAATGAGTTAACGGCTTCAAATATTTTTATAAAAGCTACGGATTTTGAAATAAAACCATCAGAAAACAAATGGTCTAAAAAGGAAGTCTTAGGTCATTTAATTGATTCAGCAATTAACAATATTCAGCGATTTACTGAAATTCAAACATTTGATAAACCTTATAAAATAAGAACTTATAATCCTGATGATTTAGTAAAATCGAATGATTATCAAAATAAAAACAATCAAGAATTATTTGATTTATGGATGAATTTAAATCTTCATACTTTGTACATTGTAAAAAATCAAACCAATGAAACACTAACTTATAAATTGATTCTTCCAAATGGTGAGCTGTCCGATTTACAATTTTTAATAGAAGATTACTTCGACCATTTGTATCATCATTTAAATCAAATTAACCCAGAATGGATTTAATATTAGAAACTGAAAGACTACTACTTCGACCATTTGAAAAATCAGATGCTGAAGCATTATTTGAAATGGATAAAAATCCAGAAGTCCATAATTATTTATGGCAAAAGCCTTGTATTGATATTCAAGAAGTTTACGATTATATTGAAATGGTTCAAAAACAATATCTAGAAAGAGGAATTGGTCGTTTCTCTACTATTTTAAAAGAAACTAATGAACTAATTGGTTGGACAGGAATCAAATTTGTAAATGACCATGTTGAAAATGGTAATACAAATTTCTTTGATTATGGTTATCGCTTGAATGAAAAATTTTGGAACAAAGGTTATGCAACCGAAGCATCACTTGCTTGGCTTGATTATGGTTTCAATCAAATGAATATTAAAGAAATGAATGCTTACACACATGCAGAAAATGGAGCTTCAAATCATGTTTTGCAGAAAGTAGGTTTCAATTTCATGGAAGATTATCCTGATAATGATGGAGTTATTTGGAAATGGTGGAAAATTAGTAGGCAGTCGCAGTAAGCAGTTTTCAGTTTATGAACTTTGAAGAAATAATAAAAAAAGTAAAACATGTTCCTTATGGAAGAAATTCTAATAGGTATGATTTTTCGTTAGTACTTTCTGAAAATAAAGGAACTTGTAGCTCAAAACATGCTTTTTTAAAAGATTATGCAGATAAAAATGAAATTGAAAACGTAAAATTATATATTGGAATTTTTAAAATGAACGAAGTAAATACACCTAAATTAGGAGATTTACTTTCAAAAAGTGGTATTGACTACATTCCAGAGGCGCATTGTTATTTAAAGATTAATGGTATTCCGTTAGATGTCACAACTTCGGAATCATTTTACGATAAAATAAAAGAGGAAATTATAGAAGAAATCGAGATAATTGCTAAACAGGTTGGCGATTTTAAAGTAGATTATCACAAAGCTTTCTTGAAAAAATGGATTGAAGAAACCAATCAAAATTTTACCTTTGATGAAATTTGGGACCTAAGAGAACAATGTATTCAAAAACTCTCTGAACAATCTTAATACTTAATACTACAATCTTAATACTAATAAATGAAAACTATAAAAATAGCTGGCGTTCCAGAGCATTTCAATCTTCCTTGGCATTTGTGTATTGAAAATGGTGAATTTGAAGCCGTTGGAATCGATTTACAATGGACTGATGTTCCTGAAGGTACAGGTAAAATGTGTCAAATGCTTCGCGATGGTGAAACTGATATTGCTGTAATTTTATCAGAAGGAATTGTAAAAGATATCAATGCTGGAAATCCTTCTAAAATAGTGCAAGTTTACGTTGAAAGTCCTTTAATTTGGGGAATTCATGTGGCTGCTAACTCCAATTTTAAAAAGCTTTCTGATTTAGAAAATAAAAAAGTGGCTATCTCAAGATTAGGTTCAGGTTCACAATTAATGGCTTATGTTAATGCCAATAATCAAGGTTGGAGTACCGAAAAACTACAATTTGAAATTGTAAATACCATTGATGGCGCTGTTGAAAGCTTAACCAAAGGAGAATCCGATTATTTCATGTGGGAACATTTTATGACCAAACCTCTTGTAGATAAAGGAATTTTCAGGAGAATTGACGATTGCCCTACTCCATGGCCATGTTTTGTAATTGCCGTTCGTGAAGAAATTTTGAAAAAGCATCCTAATGCCATTGCTCAAATACTTGAAATTATAAATATCACAACGCAAGAGTTCAAAGAAATTCCGAGTATTGATAGAACATTTGCTACTAAATACCATCAAAAAATAGAAGATATACAAGAATGGTTGCGTTTAACAGAATGGTCGCAAAAGCCATTATCAGAAAAAATGTTAAACAAAATTCAAAATCAATTATTTGACCTCAAAATTATTGAGAAAAAAGGTACTTTTGCTGAACTTGTAAAAGCCATCTAGCTTTTTGCAAATTCTTAAAATGATAGAAAAAACAAAACTTTATTACTTGTACTTAAAAGACAAACTTACGGTAAAAAAACCGTGGGATATGGTAATTATTTTTGTTTTAAATGTACTTATAACCATTCCAATTTTTATTATTTTACATCAAAATATTATTGAATTTGAATGGTCTTTACACATAGATAGAATACTTCTTTTTATTGTTCTTTTGGTTTTAATACAACTTATATTGAGAGCCATGAGAAAAATTACATTAATAAGTATTTTTCTCTATTTAATAGCATTAGTTTATGGAACTATTTTTGGAGGTTATGGCTTTCAAACCGTTTTTGAAGACTATCAATCAATGCTTTACACAATGAGTTATAATCCATATCCTCAAGATATTATTATTGACAAATTACTTCCTTTTCCAAATAAATCTAAGATACTTAATGCCATAGATTATTCTAATCCTAAAGTTAGAAATTTTTCTTTGATGGCTGTAAACAAGCATTTCAAAGACGCTAAAGGATACAATGATTATTTTACCATAATTCAATGTTTTTCTGTGTTTAAAGAAATAAATAGCAATTGGAATTATGTAAGTGACCCAAAAGGTAGAGAATATATTGCTAGCGCCAGTGAATCAGCAAAATACTTGTCTGGCGATTGTGATGATCACTCTATTTTAATGGCGGCTTGTATTCGATCTATTGGTGGAATACCAAGACTTATTCATACAGATGGTCATATTTATCCTGAAATCTTAATTGGAAAACAAGCCGATTTAGAAACCATAAATTATTTGGTAAAAAAAGTGCTTTTTCCTGAAGAAAGTAAAGGAAAATCATTGCATTACCATATTGATGAGCGTGGTAATATTTGGCTGAATTTAGATTATACAGCTAAATATCCTGGTGGACCATTCATGAATGAAGAAATTTTGAGTGCACTTACTTTAAATTAATTTTTCAAAATACATCAAATAAAATAGTATATTAGCTATTTAAAATCAGAATTATATGAAAAAAATAATAGGTTTATTCTTGTTAGGAACTTTGTTTGTTTCTGCACAAGAAAGTAGTCCTTTTGACAATAAAAAAAATGAATTTCGTGTCGATGTGCTATCAGCTATAGCTTACGGAAAGCTAAGTTTTAGTTATGAACGTTTTCTTGGAAAGGATTTTTCAGTTGGAGTAAATACTAATTTTTCTAATAGTCAAAAAATAGAGGATGATTTTAATGATGGTTTTAGAAATAACTTACCCAAGTATGAAATCAATCCTTATTTAAGATATGCTTTGTCAAAAAGTAAATCACGATATTATTTTGCTGAAATTTTTGCTTCTGCTAATGGTGGCGATTTTAAAGAAATTATAAGAGATACAGATTCAAATGGCAATGGGTTTTACACCATAAAAAAATCAAACTATACCGATTTTGGACTTGGAGGTAGTTTAGGATACAAAATGTACTTTAAAGAATCTTGGGCGTTAGAGTTCTTGGTTGGTTTCGGTTCTAACTTGACCAAAAGAGAACAAAGTCCAGATGTAATATCACGAGTTGGAATTAATTTAGGTTATAGATTTTAAAAAAAAATATAGTATGAAGACATTAAAAATAATAACATTATTAATTTTATTTGTAACAACATTCAATTCATGTGATACAAATGATGATGATTTTTATAACACAGAATATATATCTGTTCCAAATTTAGTTTCAATTCAAACGCAAGCTAATTATAATGTTGGCGATTATCTTTATGTAAATTCCTATATCAATCGCCTTTTAGCTGAACCTAATCAAACAAATTTATTAGATATTAGAAAAACTACAAACAATGCTCCTTCTTTTGCATTTAGCTATTTATTAGAAAAAAAAGTGGGTAATGATTGGATACTAGTTGATGCAAGCACTCCAAATATAGATTTAGATTTGGGTAAATTTGTAACAGGTGGTTTTTATAATGCCACAGCAGAATTTAATGTTGCAAATGATCGATATGAATTTTTATGTGGAATAAAATTACCTTCTTCTGGACAATACAGAATAAGTTTTGGCTACAATAGTTCTTCAACAAGTCAAGTTGAAATACGTTCCAACAGTAGTTCTGATAGTATATCTCTTACCATTTTTTCTAATGTAAGCAATTTAGATTCCGAAGGTTATTATAACTTTACAGTAAATTAAAATAGTAAATCCATCCTAAGTGATGGATTTTTTTTACCATTCAATTTCTTTAAAGTTTTTACTTTTTAAAAATGAATTTGTTGCACTAAAATGTTTATTTCCAAACCAGAAGCCTCTATTTGCACTCAACGGAGATGGATGTCCTGTTTCTAAAACAAAATGTTTATTTCTATCAATCTTTGCTCCTTTTTTCTTTGCAAATCCTCCCCATAAAAGAAAAACAACATGCTCTTTTTCATCAGAAATCTTTTTAATTACGGCATCAGTAAACTCTTCCCATCCTTTTTTTTGATGGCTACCTGCTTCACTTTCTCTAACTGTTAAGGTAGCGTTTAACAAAAGTACTCCTTGCCTAGCCCATCTTTCAAGATTTCCTGAAATTGGAATTGGTAATTTCAAATCTTGTTCAATTTCTTTAAAAATATTAATTAGTGATGGAGGAAAAGTTACGCCATCATTTACAGAAAAACACAATCCGTTTGCTTGCCCAAATCCGTGATAAGGATCTTGTCCTATTATTACAACTTTTACATTATCAAATGGACAATAATCGAAAGCTGAAAATATTAGATTATCATTAGGAAAACATCTGTGAGTTGTATATTCATTTTTAACAAATTCAACTAAATTGACAAAATAGCTCTTATCGAACTCCTCGTTCAATTTTTCCTTCCATGACGAATTAATTTCAATCAACATATCTTAATTTTTTACCAAAAATATAAAAATCTATTGCAATATGCTTGTCAACATTCGTAACTTTGAATTCACAAAATATTAGAATGATTTCTATCACCAATAAAACGCTTCAAGATTTAGAATTTGACACTATATTAAATACTATTTCAGAGCGATGTAATACCGAATTAGGCAAAATAAAAGCCCTTGAAATTACTCCATTTAAAGAGAAAAATCTTTTGATGGATAATTTGCTGCAAACCTCTGAGTATGTTTCCTCCTACTCAAATAATAATGCTATTCCAAATCATGGTTTTGATTCTATAAATAACGAGTTAAAATTTTTAGCCATTGATGGAAGTCAATTAGAAGTTTCTGGATTTAGAAAAATAGCAACGGTTTCAGAAACCGCAAATACTTTGATTTTATTTTTCAAGAAATTTCAAGAATATTATCCCAAACTTAATGAGAAAGCTAGTCAAATACAAGTTACCAAAGAAATTGTAAAATACATTGATGAAGTTATTGATAAACACGGAGAAGTAAGAGATAATGCATCGCCAGATTTATTGAATATTCGTCGTGATATGAATGTTGTTCGTGGAAAAGTCAATCAAAGTTTTGGCATGGCAATGAGCCAATATAATTCTTTGGGATATTTGGATGACATCAAAGAAAGTTTTGTAGAGAACAGAAGAGTTTTAGCTGTTTTGGCAATGTACAGAAGAAAAGTAAAAGGCTCTATTTTAGGAAGTTCTAAAACAGGAAGTATTGCCTACATTGAGCCAGAAGCTACCTTAAAATATTCTAGAGAGTTAAACAACTTAGAATATGAAGAGAAAGAAGAAGTTACACGAATTTTGAAACAACTTACCAATGATATTCGTCCTTTTCATGAATTAATTGTTAGTTATCAAGAGTTTTTGAGTGATGTTGATGTTATTGCTGCAAAAGCTAAGTATGCCAATAAAATCAATGGAATTCTACCAAATATTTCGGATAAAAAACGTTTGTATTTTAGAGATGCTTTGCATCCTATTCTTTATTTGAATAACAAATTAAAAAATGAGATAACTCATCCACAAACAATTGAATTGAATCCTGAAAGTACCATTATAGTTATTTCTGGACCAAATGCAGGTGGGAAAACAATTTCACTTAAAACGGTAGGATTACTTCAATTAATGTTGCAAAGTGGTATCTTAATTCCTGTTCATGAACGTAGCGAAACCTTTCTTTTTGATAGAATTTTGACAGATATAGGAGATAATCAATCTATTGAAAATCATTTAAGCACCTATAGTTATCGTTTGAAAAACATGAACTATTTTTTGAAAAAATGTAATTCTAAAACGTTATTTTTAATTGACGAATTTGGTACTGGTTCTGATCCTGATTTGGGTGGCGCTTTAGCAGAAGTTTTCTTAGAAGAATTTTACCATAGAGAAGCTTTTGGTATTATTACAACACACTATACCAATTTAAAAATATTGGCAAACGAATTACCTAATGCCACAAATGCCAATATGTTATTTGATGAAAGAACACTCGAGCCAATGTATAAGTTGCACTTAGGACAAGCCGGAAGTTCTTTTACTTTTGAAGTGGCACAAAAAAATGGAATTCCATTTGGTTTAATTAACAGAGCCAAAAAGAAAATTGAAGGTGGCAAAGTAAGATTTGACAAGACTATTGCAACTTTGCAAAAAGAGCGTTCTAAAATGGAAAAAACTTCTTTAAATTTGAAAGAAGAAGAATCTAAAGCTCGTGAAGAAAGCAAAAAAATGGAATCTATTAACGCTAAGATAAAAGATAAATTAGAACGTT
Source organism: Flavobacterium koreense (assembly GCF_054776075.1). Taxonomy (NCBI): domain Bacteria; kingdom Pseudomonadati; phylum Bacteroidota; class Flavobacteriia; order Flavobacteriales; family Flavobacteriaceae; genus Flavobacterium; species Flavobacterium koreense. Next base: position 137,010 of record NZ_BAAHCF010000034.1, on the reverse strand, counting down.
ACCAAGAATTGTATGATGCCAATCAACGATTGATTTATATGGGACAAAAGATTGATGAAATTTCTTCTAATTATTTTAACAATAAAGACAAAAAAACACTTATCGGTGAATTTTTAAAAGTGGTAGAAATTGAAAATTCCAAACGAAAAAAAGCAACAGCTAAAGAGTTAAAGGAAAAAGAAGTTATTCAAAAAAAGGTTGCAGAAGAGGTTAAAGTTAAAGTTGAGGAGATTCGACAAGAAAAGAAAGAGAAAAAATTAAAACTAAAAGAAGTTCCAGAAAAACCAAAAGTTGCACTTAAAATTGGTGACCGAGTTAGAATGTTTGATGGCAAAGCAGTTGGAACACTTGATGGTATTGAAAAAAATAAAGCAACAGTAAATTATGGAGTATTTACATCAAAAGTTAGTTTGGATGCTTTAGAATTTGTGGAAAGACCTAAATAATTATGGAAGAATTACCAAAAGATAAAAAAATCATTCTTTTTGATGGTGTATGCAATTTGTGTGATGCCACGGTACAATATGTGATAAAAAAAGATGTTAAAGACACTTTTAGATTTGTTGCTATTCAATCTGAACTTGGACAAAAAATTATTGATTACATTAAGGTTGATACTTCTCAAACGGATAGTATTATTCTTTATATTCCAGGAAAGGCTTATTATGTTAAAGCTGATGCGGCATTTAACATTGCAAAAGATTTAGGAGGATTAATCAGTTTAACAAGTTACCTCTCTATACTTCCAAATTTTTTAAAAAATTTCGGATATGATTTTGTTGCCAAAAATAGATACAAATGGTATGGCAAAAAAGATAGCTGTATGATGCCAACTCCAGAGTTAAAATCTAAATTTCTCTAGTATGATATTTGTCATATTTCAATAAGTTTATTTGAAATACTTTTGGGTATCCTAAACAATTGAAATCATGAACAACTTATTGTTACCTCTTTATTCTCATGATAATGGAACTTTCATTATGATTGGAGTCTTTGCTTTAGTTATAATTGGATTAGTTGGAGCCGTTTTCCTTATGATGGGAAGTGATAAAAAGAAAAAAGACTAAGCAAATGCTTAGTCTTTTTTTTATTTAATAAAGAATACTAATTATTCTTTTATCACTTTTTTAGTAACAATTCCTTTATCAGAAACTATTTTCATTGTGTACATACCTTGAGCTAAATCTGAAACAGTTACTTGAACTTCAGCTACATTAGAGAATTGTTGGTTTTTAACAACTCTACCATTGATATCTGTAATTTCAATTCCAGAAATTAAAGCGTCTGTAGTATTAGCAACATTAATTACATTTTTAGCTGGATTTGGATAAGTAGAGAATTTAGACTCTAACACTTCATTACTAGCTAATGTTTGAGAAACTGTGAAGTTATCAATGATTAACGCGTGAGTTGAGTTTGCAACACCATTTATAGGAGATGTATTTCTTACACCAATATAGTAAACACCAGTTGTTGGAGGTGTAAATGTAAATGTTTTCAATGCAAATGCTGCAGCTGTAGCTGTCCCTGTTCCAACTGCAATAGTTTGAGCAGCTACAGTTTGATCTGTTCCAGCAGTTATTGTAAAACTTGATGTGTTTGTAGCACCAGCTGCTTGATAGTTACTTGCTTGAAAAGTAATAGTCACTGGGTTACCACTTGCTTGTAAATTAATACCTCTAGAATACATGATACCAGATGCTTGAGCTGTTGCACTTCCTAGAGAAACACATGAGTATAGTCCATTTTGAACTAAAGCACTACCAGTTCCACCATATACCATAAACCAATCTGTTCCATTTGGTTCTTCATCAGCAACCCATCCAATGTTTGGATGATTGTCAATTTCAAAACTTGTGTTGTAGCTAGGAGTTGCTGGTTGGAAAGTAGTATGAAATGATACTGGAACAGTATTAGAACTAGTACCTAAAAATGCCCCACAATCTGATTTAGTATAGATTTCATAAGCTGTACTCGGCTGTAAGCCACTCAATGTATAAGGAGAAGAAACTCCATTAACATAAGTTCCGGTTGTTGCTGGATCAAAATCGTAAGCTCCATATTGAATATTAACAGGATTACTTGACGCAAATGTTATATTAGCAGAATTTAAAGTTGTACTTGGCACGGCTACATTTAATGGTCTTGCACAATCAACCAATTTACCTAAAATAGTTTGTGGTCTGAAAGTTGAAAAAGCTCCTAATGTCGCTGGAGCAGCAGTAGCACTAGTTGCCGTTCTTGTTCCACTAGCAACAGCAGTATTTGCAGGAATAGTACTTGGTACTGTAGCAAGATTACCTGCAGCATTTTGATAATCAAAAGCAACATAAAGGGAACCACCTGTATAATTAAAATTTGTTGAAAGTGGCATGTAGAAATCTCCTGAAGCTGTTGGCAAAGTAACTGAACCGTTGTATGTACTTGTCATACCGGTAATAACCGAAGTCCATGCAGTACCTTTTGTATTTGCTGTATCCGTAGAGTTTTGCAAATAAATTTGAATGTTACCAGTTGTAGCAATATCAAGACCATTAATATAATTAAATCCTAATGCATTGATAGTATTACCTGTTGTAAATCCAGCAGCAGTCATTTCTGCAGCAGTCAAAATCCAAACACTTCTATGGAATCTGTTAGTACCTTGAGGTCCACGAACTTGTGTAGAACTATTACCAGCGCCTACAGGCAAGTAATCAGTTTGAGCATAAATATCTGTAGAAATTGCAGTAAGCAATAACACAAATAATAAAGTAATTTTTTTCATAAAAATAATTTAAAGTTTTTTTTCGAATTCAAATTTAGTTATTATTTTTTAATTTTTTAATTTTTTAACTTTCTTTTTCCCATTTTCCTACTACTGAAGTTGCCAAAGCATTACCTAATACATTAGTTGCGCTTCTAAACATATCGCAAAAATGGTCAATTGGAAGAATTAAAGCAATACCTTCTATTGGTATATCAAACATTCCACAAGTAGCAGCAACTACTACTAAACTTGCTCTTGGAACACCTGCTATTCCTTTACTTGTAAGCATTAATACTAAAAGCATTGTCATTTGAGTTCCCAAATCTAATGGAACACCATAAGCTTGTGCAATGAAAATACTTGCAAAAGTCATATACATCATACTTCCATCAAGATTAAATGAATAACCAAGTGGAAGCATAAAAGAAACTATTTTATCTTTTACGCCAAATCGTTCCAATTCCTCTGTCAATTTTGGAAAAACGGCTTCACTACTTGTGGTTCCAAAGGCAATTATTAATGGACTAAGAATTCTTTTAAGTAAAGTTGTCATATGTCCTTTTAAAAATATGTATCCTACAAGTAGAAGAACTATCCAAAGAGAAGAAATTCCAACTAAAAAAGAACCGAAAAATTTGGCATAAGTCAACAACAATTCTTGCAAATCTCTAATGGCAAAAACGCCTGCAATGGCGCCAAATACTCCAATTGGAGCAAATTTCATTACATAATTTACCATTTTCAAAATGATGTGTGAAATAACATCTAAAACTTTCACAACAGGTTTTGCGTGATCACCAATAGATGCAGCAGCTAATCCGAAAAAAATTGAAAAAATTACAATCTGTAATATTTCATTGGTTGCTAGTGCTTCAAAAATACTTTTGGGAATAATATGTTCTACAAAATTTTGCGCAGAAAAACTTTTAGTTTTATCAGTAACTTCAGCAGCAGTAGAAACATCAACATCGGTCAAATTCAAACCAACTCCAGGTTGAAGAATATTTACCCAAAACAAACCTATCAATAACGAAATAAAAGAAGCAGTAAAAAACCATCCCATGGCTTTACCTCCTATTCTACCAACCGATTTTATATCACCCAACTTGGCAATTCCAACAACCAAAGTCGTAATTACTAACGGCGCAATAATCATTTGAACTAATCTAATGAAAATGGTTGCTAACATTTTAATTTTATCACTAAAATTCTTTGCAAATTCAGTGTCAAAATTGTTATGAATATATATTCCGAGAATAGCTCCAAGAACCATTGCTATTAAAATTTGAACTGTTAGATTACTAAAAAATGATTTTTTTTGTTCTATTTGTGATGTCATTATTTTGTTTGATAAATTTTGTTTATTAAATAAAAATCGGCCAATACGATAGCAGCCATTGCTTCCACAATTGGAACCGCTCTTGGCACAACACAAGGGTCATGACGACCTTTACCTTGTTGCTCAATTATTTCATTTTGATTAGTCAACACTTCTTGCTTTTGAATTAAAGTTGCCACTGGTTTAAAAGCAACTCTGAAATAGATATCCATTCCATTAGAAATTCCGCCTTGAATTCCACCAGAAAGATTTGATTTTGTAGTTCCATCTTCGTTGTACAAATCATTATGTTCGCTACCTTTCATTTTGGCTCCACAAAAACCGCTTCCAAATTCAAATCCTTTAACAGCATTTATGGATAGCATTGCTTTACCAAGTTCAGCATGAAGTTTATCAAAAACTGGTTCACCTAGTCCAATAGGAACATTTTGTATTACACAAGTTATAGTTCCTCCAACTGTATCACCTTGTTTTTTTATTTCTTTTATGTAAGCTTCCATTTTTTCGGATGAAGCTAAATCTGGGCATCGAACCGCATTTGTTTCTGTTAAAGAAAAATCTAAATCCTGATAAGGTTTGTCGATAAAAATTTCTCCAACTGATGACACAAAAGCATTGATTTTTATATTCTTTAGAACTTGCTTTGCAATAGCTCCTGCAACTACTCTACTCGCTGTTTCTCTTGCTGAACTTCTTCCACCACCACGATAATCACGAATTCCATATTTTTTTTCGTAAACATAATCGGCATGACTTGGTCGATAAGAATCTTTTATGTGCGAATAATCATCCGATTTTTGATTGGTATTTGGAATGATAAAACCAATTGGAGTTCCAGTTGTTTTTCCTTCAAATAAACCAGATAATAATTGAACTTCATCTTCTTCTTTACGTTGTGTAACGATAGTAGATTGTCCTGGTTTACGTCGTTGCATTTCTTTTTGAATAGCTTCAATATCCAACTCAATTCCTGCAGGACATCCATCAATTATTCCTCCGAGTGCGTCTCCATGAGATTCTCCAAAAGTTGTAATCCTAAAAAGTGTTCCGTAGCTATTCCCAGCCATTTTTAATAGTTTTGAACAAATATAGTTGAATTGTTTAAAGTTTAAAAGTTTACAGTTTAATTTTAAATAAGAATTCTATTTGTAAAATGATTTTTACATTTGATTAGTGTTAAAATAATTTTTATTAATTTAGCAAAAAACAAATTAATTGTATATGAAAACTAAATTTTTAATTACATCATTGTTACTGATTTTTTTAACTTCTTGCTCAAGCGATAATGACAATAACACCGATGATGGAAATGAAGTGCCAACTGGATTTATGCCTTTAAAAAATAATAATTATTGGACTTATGATATTGATAGTGATTTAAGTAGTTCTACTAACCCATTAACAAGAGATTCAATATATGTTTCTGGTGATACATTAATAAATTCAGTAACTTATAAAAAAATTAAATCCTTAACAATTCCTACAGGTTTTTTCAGTTCGACTTTAAGAAATAATGGAATAAAAATTGACGGTAGTAAATTACTTATGACCGGGAATTTTAGTTTTAATTTCGGTTTGACCTCACCTATTAATCTTGGAGTTACAGATTTTATTTTCTTTAAAGAAAATGCTACTGTTGGTCAAGTTTTAAGTACTGCTTCAGGTACAATTAATCAAACAGTTCAATCGTTTCCTCTAACAATTGATTATACTTTGAAATCTGTATATAATGGTGGTCAAGCTACTTACGTTTTCCCAAATGGAGATGATTATTCAGATATCAAAAAGACAAAAATTATTTTAAACTTAAAAATCACTACCGTTCAAACTATTTCTGGCATTTCATTTCCTATAACAATAATGAATGCACAAGATGTAATCGTATCTGATCAATATTATAGTAAGAATGTTGGAATGATTTATACTAGTACTGTTTTAAATTATCAACTGAATAGTATTCCAAATGTTACTTTACCAATTCCTTCAACTTTCAATCAAACACAAACAGAGAGTATAAAATCGTTTCTTATAAACTAAGATATTTTTTTAATATTATTCTAAGTGACAAATTTGGTATTCTAAATTTGTCACTTTTTTTTATCATACTACCAATGACTTAACTGGTATAAACTTGCTTTTAATATATTTTAACAACTAGCGGCACAATAATTGACAATATAAGGTTGTTATAATATAAACTTTAAATAACAATTTTATGAAGAAAGTAATTCTATCAGCGATGATGTTAATTGGATTAGCATTTACTGCACAAGCACAAGACATTTCAAAAAACGCATTAGGTTTGCGACTTGGAGACAACGATGGGTTTGGTGGTGAAATATCCTATCAAAGAGGTTTGTCTAAAAACAATCGTTTAGAACTTGATTTGGGTTTTAGAAATAGTAATAATGTAGATGCCTTTAAACTAACAGGTATTTATCAATGGGTTTGGAATATTGATGGTGGTTTTAACTGGTATGCTGGTGTTGGTGGTGGTTTAGGAAGTTGGAGCTATGATTATAGAGCTAATGGAAATCAATACAAAGACAACGGAACTTTTGTTTTTGTAGCTGGTGATTTAGGTATTGAATACAATTTTAAAGAAGTGCCAATTCAACTATCTTTAGACATTAGACCTGAACTTTATTTTAACTCTGATAATTATCGTGAAGATAATTTTGGTCCAGATTTAGCTTTAGGAATTAGATACAAATTCTAATAAAAAAATCCCGATTTTTCAATCGGGATTTTTTTTATCTTATTTCTATTGGCTTCTTAGATTTTATTTTTATTACATAACATGGTTTAGTAACTGCCATTGTGGCTACTCCTTTAGGTTCAATTTCTTTTAAAGTGACAATTACTTTGTCAGCTAATTCTTCTACCTTTTGAACTTCAAGCGTATAACCACCTGATTTTTTTTCACCCATGTTGACTAATATAAAATTACAAGTTTCTATATCTTCCTTTTTTACATAGGGTTTTATCATATCATCTGTTAGTAAAATATTAAATTCCTTCTCATCTGATACAATTTCGTAAAATTGAAAAGAGGCTCCACCATATTCACTACCAAAAAGAACATCATACATAGGTTCTGAAATCATTGGAGGTTTTGATGAAGAGCAAGAAAAAAGTGTTATAACTAATAAAATTGCACCGAGTTTTTTTATCATGATAAATTTATTTGCTTAGATTTTTCAATTGCTTTATGATAGATTTCTTCATAAATTGGCAATATATTTTTTATATCAAATTGTTTTGCTACCGATAAAGCATTTTCTTTAAACGTATTTAAAGTGTCAATATTGCTTAAAATTTTTATAGCATTATCTGCCATTTCATCAACATCACCTACATTACTTAAATATCCTGAAACTCCGTCAAAATTCACTTCAGGCAAACCTCCAGAATTACTTGAAATAACAGGAACAGACCAAGCCATAGCTTCTAAAGCGGCTAAACCAAAACTTTCTGTCTCGGATGGCAATAAAAATAAATCTGAATAAGAAAGAATTTGATCAATTTCATTACTATTTCCAAAGAAAATCACCTTATCTTGAATTCCAAGTTCTTCGCACATTCTTTCGGCAATCTCTCGTTCAGGACCATCACCTACCATCATTAATTTGGCAGGAATTTGTTGTTGTATTTTGAAGAAAATCTTAACAACATCAGGAATTCTTTTTACTTTTCTGAAATTACTTATGTGAGTTATTATACTTTCATGCTTTTCAGCCATTACAGAACGTTGGCAAGATATTAAGGGTTCATTGCGATGCTTTTCTAACTCTATAAAGTTTGGAATAACATGAATTTCTTTATTTATATCAAAATGTTTATACGTATCGTCTTTTAAACTTTGCGAAACAGAAGTAACTACATCCGATTTGTTGATGCTAAAACAAACAGCCGTTTTATAAAATGGGTGTTTTCCTACTAAGGTAATATCCGTTCCGTGAAGCGTAGTAACCATTGGAATATTAATTCCTTCATCTTTCAACATTTGCTTAGCCATATAACCTGCATAAGCATGTGGAATTGCATAATGTACATGTAATAACTCAATACCATATAATTTTACCATATCTACCAATTTGCTAGATAGTGCCAATTCATATGGCTGATAATGAAACAAAGCGTATTCAGGAACATTAACTTCGTGATAATGCACATTTGAGTTCAAAAGTGCTAAACGAACAGGTTGCTTGTAAGTAATAAAATGAATTTCGTGTCCGCGATGTGCTAATTCAAGACCGAGTTCAGTAGCGACAACACCACTCCCACCAAAAGTTGGATAACAAACGATTGCTATTTTCATTGCTGATTTTTAGAAGTACGAAGTTACTGAAAATCCTAATGAAATTCGTTAACAAAAAATTAAAAATCTATTTATCTAAAATAGCTTCTTGAATAATCTTCTGAATATCTTCTCTAATATTTTCTTTAGAAAGTTTATTTATCTCTGTATTACCAGGATAAGTTCTGTTTGACAAAAACACATATACAATTTCAGTTTCTGGGTCAGCCCAAGCTATAGTTCCGGTAAAACCTGTATGTCCAAAACTCGACATCGATACACATCCACAAGTAGGACCTTCTTTTCCTAATTGAGGTTTGTCAAAACCTAATCCTCTCCTATTTCCTTCTGAACAGAAATGACATGTATTGAAAGTATCAAATGTTGAAGGAGAAAAATATTGTTTATCACCATAATTACCTTTTTGAAGATACAATTGCATCATTTTGGCAATATCCATAGCGTTTGAAAAAATTCCAGCATGACCAGCAACACCACCTTGCATTGCAGCTGTCATATCATGAACATAACCTTGAATTATGGTATGACGAAAATAGTTGTCATTTTCTGTTGGTGGAATTACGCTATAATCAAACTTTCTAAGTGGATTAAACATGGTATTGTTCATTCCTAAAGTTTTATAGAAATTCTCTGTACTCAATTTATCAAGAGTTTTTCCAGTAGCTTTTTCTAGATATTCTTTTAAAATGATAAAAGTAAAATCGCTGTATTTATATTCTTTTTTGTCTAAAAGTTTACTATCAGCAATCTGTTTTAAAATACTATCTTGATAATCATTTCTGATGTATAGATTCTCAGCAACTTGATAATTAAATCCTTCTTTATTATACAAACTATATATTTTATCAGATGGACATTTCTCAGCATCTAAAGTGTTTTTGTAAAAAGGAATCCATGCTTGTAATTTTGCATAATGAGATAGCAAATCTTTAAACACGATATCTTGCTTGTTAGTTCCTTGAAACATCGGCAACATATCACCCAATTTAGAATCTAAAGTTACTTTTCCTTTATCATATTGTTGCATTACATTTGGTAATGTAGCTACCATTTTTGTAATCGAAGCTACATCATAAATATCTGAATTAGATACTTTTGTTTGATTGTCATAAGTATGATATCCATAGGATTTTTGAAAAATAACTTTACCTCTTCTTGCTACTAAAATTTGCATTCCAGGAGCCATTTTACCATCAATAGCCTTTTTAGCATAAGTATCAATTTTAGATAAAATACTTGGACTCATTCCTACATTTTCTGGAGCAGTGAATCCTAATCTATTTAATTTTTCAGTTCTTAAACCGAAACCTTCTTTAAACTCTTCGTTGATTGTAACAGGTAATTTTCCTTGCGGTTCAAAAGCTCCAAAAAGTAATTGAGCACTAACTTCTTGAGCAATATCACCATTTTGATAAGACATTACCACTCCTTCAATATCATCAAAACTTGATATTGCAGATAAAGAATATGGTTTTGTAAATGCATCTAAAATTACTACATTATTTTTAGCAATTTCTTGAAGCCAAAGTAATTCCGTTTCAGAAAAATCATGTTTTTTCCAAGCTCTATCCGATTTGTGAAAACCTACTATGACAGTATTATAGTCTTTAAGTCTTACTTTAAGTGAGTCAATGTTATCTTCTGAAATTTCGGTTATTTCAGTATATTTTTTTATAGTGTTAACAAAAGAAGAATTTACATCATCACCCAACTTTACGTAAGCAATCTTTTGGTCAAGATTTTTAATGGGAAGAATATTATCCTTATTTTTTAAAACCGTTGTAGCATGCTCGAAAAGTTGATATTGTAGCGCATCTTTAAATGTCGTATTCAAATCAGATGCTATATTTTTTACATCAACTGGTTTGTAGTGATTTAAACCGATTTTGAATTTATGAGCCAAAATCTTTTTAACCGATTTTGCTAAACGTTCTTCTGTAATTAGTCCATTATTATAGGCTTCAGAAATTTTTTGATAAGCCAAAGGAACATTTTCTGCAAAAAGTAAAATATCATTTCCAGCCATAAAAGCTTCTAAATCGATATCTCCGGGTTTCATGAACTTACTCGCAGCTTTCATATTCAATGCATCGGTAAAAATCAAACCATCAAATCCCAATTCCTCTTGAAGCAAATTAGTTACAACATTATACGAAACAGAAGTCGGAAAATTATCTCGTGGCTCAATACTTGGAATGTTCAAATGGGCTACCATAACAGAAACTAATCCTTCATCAAACATTCTCTTGTAAGGATACAATTCAACTTTTTCTAATCGGTCTTTTGTAAAATTCACTAATGGCAAAGCATAATGAGAATCTAAAGCAGTATCACCATGTCCAGGAAAATGCTTTCCTGTACAAAAGACACCTTCACTTTGAATTCCTTCCATAATAGCAATGGCGTGCTCGGTAACATTTACTTTGTTTTCACCAAAAGAACGATGTCCAATGATAGGATTTTTAGGATTGGTATTAATATCTAAAACTGGCACAAAGTTGAAATGTGCTCCAATTCGTTTGGCTTCTTGAGCCATATTCCTACCCACTTTTTCTATAAGTCGTAAATCTTTTATTGCTCCAAGTGTCGTATTCCATGGATATTTGTAAGTGGAATCTAATCGCATACTCAATCCCCATTCAGCGTCAATCCCAATAAACAAAGGCACTTTTGATTTTGATTGAAAACGATTAGTCAATTTGGCTTGTCGAACAGGACCGCCTTGAAAAAAGATTAAACCACCAACTTTATTTTGAGTAACTAACTTTTCGACAGCATTGAAATGAACCGTATCCTTATTAGAATAAGCAGCAACCATAAACAATTGTCCTACTTTTTCTTCAAAAGTCATTTGAGTATAAATACTATCAACCCATTTTGTTTCTAATGAAGTTTCTTTGAAATAATTTTTACGTTCCGATTTTGGAACTGGAATATAAAGATCTTCCTCAATTACTAACTCAGGTTTTTTGATTACACCAACAGAAGATTTTCCCTTTGTAGGTCCGCAGTTGGTTACAAAAGTTATTATTACAAACAATAAAAGTAGCTTACTTATATTTTTCATGAAAGGAGATAAAGATTAAAAGAATCTACTGTGCCAGCTTTCACTTGCAGGAATTTCCCAACCTTCATTGAGTTCTTCAATAGTATTAACGAGATTATTGAAAACTATTGTGTTTTCAGAAACCGATTTATCTTTTGCTAGTTTTTTAAATTCTAAAAGTGTTTTATAAGTAATAAATTCGCCTTGTTTAAAAGCAACATTCATTTTATCTAATAAATCTACACTATATTTTTGTTCTAAATTTTGAATAAATCCAACCGATGAATCTATAGAACATCCAGTTGCAGGATGAAATTCTTGATTGACTGAGAGAATTATAAATCGATTGTATCTAATAGTGAAGGAAGCTTCAAGTGAAGTTCCGTGAGCTGACCAATTTTCAATAAATTGCATCAAATCTTTTTCAATTTCAGCAACTTCTTCATCAGAAAATTTTCTACTGGATTGGTAAATCCAAATTCTAGATTCTTGAGGTAAATTTTCAAATGGAATATACATGTGTTTTTTATTTAAAAAGTAGAAACTAATCCAAAACCTGTTGCTTTTCCATCATAATATGGGATAAAAACAGTATTTTTTTTACTTGATTTATTATTTGTAAATAATTTATTTATTGATGGTAATAGCCAGTAAGCAGCTTTAGTACTTAAAATTCCTATACCTGCACCTGCAACAACATCACTTAACCAATGCCTATTGTTATACATTCTAAAAGCGCCAGTACCTGCAGCAACTAAATAACCAGAAACTCCATACCAAATTGAGACGTCTTTGTATTCTTGATATAATAATTCAGCACCCATAAAAGCTGTAGCTGTATGTCCTGACGGAAACGAATTTAAACTGGTACCATCTGGTCTTTCAACAGTAGCAGTTGCTTTTAAACTATTAACAGTTAATCCCATAATTAGATACGAAGTTGTCAAAATAATAGCTTTATCCTTTATGCTATTTTTTCCTTTAATACCTATACCTTCTAATCCAAATGCACTTACTGCTGGTAAATATTGAGAAAAATCATCAATCGAAATTTTTTCGTCAATATGTTCACTTACTTCTTGTTTAATATTGTTATTAAACAATTTTATTTGATTGCTTTCCAATCCTATAACTCCATATCCAATTAAAACTGTTGGAATAATAAGCTGTTTGTAATTAAACTTTAGCTCTTTATTACTTCTTACATCAATTGAATCAATTGCAGTAGAATCAACAACATTTTGTGCTATTGAAAAAAAAGGAATAAAAAACAACAGATAAAAAAACAAAGAGTATCGCATTTTTTTAATCTATAAATCTTGAGCGTTTGCTATTAATTCGGCAATATCAAGAACTTTTACTTCAGCTTCTTTTTCTTTGTTTTTAACACCATCTGTCATCATAGTGTTGCAAAATGGACAACCTGCAGCTATAATATCTGGTTTAGTTTCAAGAGCATCCTCTGTTCTTTCGATGTTGATTTCTTTGTTTCCTTTTTCAGCATCTTTAAACATTTGTGCTCCACCTGCACCGCAACAAAGTCCGTTGGCTTTAGAACGTTTCATTTCAACCAATTCAGCATCCAATTTTTGAATTAAATCTCTTGGTGCTTCATAGATATTGTTAGCTCTTCCTAAATAACATGGATCGTGAAAAGTAATTCTTTTACCTTTAAATTGTCCACCTTCAATGGTTAATCTGCCTGAATCTAGTAATGATTTAAGAAATTCTGTATGATGAATAACTTCATATTTTCCACCTAATTCTGGATATTCATTTTTTAAAGTATTGAAGCAATGCGGACAAGCTGTTACGATTTTCTTAGCTTCATAAGCATTTAGAACCTCAATGTTCATCATGGCTTGCATTTGAAAAAGGAACTCGTTTCCAGCACGTTTTGCAGGATCACCTGTACAACTTTCTTCTGTTCCAAGAACCGCAAATTCTACATTAGCACGATTTAAAATTCGTACAAATGCTTTGGTTATTCTTTTTGCTCTATCGTCAAAACTTCCTGCGCAACCTACCCAAAATAATACTTCTGGTTGCTTGCCTTGAGCTAACATCTCTGCCATTGTTGGCACGTTCAATACTTCTGACATCTTTTAATTTTAGATTTTAGATTTTAGATATTAGATATATTTTGAAAATCTAATATCTAAAATCTTATATTTAATATTACTCATGTTGTCCATCGTCAAAAACCTCGATGGTTACTTCTTTTTCTATTAAATCGGTGAATTTTCCTCTGTAACGAGTCGCTTTCACTAAATGATTATCTATCCAATGGTAATTTCCTCCACGAGGTTTTCCCATTACCATTCCGTGGTATTTAAAACCGTGTTGTTTTAACCAACGCTCAGTATACTCTCTATGCGCTTCTGTTCTAGAAGTGAAGAAAAAGATAATGTGACCTTCATCATACCAACGATTTAATGTTACTAATGCATCTGGATAAACCTCTGCGGTTAACATTCTCTCTGGTTCTTCGTTTGGAATATCATCACAGATGGTTCCGTCAATGTCGATTAAATAATTCTTAACTCCTTCTGGTAAAATTGGACTTAAATGTTGTCCGTTTTCAGTAACTGGTTGTAAGGTTTTGTCAATGTCTTCCGCTTTCATTTTTTTTTTAATTTTATTATTTCACATTCATATAGACAAGTTTCCAATCCTCACAACATGGAAAATTATCATTTATTTTAATTAATTATTGTTCATCTTTCCAATTCAATCGATCCATTTGATTGTATTGCCATGGTGCACCATTATTTTCAATATTGGTCATCATTGCATTTAATGATTGTGGTGCAGCACTTTGCTCCATAACCAAGAAACGACGCATATCCATTATAATTGATAACGGACTAATATTAACTGGACATTCTTCAACACACGCATTACATGAAGTACACGCCCATAATTCTTCTGCTGTAATGTAATTGTTTAATAACGATACGTTATCTGGAACAAAAACACCTTTATTTTTATCAATATTTCTTCCAACTTCTTCAAGTCTATCTCTTGTATCCATCATGATTTTACGTGGAGACAGTTTTTTACCTGTTTGATTAGCTGGACAAGCTGAAGTACAACGTCCACATTCGGTACATGTGTATGCGTTTAATAATTGTACCCAATTCAAATCCATTACATCTGAAGCACCAAATTTACTTGGAACTGCATTCTCATCAACAGGTTGCGCTGCGAATGGATCGGCATTTGGATCCATCATTAACTTTACTTCTTTGGTAACACTTTCTAAATTATCAAATTTTCCTTTAGCATTTAAATCCGCAAAATACGTATTTGGGAATGCTAAAAGAATATGTAAATGCTTAGAGAAATATAAATAGTTTAAGAAAATTAAAATTCCGATAATGTGTAACCACCAAAATGTTCTTTCCAACATGAATACCAATTGTGTACTCATTCCGTCAAAAATTGGAGTTAGAAACTGTGAAATTGGAAACGAACCTGCTTTTTCATAATGACCAAAAACTTCTGGAAGATTTTGAAGATGCAAATCAGCTGCGTTCATTAATAGAAATAATGACATTAGAACAACTTCAAAATATAAAATATAATTTGCATCATTTCTTGGCTTTCCATTCAAATCGGAACTTGCAAAACGCTTAAGTTTAGTAACATTTCTTCTAATCCAAAAAATGATTACAGCAACAAGTACTAAAAAGGCAAGAATTTCGAACGAACCAATAAGCACATCATACAAACCACCCATGAATTTGAAAACTCGATGCGTACTAAAAAGTCCGTCGATGATGATTTCTAATAATTCAATATTGATGATTACAAAACCTACATATACAATAATATGAAGAAAACCTGCAACAGGTCTTTTTACCATTTTTGATTGACCAAGAGCAATCATTGCCATGTTCTTCCATCTTTCAGATGAATTATCGGAACGGTTTACATCTTGTCCAAGTTTAATGTTTCGGATAAGTTTCTTTACATTAATTGTAAAATATCCAAATCCTATAATTAATAATAGTGCAAAAAATATATTGGCTAAAATTCCCATAATAGTCGTTTTATTCTATTTAATTGTATCGTTTATTGGCGCAACGTAAGGTTTGTTTTTCTTTCCGAAAAGTGAAACGTTAACATAGCGTGTTGGGTTTAATCTTAAGTCTTGTAATAATAACTCCAATTCTTTAGAAGTTTTGGTAAAATTATTATACATCGCGTCGTCTTTCATCAATTTACCCATTGTTCCTTTACCAGCTTGCATATCACCCATCATTTTATCAACATTAGCAAGTGTTTTTTCTAAATTCTTAACCGTTTGACCAATATTTGCTTTAGCCAAAGAATCAGAAACTTTAGAGAAATTTGCAGAAGCTTTTTCAACATTCGACATAGTTCCACTAATTTTAGACTTGTTTTGAGCTAACATTTCATTTACTTCTTTTGAAGCACCTTTAAATTGTGCTAAAGTCTCGTTTAAGTTAGCCAAACTATTTCTAAGATTCTCTTTAGATTTTGCATCCAAAACTTGATTTACATTTTCTAACATTACATTAGCATTATCAAGAAGTTTGGTGATTTTATCTTTTAGAGGTTCTATTTGCTTTGCTAATTCATCTGTCAAACCAAGTTTACTTGAAGAAATTAGAAAATCGCCATCTACAGCATCTTGACCTTCTTTAGTTGGTGAAATAGAAATTTGTTTTCCACCAATTGGACTTGGAGCATAAATTTCGGCAACACTAGTTTTCTTAATTGGAAAATCAGAATTGATTTGCATTTCAACTTTGATTTTTCCTGTTTCATTATTGATAACTATGCTATTTACTTTTCCAACAACCAATCCGTTGATAGTAACAGGAGAAGAAACTGTTAATCCTTCAACATTTACATATTCTACATATAAATTTTTGTAGTTGGTAAATAAGTCTCTTCCTTTTAAAAAGCTATAACCCCAAATAAATAATAAAATAGAGGCAATAACTAAAATAGCGGTTTTAATTTCTCTTGATAATTTCAAAATTGTTGTTTTTTTTAGGTTACAAAAATAGTATATTATTTGATAACATCTTTCACATCTACGCTTTTCCCATCTTTAAAAGCAATAATAAATGCTGATGCGTAACCTTTGTTTTTGGCATCTTGTAATAATTTTTTGGCTTCATCATAATTTGATGTTTCACCATACATATATTTATAGATACTATTATTGTATGAACTAGATATGTTTTTCAATCCATTGAAATTACTCGGTGTGTTGTCTAATTTCTTAGAACTTGCCGATATTTGAACTTTAAACACCACTCCTTTTGCAGTTGGTTTTGATTCCACTTTAGGTTCCGTTTTTTTAATAACAGAATCCACTTTCTTTGGTTCTGGAGTAGTTTTTATTGGTTTATCTTCAATTCTTTGAGATGGTTTAATATCTGGAGTTGCATCTGCTTCACCACCATCAAAGAAATCTTTTTTATAACTGATGATAGCTTTAGCAATAGCTTCAGCAATATCTTGTTGCCCTTCTTCAGAATCTAAAACATTTCCTTCAACCGGATTTGATAAAAAACCTGTTTCAATAAGAACTCTTGGCATGTAAGCTTTGTGCAAAACCATATAAGGAGCTTGCTTTACGCCTCCTCCTCTACTTTTCTTACCTAAATCTTGTACAAATCTATCTTGAATTTTACCAGCTAAAGCAATACTATTTCCAAGAAATTCTTCTTGCATAATAGTCATTCCAAGCATCGTTTCTGGTTTGTTAGGATCAAAACCTTGGTATTTTTGCTTATAATCTTTTTCAAGTGTAATAACAGAGTTCTCTCTTTTTGCAGCTTCAAGATTAGATGCGTTTTTATTCATACCCATCACATAAGTTTCTGTACCATCTGCAACAGTATTTTTATTAGCATTACAATGAATAGATACGAAAATATTAGCATCTGCTTTGTTAGCAATATCAGCTCTTTCAATTAATCCAATGAAAACATCTGTTTTTCTTGTGTATATAACATCTATACTAGAATTTTTTTCTAATATCTTTCCCACTTTTAAAGTTATGGCCAAGTTGATGTTCTTTTCGATATGACCATTATATACTGCACCAAAATCATGGTCTCCATGTCCGGCATCTAAAGCTACTTTAAATTTATTGGATTGCGAAAAACCAATTAAGGAACACATC
This sequence comes from Flavobacterium koreense, assembly GCF_054776075.1. Classification (NCBI taxonomy): domain Bacteria; kingdom Pseudomonadati; phylum Bacteroidota; class Flavobacteriia; order Flavobacteriales; family Flavobacteriaceae; genus Flavobacterium; species Flavobacterium koreense. Next base: position 119,386 of record NZ_BAAHCF010000034.1, on the reverse strand, counting down.
AATAATGTTAAAGAAATGGTATATTTGATTCTATTTGTGTTAATCATTGTTACAAAAGTTAATTTTAATTAAAACTGCAAGGTTATAAATTTATTATTTATCTATTTTTGACGAAAAATAATATGTAAGTTTGGCTCTTCAAAAATCAAGCCATATTTTTACAAAAATAGCATTTAAACCTTTGCGTACAAACTTATTTTATATCGTTTTATCAGCATATTTCCTAACAATTGGAAGTTCCAATTTATTTGCGCAAGATTTACCTAAAAGCAAGAAATCTTTTCCTGCTAAAAATCAAGCAACTAAGCCTGAAAAACCGTTAGAATCAGAACCTGAATTACCTAATCCTACGATTAAAAAAATTGACACTTTAAAGCTCGATACCGTTAAAAAAATGAAATCGGTGCTAGAAGGAAAGGTAAAATATCGTGCAAAAAAGTATGCTAAGTTTGACCAAAAGAAAAAAATAATCACACTCTACGATGGTGCCGAATTAAACTACTTAGACTACGAATTAAAATCGGGTATTATTGTTTTTGACTACGAAAAGAACGAAGTTTATGCTGGTAGATTAAAAGATTCCTCAGGTAACTACACCCAACTTCCTTTATTTAAACAAGGTTCCAATATTGTTGAACCCGATTCTATTCGTTTCAATTATAAAACTAAGAAAGCCTTAATTTGGAATTCTAGAACTTCTCAACAAGAGATGAACATCAAAACAGATATTGTTAAAAAAGAAAACGATTCTGTTTATTTTATGAAAGGCGCTCGAATCACTACTGCCAAAGATCTTGATGACCCTGAATACTATTTCTTTGCAAGAAAAGCCAAATTAGTTCCAGGTAAAAAAGTAGTGGTCGGATTAACAAACATGTACATAGCCAATGTGCCAACACCAATTGCGTTACCTTTTGCCTTCTTTCCTATTACAGAAAAAAGTCGTTCTGGAATTATTCCGCCAAGTTTTGGTCAAAATAATACTCGTGGTTATGCTTTACAAAACGGTGGATATTATTTTGCTTTAAGCGATAAATATGATTTGACCGTTCTCGGTGATTATTTCACTAACGGAAGTTATGCCTTGCGGTTTGAATCGAGTTATGCCAGTAAATACAATTTTAACGGAAATGTAAACGTACGTTTTGAAAACCAAATTAATAGCGAAAGAGGTTTTCCCGATTATTCCAAAAGTAGAGTTTACAACATTCAATGGTCGCATATGAAAGACCCTAAATCGAATCCGAATTCTCGATTTTCGGCTTCTGTTAATTTAGGAAGTAGTCAGTATTTTCAACAATCCATAAATATTGCAAATATTGGTTCTTCGTTAAATAATACTTTGAATTCGTCTATATCCTATCAGAGAACATTCAATTCTGTGCCGCAAGTGAACTTATCGGTTACGGCAAATCATTCTCAGAATACTCAAACAAAGCTGATTAGTATGACTTTGCCAACGCTACAAGCAAGTGTTGACAGAATATTCCCTTTTGCACCAAAAGATGGAATTAAAAAAGGGTTTATCAAAAACATCAATTTACAATACAACCTTAGAGCTGAAAACCAATTTCAAACGACGGACACAATATTTTTCAAAAAGGAAATGTTTGACCAAGCTAGAACAGGAATGCAACACACCATTCCGTTGAGTACTAACTTTAAAGTATTCAAACATTTTAGTGTATCAACCTCAGTAAATTATCAAGAAACTTGGTATTTAAAAACCGTTAAAAAAGACTTTCAAGTTACTTCAAGCACACCTTTTTTACCTACTGGAAAAGTAGTTACCACAGATGTAAATGGTTTTGATGCTTTTAGAACTTACTCGTTTTCAAACTCTGTTGGAACTGTAATTTATGGTACTTTCAAATTTAAAGAAACTGCAAAAATTCAATCCATTCGTCATACTATTACACCTTCTATTTCTCATAGTTATTTGCCAAGTTTTGAAAAGTATTACGATACTTATGCTACAGATGCAAGCGGAACAATGGCAAGTTATACAAGATTTGAAAATGGTGCTTTTGGTGCACCAAGTAAAACATTTGCCAACAATATTGGATTTAGCATCAACAATAAATTTGAAGCCAAAGTAAGAGATAAAGATTCTACTGCAACTGCACCAAAGAAGATTATTTTATTGAATAACTTAACCTTCTCAGGTAGTTATGATATGGCAGCCGATTCTTTACGTTGGTCACCAATGCGTATTAGTGGTGGAACTTTATTGTTCAAACAAAAAATGAATGTGAACTTTGCTGCAACTTTAGATCCTTATGCGCTTGGTTCAGAAAATCAAAGAATCAATACGTTTAATATTGAAAATGGTGGCGGACTTTTTAGAATGACCAGCGCTAATATGACTATAAATTACTCTTTAACCAGTTCTAAAGACGATAAAAAGAAAAATATTCAAGGTGCCAGAAATGGTGGTCGTGAAGATGATTTATTTGGAGACAATGCCGAAATAAATTCACCCGAAGACTTTGAACCAAAAGAGGACGAAGATGACACTTTTAAAGGTTTCTACAATGCCGAAATACCCTGGGATGTTAATTTAGCCTATTCGGTCACCTACTCCAATATAATTGGTGAAAAGAAAATCTCCAGTCATTCCTTGATGGTTTCTGCTAATACTGATTTGACACCCAAATGGCGTATCGGAGTTTCCTCTGGATATGATTTCACCAATAAAGGTGTAACTTTTACACAGATACGTTTAAATCGTGATTTAATGAGTTGGAACATGAGTTTCAATTGGTCGCCTTTTGGACAAAACTCCTATTGGGGATTCTTTATTGGAATCAAAGCTGGTGTCTTGAGTGACATTAAGTGGGATAAACAACAACAAAGAGATCAAACGTTGAGATAATTTTAGATATTAGATTTTAGATATTAGATTTTAGATTTTAGATTTATGAAGAAGATAATTATTACAGATAAAGCTCCGGCTCCTATTGGACCTTACAATCAAGCTGTTTTGGTGGGCAATACACTTTATACTTCTGGACAAATTGCTTTGAATCCTGCAACAATGGAATTGGTTTTAGACGATATCGAAACCGAAACCAAACAAGTAATGGAAAACATGAAAGCCGTTCTAGAAGCTGCTGAAATGACTTTTGAAAACGTAGTAAAAACAACGATTTTCATCATGGACATGAACGATTTCGCCAGAATAAACAGCGTTTACGGAAGTTACTTCGACGAGAAAACAGCACCAGCAAGAGAAACCGTTCAAGTAGCTGGTTTGCCTAAAGGTGTGAATGTTGAAATTTCAATGACTGCTGTTAAGTAGAAAACACCAAAACGAAGGTAAATTTTGAAAATTATTTTGTAGCTTTGATTACTACAAACTACTTTTTAGTAATGAAACGCCTTTTAAATTTAGCTTTACTCATTGCCTTTCAATTTTGTTATTTAGAATGGCCTCCTAGCAATGCTATGTTTATTTTTGAAGGTGAAATAGAAATTTTCTCCAAAACTGAAAGTTGGATTAGCAACTTCACACATCCTATAATTCTTATTGGATTTTTAACTCAAATGGTATTGCTTTTAGGAGCTGTCATTCCCAACTTTAATAGAAAACTAAACACTTTAGCCGTTCTTCTTTTAGGTATTTTAGTGTTTTTCTTTTTCATTATTGGAGTTATGGCTTTGAATTACAAAATTGCTCTATCAACTCTTCCCTATTTAGCATTGATGCTTTTGTATTTTATTAAGTATAGAAAATTGTGATTTTAAAATCAAGTAAAACTACCTTGTGATTTTTTGAAACTATTTATCTATATTTGGTTTCAATGAATTAAATTATTTTTCATCTAAACCTAAAGCTATGAAACAAGCTGGCCTATTGCTTTTACTTCTTTGTATCAACTTTTCTTTTGCTCAAGATAAAGAAACTATTACCATACCAAAAGGAATTGTTTACAATTATTGCGACCCTAAGGTAGTTGAAAAAGCCAAAAAACTAATCACACAAAATTTATCAAATTCTGATAATAATAAATTATTGCAAAATACTTTAATCATTGGTCCAGAGTTGTGGAAACGCTACAAAGACAATAAAAAAATTCAAGCCATTGAAAAAGGAAGAGTTGAATTTCATGTAGATAATTTAATTATCGAAGGCAAAATGAGTCAGGACGTTGAAGACACCAAAATTATTTGGGAAGAGTTTAAAAATGAAGTAGCGCAAGATTTTACAATACGAAAAGCTAATGAGCACGAACTTCGTTATTATTGGTCAGTCATATCGTTTGACATTGATGAGCCGTTGCTGATTGTTGAAACTAAAGAGCATAATTACATTTTAAACATCCTAAAAAAAGATTTAAAATTGATGTGGTTAGACGAAGCTCCAAGAGTGAAAACCGAAAAAACTATAGCTGAAAAAGGAAAAAAAGAAACTAGGATTGAAAAAATTAAGTTGTTGAATACAGATGAAGAACTCAAAGAAAATACAAGCTTAGAAGATATTAAATTCATTCTAGACAGAACCAACTTAATTTTTGAAGAGCTATTCAAAACTTCTACTAAATCTGGAAGAATTTTTGTTCAATTTGAATTAAAAAAAGACACCAATGAAATGCGATATGCTGTAAAAGATGACATCGATGAGGAACTAATGAAAGAATTTGAGAAAAGAATCAACAACGAGAAGTTTCCCAATTCTAAAAAAGATGCTGTAAAATTTCAAATAGTTTTTATAGTGAATTCGGTTAGTGATATGGAGTAATTGATTTGTTATTAATTATATCTCAATTTTAAAATAGGTTTTTTAAACATTAATTATTTGGAGTTAAACAATGAAGAAAATTAACTACTATCAAATTATACCATATTTAATTACTACTCTAGTTGTTTTACTCAATGTTTTAGTTTTAAGACCTTATGTGAATTTATATTATTATGATCGGCAAGTAATTGAATTTAAAAAGTCTTCATGGTTTTTTACCATCGTTTTGGCTCTACTTTTACTATTTGCACTAATAATTTATGCCTACAAAAAAAGAAAACTTAATAAACCGTTTTTATTGAATAGTTTATTTATAGCAGTTTTATTTGCCTTCTTTATAAAAATATGGATTGATAATGCTTTGCTTTATATTAATACCAAATTCGATAACGGAACAATTGCAAAATCATATACCATAAGAAAATTTGTTGATTTGGATGCTCCTTTATTTTATGACAAAAAAAAAGGAATACTATTTTCTAAAGACCAATTGGAGAAAATAGATGCTATAAGAAAAATGAAAAACCTGAAATCAATTTATCTACTAAAAAACTACGACACCATAAATATCAATTACAAAACTGGTTTTTTAAAGATTAACTATTTAGAAATTAGAGACTAAACCCATATTTAAAATACTACACCACACAAATAGTTAAGATTATAAAAAAGTAATAGGTTTTTGAAAAAACAGGTGTTTTTACGTAGTTTTTATTTGTAGGAATTGGTTATATTTGGGAAGATTTATCATACATAGCGTTCTGTTTTTGGGTGTATATGTATGATGGAGTCGTACATATACAAAAGTTGTGGGCAATGTAAATAAACAATTATGACAGAAGAAGAACTAATTAAGGTAGCAAAAGAAATTTTAACTGTGAAGAATGATTATAGAGGATTGTTGTTTGAGAGTTTAGAATTTTTAAGAATTTATGCCGGCGAAAAAAGTGCATTTTACAAACAGATTTCTCAGATTAGTTTAGTTGCTACCGATTCGTTTATTACCAACGTTGTTAACTCGACAATGAATGCCTATATAAGATTCTTAGAAAAAGGATTGGCAGATGGAGTATCAATAGAAAGGAAAGCACAAATCGATGTTGTTTCAGATTTTTTAGAACAAGCAAATAAACTTATCAATTCTAAAGATGTACATCCAGCTGCTCCAACTGTTTTAATCGGCGCATCTTTAGAAGAGTTTTTGAGAAATTGGATAGAAGAAAAAGGATTAAGTATAGGTCAATCCAAGCCAAGTATAGATTCGTATTCTAAAACACTAAGAGAAGCTGAATTAATTACTAAGCAAGATTTTAAAGATATAACATCTTGGGCTGGACTCAGAAATCATGCAGCACATGGACAATGGAGTGAAATTGAAGATAAGCGTAGGATAAATTTAATGCTTGAAGGAGTTAACCTATTTATGCGAAAGTACGGAATGGAATAATACTCTGCCCACAACACATGCTAAAACTTCATGGCTAGTTTTTCGGTAAATTGTCCGTTTCTTTTTCCTAACTTCGCTTCTACTTGGTGAAAAAAAACTCGGTTCCCAAGCCGCCACGAGTTCTAGCATGGGAAAGTTAGTGGAAATGCAACTAAAAAATTGAAAATTATAATAAAATATATATATTGGAATTGAACAAAACACTTCATAAAATAATAGATCAAAAAGGAATAGAGATTGCGGGATTGGTATTATCAGTTTTTGCTTTATTATTTAGTGTTAAATCTTGTTCAGACTCTAGTGAAGCTATAACTATTTCAAGGAATCAATCGATGGCTTTTATACAAGTTACTGATGCAGAACTAATTGAACCAATAGATTCTTCTTCATTTATACAAATCAGATTAACCCTCAAAAATTTAGGTCAAGTTCCTGCACAAGATGTTAGAGCTGAATTTGATTACAGTGTACAAATTGGAGATTTTGAAACCGATGGAAATGCAACTACAAGAAAAGATATTGGAAGCATTGGACAAGGCTTTGAAAAAATTGTAATCTTAAAATCAAATAAAAGAAATATTGAAAAATGGAAAACTAGTTATCGAATTCCTGATGTCTTATGCTTTTATGGAACAGTTTTTTACAAAGACAAGTTGAACACCAATTTAGAAAATAAGGTAGATTGGTGCTATGAATTAAAATTAGATAACGAAAAAGTTTTAAAAATTAAAAAACTAGACCCATCAGAAAGTACTAAATTTAAATCCAAATACTCTCAACAAAATCAATAATCACTTCCACTAACAGCCGTTTTGAGAAATACCGAGGCTCAGGATTTATTTGAAATGGAAAGGTTTTTAATTTTAAGTTTTGATAAATTTGTGAAGGTTTGGTCTTGGTTCATCACCATTTCATGAAGCCGAAACGTTAGAAGCAAGCACTTCAAAAATGCGAAAATAAACGATATGGATAAAGAAAAATATTTTGAAATCAGCCAAGCTAATAATCTGCCTTTACGATGCCCAATACTAAATATTTGTTCAAGAAGAGCTTTTACAATATATTTCAATTCAAATTACGAAAAACACGATCCTCAAAATGATGTAATTAAAGCTCTTCAAAAAGACGGGACTTTATCCGCAGATTTTGAAAAGAATAAAATTGAATTACAGGGCGAAGCTCCAACTTGGGTTGGCGGAAACAATAATTTCTATTTTTCAGATATGTGTCCTGAAGTAAATTTGTTTGACAATAGTAATTCTCTTTTTCCAAATATAGCATGTGTTGAAGGTGATTATGATAGTTACAGAAGATCTAATAAAAAGAGAGTAATTAAGTGTGAACATTTCTCAAAATGCCCAGAATTTAATAAATTTATGTTTGACAGAAGCAGAAAATTAATTAATAAAAAAAGACGACCTGCAATTCCTCAAAAAATAAAATCTCTTTTACAAAAAGAAATAAATTCAAAATGTCCAATTTGTCCAAGTGAAGATGTTGAACATTTCCAGATTCATCACATAGACGAAAATCCTGAAAATAATAATTTTGAAAATTTATTAATGCTCTGCCCTACTTGTCATTCAAAAATTACAAAAAAAGATATTAATTTGAAAGAAGTAATTGAAATCAAGAATAGTTTACAAAAATAAGCAATCTGTTAAAAGCCGTTTCAATAAATGAAGAGGCACGTTAGCAAACACCATAAAAAACTTAATAACAAACAAATTTATGAAAATCACTATCTATCTTTTTATTGCATTATTTGGATTTAATTGTCTTGGACAATCAAAAATTGAAAAGGAAACAGCAAAAATTGTTGAAGAAGGAAAGATGTTATATAAATCTGAAATGGCTTCATGGTATGGAAGTGACATTTTTATGGAAAAATATAGTGAAAAAGAAAAAATTGGAGGCTATTTATCCTATACCGAAAATGAAATATCAACTTGCATTTTCTTCTCAAAAGGAGAAAATCCAAAAGTTTTAGGGACAATTGACTTTGATGCTACATTTAAAATTGAAACAGCAAAAACTAATTTAGTTGAAAGAGAACTAACCGAAAATGAATTTGTTTTATACAAAATGAGAACTGAAGCATTAAGAATCATTAATTCTGACACTTTATACAAAACATACAAAAACTCAAATCTCAACCTGATTCCAATAATCATCAATAAAGAGAAAAAAGTATTTGTCTTAACTGGCCCAAAAAACAATGGTGTAATGCTTTTTGGAAATGATTATTTACTCACTTTTGACAAAAACAATAAGTTATTAAAGCAAAAGAAATTACATAATAGTCTTATCCCTATCGAATTTGGCGATAAAAAAGAAATTGAAGCCTCAATTCATAGCCATGTATTAGATGATTTGATAACTTCAACAGACGTTTGTACGCTAATGTTATATGGGAAATTTGCAAAAATAAAAACTCATCTTGTTATGTCAAAAAAGTATGTCTCGATATGGGATTGCAAAAACGAAACTCTAACAGTAATGACCAGAGAAGCTTTTGAAAAAATTAAATAACAAAATAGCACAAAATGAAAAACATCTTTTTTACACTATTTATGATTACAACTTTAATTAGTTGTAAAAATGAAAAACAAAACTTTAGTAAAATTGATGAAGATTTTAAAGTGTTTCTCGAAAAATTTAGTAGGGATTCTTTGTTTCAAATAAGCCGAGTAAATTTTCCTTTGACAGTCAAAGAACTAAATGATGATTATGAATCGTTTGAAAAGAAAATTGAAAAAAATGAATACCAGAAAATGGATTTGCGATATCATGATTCTATTTCAAAGCGTGAATTAAGCAAATATACTCAGCAAATAAAGTTAAATAAAAACAAAGCAACTATAGAAATTCGTGGAATAGATAATGGAATTATGACTGATATTTACTTTGAAAAGCATGATGGTAAATGGATAATGGTAAGTTGGAATGATTCTTCAACTTAATTTAAATACAACAGCTGGAAACTCCATTTTTAGACTTGCTCATTGCTTTTAGCAAAAAATAAGCTGTTTACTACTACTCTATCTTTCTTAGAAATTTTGTAGATTTGTTTTGATCAGTGAGTGAAAATCAACACTAATGCAAACTTCAAAACTTTATATGCAATTTCTCAACACATAATCATGAATATGAAATTACTAACATTAATAACTCTTTTTTTTACATTTAATGCATTTTCCCAAGCTAATGAAGCTCGCATCAATCAACTTCGAAGCGATACAAAAATAGATAGTAATGATAAAGCTGTATTTGATTTATTAGACGAATTCTACATGCAAGCTTTACAATCAGATTTGGGTAATCTAAATCCAGATACTGGGAAAAAAATTGAAAAGATGTATCGAAGTAAAAAAACTAAAAATCGACATTTACTATTAATGTTTATGGCATATCAAGATCATGTAAGTAAAACAGCTGCAGTGGGAAAAAGACCAAATTCAAAATTTCAAGTAGAATTGATGACAGACTTAGCATATGAGTTTAAAAATATTTTCAATAAAATACCTGCAATAATTTATATTTATAAATTTGAAGCTTTGGATGGAAGTGGTCAAAATGAAGAAGCCATTAAAACAATTGATGAAGGATTAACTGAATATCCAGATTCAGTTCCTCTTAAAGTCTATAAATTCATTAGTTCAAAAGATGAGAATATAAAAGCTGATTTGATTAATAACCATTCTAATCATTGGATGGTGAAACAATTTGCAATAAAATAAACTGCTATAAAAGCCTTTACAGTTTGAATAAAATAATTTGAATACCATGAAAAAGCTACATATCGTTTTGTTCTTATTGTTTTTTAGTGTCAGCTCATTATTTGCACAAAATAAAGCACTTAATGATGGAAAATATCTTGTAAAATTAGATTCCAAAAGTAAAAAATCGGGATTTAAAGACTATGAGGTTTACATAGAAAAGGAAAGTGTTTACCTATTTTTAGCCAATAAACTGGAAAGGTTAGAAATAGTTTGGATAGATGATAATTTATTCAAAATACTAGGTCTTACCGAACCTTTAAACCCAACAGAACTTGAAAAGAAAATTTTAAAAGACATTGATATTTGCTTTGAAATTATTACTATTGTTGGCAATGAATGTTCTTTTAAATTAGAAGACAAAAAAAACAATAGAATACTATATTCTGGAACGTTTGTAAAAATATAAAAAATCAAAAAATGAAATATTTCTTATTAGTATTCTTATTAATCACTTCTAACATTTATTCACAAGAAAACAGTGATAAAGTCTATAATAGTTCAGAAGTTGACGAAAAACCTGAATTTGTCGGAGGTATGGAAAAATTTTATAAGTTCACAGCTAAGAATTTCAATGTACCTTCAGGAGAAGGAATAAAAGGAAAAATTATAGTTGAATTTATAATAGAAAAAGATGGATCAATAACTAACATCAATGTAATACAAGATATTGGTTATGGAACTGCAGAAGAGACAATTAGTTTTTTAAAAAAAAGTCCAAGATGGAAACCTGGTAAAAAGAATGGTGAAATAGTCAGGACATTGTATAGACTTCCAATTACACTTGCTGAAAAATAAACTGCAATAAGTTTCGTCAATTTTAAACCAAAAAACTAATTATGAATTATATGAAAAATTTTATCTTCACTTTTGCATTTCTTCTAATAGTTTGTTTTGCTCATGGTCAAATTCCAAAAAAAGGAATTTATTTATATACAATTCGTCATGCAGAATCGCCAAGTTTGATAACCAAAGTAAAATGTAGCGTAGAAATCGATGGCGATAAAGTAAAAGTAATTTTTCTGAGTGGAAATCTTTCAAAAGTAAAAAAAGGAGATGTTCTAGATGAGGGAATACTTATGAAGCATAAAAGTGGTAAATGGATAATTGGAAAGACAAAAAAAGATACTGAACTTGACGAAATTGGCGGTTGTACTGATGGACCAAGTGAAATTGATTTTAAAAAGAAAATTTATTGGATTTGCTAATATAAAAATGCCATAGCTCCAATTTCTTATAGCAGACATTGTAAAAAAATATTACATGCTTAAAAATATATTTTACATTAAATATCTTATTTCATTTTTACTACTTTCAATATTAATTATTCCAATTTTTGAAGTATGTAATCCATACGAAAATAAACCAGAAAAGGAATGTTGGGAGTTTCTATACATTTGGCAAGACTCACACTTATTTATATTCTATATTATCTTTGTACTAATTTGGGTTACTTTTTTAATTAAATCCTATAAATTTCTTAGCCCTATATTGATTGTCTATTCTTTGCTGAACTTAGTTTTGATTTATAATACAATAGCTTTCCCATCACCTGATTTTTCAATCTTTTGGGGAACAATGATTTACTCAATCGTCTCTTTACTATTGCCTTTTTACATTATTGTTGATTGGTTTAGAAAAAAAACTTCTTCTAAAAACCGGTTTGTGTAATTGTTGAGCTTGCTCGTGCTATTTTTGACTTCGTGAAAAATAAGATGGTGACTTCTACTCTACTTTTCTGATAAATTTTGTAGATTTGTTTTGGTCAGTTATTACAGCAGCAATAGACAAAAAACTGCAAACGTTACTCCACTTTTTAAACATTGCATGATATGAAACATCTGAAATTTATATTGGCTTTTTTCTGCTTGACAATAGGACAGATAACCTTTGCGTGCGATTGCGGTTCACAAGGTGAATTTTTAAAGGTTGCGAAAAAAACTCAATTTGTCGCTTTAGTAAAAGTTACCAAATATTTAACGTTCAAAGATATTTACAAAGAAAAAATGCCAATGTCAATGGAAGTTGAAATTATTGAAGTCTACAAAGGAAAAGAAACTCGAAAAAAAGTTACTGTTTGGGGCGATAATGGAATATTATGCAGACCTTATCTTTCAAAATTCAAAACTGGTAAATATTATGTAATTGCTTTTAATAATGCCTCAGAAACCTCAAGAGGACTAGCAAGTGAAAATGAAAAAGTAACGGACTATTCTATTTCAATTTGTGGAGAATATTGGTTAGACGCAGACATTAATAACAAAACTGCAGCTAGCGCATCAACAGAATACCAGACAAACTTTAAACTAAAAGAGTTAAAATCAGAATTAATGTAAATTATAAGAAATTGCATAAGAGCGGTTAGCCAGGAAACATTGATTATTCAAAGCCAAAACTACAAATGAAGAAATTCGCATTTATAATTTTACTACTATTTTCACAAACAACATTTTCACAGACAAAAATGCGACCAATTGAAGAACTAATAAACGAAACCGATTCGGGTTGGCCATTCGTAACAGAATGGATAAAATCAGCAAAAAATAAAGTTGAAATTTTGTCCGTTGATAAAGAAAAAGCAAAGGATGCTTTATATAAAACTCAAGTTACAACACGTTCGCCAATGGGTTCAATCATTTACGAAACCGGCGGAATATTAATTGACAATGGTTGGATAAGAATTTTAGGCTCAGGAAATGCAAAATTAAACCGAAGTTTACCTGAATGGAATCTTGGCAAAAGTTTTACAGAGTTTGGTCAACAAGCACCATTTCTACTAGTAGCAGACGATGCAATTGGTGGTTTTTTTATATTAAATGGTGGCGCACTTGGAAAAGACTTGGGCAAAATTTATTATTTTGCACCAGATAGTTTAGAATTTGAGCCACTTGATATAACCTATTCTGAATTTTTAAATTTTTGCTTCAACAACAATCTTGAAGAATTTTACAAAGGTTACAGATGGAACACTTGGAAAGAAGATGTTGCAAAACTAAATTGTGATGAAGTTTTTAATTTCTTTCCTTATTTGTGGGCAAAAGAAGGAAAAGATATCGAGAAAGCATCAAAAAAAGCGATTGCAATTGAAGAGCAGTATAACTTGAATTTAGACTTTAGAAAACAATTAGGAATAGAAAAATAATAATCAGAATCTTAAAAAAAAACAAATGAAAAAAAATATTCTACTTTTTTTAGTCTTATTTACTTTTAGTTGTGAAACAAATTCTCAAAGCATAAGTATTCCAGATAAGATTGAAATAAAAGATTTAGAAAAGAAAATAACTGTTCCTGGAACAAAAGTATTAATTGATAAATCAGAAAAGTACACATTTTACAATGAATTGAAAAGGTTTCAAAAAAACCAAAATAATTTCTTTCAAGTAATTGAATATATTGGACAAGATTGTAATGTACTTATTGAGAAAACATCAAATAAAATTGATGAATTACATAATAAAGGAGGAAATATAAGAGTAAAAAAGAAGTTTAAACTAGGCGAATACAATGCTTACTTTGGCATTGCTCCACAAGGTGAAACGGAACAAATTTTTCTCGTGTTTGGCGATAAATCATTTACGGTTATGCTTGCAGGAATTTATCCAAACAACGACAAAGAAAGGAAAGAAATAATGGATTTAGTTTTAAGTTCCTATTACAATAAAGATTTAAAAGTTAATGCTGAGGATAATTTATATTATTCAATAGATTTAAAAAAATCAAACTTCAAATTAAGTTCAGTTACATTAAATCTCGGAACTTACACTTTAGGAGGAGAAAAAATTGCAGATAGCAATACCCATTTTATTATTAGTACAATCCCTATTTCAAAAGATTTTGATTTGAAAGCCTATAGTGATAGATTAATTAATAAATATCAAAATAACATCTACAAAGAGAAAAGTATTAAAATTGAAATTTTATCCGAAAAAGACTATCGTGAAGGAGAAAATAGAATAATAAAAGTGGAAATACTTGGAGAATTGAATGGAAGAAAACAACAAATTTATCAATTCATAAAATATACTCCAAAAGGAATCTATCAATTCATAGGAACAGATTATTCAGATAATTTTGAATATATGAATGAATTCAAAACAATTGCAGAACAGGTAATTTTAAAATAATTAAAACTAACAGAAGTTTATAATAAATTGCAATTTAAAGCTAAATTAAAAGTTTGTTTTGTAGTTTTGATTATCGGTGTTTAATCGAAAATACTCCTACTTTAAAATTTTAAAAAAACTAAAAACCAAACCTAAAATTCAACAAATGAAAAAGACTTTATTATTGCTTTTATTAATGCCTTTACTTGCTTCAGCTAAATTTTATAAAGCTAAAATTACTTTTAATGATGGGAAAATAAAAAATGGTTTCCTCGAACTGCCTGATTATTATGATAATCCAAAAATTAAATTTAAGGAAGAGGAAAAAGGTAAAATTGAAAAAATTGGCATTGAAGAAGTTAGCGGTTTTGAAATAACAAATGACAAAAATGATGTCATTAAGTACGTAACTTTAAAATTAGCGGAACAAAATTCTTTTAATCTTAAAAAAATTAAACCTGGTGACAAAAAAATTTGGGCAAGAATAATTGTTGAAGGTAAAATATCTATTTATGCTGGTTATGTTGCTTACGAGCCATCAAATAGATCTGGCGGTGGCGGAATATACTACATCAAAAGACAAAATGAAGATTATGCATTATATTTAGATGAATTTGGTGGCGATGGTTTAAGTGTTTGCATGAATTGTTTCACTAGTTTAAAAAAGACATTGAAATTATATTTTGATGAAACTTGTCCACAATTTTCAGAACTATTGAACAAAGATGAATTAAAGAAAAATGGTGTTAAACACATCGTTGATTTGTATGAACAAAATTGCGGAAAATAACATAAGACACTCTGACGAAATAATCTAAACCCATGGAAAAAAACAACCCACCAGTATTTACCTTAACCATTGTCGCTATAATTGTTGGCGTAGCTTTGTTCAAGCAAATTGATTTTAAAAACTTAACAGTTGAGAAACCGGCGCTTTCGGCTGTCTACTTTGTTACTTTTGCGTTTTCGGTTTATGTTTTGGCAAAGCATTATATTGGTAAATCAAAGAAGTAATGACTACAAATTATCCTACCGTATTAGATAGAATTAAATCAACAACTATTGATACCTTGATTCTTATTGTTTGTATGTATTTCTTCTCAGATATTCTCAATTCTTATGAAAATGTTCCTAATTGGGTTAGAGCAGTTTTGTTTGGTTCGTTATTAATGTATGAGCCCATTTGTACAGCTTTTGGTGCTACTATAGGAAATCATAAAATGAATATCAGAGTTAGAAAAGTATCTAATGAAAACGAAAGAATCAATATTTTTCAATCAATAATTAGATTTTTTTTCAAAATCATATTGGGTTGGTTGTCGTTTATTACTGTTTTTACAAGTCCAAAAAGCAGAACGTTGCATGACATTATTTGCGGAAGTATTATGATAAAAGTTGAGGAGAAATAATCTATTAAAACACAAACCAAAATGATAGATAATTTACCTCTTTATATTTCATTACTTTTTGGTTGTACGACAATTGCCACTTTGCTCCTATTGGTTTGGACCATTAAAAACTCAACTTCCGAAAAGACTAGAAAATCTGCCAACTATATAGCTATTGTTAGTATTGTTTGGTTAGTAATTCAAGCGATTTTATGTTGGAATAGTGTTTATAATACCAATACCGAAGCTTTTCCTCCAAAGATAATTTTGTTTGGGGTTTTACCAATAATTTGCACTATTATCGTAGTTTTTTCAACTTCAAAAGGAAGACAATTTATTGATAATTTACCTCTCAAAAATCTGACTTATTTGCATGTTGTTCGAATTCCTGTTGAACTTGTTTTGTGTTGGTTGTTTCTAAACAAGACAATTCCGCAAATCATGACATTTGAAGGAACAAATTTTGACATTCTTGCAGGAATTTCTTCGCTATTCATAGCCTATTTTGCTTTCGAAAAGAAACTTTTAAACCTAAATTTAGTGTTAATTTGGAACATCATTAGTTTAGGGCTTTTGTTGAATATTGTAGTAACAGCAATGCTTTCCGCACCTTCACCAATTCAAAAAATAGCTTTTGAACAACCAAATATTGCCATTCTATATTTTCCTTTTTGTTGGTTACCAACGTTTATAGTTCCCTTAGTTTTGTTTAGCCATTTGGTTGCTATTCGAAAGTTGATTTTGATAAAATGATTTTAATCTAAAAATTCTAAAACTTTAGAATTAAAATCACTTGAATTATCTTTAGGATAATAATGTGTTTCATTGGGAACAATCATTAAAGTTGCTCTTTTTATGTTTTTAGCTATTTCTTTAGTGTGATTTTCTTTGATAACATCATTTTCTCCAGCCATTATTAATACTGGACAATTTATTGCTTTTAGTTCTTCAAAAGAATGTTTGGGTTCGGTAAGAAGTAAATTTATCAATCGCGTTCTATTTTGTGCTTCGTATGAATTATCAGTGCTTAAATTTGTTAGTTGATTATTTAATTCATTAAAAATCCAGCTTTCAACAACTGAATTATCAATAAATAGGTTTGCTCCCATTGCAACAAGTTTTTTAACTTTTTTTGGATACTTCATAGCCAGTATCAATCCTGTATTTCCGCCATCACTCCAACCAACGATGTATGCCGATTTGATTTTTAAGGCATCCATAAACAAATTCATATCTTCAGCAAATAAATCGTAGGTGTACAATTTTCCATCTTCTGAAGATTTTCCTTGACCTCTTGTATCGACAGCAATTACACGATACTTTTTGGCAAACTCCTTAACTTGTAAATCAAAAGATTCTATCGATTCTGAATTGCCGTGAAGCAGCAATAATGGCTCGCCTTTTCCGTATTCTTCATAATATAATTTAACGTTATTTACTTCAATGTATTTTCCAACGAGTTCATTATTTCCAATAGTATTTTCGTTTTTGAATTGCGAACCATCAACTTTACATGCGTTTTTTCCAAAATGAGCTGTTTCAGAAGTTACTGAAAGTGTAAATCCTTTTTGATCTCTAAAATACATCCAATTGGATAAATGTGTTTCGGCTTCAAAACCGCCATTTTTCACTTCAATTTCTTCGTAAATATCATTATTGATTTCGATTAGAAATTTAAAATCATCAAAAAAGAAAATCCCTTGTCGGTAATACAATCCGCCAAAAGATAAAAATTCGGCATCTTTATCAATCAATCCTTCAATCGTAACTGGTGTCCATTCATTTTGAGTTACTGGCGTTTCTCGAGTATCAAAATAGAAACCCATTTTTTTGTTTGTTTTCTCCACTCGAAACCAAATTTCAGCTTCTGATGTTTTGTCAATCATTTGTGTTTTGACAACAGCTTCCAATTTGAATTTCTTACCAGCATAAGGTTTGGCATCAATTACTTGTTTGAATGCACCCCAATCGTTTGGTTGTTGTGAAAAAACAATTTGCAAAATGAATAGAAATAATAAAGTAATTGAAAATCTCATAGAAATAAATTAATTAAAGATAAACGAAAAATGTAAGTATATAGTATAAAAAAACTGCTTCGTTTCCAAAGCAGTTTTTAACTAAATAAACTAAAATAAACTATAATTTTCCGTTTTTGATTTCTTCAACAATCTCAGGGTTTAATAAGGTTGAGATATCTCCGAAGTTTGAGAAGTCACCTTCTGCAATTTTTCTTAAAATTCTACGCATGATTTTTCCAGAACGTGTTTTTGGTAAACCACTCACAAACTGTATTTTATCTAATTTAGCAATTGGTCCAATTTGATCAGAAATCAATTGATTAATCTCTTTAGCAAGATTAGCTCTATCACGACTTTCACCAGTTTCTTTCAAGATTACAAATCCGTAAAGTGCATTTCCTTTGATATCATGTGGGAAACCAACGATAGCACTTTCTGCCACAGCTGGGTGTTCGTTTATAGCATCTTCAATTGGAGCCGTTCCTAAATTGTGTCCTGAAACAATGATAACATCATCTACTCTACCGGTAATTCTGTAATAACCTACTTCATCACGTAATGCTCCATCACCTGTAAAATATTTTCCTGGGAAAGCAGTGAAATACGTTTCTTTATAACGTTGATGGTCACCCCAAATCGTTCTAGCCATTGATGGCCATGGAAATTTGATACACAAACTTCCTGTTACTTGATTGCCTTCAATTTCGTTGCGCAATTCGTCCATTAAAACGGGTTGAATTCCTGGTAATGGTAAAGACGCATACGTTGGTTTTGTTGGTGTTACAAACGGAATTGGCGAAATCATTATACTACCAGTTTCTGTTTGCCACCATGTGTCTACTAGCGGACAACGCTTTCCTCCTACGTGGTCATTGTACCAGTGCCAAGCTTCTTCATTGATAGGTTCACCTACCGAACCAATAACTTTTAAGGAACTTAATGGAAATCTTTGTACATAATCTAAACTTTCTTTTGCCAAAGCACGAATAGCCGTTGGCGCAGTGTAGAATTGATTGACTTTATGTTTTTCAATTACTTCCCAAAAACGGCTAAAGTCTGGATACGATGGAACTCCTTCAAAAATTACGGTTGTGGCACCATTTAAAAGTGGTCCGTAAAGAATATAAGAATGTCCAGTTATCCAACCAATATCGGCAGTACACCAATAAATGTCATTTTCTTGGTAATTGAATACATTTTTAAATGAATAGGCAGTTTGCACCATATAACCTGCTGTTGTATGAACCATTCCTTTAGGTTTTCCAGTTGAACCAGAAGTATAAAGAATGAATAATGGATCTTCTGCGTCCATAATTTCGGCTACACAATTAGGAATCGCTGCGTCCATTAATGGTTGCAACCAAATATCACGACCTTCTTTCATTTTTACTTCCGAATTGGTTCTTTTTACAACCAAAACTTTTTCAACGCAAGGTGATTTTTCTAAAGCTTCATCTACAATTCCTTTTAGGTCGATGGCTTTATTTCCGCGGTAACTTCCGTCTGATGTAATGACCATTTTACATTCAGAATCATTAATACGTGCCGAAACAGCAGAAGATGAAAATCCTGCAAAAACCACTGAATGGATAGCACCAATTCGAGCACAAGCCAAAATTGAAACGGCCAATTCAGGAATCATTGGAAGATAAATACAAACGCGGTCGCCTTTTTTAATTCCTTGCTCACGAAGAACATTCGCCATTTTGGAAACTCTTGCGTATAATTCGTTGTAAGAAATATGTTGTGCTGCTTCGCTAGGATCATTCGGTTCAAAAATGATAGCCGTTTTATCGCCTCTTTTTGCCAAATGTCTATCAATACAGTTTTTAGTAATATTTACTTTGGCATCCAAAAACCACTTGAATTTGGCTTCTTGAAAATCAAATTCCATTACTTTTTCCCATTTTTGGTACCACGTAAAGTTTTCATCAGCTACTCTGTCCCAAAATTTTCTTGGTTCACGAACTGATTTCTTATACATTTTAAAGTAATGCTCTAAATTGTCTATTGTATAGTAACTCATTATTATTCTATTTTTTATTCGTTTGTTAATGTAAATGTAACGATAAAATAAATGTAGAAAAGAATTTTCTTGCTAAATTACTATAGCTAAATAATGATACCTCTGATTTAAAAGGATTTTAAGATGAAGATGGATTTATTTATTTCTAAAAGTTAACTAGTTACTACAATTAAATTTATATTTAAAAAAAACCAACAAATTAATTGTTGGCTTTAAAATATATAAAATCGATCAACTTGAATATTGTTCCATCATATCTTCAATAGTTTCCCAATCAGCGTCTGTTCGTAAACTGCAACCAAAATCAACTAATAAATCTTCACTAGCATATATTTCTTCAAGTTTGTCATTGATTTTATCTAAATCTTCTATGTAAAACAAAATTTCGATACCTCCTTCAACAGGAACTCTTGAAATCAAATGACAAACACAAGCTTTGTTTAATTCTTTATCAAAATATTCTTGTATTTCACCAATATCGTTTCCATTCATATCTTCATAATCTACATTCAAAAGTCCTAAAATTGGACAATATTCTTTGTAAGGATAGTTTTTATATCCAATGTTTATCCAAGCTGTATAATGTTCGTCATCTTCACCTGTAAAAGAAACGATAGAAATTTTAGTTTTTGGAAACGCTTTGCCTGATGCTTTTATGGATTCCCAACTTTCGTTGTTTTTCTTTTTAAAAAAATTGAGCATAATTTATAGTTTAATAGATTTCTAAATGAAATTCTTTTATTGATAGTTCGTTGTTAAAACCGATACTTTCATATTCAAAATCAAAATTCATTTTCATTTCTAATGTTAGTTTTTGGCTTTCTAGTTTGAGAAAATTTATTTCAGTAACATCAACAGGATTGTGACAATTTCTCAAATAAATAGAACCATCAATATATCCTTCAACAGGATTTATTGGAAATTTGATAGTTTTTCCAATACATGAACTTAATGATTCTTTCAATTGAATTCCGTCTAATCTTATTGAAGTTTCAATAATTTCATCATCAAGAACGAATTTAGAAATTGGAAGAAATATTGTGAAAAAATTATCTTCAAATTCTTGAATACTTCCTTCTAAAAATTCAAATTTAGTAATTGAAAAATTTTCAGTAAGATTTAGATAATCTTCTTTATTTTCCTCCACTTCTTGAAAATCTAAATGGGTTTTTCCTTTTTCAAATTCTTTTATAAAATCTTGTACGTATTCGTTTTCTGATTTGGCTCCATGTTTCCAAAAGATTTCCATCATTTGAATATCGTCTGTGTAAGATGCCCATTCAATACCAGTTGTATCGTTGTTTAATAATTTATTTACATCAAAACCGTTTTTTAATGCAACTTCAACAGCTTCATAATCTCTTTCTACAACAAGATTCAAAAGTTCTTTTTCGGTCATGCTTTTTATTTTCTAAATTTAATTTTATTCATTAAAAATATAAATCTAATTGATTAGTCATCAATTTTTATGCAATATAAAAAAAGCAACCATATAAATAGTAATCTATACAGTTGCTTTAAATTTAATGTCATTAGATATTTATCTAAACGAACCTATTTTAGCTTTTTCAAATTCTTCTCTTACTTCGTCAATGATAGCTTCATCGTCAATAGTTGAAGGAATTTGGAAGTTTTCTCCATCAGCAATGCTTCTTAATAATTTTCTTAAGATTTTACCAGAACGTGTTTTAGGTAATCGTTGAACAATTACAACATCTCGTAATGATGCAACGGCACCAATTTGATCTCTAACCAAATGAACCACTTCGTGTTGCAATTGGAAATGCTCAATATCTTCACCTGATTTATTTACAACTAATGCTAATGGAACTTGACCTTTCAATTCGTCATTAATTCCAATAACGGCGCATTCTGCAACCGAATGATGTGAGGAAACTATTTCTTCCATTTCGGCTGTTGATAATCTGTGTCCTGCTACATTGATAACGTCATCTACTCTACCTGTAATGAAAATATAATTTTCATCGTCTTTAAATCCTCCATCGCCTGAGAAATAATAACCTGGAAATTTATTCAAATAACCTGCTTTGAAACGCTCGTTATCTTTCCATAAATCCAACATGGTTCCTGGTGGCAATGGTAATTTGATAACTACATAACCTTCTTCATTTGGGCCTAATTCTTGTCCGTTTTCACCAAATATTCTGATGTCGTAACCTGTAACGGCTTTTCCTGCAGAACCTGGTTTTATTGGTAAATATTCAACTCCCATCATGTTTGCAATCATTGGCCAACCTGATTCTGTTTGCCACCAATGATCAATTGCAGGAACTGGAATGTGTTCGCGATACCATTCTAAAGTGGCTACATCGCAACGTTCACCTGCTAAGAATTGGGTTCGCAAGCAAGACAAATCATATTGTTTGATAAATTCACCATTTGGATCTTCTTTCTTGATGGCACGAATGGCTGTTGGAGCAGTAAACATAATACTAACTTTATGTTCAGCAATCACTCTCCAAAATGTACTTGCATCTGGAGTTCTAATAGGTTTTCCTTCAAATATTACTGTTGTATTTCTATTAATCAATGGTCCGTAAACGATATAACTGTGTCCAACTACCCAACCCACATCGGATGCAGCCCAAAAAACTTCGTCTTGTTTGGCTCCATAAATGTATTGCATTGAAAATTTAAGTGCCGTAGCATAACCTCCAGTATCTCTGACAATTCCTTTTGGTTTTCCTGTAGTTCCAGAAGTATATAAAACGTACAATGGATGTGTTGCATTTACAGGAACACAAGGAGCTTCTTCTGAGCCATAAACTAGTGCATCATAATCAACATCATACTTTTTGAAAGGAATTCTTGCGCCTAATTTTCTATTGAAAACGATGACTTTTTTTGGTTTGTGTTCTGCTAATTCTATGGCTTCGTCCACTAAAGGTTTGTAAGCAATCAATCGGTCTATTTCAATTCCTGAAGAGGCTGTGATTATTAATCTTGGTTTGCAATCGTCGATTCTTATGGCTAATTCGTGTGGTGCAAAACCTCCAAAAACCACAGAATGCGTTACTCCTATTCTAGCGCAAGCCAACATGGCAAAAGCTGCTTGAGGAATCATTGGCATGTAAATTACAGCCGTGTCACCTTTTTTCAATCCTAAAGAAATCATACCGCCAGCTAGTTTAGCTACTTCCGATTTGACTTCGTTATAAGTATATCGCTTTACATTTTGAGTTACTGGCGAATCGTAGATGATTGCCGTTTGATCTCCGAAACCATCTTGAATGTGCTTATCTAAAGCTAAATAACACATATTTAACTCTCCATCTTTAAACCATAATGGATAATCGTTTTCATCTTTTGATAAAATGGTAGATGGTTTTGTATACCACTCGATTTGGTCTGCTTGCTCTTTCCAAAATGCTTCAGGAGATTGAATACTTTGGTTGTAAAATTCTTGGTAATTCATTAGTATTGATTGGTTTGCGGTTGTTTTAATTACATAAGTAAATGTAAATAATTAATCAATACGAGTTAAAATATTCTTGCTAAATAGGTATATACGAAATCGTTTGCGTAATCCTCTATTCAAACTAAAAATTAATTCTTAATTTCTAATTTATAACCAACACCATGAATGTTTACGATATTTATTGAGGAATCTTTATCTAATTTTTTTCTAAGTTTTGAAATAAACATATCTAAACTTCTAGTAACTATTACACCTTCGTTTTCCCAAATTTCCTTTTGCAAAGTGTTTCTATCAATAATTTCATTGGGCGATAATGAGAGAATATGCAATAATTTAGATTCTTTGGGAGTCAATGAAATTTGTTCGTTTTCAAATTGAAGTTGATTTTTTTGGAAGTAAAAACTATATTTTCCTATTGTTATATTGGTTTCATCGTCAGCAATAATAGTTTCTTTTTTACTTTTTGTATTTCTAAATCTTATCAAAAAGAAAAGTGAAACTGCTAAAAACAAAATAACAAAAAAGGAATATTTAGTAAATAAAATATTGGTTTTTGAAACAAATTTTAAAGTTATAACATAACAATCAAGTGGCATTCTTCTTCCAACGCATGCAATAACATTTTTACTTGAATCAGCATCAATATGAAAACCATAAACTATAGCTTCGTTGGAACATTTCTGAACTGAGACAGAATATTCTTTTGGAAAAGTACTTTTTGAAATGTTATTTTTAACAATGTTTATAAGAGAATCTGGAGCAAAAGCAAACTTATTTTCAAAGCTAATTTGAAATTCATTTTTTGAAATTACTTTTATAGGTAGTACTTTGGAAGTTTTATCATTGGAACTAATCAAAACCTCATGCCCTATTTTTCTTAATAGTATTTCATTTTTTGGATCATCTATTGCAGATTCTGTTAGATGAGAACAACTAAACGGAATTATAAAAATGGCTAAGACTAATAAAAATAATGTATAAATATGCTTTTGTTTCATATCCCAAAAGTATTTAGTTTTTGGTTTATTAAAAACGTATTTAATAAAGATTTACATTTTTTTTACAAACAATTTATTTAGAGTAGAATAAAAAACGCTATTATTTAGAAAGTAACTCCATCACTTGATCTACCACTTTTTTAATTGAAAATGGTTTTGTTAGGTAGGCATCAGCACCAAGAGCCATTCCTTTTTCAATGTCACTTTCTTTATTTTTAGCAGAAAGAAAAATTACTTTGGTGTGTTTTAAGTTGTCATCTTTTCTAATTTGCTCAATGGTAGCATAACCGTCAACCATAGGCATCATAACGTCAAGGATTATCATATCTGGATAATTGGTTTTCACAATATCCAAAGCTTCTTGTCCATCACGTGCTATAAATACTTCAAAATTATTTTTTTTGAAAGTATATTCAAGTGACATTACTATGTTAGGTTCGTCGTCGACTATTAAAATCTTTTTCATTTTTATAATTCTATATTCTTATTTTTCGGCAAAGTAAACACGATACAAGCACCTTTTATACTTGGTTGTGCCCAAATTTTACCTTTGTGATGGTCAATTATTTGTTTGCAAATAGCTAATCCTAATCCGCTACCAACAGGTTTTTTAATATTTTGATTGGTAGATTGATAGAATTTTTCAAATATGGCTTCAAAATCATTAGGGTTTATCCCTTTTCCGTTATCATGTACGAAAGTATGAATAAAATTATCTTTTTCAATAATTTGAATCGTAATTAATCCTTCGCTATCTGGACAAAATTTAATAGCATTTGATAATAAATTAGTTACAACTTGTACAATTCTATCTTCATCGTAGTAAGCATTGATTTTATCTTTACTTTCAATATGAATTGTAATTTTTTTATTTCTAATAAGTTGTTGTAAGGGTTCGATAGATTTTTCAACAGTTTCCACCAAATTATTTTTACTTGGATTGATGGTCTGTTTTCCAGTTTCAAACTTTTCTAAATCCAAAATTTTATCAATCAAACGATTCAGTCTATCTGATTCAGAAATGATATTTTGAAGAAATTGTTTTTTCAAATCTTCAGGAATTTCGTCATCATCATGCAAAATTTCACTGGCAGCACGAATTGCAGTAATTGGTGTACGAAGTTCGTGAGTTACCGTATCTAAAAACTCATCTTTTTGCTTGTCTTTAATCATTAACGATTCATTGGCATTCTGCAATTTGGCTGTAATTTCTTTTAATTCGTTAGAGGTTTCAGTCAACTTTTTATTAATTATAATGTTTTCTTTTGATTCTTCTAATATTTTTAAAACTTCAGGTAAGGTGATTTTTTCTTCTTTTACCACACTAGAAATCAATATTCTAGCCGAAGCCGTTCCGATATGACCTGTAAGAAGATTTTCGGCAAATTTGATTAATCTGGCATCAGCAAGTTCAATATTTTTATCAACATTATATTTTACATTGAAAATATTCATGGCACGTTTAGTACGTTCTTCACCAAGAAAACGAATCAATACTTTTTCAATATCATTTCTGTAAGCCGTTCCTTTCCAAATAAATGCGTCTTCGTGATTCGTGATGTATTTGTTTATATCAACAAACATTTCGGCATAATTACGTTCACGATAATTTCCTTTAAAACTTACAGAAACTGCGAAATATGTAACCGAATTAAACAACAAACTCCAAAATAACGCATGTGGCACTGGTTGTAAATAATCCAATCCAAAAAGTTGAAATGGTTTTAGCAAATGAAATCCCATAAAACCTTCAGAAATAAAATTACTTGAACTATTCGAAATTCCAATGGCGTAAGGAATTAGTAAGGTATAAATGCAAATAGCAAAACCTACCAAAATACTGTATACAGCTCCTAATCGCGAACCTCTTCTCCAAAATAAAGCTCCGAAAAAAGCTGGTGCTAATTGCGAAATAATAACAAACGCAACCAATCCGATAGAAACTAAATTATAATCTAATCCGAAAAATCTATAGATAAAATAGGACAAGATGATTAATGAAAAGATTCCTATTTTTCTACTATTTAAAATGCTTTTACTACTTACGGAATCTTCACTTTTTAGTTTTCCTAACAAGTTGTAAGGAATTAAAATGTTATTGGTAATCATGGTTGAAAGTCCGATAGATGAAACAACAATCATTGAAATTGCTGCAGAAAATCCACCAAGAAATACCATTACAGTTAATGTCTTTTCATCAAACAATTGCGGAATTAACAACGAATAAGTATCTGAATTTACATTTTTTCCATCAAACAAAATATTTCCACCCCAAGCAATTGGATACACAAAAATATTAAACAATAAAAGATACAATGGAAATAACCAAACGGCAGTATTGATATGATTTTCGCGATTGTTTTCAATTACTGATACCTGAAATTGCCTTGGTAAAAGAAAAATAGCAAACATAGAAAGTACGCAAAGTAAAAACCAATTGATTGCTTGAGGCAAACCTCCAATGGTATTTTTTTCTTTAAAATGTTCTAATAAACTTGCTTTTTGGTAAATATCATCAAAACCATCAAAGACAAAAAAGGTAACATAAACACCAATGATTACAAAGAATACTAATTTTAAAACACTCTCCATTGCAACAGCAGTAACAATTCCTTTTCGTTTTTCGGAAGCATCGACATATCGAGTTCCGTAATAGGAAGCAAAAAGTGCTAATGCAACTGCTACAAGTGTTGTAGTGTCATCAAAAATGTATTTACTTGTTGGCGTGTTGGTTACTACATGAAAAGTTTCTGAAATAGCTTTAAGTTGTAATGAAATGTAAGGAATGATTCCTGTGAGACAGATAATCGTTACAATTGCTCCAAGAAATCTACTATTACCATATCGGAGCGAAATAAAATCGGCTATACTTGAAATTTTATTAACTCTCGAAATTCGGATAATTTTTCGAAGAATTAATATCCATGAAGGTGCGATGATTATTGGTCCGAGATATATTGGAAGATAACTCAAACCACTTTCGGCTGCAACGCCAATACTTCCGTAATAGGTCCAAGCGGTACAATAAACTGCTAATGATAAAGTATAAACATAAGGATTATTCGTCCATTTACTATTACCTTTTTTTTCAGCCCAATGAGCGATGTAAAAAAGTACAGCCAAATACCCAGAAAGAATTACTAAAAGCGCTATACTATTCATTGTATCGTTTTACAATTAGAAGTGAAACCAATATTGAAAACAACCAAATAGAGAAAAAGTAAATGTAAACTACAGGAAAACCAAGAAAATTTTGTGCAGAATCAAATAGCAATGCAATAGGAAGATTAAAACCTATTAACAAGACTATAGAAACGATAACTAATTTTTGTTGATGTCTTTTTTTCATACTATTTGCCACAAAGGCACCAAGTCACAAAGTTTTATATGTAAAACAATATCTTACGAAAATACACAAACTTTTAAACTTATTAAACTTTTAAACTCATAAACTTCTTAAAATGCTCAAAAGCCCTTAAGTGAATAAGAGCTTCTGAGACTAACCAATAAAATTATTTAATCTTCGTATTCATCGGTGATTGCATACCAACCAAAAATGGTTAAACCGGTAACAATCATAGGTAATAATATGAAGAAAACAATAATTCCAAAAACTAAATCGTCTTGTTTTCCTGTGGTTAATTTATAACCAAAGATTCCAATTGAAAAGTAAGCAACTGCTGCAGCAAGAGCAATCCAAACTAATCCTAAATATTTTTTTAATGCGTTCATAGTTTTATATTTTAGTCGTGAAGAGTATTAATTTTTCTGTCAATATAGATCATTCCGATAACGAAACAAACTGCGGCAATACCAATTGGATACCATAATCCTTCAAGGTAAAATTCTACATCGCCTGCTTCTTTTGCATTCGTTACAAAGTAAGTTGAAATTGCAGGAAGTAATCCTCCAAAGATACCATTTCCAACGTGATAAGGTAATGACATCGACGTATATCTAATTTTAACTGGGAACATTTCTACAAGGAATGCAGCAATTGGACCATAAACCATTGTTACAAAAATTACTTGAATGAAGACCATAAAGATTAAGAACCAACGATCACTACTATTAATCATTTTGGTAACTTTAGTTTCAATTTTGTCTTTTCCTTTGTCGTCAACCATTACTTTTCCTGCTTCAAAATGGATAGTTTTGATTTCTTCAACTGTAGTTCCATCAGTGTAAGCTTTTGTTGTAGTATAAATTGAATCCATTTTTGTAGCATCAACTTCTTTAATTGAAGGAACTACTTTTGTTTGGGCAACAATTTCTGTTTTCTGAGTTAAATCTGTTGAATTATACATCGCTCTATAAATTGGACGATATAATAAAATCGCTAATAACATACCTGTCATCATAATCGATTTTCTACCCCATTTATCACTTAACCATCCAAATACGACGAAGAATGGAGTTCCCATAATTAATGCTACACCTAAAAGCATATCAACTTGTGAAGAATCAATACTTTGAACCGTTTTCAAGAAATTCATTGCATAGAATTGTCCAGTGTACCAAACAACACCTTGTCCCATTGTAGCTCCAAATAATGCAAGAAGAACGAATTTTAAATTGAATTTATTTCCGAAACTTTCTTTTAAAGGATTAGTAGAAGTTTTTCCTTCTGCTTTAGTTTTAGCGAAAGCTGGAGATTCGTGCATGTTTTTACGAATCAAGTAGGATACATAAACCATTAAAATTGAAACCCAAAATGGAACTCTCCAACCCCATTCGTCAAATGCTTCTTTTGATAATGATGCTTTTGTAATTAAAATAACCATTAACGAAATGAATAAACCTACAGTTGCTGTTGTTTGAATCCATGAAGTCCAATATCCTTTTTCTCCTGCTGGCGCGTGTTCTGCTACATAAGTTGCAGCTCCACCATATTCACCTCCAAGTGCTAAACCTTGAAGTAAACGAAGAACTAGTACTAAAATTGGAGCAGCAAAACCTATAGTTT
The DNA here is from genome assembly GCF_054776075.1 of Flavobacterium koreense. Taxonomy (NCBI): domain Bacteria; kingdom Pseudomonadati; phylum Bacteroidota; class Flavobacteriia; order Flavobacteriales; family Flavobacteriaceae; genus Flavobacterium; species Flavobacterium koreense. Next base: position 90,481 of record NZ_BAAHCF010000034.1, on the reverse strand, counting down.
CATAACTTGGAATACATCCAATTACAAACGTCGCTCCACCCATTAACATTAACGTTACCATGAACGTATATTTTCTTCCAATTAAATCACCTAATCTACCGAAGAAAAGTGCTCCAAACGGACGTACTACGAAACCAGCAGCAAATGTTGCTAAAGTTGACAAGAAGGCAGCTGTTGGATTATCAGTTGGAAAGAATTTGGTAGATAATACTACGGCCAAACTACCGAAGATGTAAAAGTCATACCATTCAATCATTGTTCCCATTGAGGAAGCGGAAATTACTTTCCAAATACCTGTTGTTTTTTTATCGCTCATATTTATATAGTTTTTAGTTGATTATGTTTTAGAATGTATAAGCACAAGAAATCATTGCTCTAAAGTTTCCTACTTCTTTTTGGTTTAAATCTGCTGCACCACTAGCATCTGATTTTAAATCTCCCCAAGTAGCTTTTGTGTATTCAACTTCTGGTGTTATTCTGAATTTATTTTGTTTAAAATCTACTCTTGCAGAAGCTCTCCAAACATTATCAACTACTCTAGTTCCTGAAATACCTCTCATATAGTATTTCACAGTTTCGCCAGCAGCAAGTCCATTTTTATCAGCTCCATCGTTTTTTGTATACCCAAAGAATAATCCAGGCGAAGTTTTTTTGTTGTTACTAGCTAAATCAAACCAAAAAGAAGTTGTTTTAGTTGCTTCATATTTTTCTTGCTGACCTGCAGCAGTGTAACCATTGAACCCTCCTAACATAACTAAGTTGTACATGTCTTTACCAGAAATACCATAAGCTTTGATTGAAAATTTATCATTTGAATATTTGAAGTATCCAACAACTGAAGTACTATTTACTTTTTCTGTTGAAGCTTTTCCTGCTGATTCCGTTAAAGGTTGTAATGATTTGTATTCAGCTCCTAAACCAGCAATCCAATTTTTGTTTTTAAATTGAAATTGTCCGTGTAATGTTGGCAAAGCAGAATTGAATGAAGCAGAATTTTGTGTTCCTCCTGTAGCAGTTTGTGTAGTAAACTCTCTTTCTTTATATGCTGTCAAAGCAAATGAAATTTCTTTTGAAAGATTTTGTTTTAATCTAACTTGTGATGCCCATCCAAAAGGATTAAACATGATTCCTGTACTAAAGTTTGCAACACCTGGAAAAACTTCCGGAATAAATGTTGGATACCAAGTTTGTCCTAAAGTAAGTGTCGTTTTAGACCACTCCATATTAGCATAAGCATGTCGTAATCTTAAAAGTCCAATAGAAGCTTCTGTATTACCAAAGAAATCACCTTCAAGCGTTCCTGACATTTTTGCACCCCATACATTAGGTCCTTTTACTTTAACTCCTAATCTAGAAACTACCGATAAAAAATTTGAAGCTCCAACTCCGTTCAAATCATCCCCATTTGCATCAAGAACTTCATCTAACGGATAAAGATTTAAATTGTATTCTCTAACTTGAGCTGATTTTCTAGTATCCCAAATATAATCGGTTCTAACAAAACCATAAAGGCTAACATCCCATTCTTTTTCTGCTGATGCAGCAGGTGTTGCTGGTGTTGTCGTTTGTGCATTTCCAATGAATGAGAAAGCTGCAAATGATAACAAAATAATTTTTTTCATAAGGTTTAAAATTTGGTTAGTAATTTATTTTTGCATGACCAAATTCTAAATTTTTGTTAATGAAAAAAATTATGATATATATTTATGTAAATACTATAGTTAATCCTTGAAACGTTCCCATTTTATTAGCATAAATTTATCACCAAGTTCGGTAATAATCATACCTGCTCCATTTAATTGGTCTTTATTTTTTAAAAATTCTACCAATTCTAAGTGGTTATATATCTTATAAGTAGGATGATAATCGGTATGATTAGGCTTAGTTACTTTATATTCCTTAACCCAATTACTAACAGTTACATGAGAAACACCGATAATTCGCTCTATTTCTCTAAAACTTAAACCTTCCAAATAAAGTTGTAAAGCCTTAGTAACATAGTAACTATCAATCTTTTTTCCGAGTTTATTTACGGTAAAGTAATAATTGCATTTTTTACATAAAAACCTTTGTCTGTCTTTGATTACACCACTTTTTACAATGTTGTCACTTTGACATTTTGGACATGCTAAAATCTCCATATATATAAATTTTGCATAAATATACTAATTTAGCAAATATACAAAAACATTTTTGCTATTTTTTTTAGTATAAAATTATATAGTATGCAATTTTATTAGGAAATTATTTCATTTATACTAATTTTTAGCTAAAAATTACTTTTTCAATGTTTTAATCGACGCTTTCAATGTGAAATTAATAAAGTTGATAATTTTTACCAATCGATTTTAGAATATTCCTATTAATTTCATTTAATTTGTAAAAACAATACAACAAAATGCAATTTGATCCCAAAGATTTAGATTCATCATCCTTATACAAACTTATTACAGGTTCGATAATTCCAAGGCCTATTGGTTGGATTGCAACAATTGACCAAAAAGGAATTAACAACCTTGCTCCTTTCTCCTATTTTAATATTGTTGGTGAAAAGCATATTATGTTTTCGACAGCTAAAAACAAAGGAAACAATAAAGACACTTTAAACAACATTCTTCAAAATAATGAATTCGTTCTAAACATGGTTACAGAAGATGTTGTTGAAGCCATGAATATGACATCAGCAGAATTACCAGCTAATGAAGATGAATTCATTCATGCCGGTCTTACTCCTATTGATTGCAAACTAATAAAGCCTAAAAGAGTTAAAGAATCTAAAATTTCTTTTGAGTGCAAAATGATTCATAATTTTACAATGCCTCATCCAGAAAACAATGGAGCAACTATGATTGTTGGTGAAATTGTAATGATGCATTATGATGATAATGTGCTCTTAGATAATTACAAAATCAATATGGAAAATTACAACCCTGTTTCAAGATTAGCAGGTTCAAATTATAGTAAAATTGGAGAAATTTTCTCAATTAAAAGAAGTTAAATAAAAAAATCCGCGGAAATCAGCGTTGCATAGCATCCGTTTTATCCGCGTTCCATTTAAATATGAAAATAGCAGTAATTGGTGGTGGTCCTGGCGGACTTTACTTTTCAATATTAACCAAAAAAGCTATGCCTCTTTGCCAAATCGATATTTACGAACGTAATAAATCGGACGACAGTTTTGGCTTTGGTGTAGTATTTTCTGATGAAACTTTGGGAGAATTTCTAAAACGTGACATGCAATCGTATGAACTCATTCGTAGCAAATTTGCCTATTGGGATGATATTATAATTGCTCGTGACGGACAAACGGTTAACATAGCAGGAAATGGATTTTGCGGATGTTCTAGAAAAACGTTACTACAATTATTACAACAAAGATGCATAGAAGAAGGTGTGAATTTGCATTTCGAACACAATGTAGATGATTTAAGTCAATTTGAAGAAGCAGATATTATAATCGCTTCTGATGGAATTGGAAGTCAAATACGAACAAAATTTGCATCAGAATTTGGAACCAAAATCGAATTAAAGCAAAACCGATTTGTGTGGTTGGGCTCAACAAAACCATTAGACGCATTCACTTATTTTTTCAGAAATACTGAACATGGTTTAATCGTAGCGCATTCCTATCAATACGAAGCCGGAATGAGTACATGGATATTTGAATGTTCAGACGAGACTTGGCAAAAATTCCAATTTGAAGTTACTAACGAAGAAGATACTATTACCAAAATTGCTGAAATTTTTAAAGAAGAACTCGATGGTCATCAATTAATTTCTAACAAATCGCATTGGCGTCAATTTCCACATGTAACTAATGAAAATTGGTATTATAAGAATATAGTTTTACTTGGTGATTCAAAAGCTACAGCCCACTACTCTATTGGTTCGGGAACAAAATTAGCAATGGATTCTGCTATAGGTTTGTTTGATGCATTAATAGCTAATCCAAACGATGTACAAGCAGTTTTTCAACATTATGATAAATCCCGAAGAAATACTGTAGAAATGATTCAGTATGCTGCTTTAGTATCGTTAGATTGGTTTGAAAACATGAATCGTCATAATCAACATCCTTTTTATCAGTTTGCTTTCGGGTGTATGACACGCGCTAAAAAAGTAACTTATGAAAACTTGCGTTTACGTGATAAATCATTTACAGATAAAGTTTTAGAAGAGTTCAACAAAAACCTAGAACCTACAACCCAAAACCTACAACCTATTCCTGCTGCATTTTCAACTTTTAAACTTCGAGATCTAGAATTACAAAACCGAATTACAATGTCATCAATGGGACAATATTCGGCAGAAAACGGATTGGTTAACGATTGGCATTTTCAACATTATAATTCAAGAGCCATTGGTGGATTAGGATTGATTTTAACGGAAATGACAGCAGTTTCAGGAACCGGACGCATTACTTTAGGTTGTACAGGTATTTACAATGAAAATCAAATAGTTGAATGGAAACGAATAAATGATTTTATTCATAAAAATACGCAAACTAAAATCGGAATTCAATTAGGACATTCAGGTCGAAAAGGTTGTTCTAAAATTCCTTGGGAAGACAGTTTTTCTGGAGAAAGTTGGGGATTACTTTCCGCGTCTGCAATTCCATTTAATGAAGGTGGAATTGTTCCAAAAGAAATGACTTTGGACGACATGGATTTGGTTACTTCGCAATTCGTTCAAGCAACCATAAATTCAGACAAAGCTGAATTTGATTTAATCGAATTACAAGTGCATCACGGATTTTTATTAGCTTCTTTCCTATCGCCATTAACTAACAACAGAACTGATGAATTCGGCGGAAGCATCGAAAACAGATTGAAATTTCCATTACGAGTTTTCAATGAAATGCGAAATGTTTTCCCAAAAGAAAAACCAATGTCAGTTCGAATTTCAGCAACTGATTGGGCAGAAAACGGAATTTCTGAAGAAGATGTAATTACAATTGCAACTGCTTTTAAAAATGCTGGAGCAGATATTATCAATGTTTCGACAGGAAATACTGTTGCAAATCAGAAACCAATAACCGGTAGAATGTGGCAAACACCTTTTTCAGATGCGGTAAGAAATACAGTTCATATTCCAACGATTACTGCAGGCTACATTCAAGATATTGATCAAATAAATACAATAATTTTAAACGGAAGAGCCGATTTAGTAGCTTTAGGAAGACCATTATTATTGGATGCAAATTTTGTGAGAAACGCACAAGCTTATGAACAATTTCAGCCAAATGACATTCCAAATCAATACAAAATGGGAATTTCACATTTATATCCATTAAAAGCTTCAGAAAGAAAACAAACCGAAGGAATGAAAAAAGCTTTGAAACCGAAGAGTAATAAGAAATAGTATTAAGATTTGTAGCATTAAGACAAAACTTTGTGACTTCGCGTCTTTGCGAGAAATATAAAATTATGAAGCATTACGAAGATAATTTTGCACACATAAACCTACCAAGTTTAGACTTGCAACCTAATTATGTTTTTACTGATTTACCGCAATTTCAGCATCCCGAGATGCTAAATTGTGTTGAAAAATTATTAGACAATCACATCAAAGAAGGTCGAGGTAATAACATATGCATTAGAACATTTGAAGAAACTTGGACTTATCAAGATTTACTTGAAAAAGCCAATCAAATCGCCCATATTTTAGTAGATGATTTAGGATTAAAATCAGGTAATCGTGTATTGATTCGTTCGGCTAATAATCCAATGATGGTGGCTTGTTGGTTTGCAGTTTTAAAAGCTGGTGGAATTGTAGTTGCCACTATGCCTCTACTTCGTTCTAAAGAATTGACAACAATTATAGATTGTGCTGAAATTTCACATGCATTTTGTGATAAAGAATTAGAAGAAGAAATCCATTTGATAAAGTCCAATCTTTTAAAGAAAATTTGTTTTTACGGAAATTCTCAATTAGAAGAATTGATGAAATCAAAGCCAAAAACATTCGATAATTATCATTCAAAATCCGATTCGGTGGCTTTAATTGGATTCACTTCTGGAACTACAGGTTTGCCCAAAATGACTTCACATTATCATAAAGATATTTTGAATATTTGCGAATGCTTTCCGCAATATTCGTTGCAACCAACTCAAAATGATATTTTTACAGGAAGTCCGCCATTAGGTTTTACCTTTGGTTTAGGCGGATTGGTTTTATTTCCAATGTATTTCGGTGCTTCTACTTTTTTAATCGAGAAACCAAGTCCTGATTTACTTTTAAAAGCCATTCAAGATCATAAAATCACCATTTGCTTCACAGCACCAACAGCTTGGCGTATTATTACTACTAAAGTTAAAGAATTTGATATTTCTAGCTTACGCAAATGTGTTTCTGCTGGCGAAACCTTACCATTAAAGGTTTGGCAAGATTGGTATGATGCAACAGGATTGAAAATTATTGACGGAATTGGAGCAACAGAAATGCTACATATTTTTATTTCATCTAATGAAGAAAACATGAAACCTGGAGCAACAGGATTATCCATCACAGGTTATGAAGCCAAAATTATTGATGCAAAAGGAAACGAATTGCCAAGAAACGAAGCAGGAAGATTAGCCGTTAGAGGAATTACAGGTTGCAAATATTTGAACAGAGAAGACAAACAAAAAGAATATGTTGAAAACGGCTGGAACATCACTGGCGATATTTTCCGTCAAGATGAAGAAGGCTATTTCTGGTTTGTAGCTCGTGGCGATGATATGATTATTTCTTCTGGCTACAATATTGCCGCAATTGAAGTAGAATCCGTACTTTTAACACACGAAGATATTCTAGAATGTGCAGTAGTCGGAATGCCAGATGAGGAACGTGGAATGTTAGTTTGTGCACATATTGTGCTAAATGATCAATCTAAAGCAACAGATGCAATGAAAAACCGTATCCAGCATTGGTTCAAAGAAGTAGCTGCGCCTTATAAATATCCAAGAGTAATTAATTTTATAGAAGCATTACCCAAAACAGAAACAGGAAAAATTCAACGATTTAAGTTGAAATAGTAGTAAAAAGTGATTAGTAAATAGTCCATAGTTATAAAACAATGAGAAAAGCATTCCTAATAATAAGCATCACCATCCTTTCCTTAACTGGAATTCTAATTTACGTCAATTGGAAATTTAGTTTTATGCTATTGATATTTATTCCATTGATTTTAATGGGATTATACGATATGTATCAATCAAAAAAAACCATTCGTAAAAATTTTCCTTTACTCGGAAGAATGCGTTATTTATTAGAAGGGCTTGGTCCAGAAATTCGTCAATATTTTGTAGAAACCGATTTAGAAGGAAAACCATTCAATCGTTTGCAAAGAAGTATTGTTTACCAACGAAGCAAAAAAGAATCTGATTCTATGCCTTTTGGAACGCAATTAGATGTTTATGAAGACGGCTACGAATGGATTAATCACAGTATTCGCGCCATTCCATTTTCAAAAGTAAATGAAAATCCTAAAGTTCATATTGGTTCTTCGCAATGTACTAAACCTTATGATGCAAGTATGTTCAATATTAGCGCAATGAGTTTTGGTTCATTGAGCAAAAACGCAATTTTAGCACTGAACAACGGAGCAAAACAAGGCGGATTTTATCATAATACTGGTGAAGGTGGACTTTCTCCTTATCATCTTCAAGGTGGTGATGTCGTGTGGAATATCGGAACAGGTTATTTCAGTTGCCGCACCGATGAAGGAAAATTCAATTACGATGAATTTGTAAAAAGAGCTACTTTAGACAATGTCAAAATGATTGAAATTAAGTTTTCACAAGGCGCAAAACCTGGTCATGGCGGAATCTTACCAAAAGAAAAAGTTACGGATGAAATTGCAGCAATTCGTTTGGTTTCAAAAGGTCAAGATATTTTGTCACCTCCAACCCACTCTGCTTTTACAACACCTTTAGAATTAATGGATTTTGTAAAATTATTACGAAAAGGTTCCGAAGGAAAACCAATTGGAATCAAAATTTGCATCGGAAATAAATCGGAGTTTTTATCGATTTGCAAAGCAATGGTTGAAACCAAGACGTATTTAGATTTCATCACTGTCGATGGTGGCGAAGGCGGAACTGGTGCGGCACCACAAGAATATTCTGATCACGTTGGAATGCCTTTGCGAGATGCAATTGCTTTTGTTTACGATTCATTAAATGGTTTCGGAATCAAAGATCAAATCAAAATCATTGCTTCTGGGAAAGTTATAACTGGTTTTGATATTGTTCGTACACTTTCATTAGGTGCCGATTTATGTAATTCTGCTCGCGGAATGATGTTTGCTTTGGGTTGTATTCAAGCGCTCGAATGCCACAACAACACTTGTCCAACAGGAGTTGCAACACAAAATCCCGATTTAATGAAAGGTTTAGTTCCTGAAGAAAAAAGCGTTCGTGTAGCACGTTTCCAACACGAAACCGTAAAAAGCGCAATGGATTTAATGGCATCAGCAGGATTATCGCATCCCGACGAAGTAACTCGTGACGTAATCACCACAAGAATCGACAGAAACAAAGTAGAAACCTTTGCCGAAATATTCCCCGAATTAGAAACTGGTTGTTTGTTATTTGAAAGTACAGTTCCCAAAGAATTTTTGTACTTTTGGAGGAAAGCAAGTAGTGAGAAATTTTAATTTGCTCAAAAATCTAAAATCGTTAATCTTCAATCGTTATTCAAATGAACCAACCTTTCATAAAACAAGAAAAAATCCGTTTCAAACACATCGACTATGCAGGAATAGTGTTCTATCCTCGTTTTCTCGAAATGCTTAATGATTTAGTAGAAGATTGGTTTGAAGAAGCATTAGAAAGACCTTTCTCCAAAATGCACGAAACCAATGGAATTCCAACGGTAGATTTGAAAGTACAATTCAAAAATGCTGCACGAATTGGAGAAACTTTAACCAAAAAACTTTGGGTAAAAGAACTAAAAACCTCCTCAATAATTTGCGGATTTCAATTTTTTAATCAAAATAAACAAACCGTTTTAGAAGGCGAAGTCACTTTGGTAAACGTAAAAATCCAAGAAGACAGACAAAGCATCAAAGCAGAAGCTTTTAATGAGGAAATGAAGAGTAGAATTATGAATTATGAATTATGAATTATGAAGTTTCATCAATTATTCATATTAACTCTTTTACTTGTAAGTTGTAAAAACAAGGAAAATGATTACCTAGAAGTTATCAAACAAAATAACCTTTTCTTGCAAGAAGAAATTAATATTTACAATGCTCGACATAAAATAAGAAGTTATGAACTACCAAATATTTATGACACAATAACTTTTAAAAAGATGAATAATCTTCTTGATGAAATAAATCTGTTTAAAAAATATTCTGAATATGAGTTGATTAATTTTAAAATAAATAAAATTGCAAAAGATGAAAAATTAAATATCAAACTAAATTCAATTATAGAAAGTGATAAAAATGTTTTAAAAAATAATTTACTTTTAAATTTAATAGCTCTTAATAAACAATTTATCAATAAAAAATCAAATACTATTTACGATATAACTTATACACCTTATATTAAAAACACAACTAAAAATGACACCTTAATTTTAGATTTTTTATACCATAATTCCTATGTAGTAAAAACTGATTCACTTATTGATGGAAATGATAAAATCATAAATTTTCATAATAATAATAATAATTGTAGAATTTGGCAAGTTAAATACAAGCCTAAATCAAATAAATCAACATATTATGGAAAAATATTTGAAGTAGATTCAGATGGAAATACATATTTAGTAAAAAATATTAAACATTCTATAACAAAATAAAATTATGAATTTTCCAAAATTCAAAGCCGCCGCAGTTCAAACATCACCAGTTTTTCTTAATGTAGAAAAAACGATTGATAAAGCTATATCTTTTATCAAAGAAGCCAGTCAAAACGGAGCGCAATTAATAGCATTTCCAGAGGTTTTCATCGCTGGTTATCCATATTGGAATTGGATTATGACACCAGTTCAAGGTAGTAAATGGTACGAACAATTGTATAAATCTTCAGTGAAGACGGAAGATCTCGTAATGAAACCGTTATTTCAAGCTGCAAAAGATAATAACATACACATTGTAATCGGAATCAATGAACGCGGCGATTCTTATGGTGAAATTTACAATACCAATTTAATAATCGATAACAACGGAAATTTAATTGGTAAACACCGAAAACTTGTTCCGACTTGGGCAGAAAAATTAACTTGGACAAGCGGTGATGGTTCATCTTTAAAAGTTTATAATACAGAAATTGGACCAATTGGAACTTTAGCTTGTGGTGAAAACACTAATACTTTAGCACGTTTTACGTTACTTTCTCAAGGCGAATTAATTCATATTGCAAATTATATTTCGCTTCCTGTAGCACCACCAGATTATAATATGGCTGAAGCAATAAAAATTCGTGCTGCTGCACATTCTTTTGAAGGAAAACTGTTTACCATAGTTTCGTGTTCTACAATTTCTCAAGAAATAAAAGACGCTTTACGAGAAGATGTTCCAAATGTTGATGAACTTTTAACTAGAAAAAATTCTGCTTTTTCAGGATTTATTGGTCCAAATGGAGCAGTAATTGGAGAACCTTTAATTGACGATGAAGGAATGGTTTACGCTGATATTGATTTGGAAAAATGCATCCAACCGAAACAAATGCACGACATTCTCGGACATTACAATAGATTTGATATTTTTGATTTAAGAGTAAATATTGCTCCTACTCGAAAAATTACGTTTATTGATAATCACGAAGAGTTTAATAAAAGATAATATAATGAGCTTTTTCAAAAATATTTTTAGAAGTAATTCTAATGAAAAATTGAGAAATATAACTTCAAATCAAATTGAAGAAGATAGTTGGAAAGATTTGGTTTTTGATATTGTTGAAAGTAGTAAAATAGAAAATAATATTTGGACATTTGTTTGCAAAGCAAAGTATAAAAATTTGGTTGTGGGTTTTAGATTATTTATTATCGACAGTATTGAACCTGGAATAAATAATGATAAAATTGATGAAACAAGGTTTGTTCAAGAAGGATTATCAATTGTTGGAATTGGGGAAGAAAGTGATAATTTTATATATGCAATTTCTTCATTGTATGGAATTCAAAGCATTCAAAAATTTACTAATCAAAAATTATTATACACAGTTTTTCCTTTAAATAATTATGTTGCGAAATTAGAAAAAGGTAAATTTAAATTTAAAGTTTTCTATGATGATTCAGATGAAAAAAAATTATATTCTGAATTTTATATCAATATAGATTTAACTAATAAAATTCTTGAGTTAAATGAAAAAGATAAAGACTATAGAGAGAATATTTTAAAAGCATTTATGCAATAAAAAATTTATAAAATGGAAGATAAATTTTCAGACGATCAAATAGGAAGAGCAAGAGTTCAAGATACACCTGAGCTTGAAGCTTATTACAAAGAATTAGAAACACTTGGTGCTGGTGCATTATGGACAGTTGCTAACGATATAGAACCTTGGGAACCAAGAAGTTCATCGGTTCCAATGCTTTGGAAATATGATGATTTACGAGAATTAGTTTTAAAATCTTCCGAATTAGTTACACCAGAACAAGCAGGAAGACGCGTAGTTTATTTGGTAAACGACAAACGAAAAGACGTTTCTGCAGCTGTTGGTTGGTTGTACACCGGAATTCAAGTGACTCGTCCAGGCGAAAGTACTTCGGCTCATCGTCACAAAGCTTCTGCCCTACGCTTTATTATGGAAGGCGAAAAAGGTTACACAGTTGTTGATGGCAATAAAATAATGTTAGAAGTAAATGATTTTGTGATTACACCCAATTCCACTTGGCACGAACATGGTGTTGAAGAAAGCGGAAAAACGTGCATTTGGCAAGATGGTTTGGATATACCGCTAGTTAATGCATTAGAAGCAAATGATTACGCGGTTTACGATGGTAAACAACCTTTAGTTAAACCATTAAACTATTCACCAATAACTTATGGTTGCGCAGGATTGATTCCAGCTGATAAAACTTGGGACAAACCTTATTCTCCTTTGTTTAAATATTCTTGGAAGAATGTTTATCCAGCACTTTTAGAAGCTCAAAAAGTCAATGAGGTCAATCCGTTTGATGGTATATTTATGCAATATTCCAATCCCTTAACTGGCGGACATGTGATGCAAACTATGGGTGCAGCAATGCAATTATTACCTGCAGGTTTCAAAGGAAAAGCGCACAAACACACAGGTTCATTTGTATACCAATGTGCTAAAGGAAAAGGATATTCCATAATCAACGGCAAACGTTTTGATTGGAAAGAACGAGATATTTTCTGTGTTCCAAGTTGGGCATGGCACGAACATCACAATTTATCTGAAACCGAAGACGCTTGCTTGTTCAATTTCAATGATTTACCGGTGATTGAAGGATTGGGATTATATCAAGGAAGAGAATTGGAAGAAAATAATGGTCATCAGAAAATAGATTAAAGAGAATAGAAAATAGACTTTTAACTTGGCGCCTTTGCGTCTTAGCGGCTTAAACATGAAACTACTTACCTACAAAACAAACGACACCGAACCAAGATTAGGATTCCTACACAACAATCAAGTAATTGATATGGAAGATTTTGGAGAGATATCCAACTTTCCGTTACCAACTTCAATGTTAGAACTAATCGACATGGGATTTGAATTAGTCGAAGAACTTAACGATATGATTGCTGAAACTGATCAATCGTTTTTTGATGAAATCGCCTATGAAATGGACGAAGTAACGTTCCTTTCTCCTATTCCAAAACCTCGTAAAAACATCATTGGAATTGGTTTAAATTATACAGAACACGTTGCTGAAAGTGCAAGAACATTAGACACCACAGGAAAATTACCTCAAAAACCAATCATATTTTCCAAACCGCCAACGACAGTTACAGCAACAAATACTGAAATTATTAAAAATACCAAACTAACCGAACAATTAGATTGGGAAGTGGAATTGGCAGTTGTTATTGGTAAAAAAGGAAAATACGTTCCAAAAGCCGAGGCAATGGATTATGTTTTTGGTTACACAGTAATCAACGATATTTCTGCTCGTGATTGCCGTCGTGAAGGACAATGGATTGTCTCAAAAGGACAAGATACTTTCGCACCAATGGGACCAATTTTGGTTACTAAAGATGAAATCGAAAATCCACATAACTTGAATTTATCTTTAAAAGTTAATGGAATTGAAAAGCAAAATTCAAATACCAAATTCTTATTATTCAACATCAATGATTTAATTGAAGATTTGAGTATCGTTTTCACTTTAGAACCAGGTGATATTATTGCAACAGGAACTCCAGCAGGAGTTGGCGCAGGAAGAAATCCTCAAGAATGGTTATATGATGGCGATGTTGTAGAAGCAACTGTCGAAGGAATTGGAACTATAGTAAACACTGTTAAAGAAATATAGTTAGATTTTTTTATCCAAATATTTTTAAAAATTAAATACGTTTTATGAAAAAAATATTCATTTTAATTTTATTAATATCTTTTAATTCGTTTTGTCAGATAACGGATAATCAAGATGACGATTCTGCTAATGGTGAAAAGATTTCACATGTTGATTTTAATATTTCACTCATAAGACTTATTGCTACACCTGAAAGATATGATGGGAAAGTTATTCAAGTTGAAGGTTTTTTAAATTTAGAATTTGAAGGAAATGCAATTTATCTTCATAAGGAAGATTATGAAAACTCATTATGTGAAAATGGTTTTTGGGTCAATTTTTCAGACGAGATAAAATTGACAAAAAAAACTATTGACTATAATAAAAAATATGTAATAATAATCGGCACATTTGATATGAAATCAAATGGGCATATGGGATTATTTGGTGGAACTATAAAAAATATTACAAGATTAGATGTCTTGAAAAATTAACTAAAATGAAAAAATACAGAATAGGACAAATAGTTCCATCTTCAAACGTAACGATGGAAACCGAAATACCAGCAATCTTTCGTTCACGTGAAACGATTTTACCTGAACGTTTTACTTTCCATTCGAGCAGAATGAGAATGAAAAAAGTAACCAAAGAAGAATTGGAAGCTATGGATGCCATGAGTTTGAAATGCGCACAAGAACTTTCAGACGCTCATGTCGATGTTATGGGTTATGCTTGTTTGGTAGCAATTATGAGTATGGGACGCGGTTATCATTGCGTTTCTGAAGTTAATTTACATCAAGAAACGGTTGCTAACGACTTTCCTACTCCAATTGTAACTTCAGCTGGAGCTTTGATTAATGGTTTGAAAGTTTTAGGTGCCAAACAAATTTCAATAATTACACCTTATATGCGACCATTGACAGATATGGTTGTCGATTATATCGAAAATCAAGGTATCAAAGTAAAACAAAGTATTGCATTAGAAATTCCTGATAATTTGGAAGTTGCTGCACAAAACCCAATGAACTTATTGGAAATTTATAAGCAATTGGATTTAACAGATGTTGATGTTTTAGTTGCTTCTGCTTGTGTGCAAATGCCTTCATTAGAAGCTATTGATTTAATTCAGGCTGAATGTGGAATTCCAGTAACATCGGCTGCAGTCTGCACAACTTATGAAATGATGAAAAAAATAGGAATTGAAGCTAAATCTGCCATTGGTGGCGAACTATTAAATGGAAAATATTAATTGGGAAACCGTAAACGGAAAATTAGTAACTAATTTAAAGTTCAAGTCACAAACAGAATTGGTTGAATTTCTTCTGAAAGTAGCTAAACTTGCTGATGAAATGAATCATCATCCGGATTGTAAAATTCACAAAGCTTTTCAATTAGAAATTTCATTATTTACACATGATAAAAATGAAATTACAGATTTAGATTATCAATTAGCTGAAAAAATAGATAGTATAATTACTAAATAAAAAATCTATGAAAAATTTAATCGCATTCATTGCTGCTTTTTTTGCTGCCAAGAAAACTAAATTTGGTTGTTTTGGTACTGTTATAGTTTTTATTGTTGTGTATTGGTTGGTGAAGAGAATCTTATAAAAAAAGGAGTTCAATATTGAACTCCTTTTTTATTTTTACCAAATAACAACTCTCAACGAATCTGGCTGATACATTGCGCTTCCGGGTTTTATATTGAATGCTTTGTGAAACTCTGGAATATTTGCCAACGGACCATTAATTCTATATTTTGCTGGTGAATGAACATCGGTCATTACTTGCTGCGATAAATATTCTTTGGTTCCATTAACCATCCAAGCGTAACCGTATGCTAGAAAATATCTTTGGTCTGGAGTTAATCCACTAATTTTTTCGTTGGTTTTAAATTGTTTTGTTTTTTTGAATGCTTCATATCCCATAACTACTCCACCTAAATCAGCAATGTTCTCTCCTTGTGTAGCGTCTCCATTCACATTCTTATCGCCTACTTTAAATTTGCTATACTGAGAAACAATTAATGCTGTTTTTTGTTTGAACTTCTTCAAATCTTCAGCGGTCCACCAATTGTTTAAATTTCCTTTGTCATCATACTGACTTCCTTGATCATCAAAACCATGTGTGATTTCGTGACCAAAGGTAGAACCACCAATAATTCCATATAAAATCGCATCATCAGGCATTCTTCCTTCAAATCCAGGAACAATGATATTACATGCCGGAACACAAATTTCATTATTGCTTGGATTGTAATAGGCATTATAAGTTTGTGGATACATTCCCCATTCCGTTCTATCTACAGGTTTTCCATATTTATTAGTCATATAATCGTAAGACCATTTATTGACAGCCATCACATTTTTTAAATAATTATTTCTGTCAATGGTTACAGAACTTAAATCTTTCCATTTATCAGGATAACCAACTTTCATAACAATTTTGCTCAATTTATCTAAAGCTTTTTTCTTAGTTGATTCACTCATCCAATCAAGATTTTTGATACGAACTGCATAAACATCACGAATATTATTACCAATTTCAAGAAGCTTTTCTTTCGTTCCTTTTGGCAAATATTCATCAACATAAACTTGTCCAATTAATTCTCCTAAAGAACCATCTGTTTGCTCAACAATACGCTTCCATCTTGGTTTTTGAACTTTAACACCGCTCATCACAGTAGAATAAAATTTGAAGTTTTGGTCTTCGATTTCCTTGTTCAAATAAGAAGCATACGTATTAACTAAATCCCATTTTAAATATGTCTTCCAATCTTCAATGGCATAAGATTTTAGCATTCCATTTAATGCTTTATAAAATTCTGGCTGTCCAACTATTACAGTATCAGCTTTTGCAATACCAAAATCTTTTAGAGTTACATTCCAATCGATATTTGGAGTAATTCCATTCAATTGGGCAATACTCATTTTGTTATAGTTCTTAATTGGATCACGTAAAGCTTCTAATTTCCTTGAAGCCTTCGCTAAATCGGTTTCTAATTTCATGATTGAAGCCGCATTTTTTGTAGCTAAATCTTGTTTAACTCCTATCAACTCCATCATCTTTTGAACATGTTTAACGTATTCTGTACGAATAGTAACAGTTTCTTCATCAGTATTGAAATAGTACCTAATCCTAAACCTCCTTGATGAAGAAAAATAGCATTTTTAGCACTATTTTTATCATCTTGTCCTACATAAAAACCGAAACCAGCTCCAGAACCAATAGTATGCAAATGACCAATTTCTTTCAGCAAACTTGGAACATCTTTAATGGCATCAATTTTAGAAAATTCGTCTTTTAAAGGATTTATTCCTAGTTTATTTATGGTTGTAGAATCCATTCCAGAAGCATAAAAATCGCCAATCTTTTGTTTGTTACTACCTTTTTCAGCGCCAGCTTCAGAAGAAGTTTCGCAAATAGATTTTATTTGATTGTTGATGGTGTCCTGAATCATTCTAAAAATACCATTACTTCTCTCAGAAGAAGGAATAGGATGGTTTTTAAACCAACCTCCATTAGCATAATTAAAAAAATCATCTGATGGATTGATGGTCGTATCTCTATTAGTTAATAATGGATCAACAAAAGTGGTTTCTTTTTTATCACAACTTACTATAGTTATTGCAGTCAAAGTTATAACTGATAATCTTTGTATTAATTTCATATAAAATATTTTAAAATTCAAATTTAATCATTTTTATCTTTTAATATACCTATTGCTATTTATTACTATTTTTTTTACAATAATTTTAATACATCGTTCGTTCTATAAATAGTAAATTGCACCAAATTAAATACCATTATGGATAAAATCAAAATACTTTGGGTGGATGATGAGATTGATTTGTTAAAACCACACATCCTTTTTTTAGAGAAGAAAAATTATGAAGTAACTACTTGTAATAATGGTCGTGACGCAGTAGATATTTTTGCTGAAAACAATTTTGATGTAGTTTTCTTAGACGAAAATATGCCTGGAATGAGCGGATTGGAAACGCTATCAGAAATTAAAGAGAAGAAATCTTCTACGCCAGTAATAATGATTACAAAAAGCGAAGAAGAATATATAATGGAAGAAGCAATTGGTTCTAAAATTGCCGATTACCTTATCAAACCAGTAAATCCAAATCAGATTTTATTGAGTTTGAAAAAGAATTTAGATC
Source organism: Flavobacterium koreense (assembly GCF_054776075.1). Classification (NCBI taxonomy): domain Bacteria; kingdom Pseudomonadati; phylum Bacteroidota; class Flavobacteriia; order Flavobacteriales; family Flavobacteriaceae; genus Flavobacterium; species Flavobacterium koreense. The sequence continues at coordinate 72,896 of NZ_BAAHCF010000034.1, read as the reverse complement.
ATTCTAGATTGATTTCAGAAAAAACAACTTTAGATTATCAAAAGGAATTTAGAAAAATTGCTTTAGAACTTTCTATGGTGAATTCCTATGAAGATTGGATTGAGCTATACAAAAAGTTAATCTTTTGGGAATTAGAACTTGAAAACATTGAAGATTCTAATTTAATTACAATTTTAGAATCACAAAAAGTAGAGGCCAATTCACAATTTGGAAAGTTTATTGAACGAAACTATGAAGATTGGTTCAGTCCTAAAGCTGATAAACCTATTCAATCTCATACTCTATTTAGAGAATTAGTTGTTCCCGAATTAGTAAAAAAAGACAAACCAGTACTTTTTATTGTTATTGACAATTTACGTTATGATCAATGGAAAGCTATGGAAAGTACCATTAATAATTATTACAAATTAGAGAAAGAAACTCCATATTTTGCTATACTTCCAACGGCAACACAATATGCTAGAAATGCTATATTTTCTGGATTAACGCCATTAGAAATGGAAAAGCAGTTTCCTCAATACTGGAAGAATGATGTTGAAGAAGGTGGAAAAAACTTATATGAAGCTGAATTTTTAACAGCACATTTAAAACGTTTGGGATTAAATATAAAACAAGATTATTTCAAAATCACAAATTTGGCAGGTGGAAAAAAATTAGCAGATAATTTTAGAGCACTAAAAGACAATAATTTAGTTACTGTTGTATACAATTTTGTTGATATGCTCTCTCATGCTAAAACAGAAATGGATGTTGTAAAGGAATTAGCATCAGATGATAAAGCCTACCGTTCATTGACATTGAGTTGGTTTAAAAACTCGCCATTGTTAGATATAATTCAACAAGGTCAAAAACTTGGATTTAAATTAATAATCACAACAGATCACGGAACTATAAATGTAAAAAATCCATCTAAAGTGATTGGTGATAAGAATACAAGTTTAAACTTAAGATACAAAACAGGACGAAGCTTAACTTATGAAGATAAGGATGTTTATGCCATTAAAGACCCAAAAAAAATTGGTTTACCAGCAATAAATATGAGCAGTTCTTATATTTTTGCAAAGAATGATAACTTTTTGGCTTACGTAAACAATTATAACCATTATGTAAGTTATTACAGAAATACTTACCAACATGGAGGTATTTCCTTAGAAGAAGTTATTGTTCCATTTTTAGTATTTAATCCGAGATAAAAATAGTTTGCAGTAGTCAGTGTTCAGTAGGCAAAAATCTGAACACTGAACACTGAACACTGAACACTGAATATATGGAAATAATTTTCACTTTAGATGAAATTGATGCAGTTGCACAAAAAATCAATTCAGAAAATCCCAAAAAAGTTATTCTTTTTAATGGATTAATGGGCGTTGGAAAGACAACTTTAATAAAATCTTTAGCTAAAAATTTAGGTGTGAATGACGCTACAAGCAGTCCAACCTTTTCTTTAGTTAATGAGTATCAAATATCTAATAATCAATATATTTATCATTTTGATGTTTATCGATTAAAGAATGAAACTGAAGCATTAGATATGGGTATTGATGAATATCTTTATTCTGGAAATTGGTGTTTTATCGAATGGGCAGAAAATATTCCAAATTTAATTCCTGAGGAACATTCTAAAATCAAAATCGTGATGCTTCCAGACGGAAGAAGACATTTAACTTTAACATAGAATAGATAGCTAAAATGAAATTGCTATTGTAATTACTATTTAATTTTTTGTAACTTGTGCCATAATTCATTTGTAACTATGTCACTTACACCTTTTACAAAACAACAACTTCTTCCTCAAGAAGAAAAATTAGAAATTGCTCGTCACAAAAGCGAATTGTTTATTGGTATTCCAAAAGAGACAAGTTATCAAGAGCGACGCATTTGCTTAACTCCTGATGCGGTAAATTCTTTAACTTCACACGGACATCGCGTAATGATGGAAGCTGGTGCAGGTGAAAGCTCAAGCTACACTGATAAAGAATATAGTGATGCTGGTGCTGAAATTACAAATGATACTAAAAAGGTGCTTTCTTGTCCGATGCTTTTAAAGGTTGAGCCACCTACTATGGCGGAAATTGAATTGATGAATCCAAATTCTTTAATCATTTCAGCAATTCAATTAAAAACCAGAAAGAAAGAATATTTTGAAGCACTTACCAAAAAGAAAATTACTGCATTAGCATTTGAATACATAAAAGATGAAGACGGTTCTTATCCTGCTGTTAAATCATTGAGTGAAATTGCAGGAACTGCTTCGGTTCTTATCGCAGCTGAATTAATGATAAACAATCAATTTGGAAAAGGATTATTATTTGGAAATATAACTGGGGTTCCTCCTACTGATGTTGTTATACTTGGCGCCGGAACAGTTGGTGAATTTGCAGCAAAAACAGCTATTGGACTTGGAGCAAGTGTAAAAGTATTTGATAATTCAATTACTAAGTTAAGACGACTTCAAAATAATTTGAATCACCGAGTTTTTACATCTACAATTCAGCCAAAATCATTATTGAAAGCTTTGCGTCGTTGTGATGTTGCCATTGGAGCCATGAGAGGAAAAGATCGTTGTCCTGTAGTTGTTACAGAAACAATGGTTGAACACATGAAAAAAGGCGCTGTAATTGTTGATGTAAGTATTGATACTGGAGGTTGTTTTGAAACTTCGGAGATTACCACTCATGAAAAACCAACCTTTATTAAGAGTAATGTTATCCACTATTGTGTTCCTAATATTCCATCAAGATATTCTAAAACAGCATCGCTATCAATAAGTAATATTATTACACCTTATCTCCTTCAAATAGCAGAAGATGGCGGAATTGAAAGCGCCATAAGATGCAATAAAGGTCTAAAAAATGGTATTTACTTATATCACGGCATTTTAACAAACAAAGCTATTGGTGATTGGTTTAATCTTCCTGATAGTGATATAAATTTAATAGTTTTTTAAATTAGTATTCCTTCCAAAATAATTTTGTTTAGTTTACATTTGCAAAAAAATTAACAATGAAATTTTATCAAAGATTAGCTTATTATCTTGTAGGTTTGGTTATGGGTGCATTTGTTGTGGCCCTTGTTTTATCTGGTAAAGATACGCGTTGTAATTATTTTCCAAATGCACGCGTTTTAAATGATTTAAGAAATAAACCTTTCAATTATAGTATAGAAGCTTCAAGAAAACTTTCAGAAGATTGGATTGATACTATTGATATAAAAAATACACTTACTTATGGTGATGTAGATTTTGATAAAAGCAATGTTGTTTATCAAAAAGGGAAGTTATATATAATTGAAGGAAAAACAACAAAGAATGATACAATTACTTTGAGAGTAATTAATTATCCTAGTAAAGCTGTTTTAGAAGATATTATTAGAAAGAAATAAAAAAAACTCCGATAAATTATCGGAGTTTTTTTTATGTATAAAGTAAATCTATTACTTAATAAATTCAATTTTTTGAGCTTCTTCAACATTAACACTGTCAAAAAAACCTTGCTCATTCATCCAATCATCACTAAATACTTTACTCATGTATCTAGAACCGTGATCTGGAAAAATTACAACTACATTACTCTCTGATGTAAATTCACCTTCTTCAGCAAATTGTTTTACCGCTTGTAAAGCAGCTCCAGAAGTATATCCTACAAATAAACCTTCTGTTTTAGCAATTTCTCTTGTAGTGTGAGCACTTTCTTCGTCTGTAACTTTCATGAATTTATCAATAGATTCAAAATCGGTAGCGGTTGGAATTAAATTTTTTCCTAAACCTTCAATTCTGTATGGATAAATTTCGTCGTTATCAAATTCTTTAGTTTCATGATATTTTTTCAAAACCGAACCAAAAGCATCAACTCCTAAAATTCTAATGTTTGGATTTTTCTCTTTTAAAAATTTTGCAATACCTGAAATAGTTCCTCCTGTTCCACTACAAGCAACAAGATGTGTTATTTTTCCTGAAGTTTGTTCCCAAATTTCTGGACCTGTAGTCATATAATGTGCATCAATATTCAATTGATTAAAATATTGATTGATATAAACAGAACCTTTAGTTTCTTCGTGCAAACGTTTTGCAACATTGTAATAAGAACGCTCATCATCAGCAGAAACGTGAGCTGGACAAACATAAACTTTTGCTCCTAAACTACGAAGCATATCAATTTTGTCTTTTGATGATTTTGAACTTACTGCTAAAATACAGTTGTATCCTTTAATAATACTTACCATCGCAATACTAAAACCAGTATTACCTGAGGTAGTTTCAATAATTGTATCACCAGGAGTCAAAATTCCTTTTCTCTCGGCTTCTTCGATAATATATAATGCAATTCTGTCTTTTGAAGAATGTCCTGGATTGAAGGCTTCAACCTTAGCATAGAAGTTTCCTTCTAAATTTTCGGTTACTTTGTTCAGCTTAATAAGAGGTGTATTTCCTATTAATTCCAAAACATTATTATAGGCTTTTATTTCTTCTTTCATAAATAAAAAATTAGTGTCGAGGCAAAATTTTTAAAATTAGCTTGCCACAAAACCTTGCAAATTTAATAAATTAATTTTTAATTTTTTCTAAATCTAACAAAAAACTGAATTCTTTGGCAACTTCTTTAAGAGATTCAAATCTTCCCGATGCTCCTCCATGACCTGCATCCATATTTGTGTCCATAAATAATTGTTTAGAATTGGTTTTTAAAACTCTCAATTTAGCCACCCATTTAGCTGGTTCCCAATATTGTACCTGCGAATCATGCAATCCTGTAGAAATATATAAATTTGGATAATCTTGCTCTTTTACATTATCATAAGGTGAATAAGACAACATATAATCGTAATATTTTTTAACATTTGGATTACCCCATTCATCATATTCTCCTGTTGTTAATGGAATAGTATCATCAAGCATCGTTGTTACAACATCAACAAATGGCACTTGAGCAATTACACCATTATATAATTCGGGATTCATGTTGATAATCGCACCCATTAATAATCCTCCAGCAGAACCACCTTCAGCATATAAATGTTCGGCAGAAGTATATTTTTCAGCAATTACATGTTTAGAACAATCAATAAAATCGGTAAAAGTATTTTTCTTTTTTAATAATTTTCCATCTTCATACCACATCCTTCCCATGTCTTCACCACCACGAACATGAGCTATGGCATAGATAAATCCTCTATCCAATAAACTTAATCGCGTTGTTGAAAAATAAGGCTCCATTGTCATTCCATAAGAACCATAAGCATACAAAAGAAACGGATTTTTACCATTCAACATCATTCCTTTTCTATAAACCATAGACATTGGAATTTTGGTTCCGTCTTGAGCAGTTGCCCAAATACGTTCTTCGATGTAATTGTTTTTATCAAATTTTCCTCCGAGAACTTCTTGCTCTTTCAAGATAGTTTTCTCTTTAGTACGCATGTTAAAATCAATCACCGATGACGGAATTGCCATAGATTGATAACCATAACGAAGAATTTCTGTATCAAAATCAATATTCGTTGTGGTATAAGCTGTGTATGTTTCAAGTTCAAAAGGCAAATAGTATTCTCCTTCTCCACTCCAAGGCATAATTCTGATTTTATTCAAACCATCAAAACGTTCTGAAACCACCAAATAATCTTTAAAAATATCAATGCCTTCCAATAAAACCTCTTCTCTATGCGGAATCAAATCCACCCAATTTTCTTTAGAAGTTTTATCTTCAGGAGTTTTCATCACTTTAAAATTGGTAGCATCATCTTTATTGGTAACGATATAAAAACTATCTTCATAATGTGAAATAGAATATTCTAACTCACGAGTACGTTTTTGAAAGATTTTAAATTGTTCATCAGGTGTTGCCGATAAAAGAATCTGAAATTCAGAAGTTAAAGTACTTTCAGAAGAAATAATCAAGTATTTTTTTGATTTCGATTTGTAAATAGAAACATTGAAAGTGTCGTCTTTTTCGAAATAAACTACAACATCTTCTGATGGATTTGAACCTAATTTATGTTTGTAAATTCTATCAGGACGAAGTGTTACTTCATCTTTTCTTGAGTAAAACAAAGTCTTATTATCACTTGCCCAAGTTGCGCCTCCAGTAGTATTTTCAATTTTGAGAGGAAGAATTTCGTTAGTTTCTAAATTCTTAATTTGAATGGTATATTGACGCCTAGAAACGGTATCAACTCCAAAAGAAACCCATTCATTATCTTCACTTATACTAATTCCATTTAAGTTAAAATACGAATGTCCTTTTGCCATTTCGTTGCAATCAAACATTATTTCTTCTTTGGCATCAAGTGAACCTTTTTTTCGGGAATGAATTGGATAATCTTTACCTTTTTCAAATCTAGTAATGTAATAATAGCCATTGTAAAAATAAGGAACCGACGAATCATCTTCCTTAATTCTTGCTTTCATTTCTTCAAATAAATCTTTTTGAAACTCTTTAGTATGCGCTGTTGATTGATTGTAATAATCGTTTTCTTTATTCAAATAATCAATAACTTCAGGGTTTTCTCTATCGTTTAACCAATAATAATTATCTATTCTAACATGACCATGTTTTTCAAGTTCATGAGGAATCATTTTAGCAATTGGCGGTTGTATTTCTGTACTCATAATTGTATTAAAATTCAAAGCAAATGTATTGCAAACTAGTCTTTAATAAATGTTAAGTGCTAAGATTGTTATTGACATTGATATTAACATAAAATGATATTGACTTGCTCAGATGAAATTCCTAATTTTGCGAAATTAAAGACTTAAAATTATGTTTGGAGATATCATGGGAATGATGGGTAAACTTAAAGAAACCCAACAAAAAATTGAAGAAACTAAAAAAAGATTAGATACTGTTTTAGTGGACGAGCAAAGCAATGACGGCTTGTTAAAAGTAACTTTAACTGCTAATAGAAAAATAAAGACAATAGAAATTGATGAAAGCCTATTGCAAGACAAAGAACAACTTGAAGATTACTTGATTCTTACTTTAAATAAAGCTATAGAAAAGGCGACTAACGTTAACGAAGCCGAGTTAGGTGCTGCAGCAAAAGATGGAATGCCAAATATTCCTGGAATGGATATGTTTAAATAAATTCCAAAAATTAAATTCTAAATTCCAATTTTTGATAATTAAAGATTGGAATTTGGGATTTTTAAAACTGCATTTTGGAAAGTGCTTCCATTACATAACTATGCATCACTTCTTTGTAATCCAAATGGGTTACGATACGAAGTTTTCCTTGTCCCATAGAACTTATGTGGATGTTTTTTTGTTTTAATTTTTCAATAACCCATTTATCTTCCAATGATGGTCTTACTGAAAAAATTAAGATATTAGTTTCAATTGGCTCTACTTTTTCAACCCAAGGAAGTTTACTCAATAATTCACCTAATTCTTTAGCACGTCTATGATCATCTTCCAATCGAAGCATATTGTGTTGCAAAGCATACATTCCGGCGGCAGCTAAATATCCAGATTGTCGCATTCCTCCTCCAAATATTTTTCTAATACGAAGTGCACGTTTCATATCGGCTTTGGTTCCTAGTAACAAGGAGCCAATTGGAGCGCCAAGTCCTTTAGATAAACAAACTGAAATGGTATCAAATAATTCACCAAATTGTTTTGGATGCTGTTTTTTAGCCACCATAGCATTCCACAATCGAGCACCATCCAAATGATATTTTAAATTATTCTCTGTGCAAACTTGCTTTATTTTTCTCAATTCAGCCAAATCATAACAAGCGCCACCACCTTTATTTGTAGTATTTTCAATACTAACTAAAGAAGTTAATGGTGCGTGATAAAATTCAGGATCATTTATGGCGTTTTTTACTAAATCAGCGGTAATCATTCCTCGTTTTCCATCAACCAAACAACAAGAAACACCACTATTAAAAGATGCTCCACCGCCTTCATAATGATAAATATGAGAATATTTATCGCAAATTACTTGTTCGCCAGGTTGCGTATGAAGTTTGATTGCTGTTTGATTAGCCATAGTTCCACTTGGAAAAAACAAAGCAGCTTCCATTCCAAATAACTGAGCAACAGCAGATTCTAATTCATTTACTGTTGGATCTTGCTTGTAAACATCATCACCTACTTTGGCGTTAAACATAAACTGCAACATTTCGTTGCTAGGTTTGGTTACAGTGTCACTAACTAAATTTATTTCCATATCAATTTCTGATGCATTACATTTGCGTTTACAAAATTACATTATTTATGACAAATACCGAACAAATTAAAGGTATTGTAGAACGTCTTGGTGCGTTGAGGAGGTATCTTTGACATTGATGCCAAGCTTATCGAGATAACCAACGAAGAGGAAAAGACCTTTGCGCCAGACTTTTGGAACAATGCCAAAGAAGCAGAATTGATTGTAAGAAACCTGCGTTCTAAGAAAAAATGGGTGGAAGATTTTGAAAAAGCAAATTCGCTTGCCGAAGAACTTCAAATGACTTATGACTTTTATAAAGAAGGTGATGCCACTGAAGAAGAACTAGATACACAATATGAATTAACCAATAATTTATTGGAAGATATCGAATTCAGGAATATGCTTTCTGATGAAGGTGATAATTTGAGTGCTGTCTTGCAAATTACTGCTGGTGCTGGCGGAACTGAAAGTTGTGATTGGGCTTCCATGTTAATGCGAATGTATTTAATGTGGGCTGAAAAACAGAAGTATAAAGTAAAAGAATTAAACTTTCAAGAAGGTGATGTTGCCGGAATTAAAACCGTGACGCTAGAAATTGAAGGTGATTTTGCTTTTGGATATTTAAAAGGTGAAAATGGTGTGCATCGATTGGTACGAATTTCGCCTTTTGATAGTAATGCCAAACGTCATACTTCTTTTGCATCAGTTTATGTTTATCCTTTGGTTGATGATACTATAGAAATTGAAATTAATCCAGCGGATATTGAGATTACAACAGCACGTTCAAGTGGCGCAGGTGGACAAAATGTCAATAAAGTTGAAACTAAAGTTCAATTAGTTCACAAGCCAACCGGAATTCAAATTCAGTGTTCAGAAACGCGTTCGCAACATGACAATAGAAATCGCGCGATGCAAATGTTGAAGTCGCAATTATATGAAATTGAGTTAAAAAAACAATTAGCACAAAGAGCAGATATTGAAGCCGGAAAAATGAAAATCGAATGGGGTTCACAAATTAGAAATTATGTGATGCAACCTTATAAATTGGTCAAAGACGTTCGCACTGGAAAAGAAACTAGCGATGTTGATGGCGTAATGAACGGCGAAATTGATGGATTTTTGAAAGCTTACTTAATGATGATGGGACAAAAAGAGGAATAATTATGAGTTAAAAATTACGAATTACGAATTTTAAAATAATTTGCAATTCGTAATTCATAATTCATAATTTCAACTTATATTTGCATCGAGGATTCCGAAAGGAAGTTACACCTCACCACAATAGCCGATCGCTCCAGATCGGCTTTTGTATTTTTATTAGATTCCTATTTCTACTTGAAAACGTAGATACCAGTTGTTTTTAGTAGCTCCACTAAAACTTTCTAAAGTATCATAATTCAATTCTGCTTGAAGTTTAAACGTGTGTTCCCAAATATATTTTGTTACACCAAAAGAATACTCTTTAACTTTTGGTGCAAGAGTTTCAATGTCACTTCCAACATTTTGTATAGAATATCTTCCAATAAATTCGTAGTTCTTTCTAGTATTATAACTCAATTGATAATCAAATCCATTTCCAACAAATACATAATTTGACTCTGTTAAATCATCTGGATTATATGTAATTGCATTGTCGTTAGTAGTTCTAGACATAAAACTTGTCATGGCTGCCCAACCATTGTATTTGAACATGGCATCCAATAAAACAGATTTCATGGTGCGTTGTTCAAACAAATCATTACCCAATTGGCCTTGAGTTCTTCGAGCATGATTATTTTGCTGAAAAGCACCAGAGATCATTAATTTTGGTTTCTTTTCTCTGATAACATCTCCTTCAAAATAAGTCCCATCTTTGGTAAAAGCTCCAAGTGGAAAGAACTCCACCTTTCCAGTAACTGCAATTCCATCGTCAGCTTTTCCAGTAACATTTCTACCTTCACCTGTTGATAAAGCTGCTTTTAGATTATAAGAAAACTTATCTTTAAATTCATTCATGTTGTGGACTTGAAATCCAAAATCTCTATCGATAGTAAATTTTGCATTATTAATGGTTCTATCGGTCAACTGCAAACCTCCTGAAGAATTCACACGCTGTCTATTTCCTGGTAACTTTGTTTGACCAAAACCTATATTCCAATGTTTATTTGGACGATAAAAAACAACAGCATCACGAATAATATTGATATTCTCACCTTCTCTAATTTCTCCAACATCGCCTGGAGCAAAAGATAATTGAATTGCATAAAGAAATTTTGGATTTCCAACATATCCATCAAGTCGTAAACGCAAACGACGAATTTGTCCATCATATGCACCATTTTCACCATCATTTTCAAGATAAGTAACTCTATTTTGCATTCTAAAACGAATGTTTAATTGGTACAAACTATCAGGTGAAGTTATTCCAACACCTTTACCAAAACTATAATAAGGTAAAGCAGATAATTTAATATCATTATCATGTTTAGTTTGCTCAATAGTAACCTGAGCTTGAGTAAAAATTGTTGAAATTAATACTCCAATAAAGATTATTCTTTTCATTTCTAAAAAATTGTGTTGTCTATGTTAAGTTGTTGTTATGAGTTGATTTTGTAATAGTTTTAAAATTTTTAATTTAAGATTATGAAAAAAAATAGACACAACTTTAAATTAACATTGAAAAAAATGATTTAAAAAAAACTGCCCGAAGACAGTTATTTTATAATATAATAATTTTATTAAATAAATATTTTTAATAAATAATATACAATTGCAGCCAAAACAGCTGAAACAGGAATGGTCAAAACCCATGCCCAAAGCAACTTAACGGTAACACCCCAACGAACTGCAGAAACTCTTTTGGTAACTCCTACTCCAATAATTGATCCGGTAATAGTATGTGTTGTAGAAACAGGAATTTTAAAATGCTCTGTTGTAAACAAGGTTAATGCTCCTGCAGATTCAGCTACAACGCCTTCAAAAGCAGTTACTTTTGTAATTTTAGAGCCCATTGTTTTAACAATTTTCCATCCACCACTTAATGTTCCTAACGCAATAACGGTATAACATGTTAATGGAATCCATCCTGGCATATTTGATTTTATACCTTTATCTTCATCAGGTAAAACTACATTCAAATCTAGCCAACCATCTGACATATTCATGTTTGGATTCATTCGTATGTAAACAGCAACAGCTGCTGCAATAATACCCATTACTTTTTGAGAGTCATTTCCACCATGTCCTAAACTAAATGCTGCTGATGACAATAATTGCATTTTCTTTAAAACTGCTTCAGCTTTAGCTGTAGAAAGTCTGCTAAAAAACAAGTTGAAAATTGCTAAACTAAAAAATATGAAGGCTACTAATAGCCATTTGATATTATGAGGTTCTGTAACTACACTCCAAAAATGACTATCAAATCTTGGTTTTTTAATATCTTCATAAGATATCATTACAGATGTTAAAAACCAAATCATTAAAATCATTAAAGTAACAGTTACAATCTTTGGATAAATGTTTTTCTTAGAGGAATACATTAACCAAATTGACATGAAATAGGAAATTATCATCCCTAATAAAGGAGCAAAAACTATAAAAATAATTACAATTACAACTCCAGAAGGCATTAACTCGCCTTCTTTAGCCGCTTTAAACCAGTTTACAATTTTAAATCCAGCATGTTCAGGATCGGTTACACTTGATAATCCGTGAGCTATTGCTGCTCCTGCAAAACCACCAATTAAAGTATGAGAAGAGGATGATGGAATTCCTTTCCACCAAGTCAATAAATTCCATATAATAGCAGCGATAACACCAGCTAAAATTGTAATCAAATCAATACTACTTGTATGAGCCGTTTTTGCAACGGTATCAGCAACACCAAATCCGAAAACCCAATAGGCCAAAAAGTTGAAAAAAGCTGCCCAAAGTACCGCTTGAAAAGGAGTCAATACTTTAGTTGCAACGATCGTAGCAATTGAGTTTGCTGCATCGTGAAAACCATTGATGTAATCAAATACTAATGCTAGAAATATGATTACTATTAATAGAGTAAAATCCATAAAAGTGATTTTTTTAGCTAACTATTTATGAATGTTTAACTGAAATTTGCTCCATTACATTAGAAACACTCTTACATTTGTCTGAAGCTGATTCTAAAGCAGATAAAACTTCTTTGTATTTTATGATGTTTTTAGCATCAGTCTCATTTTCAAAAATATCAGCTACTGCTTTATCAAATACTGAATCTGCTTTGCTTTCTAATTTGTTTATCTTTTTGCAAGTATCTTTTATCGCTTTATGGTCTTTCATGTCTTTCAATTCCTTGATTCCAACACCAATTAATTGACAAGCTTCCAAATTAATTTCAGTTAATTTTCTGATTGATTTAGTGATTTTTTCAACTTGATATAATCTCATTTTACTTGCAGCACCATGCATGTAATCAGCTACATTATCAATAGCTTTTATTAATGAATGGATGTCTTCTCTGTCGAATGGGGTAATAAAATTTCTACTCAACTCTAAGTGCGTTTTGTGAGTTATCTCCTCAATCGTTGCCTCTAAATCTTCAATTTTTTTATAATAATCTTCACGTTCTGTTTTTGGTGCATTAACAGCTTCATGCAATGTTTCTGCTAATAAAATTAAATTTGCCGAAGCTTGTTCAAATAATGGAAAGAACTTTTTATCTTTCGGAACAAAAAACTGAAAAATGTTGTTTAATGACATTTGGATATCTATTTAATAATTTTGACGCAAAAGTAGTAGTGCTATGTTAAATTATCGTTAACATAACAACAAATAGAAGTTATTAATTTTAACATTTTATAATAATAATTTAACACGAACAAGGATTTACAATAGTAATATTTCAAACGTTTTCGTATTTTAGCAAAAACTAAAACAAGCATCTAATTTTATGGACTTAAACTTCAACAAAAACGAAGATCATAACAAACTTTTATTATCTGATTTAAAGCAAAAATTTGCCAAAGTTAAACTTGGTGGTGGTGAAAAAAGAATCGAAAAACTTCATGCAGAAGGCAAAATGACTGCACGAGAACGTATCGATTATTTACTTGATAATAAATCAAATAGCATTGAAATTGGAGCATTTGTTGGAGACGGAATGTATGCCGAACATGGTGGTTGTCCTTCCGGTGGCGTTGTAGTGAAAATTGGATATATTTCAGGAAAACAATGTATTGTTGTTGCCAATGATGCGACTGTAAAAGCTGGTGCATGGTTTCCAATTACTGGAAAGAAAAACCTTCGTGCGCAAGAAATTGCTATGGAAAATCGTCTTCCTATTATCTATTTAGTCGATTCTGCTGGAGTTTATTTGCCAATGCAAGATGAAATTTTCCCTGACAAAGAACATTTTGGTAGAATTTTTAGAAATAATGCTATTATGTCAAGCATGGGAATTACTCAAATTGCTGCTGTTATGGGAAGTTGTGTTGCTGGTGGTGCTTATCTTCCAATTATGAGTGATGAAGCCATGATTGTAGATAAAACAGGAAGTATTTTTCTAGCAGGAAGTTATTTAGTAAAAGCTGCTATTGGTGAAAACATTGACAATGAAACTCTTGGTGGAGCAACAACGCATTGCGAAATTTCTGGTGTTACCGATTATAAAGCCAAAGATGATAAAGATGCATTAGATAGAATAAAAAGCATCGTTGGAAAAATTGGTGATTATGATAAAGCTGGTTTCAACAGAGAAAAACCTCAAAAACCTGCCTTAAAAGAAGAAGATATTTACGGAATTATTCCAAAATCTCGTTCTGATCAATATGATATGATGGAAGTTATCAAACGATTGGTTGATAATTCTGAAATGGATATGTATAAAGAAGATTACGGAAAATCTATCATTACTTGTTATGCAAGAATCGATGGTTGGGCAGTTGGAATTGTAGCTAATCAACGAACGGTTTCTAAAACTAAAAAAGGTGAAATTGAATTTGGAGGTGTAATTTATTCTAGTTCGGCAGATAAAGCAACTCGTTTTATTGCCAATTGTAATCAGAAAAAAATACCATTAGTTTTTCTTCAAGACGTTACAGGTTTTATGGTTGGTTCAAAATCAGAACATGGCGGAATTATTAAAGATGGAGCAAAAATGGTAAACGCAGTTTCAAATTCTGTAGTTCCAAAATTTACTGTTGTAGTAGGAAATTCTTATGGTGCAGGAAATTACGCTATGTGCGGTAAAGCATATGACCCAAGATTAATTTTTGCTTGGCCAAGTGCCGAATTAGCTGTTATGGGTGGAACTCAAGCTGCAAAAGTTTTAGCACAAATTGAAGCATCATCACTAAAAGCAAAAGGCGAAACCGTTGACGAAAAAGTAGAACAAGAATTATTTGATAAAATCAAAGCAAGATACGATGCACAAGTTTCTCCTTATTATGCTGCATCAAGATTGTGGACCGACGCTATTATTGATCCATTAGAAACTAGAACATGGATTTCTATGGGAATTGAAGCAGCTAACCACTCGCCTATTGAGAAGAAATTTAATTTGGGTGTGATTCAAGTTTAATATTTTATATTTTAAACCGTAATGAGAGTCCGATGAATGAAATAAGTAAAAAAATACTAAAAGTAATTTTTATCATTTTAGTTGGTTTTCCATCAAGTATTTTCTTTTATATTAAAATTGAAGAGCTAATTATAGAAGATAACGGTGGTTTCGGTAATAGATATAGAAATCCTAAATTAAGTTGGTTGTTTGATTATTTCTATAATTTAAATGACTATCGATATACTGCTAATGCTCTATTTTCTATTATTATGTTTTTCTTTGGATTTTGCTTTGCAATAGTGCTGATGCATTCTTTAAATAAATTATTAAAATTAATCAAGTAACAAATCCCTAAAACCATCTACTAATCAATTATAAATCACATCATCATGAAAAAAATCTTTATCATTGGTTTAACTTTAATTGGCTTCCAAACTGTATTTTCTCAAAACTTTACGCGTAGAGATTCACTTCAAGGTGGTTTGCGTCTAGAGAGAACTTGTTATGATGTGCAACGTTATGATTTGAATATCAAAATAAATCCTGACGAAAAAACTATTGTAGGTTACAATGAAATTGCATTTAAAGTAGTTGAGAATTCTTCAAAAATTCAAATAGATTTATTTGAAAACATGCAAATCGACAGTATCATTCACAACAATAAAAAATTAGAATACAAACGTGAATTTGATGCCGTTTTTATTAATTTCCCAAGTGGTTTAACTGCAAATTCTTCTGAAAAAATTCGTTTTTATTATTCAGGTAAACCTAAAGTTGCTAAAAATGCTCCTTGGGACGGCGGATTTGTTTTCAAAAAAGACAAACAAGGAAAGCATTGGGTTGGTGTGGCTGTTCAAGGCACTGGAGCAAGTTTATGGTATCCTGTAAAAGATTCGCAAACGGATGAACCTGATTTGGGTTCGACCATAAAAGTAGCTGTTCCAAATGGCTTGATGAATGTTTCTAATGGAAGATTTATTGGAAGTGAAGATTTAAAAAATGGCTATACACGATGGGATTGGGAAGTTAAAAGTCCGATAAACAATTATGATATTACTGTAAATATTGCCGATTATGCTCACATTCACGACAATCACAATGGTTTAGATTTAGATTATTATGTATTGAAAGATAATGAAGAACGCGCCAAAAAGCACTTTGAAGAAGTAAAACCAATGATGGATTGTTTTCAATTGCGATTTGGAACATATCCATTTGCTGAAGATGGTTATAAATTGGTTGAAACTCCTTATTTAGGTATGGAACATCAAAGTGCTGTAGCTTATGGAAATAAGTATTTAAAAGGTTATATGGGTTCTGATTTGTCGATGACAGGAATTGGGCTTTTGTTTGACTACATTACTATCCACGAAAGTGGTCACGAATGGTTTGGAAACAGCATTACTTCAAAAGATATTTCAGATATGTGGATACACGAAGGTTTTACACAATATACCGAAATTGTTTTTATAGAATGTCAATTTGGCTATGAAAAAGCTATGAAGTACGCCAAAGGTTTACAACGTAATGTTAGAAATGATAGACCAATCATTGGAACCTGTTGTGTTAACAATGAAGGTTCAGGCGATATGTATCCAAAAGGTGCCTTGCTTTTAAACACCTTACGTCATGTTATAAATAATGATGAATTGTGGTGGAAAATTATTCTGAAATACTCTGAAACCTATCGTCATAAAATTATTGATACTCCAACGGTTATTGCATTTTTCAATAAAGAAAGTAGCATGAATCTTACTCCTATCTTCAATCAATATTTGAGTTACAAAAAGATTCCTGCATTAGAATTGAAATTAAACAAAAAGAAATTAGAATTTCAATGGAAAACTGATGTAACTGATTTCAATATGCCAATTGACATCAAAGTAAACGGTAAAGAAATTAGAATCGAACCAACAAACAAATGGAAAAAATCTAAATTCAAAATCAAATCTTTAGATGAAGTTGAAGTTTTGAATAATGAGTTTTTTGTCTATGTTTTCAAATAAAATAAAAAAAACGTAAATCTTTAAATTTGATTTACGTTTTTTTTTTACTTAAAACTCTCTTTTCTCAAAATCTTACCATTTTCTGTTTCTTTGAATTTAGAAACAAAAACAATTTCTTTTGGACGTTCGTATTTGTCTAAACCTTCAAAAATAGCTTTGTCAATATCAAACGATTCACCTTCAACAACGAGAACTACTTTTTCACCAAGTTCAGCATCATCTTTTGAAGCTATAAAAAATCTTCTGTCAATTTTTCCGTCAAGTTTTTTCTCTACTTGTTCAGGCATAATTTTTACGCCACCACTATTGATAATATTGTCAATCCTACCTAAAAACAAAAACTGATTTTCGTTTACTAATTCTACCAAATCATTAGTAACAACAGTTTCTTCTGCAATAATGTGTGGTGCGTGAATAACCAAACAATTTCTATCATCATAAGTAATTGTAACATGTGGTAAAACTGTAAACTCTTTCTCACCAACTTTTTTAGCCGCAATATGCGTGATGGTTTCAGTCATTCCATAAGTTTCATAAACCTCCGTTGGTAGTTTTATTAAATCTTTTTCTAACTTTTTGCTAATTCTGGCACCACCAACAATAAGTTTTTTAACATTTTTAAGTTCTTTCAACGAATTTTGTGCTTGCATTGGAACCATTGCTACAAAATCATAATGAGTATCATCCAAATTTTCCATTGGATGAGAAGTTGGAGCAACATAATCTAAATCTAATCCAAGAATTATCGAACGAATCAACATCATTTTTCCGGCAACATATTTCACTGGAAGGCATTGCAAAGCTCTATTTCCTGAATGCAAACCAAAGAAATCTCCTGTAGCTAAAGCAGAATTTACCATGGCTTGTTTATCAACACGAATGGTTTTTGGCGTTCCTGTTGAACCCGATGTTTTCATTTCGATATAGGTTTTTCCATCAAACCAATCTAAAAGAAAATCTCCTACAGGTTTTTCCCAATCGTCACCTTCTTTAATAAAACTATAAGCCACACGACACAAATCTTCTTTGTTAAGATGGAAACCATTTAATTTAAAATGATTATGAACGTTATCGTAAGTTGGATTAATCATTATTTAATTCGTTAATTGTTGTTTTATATTTTATATCTCCAGTCAATTTTTCTTTCCAATCGGACCATTTGTATTTTTTACTAAACAAAAGCAATAGTAAAGGAAAAATCACAAAAACCGGAATAATAATTTCAAGTCCAGCCGAAGGATCAGAAACATCTTTAAATATGGAATTCGTTTGTAAAGCCGACCAATCTGAAGTAACCAATAATGCAGTCACTAAGTTATTCGCAGCATGAAATCCTAAAGCCAATTCCATTCCTTCATCCATTAGTGTTATTATTCCCAAAAACAAACCAGTTCCGATGTAATAAACCAAAACAATATTTCCCATTTTATCAATCTCTGGATTGAAAATATGCATGGTTCCAAAAATTACAGAAGTCATTAGCAATGGAAACCATTTGTTTTTAGAAAGATTAGCAAATCCTTGCATCAAATAACCTCTAAACACATATTCTTCAGTACTTGTTTGAATTGGTATCAAAATGACTCCGATAAGTACTAGAATTGCAAATGGAATAGGTTTGAAATTCCAAATCATTTCTTCAGGACTTAAATAATAAGTCAACAAAACACTCGATATTGTGAAAATAGTCCACAATCCAAAAGAGAAAAACACTCTACCCCAATCTATTTTACTTCTTGATGTAGTTACTTCTAAAATGGTTTGCTTATGAAAATATTTGATTACGATAAAAACGCCTAATAATGCAAAAACAAACGAAAGCATCATCAAAAATAAAGACAAATTAGATTCCAAAACACGTAACATTCCAGCACTATCGGTTGGCATTGTTCCAGATTTCATGGTTTTCATTAAAACGGCTACACCAAAAGGTATTTGACCAATAGTTGAAGCTATAATGATTAAAATAGATCCTACAATATATTTCCAAAAAGGATTTTCTTTCTTTACGCCTTGTTCTATAAACATAATTCTGTTAAATTTATTTTTTACTAAAATACTATATTTATTGCAATATTCATTTAATTTACAGAAAAAAATATGATAACAATTTACCATAATCCACGTTGTGGAAAATCGAGAGAATGTTTAGCATTTATAGAAAATTCAAAGCAAGAATTTGAAATCATAAAATATCTTGAAAATCCATTAACTTTCAAAGAATTAGAAGTTATAATTAAAAAACTAAACATCAAACCAATAGAATTAATTAGAACCAAAGAATCTATTTGGATTGAAAATTTTAAAGGAAAGACTTTATCAGATAAAGAAATCATTCAATCTATGGTTGATTTTCCAATTTTAATGGAACGACCTATAGCTGTAAATGGAAACAAAGCTGTTATTGCCAGACCATTTGAAAAAGTTAAAGAAATAATTTAGATTAATTCAATTTTACTTTTAACAAACCTTTGTGATTTGATGGTTAAACGAAAGTTTATTTTTGCAGTCAAATGAGAACTGTGAAATATAAACATCAAATCATGAAAAAAATTAAATTCTTTTTAACATTAGCTTTGTTATTAAGTACTCTATTAAATTATTCGCAACAAAAACCTGAAGGTAAAAAAGTAAGAGTAACCGGAAAGGTTGTTGATAAAATAAGTAGTCAACCTTTAGAGTATTCTACAATATCGTTAGTAAATACTACAACAAACAAGATTACTGCTGGTGGAATTACCGATGCAAAAGGCGATTTTAGCTTTGATGCTTCTCCAGGAACTTACAATGTAAAAGTAGAGTTCATCTCATTTAAACCTATTGAAATAAAAGGAAAAGTAATTAAAGAAAACACCAATTTAGGAACTATTTCCCTTGAAGATGAAGCTACAAAACTAGATGAAGTTGTAATTCGTTCTGAAAAAACTACAGTCGAAATCAAACTTGACAAAAAAGTTTATAACGTTGGTAACGATTTAATGGTAAAAGGAGGAACTGTAAGTGATGTCTTAGATAATATTCCTTCGGTTGCTGTTAGTGTTGAAGGTAATGTGAGTTTAAGAGGAAACGAAAATGTTAGAATTTTAATCGACGGAAAACCTTCTAATGCAATCAATATCAATGATGCTTTACGTATGATTCCAGCTGATGCTATTGATAAAGTTGAAGTTATTACTAATCCATCAGCAAGATATGACGCTGAAGGTGGTGGTGGATTATTAAACATCATCCTGAAAAAAGGTAAAACTAATGGACTAAATGGTGTAATAATCGCAACCACTGGTTATCCAGATAATCATGGATTAAGTGGAAATTTGAATTATAAAACAAATGAATTTAATTTGTTTACTACACAAGGTTACAACTACAGAAACAATCCAGGTAACTCTTTAGTGGAAACCAATTACTTGAATGTTGGAGCATCTTCTCCTAATTTTATCAATGAAACTAGAGACAATGATAGAATAAATAAAGGTTACAACGGAAACTTTGGCGCTGAATGGTTTTTAGATAAAAATACAACTTGGACTAACACTGTAAACTATCGTAAAACATCTGGCGATAATCAAGACAATGTTTTCTTTGATAGACAATATACAAATTCGAGTTTGAATAACCTTCAAACACGTATTAACTATGAAGATGGTAAAAGTGAGAACATTGATTTTTCATCTAATTTATTGAAAAAATTCAAAAAAGATGGTCATAAATTGACTATTGACACTCAGTTTTCTAAAAACAATGATGACAATATTGCAACCATAATAGATAGTCAAGATGGTACTGATGCAACAGTTAATATTCAAAAACAGAGTCGTAATTTAATTCAAGCAGATTATGTTTTGCCATTAGGTAAATCAATGCAACTTGAAGCTGGATATCGTGGCGATTTTTCTGAACAAGATACTGATGTAACTGTTTTTAATGAAGGTGTTGTAAATACTCTTTTCACAAACAATTTAGTTTACAAAGAAAAAGTAAATGCTCTTTATTCACAATACGGATTTAAAGTAAAAAAATTGTCTGTTTTATTAGGCATGCGTTGGGAAGATTCTAAAATTGATATCAACCAAATTACAACAAGTGATTTCAATACAAAAAAATACGATAATTTCTTTCCAAGTGCTTTCTTTACTTATGAAATATCAGATAAAACAAATGCTTCTATAAGCTATAGTAGAAGAATTCAAAGACCTAGAGGTAGACAAATCAATCCTTTTAGTAACTACTCAAGTAATATTAATATATTTCAAGGAAATCCTGATTTAGATCCAGCAATGACTGATGCTATTGATTTAGGATTCTTAAAAAGTTGGGATAAATTCACATTAAATACTTCATTGTATGTAAATAAAACAACTGATGCATTTCAATTTGCTAGAAGAGAATCTGGAGCTTTTGTAATAGGTGTTAATGACGGTGCGGACGTTATTGTTAATGGAGTTATAATAACACAAAATGGTGCTGCTGATTCGGTTATACCTGTTGTTTTAAGTTCTCCAATCAACCTTGCTACAGAATATAGAGCAGGTTTTGAATTTACTTTAAATTATACTCCTTACAAATGGTGGAAATTGAATAGTAACTTTAATCTATATAGAGTAGAAACACAAGGTAATTATACTTACACTAATTTCTTAAACAATGAAGTAACACAAAATTTTGATAACGTTGCAACCTCTTGGACTGCAAGACTAACATCTAAAGTAACGTTACCTAAAAAGATTGATTGGCAAACTAATGCAACTTATAATGCTCCACAAAATAATGCACAAGGAAAAAGCTTAGGTGTTTTCGCAATGAACTTAGCTTTCAGTAAAGATGTACTTAAAGACAAAGGAACACTTTCATTAAATGTAAGTGACGTTTTTAATTCAAGAAAAAGAATTATGGAAACTAATATTCCTAATTTAATCAATTCTTATGCTGAAATGCAATGGAGAGAAAGACAAATTACTCTTTCATTTACTTACCGTTTCAACAAATCTAAAAACGAAAAAGAGAGACAACCAAAGAGAAATCAAGACGAAGGTGGTGGAGATTTTCCAGGATAATAATAACAAACTGCATAAAAAAAGTCCCAATTACTTGGGACTTTTTTATTTAAAACAAACTAATTAAGCTTGCTCTAATTCTCTTTTAGCTTTTCTTTCTTTCAACAATTCTCTTGTTGCACCAAATATCCAATAGAATACGAAGTGAATTAAGAAAATCATTAACCAAAAACCAATAGTTAAAATGGTTAAGAAAAGTAAAAAACCTAAATACTGTTGTAAAGTAAACATATTTATTCCGGAATTTGTGTATATACTCGTCAAAGGTAATTCATAATTTTAAATTGACCAATAAATCAATATAAATTATTAACACCTTTTTTAACAATCAATACCATTTCTTCTTTTTGAAATAATAAATCATTCCCAAAAGCAATAACAACATGAATCCAAGAATGATAAAATAACCATATTCCCAATGCAATTCAGGCATGTTGTCAAAGTTCATTCCATAAACTCCAACTATAAAAGTTAGAGGCATAAAAAACACCGAAACCACAGTTAACGTTTTCATTACTTCATTCAACTTATGATTTTGAGTTGAAAAATAAAAGTTAGAAGCACTATCTAATGAAGCTGAATCATATTCAATTTGTTCTAAAAGCTCTAAACACTTTTGATGCAAACGATCAAAGAAACTATAATTTTCTAATTCTATACTATTAAAAACATTGTCGTCTTTCATACTTTTTATAGAATACAAAGAATCCCTTAAAGGAATAATTGAACGTTTTAGAAAATTAAAGTTGTCTCTATGCTTTTCAATTTGAATTAAAATTTCTGGGCTTGTACTTGTTTTAGAAACATTAATCAGTTCTTCTACTCTGTCTTCTTCATTTTCTATTGTAATGTAGAAATTTTCCATCACAGCATCTAATAATAAATAAAGTAAATAGTCTGCTTTTTTCTCACGTACAATTCCAGAATGCGTTCGAATACGTTCGCGAATATGAGTAAAAAAATCACTACGTTTCTCTTGAAAAGAAACTAAAATACCATTTTTTAAAAGAAAACTAATTTGCTCCACATTAATATTATCAGAGTTTTCAACTGGCAACAACGATTTAATATTAAAAAACAACACATCGTGATATTCGTCCAATTTGGTTCGTTTTGTAGTGTTTAAAATATCACCAAGCATAAAATTGTCTACTTTCAAATAGTCTCCAACTGATTTTATAACTTCAATATTATTTAACCCATGAACATTAAGCCAATTTACTTTATTCAAATCTACATTTGAGCCTATTTCATGAACGTTCAATTCTTCACATTCAGTAAGATCATGCGTATCATAAACAAACAATTGCAATTCTGTTTTTATTTGCTTGTGAACTCCAGTATAGTCAAAAAAACTAGGTTGTACTTTTCTTCCTTTTTTGTATTTAATTTTTCTCACGAATTCAAATTTTGTCTAAATTTAGAAATTATTATTATTTAAAAAGTAATTTTACGGAAATTTAGTTTCATGACAACACTAATCACCAACATTCAAGAGTTACTTCAAATTAGAGACGCATCTATTAGAAAAGTTTCTGGCAACGAAATGGCTATTCTACCTTCTATAAAAAACGCTTATTTATTAATAGAAAACGACCTAATTGCCGACTTTGGTTTAATGGAAAATTGCCCAAAGATTAATGCTGATGAAACTATTGACGCTACCGGAAAAGTAGTGCTTCCGGCTTGGTGTGACAGTCATACACATATTGTTTATGCTGGCAATCGTATTCAAGAATTTGTAGATAGAATCAACGGATTGAGTTATGAGGAAATAGCCAATCGTGGTGGTGGCATCTTAAACTCAGCCAAAAAACTAAACGAAACTTCAGAAGAAGAACTTTACAACCAATCGAAAGCTCGTCTTGAAGAAGTCATGAAACAAGGAACTGGAGCAGTCGAAATCAAATCGGGTTACGGTTTGACTGTTGATGGCGAAATCAAAATGCTTCGTGTGATTAAGAAACTTGCTCAAAATTATCCTATTGCCATAAAAGCTTCTTTTCTTGGCGCACATGCGTTTCCTGTTGAATACAAAGAAAACCATTCTGGCTATATCGATTTGATTGTTAACGAAATGCTTCCAAAAATCGCACAAGAAAATCTAGCCGATTATATCGATGCTTTCTGCGAAACTGGGTATTTCTCTGTAGAAGAAACCGAAAGAATCATGGAAGCTGGAAAAAAATACGAATTGCGTTCCAAAATACACGTCAACCAATTCAACGCTATTAACGGAATTGCAGCTTGCGTAAAACACAACGCACTTTCGGTAGATCATCTTGAAGTAGTTACCGACGAAGATATTGAAGTTCTAAAAAATACCGAAACCATGCCAGTAGCTTTGCCTTCTTGCTCCTATTTTATTAGCATTCCTTACACACCAGCACGCCAAATGTTGAACGCAGGTTTGCCTTTAGCTTTAGCCACCGATTTCAATCCTGGAACTACACCATCAGGTAATATGAATTTTGTAGTTGCTACAGCTTGCATCAAAATGAAAATGACACCAGAAGAAGCCATAAATGCAGCCACAATAAACGGCGCTTATGCCATGGGATTAGAAAAAACTCACGGAAGTATCACTTTAGGTAAAAAAGCCAACATCATTATAAGTAAAGAAGTTACCTCATTCTACCAACTACCCTATTGCTTCGGAACCGATTTAATTGATAGCGTGATTATTGAAGGTAAAAAGATGGTGTAGCTTTTTGATGTATTTACGAATGCTTGCTGACGATTATAATCAATTTTATGTATTTACATTATAAACATACTTCTATATATAAGTTAACAAACATTTATTGAGCAATAATTTTAAATATGAAATACTCACTATATTCAATAGTATCAGTTTTATTTTTGTTTTCAAGTTGTAAAAAAACAGAGATAGAGCAACCACAAAAAGATGAAAGTCTTAAGTTTGTAAAAACATGGTTTGATACTGTGAGAATGATACCAATGTCTGAAAGATTAGAAATAAAGCAAAATAAAACTTTTAAATATGTTCTTGGTGCTTGTACTTCTGGATCCTGGAGTGAAGGAAATTGGAATCTAAAGAATGATACAATTATTTTAAATAGTTTTAAACCAAAAGAGTGTATTTATCTAAGTGATTATGGAGCTTTATGCAGTACTATTGAAGAAATGCGAAAGTATCCTCCAGAATCGTCAATTAAAAATTGTAAACCAAATTCTGAAGACAGTTATGAAATGTTTGTAAATGAAAAGTTTTATATAAAAAATGATACTCTTGTACATGTCAAACAAAATAAAAAATGCGAAGGTTTTGACTTTGCCTACTCTTCAAGAGAAAAAGTTCGATAATTAAAAAACATCTACAAACAGCCGTTTCAAGAAATGGCGAGGCTCGGGATTTATCAGAAATGGAAAGGTTTTTAATTTAAAGTTTTGTTATATTTGTGATAGCTTGGTATTGATTCAATGCCAATGAGATCAAGCCGCAGAACATTATACATCAACTTTCGACGAGTCGGAATTATTAGAACAAAAATTATAATAAGTGTGAATAAATTTTCAATAGAAATTACAGAAATTCATTGGCTTTTTAAAGAAGACATTCAAGCAGATTTATGTGCACACGGAAAAGTAAAAGTTGAAATTGGCGATGAATTAATTGCTGGAATCAAAGATGACGAAGATTGGACAATTAGCGCAACTGCCCTATTCTTACTGAGAACTTTAGATAGAAATCACACGAAGGAAAACCAAGTTGGTGAACATTTAATTCCTTGTTGCGGACATTTTTTTGTCTTTAATAACGAAATGGAAGAAGTTTATGTCGGTGGTTGCTCGAAAGGAATAGATTGGGAAGTTATTCACGAAAATGGAAATGTAAAATTCAAAACAGAAACTGGAAAAGAAACTCTAGTTGAATTTGATTTTTATAAAACACAAGTAATAAAATTTGTAGATAAAGTTGAACAATTTTATGTTGAAAGTGGCGAGAAGAAAATTCCTGAAGATGAATTTGACAGAAATGCATATTTAGAGTTTTGGAATGAATGGAAAACTAGGAGAAACAAATGGAATTAAAAAACAAGCTCCTCAAATTGCTCCAATAAAAACCAACGCAAATGTCTCCTGACTTTGCGTTTTTTTATTTCCAAAAACCCACAAATAAATTTCCATTCCAAGCAATGCCAATTCTACAAAAATCACTATTTTAGCGCCTCAAACTACAAACTAAAATAGGTAATGAAAAATACAGCTTTAACGCACATTCACGAAGGATTAGGAGCAAAAATGGTTCCGTTTGCAGGTTACAATATGCCTGTTTCATACGAAGGAGTCAACGCAGAACACGAAACCGTTAGAAATGGCGTTGGTGTTTTTGATGTTTCTCACATGGGTGAATTCTTAATTTCGGGTGAAAATGCTTTGGCTTTAATCCAAAAAGTTACGTCTAACGATGCTTCAACTCTTGAAAATGGTAAAGCACAATATTCTTGTTTACCAAACAACGATGGCGGAATTGTAGATGATTTAATTGTTTACAAAATCAAAGACGAACAATATTTATTAGTAGTAAACGCATCCAACATTGATAAAGATTGGGATTGGATTTCGTCTCACAATACTTTTGGAGCAGAAATGAAAAACCTTTCAGACAATTATTCATTACTTGCTATTCAAGGTCCAAAAGCGGTTGAAGCTATGCAAAGTTTGACTTCTGTAGATTTGTCTGCTATAAAATACTATCATTTTGAAGTAGCCGATTTTGCTGGAATTGAACACGTAATCATTTCAGCAACAGGTTACACTGGTTCAGGTGGATTTGAAATTTATTGCAAAAATTCAGAAGTAGAACAAGTTTGGAACAAAGTTTTTGAAGCTGGTGCAGCATTCGGAATTAAGCCAATTGGTTTAGCTGCAAGAGATACATTGCGTTTAGAAATGGGATTCTGTTTATACGGAAACGACATCAACGATTCGACTTCACCTTTAGAAGCAGGTTTGGGTTGGATTACAAAATTCACCAAAGAATTCACTAATTCTGAAAACTTAAAAGCTCAAAAAGAAGCTGGCGTTTCTAGAAAATTAGTTGGTTTTGAATTAATCGACAGAGGAATTCCAAGACACGATTACGAAATTGTAGACGCAGAAGGAAACAACATCGGAATTGTAACTTCAGGAACACAAGCACCAAGTTTAGGAAAAGCCATCGGAATGGGTTACGTAAAAACCGAGTTCGCAGCAGCAGATTCAGAAATTTACATCGTAATTAGAGATAAAAAAATTGCTGCTAAAGTGGTGAAAATGCCGTTTTATAAAAAAGCGTAAGTTTCTTTTGAAATTTTGTTGAAAAAAGTACTTTTGCAATCTGTAAATAAGAAATAAATAATTATTAAATGTTGAATATTCAATTTTAAATTTTGAATATTGAAATACATAAATAGAAATGGGAAGAGCGTTCGAATTTAGAAAAGGTAGAAAAATGAAACGTTGGTCAGCAATGGCTAAAGCGTTTACTCGTATCGGAAAAGATATTGTAATGGCAGTAAAAGAAGGTGGTCCAAATCCGGAAGCCAACTCTCGTTTACGTGCTGTTATTCAAAATGCGAAGGCAGCAAACATGCCAAAAGAAAACGTTGAGCGTGCCATTAAGAAAGCAACAGATAAAGATACTGCCAACTATAAAGAGCAACTTTTTGAAGGGTATGCACCACACGGAATTGCACTTTTAATTGAAACAGCAACTGACAATAATAATAGAACGGTTGCAAACATTAGAAGTTACTTCAACAAATGCAATGGAACTATGGGAACGCAAGGTTCGGTAGAATTTATGTTTGACCATACATGTAATTTCAGAATTCCAAACAACAATATTGACATTGAAGAAATGGAATTAGAATTCATCGATTTTGGAGCAGAAGAAATCTTTGCTGACGAAGATGGAATTTTAATCTACGCACCTTTTGGAAGTTTTGGAGCAATCCAAAAAGAATTAGAAAACAGAGGAATCGAAATTTTATCTTCTGGTTTTGAAAGAATTCCACAAGTAACTAAAAAATTAACTGCAGCCGAAATTGCTGACGTTGAGAAACTAATCGAGAAGATTGAAGAAGATGATGACGTAATGAACGTTTATCATACTATGGACGAATCGGAATAGATTTGATTTTAGATTTTAGATATTAGATTTTAGATATTAGATATAAACTTCAAGGAAACTTGGAGTTTTTTTTTATATTTGAATATCTTTAAAATTAAATATATGAAGCCATTTAAAACGATTTTCGCTTTTCTTTTATTTTTTGTATGCACGAATTCCATAGCACAAAGCACCAATTCACAAAAAATTATTGGCTGTTGGAAGGTAACAAAGTTTGAATTGAAAACAGAAATTGAGAACTCGTCAGAAATTATAAAAGACGCAATTAATAATGAAGTATGTTTTGATGCTAAAGGCAATTTTATCACTACTAATGCTGAAGACAAAACTATTGGTAATGGAACATTTAATTTATCTGAAGATGGTAAAACCATATTTCAAAAATCCAATGATGAAAACAATGATATTGGAGGAAATGCAGAAATCGAATTATTAAATGAAAAAACTTTAATTCTTAAAAGTGATTATTTTACTATGAGTTTTGAGAAAAAGTAAATTGTATAACTGAGATAAATTTGTAACTATTATATTTCAAATTTAACACGTAAACTTCAAGACAACTTGGAGTTTTTTTTTTATTTATAAAATATTGATAATTAATTTATTATACTTTTTATAAAAATAATTGTATCAAAAATTTGTAACTTTTTAACAAGTACATCGTATAATTAGAGATTTAAAAATAGAACTAGAATGACACAATAAAGTGTTGTAATTCAAAAACTAAATTCAAAACCAACTAGTACTTTGAATTTGTGGTAAGTGAACTACCTGATTTACTATTTATTTCCTAATAGAATTCTATCAAAATCAAAAACCTTTTTTTATTTATTAAAATTTTATAACATGACAACATTTTTTACTTTGTGGTGGTTGATACCTATTGTATTATCTATTATTTTTTACAAATTTGTTTTAAGAGTTTTCTTCGGAATGGTAATCGTTCCTGAAGACAAAATTGGTTTAGTTACAAAGAAATTCGTGCTTTTTGGAACAGACAAATCGTTACCTGATGGAAGAATTATTGCTACCAAAGGTGAAGCTGGTTTTCAAGCACAGACACTAGCACCAGGTTTATATTGGGCAATGTGGATTTGGCAATATTCTGTTGATATGACAGCATTTACAATCATTCCGGAAGGAAAAATTGGATTGGTTTTAAGTAAAGACGGAAAAGAAATTCCAACAGGTCGCATCTTAGCAAGAAAAGTGGATAGCGATAACTTTCAAGACGCGACAGCTTTCTTAAACAATGGTGGACAAAAAGGACGTCAATCAGCTTTTATTACAACTGGTTCGTATCGTATTAATACCTTTCTATTTGAAATTGTAATAGCTGACCAAATCAAAATATTTGAAAACATGGTCGGAATTGTAACAGCTCTTGATGGTGATCCAATTCCACAGGGACAAATTGCAGGTAAATATGTAGACGGACACAATAACTTTCAAGACTTTGATTTTTTCTTGGAACAAGGCGGAAACAGAGGTTTGCAACCTCAAGTGATGTTGGCTGGATCTTATTACATCAATTCTTGGGCAATTCAAATTGAACAAAACCCAATGACCGATGTGCCAATTGGTTACGTTGGTGTTGTAATTTCTTATATTGGTGAAGACGGAAAAGACGTAACAGGAGAAACTTTCAAACACGGAAATATTGTTTCTAAAGGACAACGTGGTGTTTGGATGGAACCTTTCGGACCTGGAAAATATGCTTTGAATAAATACACAACAAAACTTGAACCTGTTCCAACAACAAACTTAGTTTTGAATTGGGCAAATGCTAGAAGTGAATCACATGATTTGGATAAAAACTTATCTACTATTACTGTACGTTCTAAAGATGGTTTCCCATTTAATTTAGATGTGGCACAAATCATTCACGTTCCAGCAAATGAAGCACCAAAAGTTATTGCACGTTTTGGAAGCATGACCAATTTAGTTTCACAAGTTTTGGAACCAACTATTGGTAACTATTTTAGAAACTCTGCTCAAGATAGCGATGTGATTTCGTTCTTAAGTACTCGTAAAGAAAGACAAGAATCGGCTAAGAATCATATCAAAGCAGTTTTAGATGAATACAACGTAAATGCAGTAGATACCTTGATTGGAGATATCGTTCCACCAGATTCATTAATGAAGACTTTGACCGATAGAAAAATTGCTGAAGAAGAGCAAAAAACTTATCAAACACAAAGAATGGCGCAAGAACAACGTCAAGGTGTAGAAAAAGAAACTGCGATTGCAGATATGCAAAAAGAAATTGTAAAAGCTTCTCAAAGTGTTGAAATTGCTCAAAGAACAGCAGATGCAACTGTAAAGAAAGCAGAAGGTGATGCAACAAGTTTAAAATTAAACGTAAATGCTGAAGCAGAAGCTACAAAAATGCGAGCAAATGCTGAAGCTGAAGCTACAAAAGCAAGAGCTGGAGCACAAGCAGAAGCTACAAAATTAAACGCAAGTGCAGAAGCTGAGAAAATCTCAAAAACAGGTTTGGCAGAAGCTGAGAAAATTATGGCAATTGGTAAATCAACTGCGGAAGCTTATCAGTTACAAGTTTCAGCAATGGGTGGCGATAACTTTACTAAATACAAAATTACCGAAGAAATTGGTAAAGGCAACATCAAAGTAATTCCAGATGTATTAATTTCAGGTGCAAATGGTTCCGAAGGTGGAATTAGCGGTTTACTTGGAATGAAATTAATGGAAATGATGGATACCAAAAATGATAAAGACGAAACTAAAAAGAAATAAGTAGTTTCTGAGTGAATTCAAATCCGTTTTGTGAAAGCAAAGCGGATTTTTTTTATTCCTGCAAACTCGGAAAAATAAACTAAAACACATAAAAAGAAGTAGACTCTCTCCTACTTCATTTGTTAGAACCACTAAACGAATTATTATCGCTACCGTCACTTCGAGTGATTTTTTGTTTTAAAAACGTTAGTTTTTGAAATAGAAAATTGTATCGAGAACTACAGAAATAATAGTGTTGATGCTACAAAAAACGGATACCAAGTTCTCGATGAAAGTTACTTTTTTTATTCCTATCCCAACCTTTTCAAAAAAATATACCTCTATATAAGAAACCAAACACTAGAAAGATGAAAAAAATTAACATTCAAATCGACCAACCATGCGCTGAGGATTTCAAAACCTTTAAGAAAACAGAAGAAGGTGGTTTCTGTAAATCTTGTAAAAAAAACGTAGTAGATTTTACTAAAATGAACGACCAAGAAATTTTTAATTTCTTTACTAATGAAAATAATAAAACTTGTGGCATATTTCTAGAATCGCAATTAAAAAGCTATTCTAATCCAAGTCTTTCTTCAAATAGAACTAAGTCGACTTCCTTTGCTTCAAGTCTATTTGGGTTGTCTCTTGTATCAATCCTATCCTTAACCAATGTTTACTCGCAAGAGAAAAACAATATGAATACCATCGTAAAAGAGGAAAATAGTGCGACTAAAAAAGATAATGAATCTACAGAATTAAATGAAAAGTTTACAGTTAGTGGCGTTGTTTCTGACAAAATTGGGCCGTTACCAGGAGCTAACATTTATTTGAAAAATTATAACATCAGTACACAAACGGATATGGATGGAAAATTTACCTTTCCAAAGCAACTAGAAGCTGGAGATGTGTTAGTTGTGAGTTATATTGGTTATAAAGCAAAAGAAATTAAAGTTACACGTGAAAATCAGTCGATAAAAATGGACTATACTATCAAACTTGATAACTGCCAAATTGTTATGTTGGGAGAAGTTTCAACAAATAAAGTTTATCAATCTAAACGAACACTATTTCAAAAAATAAAATCATTATTTACCAATGAATAAATGGATATTTTTAATCATTACGCTACTAAGTCAATTAAAAATTGAGGCACAAATTTCAGATTTTAAAAATGTAAATTTTAAAAATGCTGATGAAATTGCCTATGCTTATAAAGGTAATGATTTATCCAATTTACCACAACTTGCTCATAATCTTACAAATAATTTGTCTACAGATGTTCAAAAATTTAGAGCTATATACACCTGGGTAAGCACCAATATCGAAGGTGATTACTACGGTTTTATGAAAAATAGTGCCAAAAGAAGTAAACACCAAAATGATAGTTTGGAACTTAATAAATGGAACAGATTGTATAGTAATCAAGTTTTTAAAAAACTCGCAAAAGAAAAAAAAACAATTTGCACAGGTTATGCCTATCTGGTTAAAAGCTTAGCCAATTTTGCAAATATTAATTGTGAAATTATTGATGGATTTGGTAGAAATGAAAGTTCAGAAGCTTCAGAATTAAAATTCCCTAATCATTCTTGGAATGCGGTTCAACTTAATAATAAATGGTACTTGTGTGATGCAACTTGGTCTAGTGGTGCATATAATTTAAATACTTTTACCTTTGAATTTGATTATAATGATGGGTATTTTTTAGCTGACCCAGAATTGTTTGCAAAAGATCATTTTCCTAATGAAGACAAATGGTTATTAAAAGATGAAAAAACAAATTTATCGGAGTTTTTGAAAGCACCAGTGGTATATGATTATGCGTTTAAATATGCTGTTTTTCCTATCGAACCTTCTCTTATGCATTTAGAAATCGAAAAAAATAAAGAAGCTACATTTCTTCTAAAAGATTTAAAAGGAATTGATATAAATACCATTTTTCTACAAATCAATTATGGAACTCGAAAAGATTATATCAAACCAACAATAGAACGTTTGGAAAATGGTACTATAAAAATAAAATATACTTTTCCCAAAATTGGCTCCTATGATGTCCACATCAATCTAGGAACTCATTCAATCTGTACCTATGTAGTGAAAGTAAAAAAAGAAAAAATCAAATCCGTTTTGTGAAAACAAAGCGGATTTTTTTATTTAATATTTCTACTATTAAAAAACTTAAAAAGATACTGTATAGATACTGTATGGATAAAGCATGGATAAAGCATGGATAGTGTATGAAAACGATATAAAAACAATAATCAAAAAACACAACAATTTAACACCATATTGTAAAGTTATAGTAAGTTATAAGAATAAGACTTTATACAACTAGTAGATCAAAAATCAAATTTAAAATTCTAAATAGATTGAAATCCTTTTTGTGAAAGCAAAGCGGATTTTTTTTTCACAAAATATTAGCATTTGTAAAAAAAATTGACACAGCAATATTAGTTACTTTTACAAGAAAAAAAATGGCGCGATTTCAAGAAAACGACCTACCAAAAGCCAAACTCAACGCAAGCACATTAAGTAAAGCTCTTTTAATATTCAAATATGCCGATAACCACAAATGGAAATTCTATTTGGGATTGTTTTTCCTTTTACTAACTGGCGGAACAGCATTAGCATTTCCAAAACTTATGGGAATTTTGATTGATTGTGTGAAAAACAACGATTTATCAAAAGCCAATTCGATAGCTTTAGGATTAGTCGGAATCTTATTTTTACAATCTTTTTTCTCCTTTTTTAGAATCTCATTATTTGTAAATTACACCGAAAATACATTGGCAAATTTACGATTGGCTCTTTACAGTAATTTGATAAAATTGCCTATGCCATTCTTTACTCAAAAAAGTGCAGGCGAATTAAACAGCAGAATTAGTACCGACATCAATCAGATTTCAGATACTTTGGCTACTACGATTGCTGAATTTTTAAGACAATTTATTCTAATCATCGGAAGTTTTATTTTATTAGCAAGCATCAATTTAAAATTAACTTTAATGATGATTTCCATTGTTCCTTTAGTTGCTGTTGCTGCAGTAATTTTTGGTAGGTTCATCAGAAAATATTCTAAAAACTTACAAGATCAAGTTGCCGATAGTCAAAATATTGTGGTAGAATCTTTGCAAGCAATTACCGTTGTAAAAGCTTTTGCTAACGAATGGTATGAAATTGCACGCTACAAAAACAAGATTTCAGAAGTAGTCAAAGTTGCCATTAAAGGAGGAAACTATCGCGGCTATTTTGCTTCATTCATCATCTTTTGCCTATTCGGAACGATAGTTGCCGTAGTTTGGTATGGAGTTACCTTGAGTATTAAAGGTGAAATGACCGTTGGTGATTTAATTTCCTTCGTATTATATTCCACTTATGTTGGTGCCTCTTCTGGCGGAATTGCCGAATTGTACACTCAAATTCAAAAAGCCGTTGGAGCAACTGAACGTGTTTTTGAATTATTAGAAGAAACTCCAGAGAAAATAAACTCCAATCAAAATCAATCCACTGAAAAAATCAAAGGAAATGTTTCCTTTCAAAATGTACAATTTAGTTATCCATCACGACCAGAAATTCAAGTGTTGAAAGATGTAAATTTTACAGCAAACTATGGTCAGAAAATTGCCATTGTTGGTCCGAGTGGTGCCGGAAAATCAACAATCTCTTCACTCCTATTGCGTTTTTATGACATTGATGCTGGACAAATTTTAATTGACGACAAGAATATCTACGATTATGATTTAGAAAATCTTCGTGGCAATATGAGTATAGTTCCACAAGATGTGATTTTATTTGGCGGAAGCATTCGCGAAAACATCGCTTACGGAAAACCAAATGCCACCGAAGAAGAAATTATGATTGCAGCCAAACAAGCCAACGCCTTAGATTTCGTAAACGGATTTCCAGAAAAATTCGATACATTGGTTGGAGAACGCGGTATAAAACTTTCTGGTGGACAACGTCAACGAATAGCAATAGCTAGAGCTTTATTGAAAAATCCAAGTATATTAATTTTGGACGAAGCTACCTCTTCATTAGATAGTGAAAGTGAAAAATTAGTACAAGAAGCTTTAGAAAATTTAATGGAAGGCAGAACGAGTATCATTATTGCACACCGACTTTCAACAATAAGAAGTGCAGACGCAATACTAGTTTTAAACGAAGGAAAAATTGCCGAAAAAGGAACGCACAAAGAACTACTCGAAATTGAAAATGGTATTTATAAGAATTTGAGTAATTTGCAGTTTAGTGAATATTAGAAATAATTAGCAATTAAGAATTATGAAAAGACATTTATATATTTTATTACTCACAATACTATCAAATACAGTGTTTTCTCAAGAAAATAATAAAAAAATAGATTATGATTGGAATTCAATTAAAAGTATTAAACTAATTGAAGTTGATAAAAAAATTGATTTGAAAAATTATAATGATATCAATAATTTATTTATCAATAAAAAAGAAATTTCTAATAGAGAACTTATTGAATTAAAATCTGTGTTTAAGTATAAAGATGACTGTTGTGATGTTTTTGTAGAAGACAGAAAAATATTGATGAATATTAAGTTTAAAAATGAATCTATAATTTTTCTTGTACATTTAAATCAAGCTGCTCTTTTTGACTTAAGACCAAATAAGTTTAATTTTTTGACAATTATTAATAAAAAAAAGTTTCAGGATATAGTAACTGAATTATTAAATAAATAAACAAATAAAAATCCCAAGCTATTCACTTGGGATTTATTTTTCTATTTAGATTTTCTTCTATCTCTTTCCGCTTTCAATAAATTCAATTCTCGACTAGTTTGTCCTGCAACAGAAGTATTTTCTTCTGCACGTCGAATTAAGTAAGGCATCACATCACGAACTGGTCCAAATGGTAAATATTTTGCAACATTGTATCCGTGTGAAGCTAGGTTATAACTGATGTTATCACTCATTCCGTAAAGTTGTCCAAACCAAATTCTTTGATCTTTTATTTCAATATTGTTTGCTTTCAACATTTCCATCAATTTATAGGAGCTTTCTTCATTGTGCGTTCCAGCAAAGATTGCCATTTTATCGATGTGTTTCATCATGTAATCAACTGCTACATTATAATTATCATCAGTTGCTTGTTTAGAAGCGCAAATTGGAGTTGGATAACCATTTTCTTCGGCACGTTTGTGCTCTTTTTCCATATAAGCTCCACGAACTAGTTTCATTCCGATATAAAATCCGTCAGCTTTTGCTCTTTCGTGCAATGCTTTTAGATAATCCATTCTGTCCCAACGGTACATTTGTAAAGTATTGAAAACGATGACTTTCTCTTTGTTGTACTTGCGCATCATGTCTTCTACCAAATCATCTGCTGCATCTTGCATCCAACTTTCTTCAGCATCAATTAATAAGGCTACATCTTTACTATGAGCTGTTTTACATATAATTTCAAAACGTTCTTTAACTTTATCCCATTCTGCTTGTTCATCTGCAGAAAGTGATTGCTTCTCTCCTACTTTTGTATATAAATCTAAACGACCTAAACCTGTTGGTTTAAAAACCGCAAACGGAATCGCCTGACGTTCTTTGGCAAATTCAACTGTTTTCAAAGTCATTTCTAAAGCTGCATCAAATTGTGCCTCTTCTTCTTTACCTTCCACAGAATAATCCAAAACGGATGAAACGCCTTTGGTAAACATGTTATCTACAACTTTTAGACAATCCATTTCGTTTACACCACCACAAAAGTGATCGAAAACAGTGGCACGAATTAATCCGTCAACTGGTAAATGTGCTTTTAAAGCAAAGTTGGTAACTGCAGTTCCAATTCTAACCAATGGTTCATTGGCAATCATTTTGAAAAGGAAATAAGCTCTGTCTAATTCGGTATCACTTTTTAATGAGAAAGCAACTTCGGTATTGTTGAAAATTTTATTCATTTTATCTAATAATTGCACAAATATAAGGAGAGCAAATTAAATATTTATCAAAATAAGTGACATTTTTGAGGTGAAATTTGACAATAATGCAATCTGAAACACATTTTAATTAATTATAAATTAGCTTTCACATTTGTAAAACAACAAACTAAAAAGTTATTTTAAAAATATCCATTTTCTTTCACTATTCAATTTGAAAGTTCCAATATGTTCTTTATTCCATTCGTTTGGAGCTATTAATGAAAGTGAATTTGTTCCGTCATTATTGGCATACAAATGATAAATTTCACCGATTACAGGCTCGAATGAGAATTTGGAGTTGTAAACCAATTCGTTCCATTCAAATTCTTGCATTAATTTTTCATATTGAATTTTAAGTTCGTTAAACTTATTTTCAAACTCTTTATTTACATTGTTTATTCCTCTACTTTTCCACGAAACAACATCGTCCATTTTGATTACAGGCGCACCAACACTTGTTGAATAGGACAACAAACTAGCGTTGTAACCTTCGTCTTCTGAAAAAACTACATTATCTGGTTTCTTACTTTCCATTTTATCTTTTAGAAATTTTATTATTTGAAATTGAACGTTGCAAATTGCATTTGAATCGGTCAATGCCTTCTACTCTTTTAGCTACGTGCTTGGTTTTGCAATTTTCAACTCGCTCACGCCATAATTTATAGCTACTAAATTTCAATTCTCTTTTCATCAAAGCTTTGACATCAGCTTCGGCTAAACCAAATTGGAATTTTATGGCATCAAAAGGAGTTCGGTCTTCCCATGCCATTTCTATGATTCTATCAATCTGAATATCAGTTAAATTTTCTTTTTCTGAGGTTGCAATTATCGGTTTCAAACTATATTTTGTTTAACTTTTATAAATTTTAATTAAACAAAAGTAATCATTTTACATCAAGCTAAAAGAATTTTAACTAAAAAATAAGTTATCGCTAAAGTTTAAATGGATAAAATAATATCTCTATTTTTGTTCAAAATAAAATTTGTATGCAATCTATCGAAGCCAACGGTTACCAAATATTTTTCAATGAAACAGGATATGAAAAAATAAACCTCTTTATATCTGAAAATAATTATTCCTCTATTTTCATTTTAGTTGATGAGCATACTAATGAATATTGTCTTCCAAAATTTTTACCCAATTTGGCTACAGAAATTCCAATTGAAATAATTGAAATTGAAGCAGGTGAAGAAATCAAAAATATTACAACTTGTGTTGAAATTTGGTCAATTTTATCTGAACTTGGAGCTGACAGAAAAAGTTTGATAATTAATCTAGGTGGTGGCGTTATTACAGATATTGGCGGATTTATTGCTTCTACTTTCAAAAGAGGAATTGATTTTATAAACGTTCCAACTACACTATTAGGAATGGTTGATGCCTCAATTGGTGGGAAAAATGGAGTTGATTTAGGAAATTTAAAAAACCAAATTGGTGTAATTAATGTTCCGAAAATGTTGTTGATTTCTACCGATTTTCTTGAAACTTTGTCGCAAAGAGAAATGCGTTCTGGATTAGCAGAAATGCTAAAGCATGGTTTGATTTATGATAAAAATTATTGGGAACAATTTTTAGATTTAACTAAAGTTGATTTTGCTGATTTTGATGCTTTAATTTATCGTTCTATTGAAATTAAAAACGAAATTGTAAAACAAGACCCTACAGAAAATGGCATTCGAAAAGCATTAAATTTTGGCCATACTTTAGGTCACGCAATTGAAAGTCATTTTTTAGAATCGGAAACACCGCTTTTACACGGAGAAGCCATTGCTATTGGAATGATTTTAGAAAGTTATATTTCAAAAGAAAAAGAATTGCTTTCTAACGAAGAATTTCATCAAATTAAATATATTATTTCTAACATTTATGAACCTCATAATTTTAGTGATGAAGACATTATTTCTATCCAAAATTTACTCATTCACGATAAGAAAAATGAGTACGGAAAAGTTCAATTTGCATTAATAAATGGTATTGGAAAAATCATCATAAATCAATCTGTTGAAAATGAATTAATTATTAATAGCTTTCGAGATTATAAATCGTAATATATTTTTATAAAAATTATTGCAATTCGGTAATTTTATTTTTTACATTTGTCCTGATGAAAAACAATACTAACACTACTACCAATAGCACTTTCACGCTAAAAACCAATTCTGGTTTTCAAGTACTATGTGTTGCGTTTTTAACATCTATTCGGACTATTTTAGGCTTGTTTTTAGAATTATTCAAATCTGAAACTGAAAAACTTCCTATTGTTTATGCTAATATTAGGGTTTGAGAAAATTAGATTAACTGTAATTTAAATAATCTAATTAATTTTCAAAATCAAATGAATACAAAATATTTCGACCTAATTAATCAAACTTATTATTTTCCTCAGGAAGAATTTACATTAAATAAAGAAAGTGAACTACTTTTTCATAATATCGATTTAATGAAATTGGTTGAGCAATATGGTACACCATTAAAATTTACTTATTTACCTCAAATTTCTAATAACATTAAAAGAGCTAAAAATTGGTTCCGAAATGCAATGGAAAAAAATAATTATGAAGGTAAATATTATTATTGTTATTGCACCAAAAGCTCTCATTTTGAATACATTATGAGTGAAGCTTTTAAAAATAATATTCATGTTGAAACTTCATCTGCATTTGACATTAACATTGTTGAAAATTTATTAGAAAATGGTAAAATCAACAAAAGCACTTATGTAATTTGTAATGGTTTTAAAAGAGATCAATATGTTACCAATATTGCAAGATTAATCAATAATGGTCATAAAAACACCATTCCAATTATTGATAATTATGAGGAATTAGATTTACTTCAAGCAGAAATTAAAGGAAAATTTAAGATTGGAATTAGAATTGCTGCCGAAGAAGAACCAAAATTTGAGTTTTATACGTCTCGTCTTGGAATTGGATATAAAAACATAGTTCAATTTTATAAAAAACAAATTCAAGAAAATGATCGATTGGAGTTGAAAATGCTTCACTTCTTCATTAATACAGGAATAAACGATACTGCTTACTATTGGAATGAATTAGTAAAATGTATTAAAGTTTATATTCAATTAAAAAAAGAATGTCCTTCGTTAGACGGATTAAATATTGGTGGAGGTTTTCCAATCAAAAACTCTCTTGCCTTTGAATATGATTATCAATACATGATTGATGAAATCATAAATCAAATAAAAATTGCTTGCGAAGAAGCCGAAGTTGATGTACCAAATATTTTTACAGAGTTTGGTTCGTTTACCGTTGGTGAATCTGGTGGAGCCATTTATCAAGTTTTATATCAAAAACAACAAAATGATAGAGAAGCCTGGAACATGATTGACTCCTCATTCATCACTACTTTACCAGATACTTGGGCAATCAACAAACGATTTATTATGCTTGCTGTAAATAGATGGAATGACACCTACGAAAGAGTTCTGCTTGGTGGAATGACTTGTGATAGTGATGATTATTACAATTCAGAACAAAACATGAATGCCATTTATTTACCAAAATATAATAAAGAAAAACCTTTATACATAGGTTTCTTCAACACCGGAGCTTATCAAGAAACTATTGGTGGTTTTGGAGGATTACATCACTGTTTAATTCCACAACCAAAGCATATTTTAATAGACCGAGATAAAAACGGAATTATAGCTACCGAATTATTTTCTGAGCAGCAAACAGCTGAAGATGTAATGAAAATTTTAGGATATAGTAAATAATAAATAAAACAGTTTGAAGTTTTCAAAAAATAGTTTTTCTTTGAGGACCAAACTACAATAATAAACATTAAACACACAAAATGAGCAAAGGACCAATAAGTCAGTTTATTGAGAAGAATTATCTTCACTTCAATGCAGCTGCTTTAGTAGATGCTGCCAAAGGATATGAGCAACATTTACTAGAAAATGGAAAAATGATGATAACTTTAGCTGGTGCCATGAGTACTGCTGAGTTAGGAAAATCGCTAGCAGAAATGATTCGTCAAGATAAAGTACACATTATTTCATGTACTGGAGCTAATCTTGAAGAAGACATTATGAATTTAGTTGCTCACAATTCATACAAAAGAGTTCCAAATTACAGAGATTTATCTCCGCAAGAAGAATGGGATTTGTTAGAAAATCACTACAATAGAGTTACCGATACTTGTATTCCTGAAGAAGAAGCTTTCAGAAGATTACAATCACACTTATATGACATTTGGAATAATGCCGATTCAAAAGGCGAGCGTTATTTTCCGCATGAATTTATGTATCAAATGATTAATTCTGGTGTTTTAGAACAATACTACGAAATTGATCCGAAAGATTCTTGGATGGTTGCTGCTGCAGAAAAAAACCTTCCAATTGTAGTTCCAGGTTGGGAAGACAGTACAATGGGTAATATTTTTGCTTCTTATTGTATTAAAGGTGAATTCAAACCTACTACAATGAAAAGCGGAATTGAATACATGATGTGGTTAGCCGATTGGTATCCTAAAAATTCAAGTGGTAAAGGTGTAGGTTTCTTCCAGATTGGTGGTGGAATTGCAGGAGATTTTCCTATTTGCGTAGTTCCAATGTTGTACCAAGATATGGAAATGCATGATATTCCGTTCTGGAGTTATTTCTGCCAGATTTCAGATTCAACCACTAGTTATGGTTCGTATTCAGGTGCGGTTCCAAATGAAAAAATCACTTGGGGTAAATTAGATATTCATACTCCAAAGTTCATCATTGAGTCGGATGCAACCATTGTTGCTCCATTAATTTTTGCATATTTATTAGACCAATAAAATACATTTATGAGAAGAGTTATTGTTGATTATGCTAAGCTAACTGGCGATATTTTAAACTTATTAGTAGAGAAATTTCCTGAAGGATATGACGATAGTGATATCATCCGTTTCAGAAATGCTCAAAACGAACTTGTTGAAGCTGTTGAAGTAAGAACTGAAGACACTATTTATTTAGTGAAAGTAAGTACAAAACTTGCAAGCAGAATGGAAAAATTTGATGAAGAAGACGATTTGGATTCAGTAATTGAACCTATTTCTCCAGTAAAAGGTCTAGACTTGGACGACGATGATATTCCAAGCGATGATGACGATGAAGAAGAAGATTTACTAAAAGACAAAGGTGGTTCTGACGATGGTGACGACGACGACGATGATGACAATGACGATGAGCCTTCAGACAACTTTGACGACGATGACGACGAAGAATAAGTATTAAATTCTAATATTTTAAATCCCAAATTCCAATATTTAGTAAGGAATTTGGGATTTTTTTTGGAATTTGGAATTTATATTTTGGAATTTTTTCTAAAGATATCTTTCTTCAAAAACTCTTTGATGATGATTCTGATGACCAATAATTATGAAACCGAGTGCTCTAACCGACATTGGATTATTATTTGCATAACCAACTCTCAGAAGTTGCTCTTCATTAAACGATTTGAATAACAATAATGTTGCATGACGAACTGCCGAAAACTCTGTTAGCAATTCCATGATGCTTCTTTTGTTTCCGTTGGCTTCGAAAGCAT
Source organism: Flavobacterium koreense (assembly GCF_054776075.1). Lineage (NCBI taxonomy): Bacteria > Pseudomonadati > Bacteroidota > Flavobacteriia > Flavobacteriales > Flavobacteriaceae > Flavobacterium > Flavobacterium koreense. The sequence goes on along the minus strand of NZ_BAAHCF010000034.1, from coordinate 30,816 downwards.
AGTCATTTTCTTCATATCCTGGCAATTCGGTTTTGTCATTTCTTGCAAAACGTAAAGCTCTGTAAGCAAAAACTCTTTCGGCATCAATCGTGTGCTGAATAATATCCTTAATAGTCCATTTTCCTTCAGCATAACTGTAATCAAATTTATCCATGGGAATATCTTGCACAAATTTGATATAACGATGCAAAGAAATTTCTAATTCCTCAACAAGTGTATATTCATCAGAAACTTGTGCGACGTAGTTTGCGTAAAATGGTGCGTATTCGTTGGAGTTTAGTTGGGTTGGTTTCATTGGTTGTAATAAGTTATTGAATTCATCAATTATGATTAAGATTCCACTAATGTTTTAAGCGATTGGCAAAGGAGCGGATTTCGGAAGCGATTATTTTCTGTTAAAGATAAAATTTCTTGCTAAATGTAAACGTGAATTTACAACAAAATTCGCAATTGTGAGAAACGGCTGTTAGTTGCTGCCGCTATGGTAATTTAATCAAAGTTTCTTTTTTATCTTTACAATTTCCTTTGGTATATCTAAAGAGTATATTATAATTAACTGTTTCATAAATGGTATCTATTGTCAAGTTTGGCATTACTGCTTCATTACAAATATCTAAACTGATTTCTCTCTTCTTTAAGGTTTTTAGATTTTGTATAATTATTTTCTTTGTGTCAATTGAATCTGCAAAAGCTATATAGTTTTTTATGCTGTCAGAATATAGATAAAATAGAAAATCACGAGTTTTCTTTTTGCCACTTATATTTAATAGTTTTCCATTCCAACACATTGTACCACAACCTTGTCGAACAAATATATAATCCGAATTGTCCCATTCAACTCTTGAATGTGAAGCACCATAACAATTATCAGCAATTTGATATTGATACACTTTTCCTGATTTAGTTTTGATATTCAAATAGTATAAATCTTTTGATTGACTTCCTCGCAATTCGATTTCATTTTCTGAATCGGATATATATTTTTTAATGAGTAAAGTATCAGCTTCCCAATACTTTTCGGGATCTTCGGTAACAACTTTATTTTCTGTTACAGTTGGATTTTTCTTAAGAATTTTTTCTGTTTCAGCCTTCTGTTTACAGCTGATTATCAATATGAATATTGCTGAATAAAGTAAAATCTGTTGTTTCATGTTGTTTGAAGTAGGGTTTTCTAGTGGTAGCAACTAACTTTTAAATATACACATGTTTGTTTCGGATTTTTCCTCAAATATAAAAAATAATATAATTGAAATCTCAACACATTAAGCCGAATTCCTACTAGCATTAGTATTTCCAAAAAGTGAACGCATAACCAATTTTTCATAAACTTCTAGTAATTTAGCATCACTTCTACCCTTTTTGATTTCGTTAATTTTCATCAAAGCGTATTGTTGAATCGTTAACAATGGTAACACAATATCTTCACGCATTTTGATAGAAGCTTTTCCGTCTGGATAGTTTTCCATTAGCTCTTTGTGTCCAGCAATTTTTAGTAATAATCGTTTGGTTTCTTGAAATTCATCGAAGATTATTTGCCAAAAATCACCAAACTCATCATCGTTTTTCATGTATTGCGTTAGCGGAAAAAAGGATTTTGCCAATGACATCATACTGTTTTCTAATAACGTTCTGAAAAATAAAGACGTATCAAATAGCGATTGTACTTTTTCCCATTGATTGGTCGTTTCAAAATGTTTTAGAGCCGAACCAACTCCAAAAAATCCAGGTACATTTTGTTTCATTTGACTCCACGAACCTACAAACGGAATTGCTCGCAAATCTGCAAAATCAAGGCTTTCACTTGCATTTCTTTTTGATGGACGACTTCCAATATTGGTTTTGGAATAATAATTCAACGTACTCATTTGCTCCAAATAAGGAATAAACTTTGGATGATTTTTGAAACTCAAATATTTTTGATAGCCAATTGCAGAAAGTTCGTCAATGATTTCCTTATCAGAATCAGATAAATTGATGCTTTCATTTTTGTAAATCTGATTTGCAACTCCAGCACTTAAAAGATTTTCTAAATTATAACGACACGATTCTGTTGTTCCAAAATTAGAACTAATAGTCTGACCTTGAACCGTCAACTGAATTTCTTGATTTTCAATTTCTGAACCTAACGAAGCATAAAATTTATGCGTTTTTCCACCACCACGCGCTGGCGGACCACCACGACCATCGAAGAAAATTACTTTAATTCCGTATTTTCTTGAGATTGTGGTTATGGTTTGTTTGGCTTTATAAATTCCCCAATTTGCCATCAAATAACCGCCATCTTTGGTTCCGTCCGAGAAACCTAACATTACGGTTTGCTTGTTGTTTCTATTTTTTAAATGTGCAGCGTACTCTTTATTAGTATACAATTGCTCCATGATTTTGTCGGCATCTTTCAAATCTTCAATCGATTCAAATAGTGGAACAATATCTACCGATGGATTTTCCCAATTGCATAATTTGAATAATGCATAAGTTTCCATAACATTCAAAGCACTTTCATTGTTGGAAATAATATAGCGGTTTGCTCCTAATTCACCATTATTTTCTTGAATTGTTTTGATAGCAAAAATAGAATCTAAAGTTTGCTTTGTCATTTCATCGTTAAACAAGTCGGAAGAAATGTTTCCGGAGATTGTTGCTAGTAATTCCATTCGTTTTTCATTTGAATACGAAAAGTAATTTTTGAAATCTTCATTTCCAGTTCCAAAGGAATCAAAAATGGTTTTTATCACTTTATTATGAATTTTACTATTCTGACGAATGTCTAAAGAAGCAAAGTGAAATCCAAATAAATTGACTTTATTTATCAAATCATTGATGTCATCTAAATACAACGATTGATGTTTTTCTATACAAAGTAACTTGATTTCATTCAGTTTATCTTTTAGTTCCGATAAAGTTATGTAAATAGTTCCTGTTGAATAAAATACTGAACGATATAATTTATTTTCAATATCTGCAATTATGGTGTCAATTCCAGAAAATGTTAGTTTTCTTTTTAGTTTTCTAACATCCAAATAATATGATTTTAGAATTGAAGTTCTTAATCTGTCAGCAACTTTTAAAGTGATTTCAGTTGTCACAAATGGATTTCCATCCCTATCGCCACCAGGCCAAAATCCTAAATTTATAATCGAATTTGAAATAAGTTTATCTTTAAAAATATTCTTCTGAATGTATTGTAACATTTCACCTGATGTTTGATAAAATACATTTTCTAAATACCAAATCAAACTCACGGCTTCGTCAAAAGGTGTTGGCTTTTCTTTTTTGATAAAAGGTGTTTTTCCTAATTGAGCTAGCAGTTCTTTAATTTTATTCAAATCATTTTCACGAATGGCATCAGTTAAATCGGTAATTATTCCCAAAACAGAACCTGGATAAAATTGGGTTGGATGTGCTGTTAAAACTGTACGAATATTGAAATCTTCTAAAAATGCAATCAATTCTTGTTTTAATTCTTTAGTATCAGCACGTTCTTTTACATCACGAAGCGAACCTTTTCCTTCCATATTATTTACAACTGGAAAAGCTGCATCTTCAATAGCATCAAAAAGTACAATTTGACGTTCAACATATTGAATAAAACGAAACATCAAACCAATTTTTTCTTCTTCAGAAACATTGTCTAAATATTTCTGCGAAAATGAATTTACAATTTCAATTGGCGAAAGATTATTCTTGAATCCATTATCACAAACCTCTGTAAAAAGTGGTAATAAAACCCCAGTATTATCAATAGCATCAAAGGGTAAAGTAATAAATACACTATTGTAAATATGGTATTTAGATAATACATTTTGATTGAAACGTTCTATTTTTGGTAGTGTGTACATAGTTATTTCATGTTTTTAGTAACTGCAATTATGACTCCAAAATTGCCATCAATTTGCTCCCATTTTTCTTTTGGACAATATGTTCTGGAGACAAAACCATCTAAATATAAAGCGTTTTTGCATCCTTTGCTTTTGAAAAACTCTGCAAATTCATAGAAATTAATTTGCTTTTTAGACATGACAAAAAGGATTTCATTATTTGGTAATATTCCAACTCCGTTTCTAATATTCAAATTAGTAGAATTTTTATTGAAAGCATTGTGGATTTTGCCATCAATAACTAACATTGGACCTGATTGGGTTGCAAATTTTACATTTTTATTACTTTCATAATCTTCAGTTTTGCAAATAAAAGATTTGTTTGAATTTGTCAAATAAAATATTCCATTTGGTTTTAAATAAAAATTTCCTTCAGCTCTTGAAGTGTCTATTGAGGTTTTTTCAATTCCGTTTTCAACAAACAATCCTTGTGGTGATTGATCTTTCTTATACATTCCACCATTAGTTGCAAAAAGCATTTCTTTATTATTTTTTGATAACCATTTTTTTAGTTTACCAATACTACTAAAAATATCTGATTTATCATTTTTCCAATAAAAAGAAACATTTGATTTACTTGGATTAACAGAAAAGGAGATAAAATTACTTTCATAATTTGTAGAAAATTGAAAAAATAAAAATGCTCCAATAATAAAAAGCAATACAATCAAAAATCTATTTCTCATTTAAATTAATTTGAATTTAAATATACAAAAAAACCTCAAGCAAAAAACTTGAGGTTTGTATAAATTGATTTTCATTAGAAAATTAAATGTCTTTGAAAATGGTGTGCATCAAACGTTTTTTGTCGTTGATACTTTCCTCAAGTGAAATCATTGTTTCTGTTCTGTAAACACCTTCGATATCGTCAATCATGAAGATTACATCTTTAGCGTGTTTAGTATCTTTTGCTCTAATTTTACAGAAAATGTTGAATTTACCTGTAGTTACATGAGCAACGGTTACGAAAGGAATTTCGTTAATTCTTTCTAAAACAAATTTAGTTTGTGAAGTGTTATTCAAGAAAACACCAACGTAAGCGATGAACGAATATCCTAATTTTTCATAATCCAAAGTCAATGAAGAACCCATAATGATTCCTGCATCTTCCATTTTCTTAACTCTTACGTGAACTGTTCCTGCAGAAATTAATAATTTTTTTGCGATATCAGTAAATGGAACTCTTGTGTTATCAATTAACATATCAAGGATTTGGTGATCTACTTCATCTAAACGAAACTTACTCATAATTACTAATTTATATTATTGTTTTGATTTACGAATACAAATTAATGCATTTTATTTAGTAAAAAACAAAAAAAGATGTTATTTTTTTAAACCATTAACAAATTTTATGCTATTTCCTAAATAAAAATTAGCTTTTTGATTTAATTTCGGAATATCCTCTTCATCATCTGAATACAACATTTTGTGTGCGTTGTACAAAACATGACCAAATTTTCCTTTCAACTCTCCAATTTCAGCTACGTAAGCGTTTAATTGGATTGTTCCATCAATAAGCTCTTCTTTGTATTGAGCAGCAAAATTCGTAATTATTTCTTTACCATCATAATTTATTTTGATGTTTTTATAAAGAAAATCATAAAAAACGATATTATTTTGAGAAATTGACAAATATTTTGCGATTTCATTATCAACTACATCGTTTTCGTAAATATGCTTCAATCCAGAAATTAAAGCAATGAAAATCATTTTACGAGTATATTCTCTATAATAATCATCTTGATAATGTCCTGCTTCAAATAAAATAGTAGGAACATTTAATGAGGTAAACATATCTCCAATGCAATTGATATTAAATCCGTCATCAAAACGTCCAACTTGATTTGGAATGTGATTTTGAAGTTCTTCATTCATTGCGACAATAACATTCATAGCTTTTGCTCGAACTTCGTTTATTTCTCGACTTTCGTTAAAAGCTGGAGCCAAAAACGAAACTGTTGCTACATTTCCATCGTTTCCTGCGCCAAAAATAGTTCGTTGATCGTGAAGATTATAACAAAAATCGGGTTTAAAATCCTCAAATGTTTTACGAAGTAATTGACTTTCAGGTTGAGACAAATCAACAGAATCTCTATTCAAATCAACTTTATTTGCATTTTCACGAGTATACAATTCGGCACCATCAGGATTAACCATTGGAAGAAAACAAAAAGTAAATTCTTGAAGTAACTTCAATCCTATTGCCTCTTGCGAATGAATTACGTTAAAAAAATCAAATAAAGCTTTGGTTGTGGTACCTTCGTTTCCATGCATTTGCGACCACATGAAAATTCTGATTTTTCCTGTTCCAATTTCGTATTTGTATATTGGTTTTCCTAAAACTGATTTACCAATGACTTCTGTTTGAAATTTAGACAAAAGCGGTTCGATATCTTTTAAAGTAATGTATCTTCCGAAAAGTGAATTGGCTTTGTACTCTTTATGTAATTCTAAATAATTCATACTAATTTAATTAACTTTAAATCCGTTTTCCGGAATCTTGCCTTTTACTCCTTTAAAAAACGGAAGTAGTTCTTTTAAATCTTCATCATAATTACCAGTTGGAAAGAAAGATTTACCTATGGAAACCTCTTTTTTGCCAAAATCAAAAGCTACTGGAAGTATTGGTACATTGGCTTTTAAAGCAATATAATAAAACCCAGTTTTTAATTCTGACACCAACTTTCTTGTACCTTCTGGCGCGATTGCTAATCGTAATTCGTCATAATCATCAAAAGTTTTTGCAATGGCATCTACCTTATTAAGACCACCTGTTCGGTCTAATGGTTTTCCACCCATCCATTTAAAATACCAACCAAAAGGGAATTTGAATAATTCTTTTTTACCTACAAAATGCATTGGCACTTCGGTAATTCCTCTTGTAAATAATCCTAAATAGAAATCGTGCCAACTTGTGTGAGGCAAAACCATAAAAACACATTTATTTACATTCAGATTGTCAGCTCCAGTTATTTTCCATCCCATTAATCGGAAGAAAATAAATTCATAAAGTCGTTTCTTCATCTCAAATATTTTGCGTAAATTTAACATTAATCTATTATTTTTGAGAAAATATTTTTATTTATGTTATCAAAATTCTTAAGCTACTTTATTCCTATAAATGTCATCAAGAAAAATTCCTCCATAAGCAAAACTTTGGAAGTTACTTGGAACAATGGCGAGTTGGTTTTAGATTCAAAAAATACCAATTATTCTTATGGAAGTTTGCAAAGAATATTAAAAAAAGGATTGAAATATATTGGTTTTGAAAGAATAAGAAAATTTGAAAACATACTAATTCTTGGAGTTGCAGGTGGAAGTGTCATTAAAACATTAGTTGACGAAGTAAAATTCAAAGGTAAAATAACTGGAGTTGAAATTGATAAAGACGTTGTTGAAATTGCGAATAAATATTTCAAATTAAACGAAATTAAAAACCTAGAATTGATTGTTGATGATGCCTTTGAATTTGTTTTGAAAACTAAAGATAAATATGATTTAATCATCATTGATATTTTTCAAGATACTACAATGCCTAACTTTCTATTTGAAGATTTTTTTATAAATAGAATTAACTTTTTACTCAATGTTGATGGTTTTATTCTTTTTAATACGATGGTTATCAATGAAAAGAATCGAATTAGAAATTTGGATTATAAAAAGAAATTCGATGCTAATTACTCCATAAGAATGTATCCAAAAGTAGAAACTCATAATGAATTATTTACTATTAAAAAGCTAACAGAATGAGAGCGTTCTTCTATAAATTATTTGTTGGAAAAGTATCTAGTGATTACAAACCTAAATACAATCCAATACAAAAACGCATTCTGAATATAAAATCTATTTGGAACAACGATCATCAAGACGATAATGGAATTGAAAAAATTGTTAGATTATTACTTTCTATTTCACAATTACTTTTTCCTGGAATTTATATAAAATATACTGCTTGTAAAGTTGGTCACGAATACCAAGATTTAGTAATGGATATTTATATTTTATTGAAAGTTTTATTTCCAATTATCATTTTATCCAATAACTTACAATCAAATACTTTATTAATTTATTTGATGCTTTATGTTCTGGCAGAAACGTTATTGTATATTCCGACTTTGATATTTGCTTCCGATTTATTTACTCGTCCGCGTTCTTACAAACGTTCCATGTTGTTACTTTTCTTTAATTATATAGAAATTGTAGTCGCGTTTGGAGTTCTTTATACTTTAGGAGACAATATGAACAAACCTTTTGCACATTGGTTTGATTCTATTTACTTTAGCTTGGTCACTTCTAATTCTATTGGCTTTGGAGATTATTATCCAATCACTACTTATGGCAAAGTTTTAGTTAGTATGCAAGCCATTTTCTTCTTGTCATTTGTGATTTTGTTTTTGAATTTCTTCTCTACAAAAGTGAAAGGAAAAGGATATTTTGATAATGATGAAATAGCGTAGAAAGTAAGAAGTTTGATATATGAAGTACGAAGTTTATAACATCTTTCTAGCTTTCTCTAAATCTTCTGGAGTGTCAATTCCTATACCAACGTGAGTTGTTTCTACCATTTTGATTCGTTTTCCGAATTCTAAATAGCGTAATTGTTCTAGTTTTTCTGACGCTTCAAGTGATTTCATTGGAAGTGAATAGAAATCTAAAAGTGCTTGTTTGCGGAAGGCATAAATTCCGATGTGTTGAAAATAACGAACTCCAACATTTACTTCTCTTGGATATGGAATTACAGAACGTGAAAAGTACAAAGCAAAGCCATTTTGATCAACAACAACTTTCACATTATTTGGATTATTGATGTCTGCTTCATTGGTGATTTCTCTCATTAACGAAGCTAAATCTACTTTTTTATCAGCGTCCTTTTTAAAAACTTCGATTACTTTTTCTAGAGGTTCTTTGTTGATGAAAGGTTCGTCGCCTTGAACATTTACAACAATATCTACATCAAGATTTGCAACAGCTTCGGCAATTCTATCGCTTCCGCTTTCGTGTTCTTTTATAGACATGATGGCTTTTCCACCATTGGAAACTATTTCATCAAAAATCAAATTGGAATCGGTAACTACAAAAACATCGTCAAAAAGATTAGTTTCTTTTGCAGCTTCATACGTGCGAAGAATTACGGTTTTTCCACCTAAATCTTGCATCAATTTGGCAGGAAAACGTGTTGAAGCATAACGAGCTGGAATTACGGCGATGACTTTCATATTAATTTGCCGCTAAGACGCAAAGGCGCAAAGCTATTTTTTAATTTTTTTAAATATCCAATAAATCACTCCAAAGATAATAACAACAAAGATAACTGCAACTATTGGAAGGAAAATTGCGAGTGAACTTAATGTGATTGCGGTTCCAGTTTCGGCGGTGGAAACTACTGGATTTCCTAAACCTGCTGTTTTTACAGATGATGCTAATCTCGTTGTGGTAGTTAAGCCTTGAAATGCTGTGGCGGAACCACTTCCTGCGATTATGGCCAAAATCGTAGTCATTGTTGGAGAAATATCTACCATGGTGGAAGACATTATTACAAATCCAGCGATGGCTGCCAATGGCGTTGCAATAGTATCCAATAAATTATCAATAAACGGAATGTAATAGCCAAATATCTCAAATACCATAGCTACACCAAAACTTATCAATGCTGGTAAACCGCCAATCCAAGCCCAACTTTCATTTAGCGGAATTACATTAAAATAGGATGCCAAACTCAATGCAAAAACAGGCAAGAAAACTCTAAATCCTGATGCTGAAGCTAAACCGATTCCGAGGCAAATTGATAAAATGGTTTCTAGATTCATTAGTTTTAATTTATAAACAAATGTAATAAAAAAACCTCGCTTGAATCATTTAGCGAGGTTTTGAGTGACTTTTTATTTCTTAAAGAAAAACAACTGGTTTAGTTGATCTCGGTATTTTAACAATATGAAACGGTTGCGTCATTACCATAGTAGCAATAGGACCTGGAGAAGTTACATTTATTGATGCTTCAATTGTATTTACATTTTCAGTAATATTATTAATTTCAATCGAATAACCACCTGTTCCTCTAATTTGATCGAATGCAACTAATAGCTGATAATTATTAAAATCAATATTTAATTCTGTAAAACTAGATGATGTATTATTTACTGAATCCATTTGATTTATTAAAGCTGTCCAAGCGGCTTGGTTGCTGACAACAATATTTTGTTGTACAATATTTTCGCTTCCATTACCATAGAGAGTTCCTGACGCTATTATTGTTGGTGTAATTGCTTGTGGCGGAGTGTTAGCGTCATTTTCAGAACTGCAACTTGCTAAAATTAAAAACAAGAATAAAAAAAATATTTTTTTCATACTATATATTTTAGTAATATTATAAAGATACAAAAAACAGAAAAAGGTTGCGTAATCAATTATTTTTGTGGTGCTTCATCAAAATTCATCATCCAATTGATTCCGAATTTATCAACAAACATTCCAAAGTATGCACCCCAAAATGTACTTTGCAAAGGCATTTTTATTACTCCATCTGCTGACAATCCGTTGAATAATCTGTCTGCTTCTTCTCTACTCGATGCATTTATTGAAATCGAAATATTATCTCCTACAGTTGTTGTTTGACCAAAAGCTTCTGACGTATCACTTCCAAACAAAATGGTTTCTGCGCTAATTGGCAAGGAAACGTGCATTATTAGATTTCCTGCTTCTTCAGAAATTGGCTCGCAATTTTCTGCTGGTGGCATTTCGTTGAATCTTCCCATATAGGTAAATTCTCCACCAAAAACTGATTTGTAAAAATTGAACGCTGCTTCGCAAGTTCCGTTAAAAGTTAAGTATGCATTTACTGTTGCCATTTTTATGATTTAATTGTTATACTCCAAATTGTCTTAAATGATGGTCCAAATGTTTATAAAACATTGTATTCCATTCGTTTGCAGTCATTTTTCCGAATGAAAAATTATCTCTTCCATCAAAATATTTATTTCCTAATTGTTGAGATTTATTGATATTCTCAATTAGTTTTGCTTTTTCTTTTTCAAAATCTTTGTCTCCTTTTATAATAAAATCTGGAGCTGTTTGTCCGTTTTGCTTATAGGGTTTATCACTAACAACGTAGTTTTTGATAAGTAATTTTATCAGGAATTTCTTAAAAGCACTTGGTTTTTTGAATTTTTCAGGAGTAAAAGTGTAGTCATAAGTAACGTTACAATGCGCCAACATTTTATCGACACTCATTTTTCCCCAAACTGCTTTTTGATTGTTAGAAAGTTGATTAATTCTATTGATGATTTCGTCTGAAACTTCTTTTTCGAAGATGTTTTTAATTGTGGACATAATTTTTTTCTAAAATATTGTTCAAATTAATCTGAACTATTATAAATACGTTTTTATATTGAGTATGTCAAATATAATACTTTTATGTAAATTTCAAATTACACTCTCAACATTCCTCTAAAACCTCTCGCAGCATAATAGGATTGTGCACCATTATGATAAACAAAAACCGTTTCATAACGAAAATCAGCAAAAAGTGCTCCGCCTAATTTTCTAATTTCTGAAGGTGTTTTTATCCAACTTGAGGTTTTTAAATCAAATTTTCCTAATTGTTGTAAGTGACGATATTCCTTTTCTGACAGTAATTCAATTCGCATTGAGTTTGCCATATCAATAACGTTGTTCTCTGGTTTGAATTCCTTTCTTGCATTTAAAGCTTCTTTGTCATAACATAAACTTCTTCTGCCTTTTGGTGTTTCTGTTGCACAATCGTAGAAAATATATTCGTCCATTTCCTTGTCATAACCTACAACGTCTGGTTCGCCTTCGGTTCGTTCCATTTCGTTTAGTGACCAAAGTTTATTTGGATTGGCTTCTAACTTTTCTTGAATTTTCGTCCATTCCAGGCCAAGATGACGGTTTGGATATTTCTCAAAACGCTTTTTTAGAATAGCTAAAAATTCGGTTTGTTGATTTGCTGAAAGTTGCTTTTTTGACATTAGAAAGAATCAAAAGTTAAACTAATTAATTTTTGTTATGAATTAGCATCAAAATCGATCATCCATTCAATACCATATTTATCTCTGAACATTCCAAAATAAGAACCCCAAGGACTATATTGAATTGGCATTTCAACTGTTCCGCCTTCAGAAAGTCCGTTGAATAATTTATCGGCTTCTTCTCTACTTTGGGCTGAAACTGCAATTTTAGATCGGTTTTCGTTTTCGTTGACGGTTCCTAAAAAGCTTGGAACATCGTTTGCCATAAGTGTATTGTTGCCAATGGGTAAAGCAATGTGCATTATTTTATTAGCGTCTTTTTCATCGACTGGAAAATCTGGACCTTCTAAATCTTTGAGTCGCGTAATTTTAGAAAACTCTCCGCCAAAAACTGATTTATAAAAATTGAATGCTTCTTCTGCGTTTCCGTTATAGTTTAAATGTGGATTGATTAGTGCCATGGTTATGTTTGTTTAATGTTTATGCTAAAATATAAAAAATCCACAAAGTTTGAAGATTTTTGCGGAGCTTGTTTTTGTTCTTAGAATGATTTGCTTTCCTATTATCAATGTTATTGTTCCAAAGTAAAAATAGTTAAGTTAGGATTTTCATTATCAGTTTCTAATGATTTTACAAAATTGAATTTTAGCAGAAGATTGGTAGACTTCAGATTCTCATTATGAGTAAAGGCAATTATTCTTTTAAAGTTTAAAGTTTTAAATACATAGTCAATTACAACTTTAATAGCTTCTTTCATTATTCCTTGTCCTTGGTATTTTGGCATAAGTTCATATCCGATTTCGCAACTATTTTTTTCGTTTGAAAAGTCAAAAAGACAAATGGTTCCAACAACTTTTTTCGTGCTTGTCAAGGTAATTACCCAATAAATTGAGTTGTTGCTTTTACTATTTTCATTAATCTTATTAATAAAATTTATTGCATCATCAATTGTCTTACTTGGCACTCTACCTAGATATTTGTTTATTTCCAAATCTGAACGCAAATCAAAAATACTTTGCTTGTCATCAATTGATAATTGCCGAAGAGTTAACCTTTCAGTTGTCAAAATTGGAAAAGGAGAGAAATTTGTGTTTGGCATTTTATTGTGATTACTTTTTATAAGTAGTGTTAGATATAAATTTATTTAAAAAAAAATGCTTTTTTATTTGTTTTAAACACAGTTCTTTGTTAACGGCAACTTATTCAGTTTTATCCCCATTATTCCCTAACAAATTTTCGCTTTCTATTTTTAACCATCTAAAGAAATTTATGATTGCCACAAATGATAATATTACCCCAAAAGTTAAAAAAATCGCAGTAAGCATATGAACCGCTTTTATAAAAAAATCATTTTCACTCATAGCTGAATTTGTAAACTCAAAATATACAAATCCAGACATTGCTAAACCTACTAATGCCGCTGTTAAAAAAGTAACTCCGGAAATATAAATCTTTTTTTGATGTGTTTTGTTGGGAAATCTATCAATAAAAACATTAGATCTCCCTAAAGAAAATAAACAATTTGCTGCAATGGCATTTCCAGCAAAGAAAGCATAACAATAATTTACTAAGTTTTTACCTTTAAAATCAGTATAAAAAACGTAAATTAGAACGATAGTAAAAAAAAGTAATGCAAAAAGAAATATATTAAAAATATATTTTGAATATTTAAATAATAAGAATCTTAGCTCTTTTAATAATTTCATAAAAACATGGTATAAGTTTTGCAAAACTCACAAATATAATAAAAATCCTAGAAACTACTCCTCAAAACAATCCTCTTTAAACCCAATCAAATACAATTTATCTTTGGCACGAGTTATGGCAGTATATAACCAACGAATATAATCTCTATCAATACCATCGGGTAAATACGGTTGTTCTATGAAAACAGTATTCCATTGCCCGCCTTGGCTTTTGTGGCACGTTATGGCGTAAGAGAATTTTACTTGCAATCCGTTGAAGTATTCATTTTCTTTTACTTTTTGAAATTTGGCGTATTTGGTGGTTAGGTGTTCGTAATCTTTCATTACTTCTTCATACAATTGGTTGGATTGCTCGTAAGTTAATGATGGTGATTCACTTTTAATGGTATCTAAAATCAATACGGTTTCAAACGGAATTTGGTTGGGATAATCGACCATTCGTATTTTGACTTTGGCAAATTTGAATCCGTATAATTCTTTGAAACTATAAATTTCTAACACTTCGATGATGTCTCCATTGGCAATGAACCCAGCTTCGTCTTTTTCTTTCAACCAAAAATAATTGTTCTTCACAACCATCAAGAAATCGCCTGTAGATAAATCGCTTTCTTTGTCGAGAATTTTGGTTCTAATTTGTTCGTTGTATTGGTTTGCTCTTTTGTTGGAACGCACAATAAACGCAGTATCTTCAATAGAATAATTGCTGTAGGCTTGGTTGATGGCATCTTGAATATCGTAACCATCAGTAAGGCGAACGATATCTTTGAAACCTCGCAACTTGAACTTGAATTCAGTGATAAAACTGTTTTTTAGCAATTCACGTAATTCTGTGGCGTTGTAGAGAATTCCGGAGTTTAGTTCTTGACGCATTACTTCGTCGAGTTCGATCCAATCTACTTTTTTGTCGTAATTTAATTCTAAAGTATCGGTGTTTAATGCTGGCGAAATGTCTAAATTCACTGGCGGAAGCTGTGCTGTGTCGCCAAGTAAAATCATTTTGCAATTTTCTCCACTATAGATGTAAGAAATTAAATCGTCTAGCAAACTTCCGTTTTCGTACATTTTGCTTTCCGCGGCAACATCCGAAATCATGGACGCTTCATCGACTATGAAAATGGTGTTTTTGTGTTTGTTTTGTTGCATCGTAAAAGCCACTCCGCCACCACTCGACTTCTTTGGAAAATATATTTTCTTATGAATCGTAAATGCTGGTTTGTTGGAATAATTGGCAATGACTTTCGCAGCACGACCTGTTGGCGCCAACAAAACGTATTTTTTATTGACTTCGATTAAGTTGTTTACGATGGTTGAAATAACTGTGGTTTTTCCTGTTCCGGCATATCCTTTTAGTACAAAAATGCTGTCGTTGTTGACATTGGTGATAAAAACGGCAATTTTCTGAAAGAAAGCATCTTGCTTAATCGTGGGATTAAACGGAAAGTTTTGGGACAGAATGGAATAGAAGTTTTTCAATGGCAAAAATCAATTTCAACTTCAAAAATCAATAGCAATTTCAAAAATCAAATATTAAATGTAAAGATAAATGTTTCCATTTAAAATATATCAAAAAAACAAAATCAATTCTTAAACTTAGATAACCTACTTGTGTTTGATTTTTGAAGTTGACATTTGAAATTGATTTTTGAAGTTGATTTTTGAAGTTGACTTTTGATATTGAAATTGAGCTTTTTCTTCGTAAGTTTGCGGTGTTAAAAATGGAATTTCAAAATGAGTATAACGGACAAAACTTATAAAAAACTAGCGATTCAAGTTTCTTTGAATGGGTTGTCGTTTTGTGTATTTGATACTTTGAGTGGCAAACCTGTGGTGTTGCATAACATTCATTTTGATAGCTTTCAGCGTAGTGCGAAGATTGAAGATTTGTTTGCTTCGGTTTTTAGAGAACATCCTGAATTGAGTCATAAGTATGATGAAATTGAGATTCTTCACAGTAATAATTTATCGACTTTTGTGCCGACAGCTTTGTTTGACGAAGAGTTTTTAGGAAGTTATTTGCAATACAACACTAAGGTTTTTGAAACCGATTTTTTCACTTTTGACGCATTGGATAAATATGAAATGAATAATGTTTACATACCGTATGTGAATATGAATAACTTTTTTATTGACCAATATGGTTCGTTTGAATACAAACATGCGAATAGTGTTTTGGTTTCAAAATTGTTGGATTTATCTAAGAATAATGAGGAACGCAAGATGTTTGTTCACGTAAGTGAAAGTCATTTTGAGATTATTGTGGTTCAAAATCAGAAGTTGCATTTGTTTAATTCGTTTGAATACAAAACGCCTGAAGATTTTATTTACTACATTCTTTTTACTGCCGAACAATTGCAGTTGAATCCTGAGCATTTCAAATTGGAATTGCTTGGAGCGATTGTTGAAACGGATGCTTTTTATCAAATTGCCTACAAATACATTAGAAATATTTCATTATTTGATGTTTCTGATTTTACCAATAACTTCACGGAAAAAGAAAACCGCGAACACTTTATACTACTTCACTCGTGAGAATCATTTCTGGAAAATACAAAGGAAGACGCATTACAGCTCCAAAAAACTTACCAGTTCGTCCAACGACTGACATGAGTAAAGAAGCGTTGTTTAATGTGCTGAACAATCATTTCAATTTTTCGGGATTGAAGGTTTTGGATTTATTTGCTGGAACTGGGAACATTAGTTACGAATTTGGTTCGCGTGGTTGTGACAATATTACTTGTATCGATGGCGATATGGGTTGCGTGAATTTCATTAAGAAAACGGCTAAAGAATTTGACTTGAATATCACTGCTATTAAAAGTGATGTTTTCAAATTTTTAGAAAAACACAAAGGAAGTTATGATATTATTTTTGCCGATCCGCCTTATGGAATTGAGCAAAAGGAATTTGAAAAACTAATCGAAATGGTCTTCGAAAACGAACTGTTGGACGAAGAAGGAATGATGATTATGGAACATTCCAAACATACCAAACTCGACCATATGATGCATTTTTCTTTTCAGAAGAATTATGGTGGTTCGGTGTTTTCGTTTTATGAGTTTGAAGTTGATGATGAGGAAGATGAAAGTGAGGAAGAGTAATTCCTAACGAATTCTACCTGAGTTTTCATCTATTGCTCTTTCTTTAAATTCTTGTTTTTTTATTTTCCCAAAAGAATATCGCATTGCAATTGATACCAAATGTAAATCGGTATAAAAAACACCTTTTGAGGTGATATTATTACTACTGAAATTTTCATTGAACTTTACTTTTCTGAAAATATCGTTATAACTCAACGTACAATTTAAATTCTTGAAAAGAGTTTTCGAAACTGCCATATCAAATGTAATCAATCCATTTCTTTCAAAAACGCCTTCTGTTCGTTTCGTTATTCCCCAACTTGTTAAAGATAATTCTACAGCTTTTGGTAGTCGAAAAATATTGTTCGAATAAAAATACAAATAAGGTTTTGATGGGTTTACAACCGAAAATTGATCTTCAATTGTATTAATTATTCCATTAATTGTATTGTTTGATGTCCAAAATTTATATTTAAACGGAATTGTAAATTCAAGATTAAAACCTGATTCTTTTTCGAAATTTCTTGTTTGAAACGTTAGTAAATTTTGCGAATTATTGTAAGATGACGCATAATAAACTGGATCTTTTATATCGTAATAACTAAGTTTTACCGATTTGTCTTTAAATTGATAAGCAAGTGAAACTTCATCGGTAATTGTTGGATTTATGTTGATGTTATTATTCCAAACAAGATACGGATTGATATACGTTGAAAGTTGGCTCGCAGTAGAAAAATTTGGTCTTGAAATACTTTTAGCATAATTAAAAGTCATTGTATTGGTGCTATCGATTGGGACTTCAATTTCAAGTTTTGGAAAAAAGTTGGTGTAATTTTTATCGATTACTAAATTACTTTCTGAGGAATTTTTCCCTTTTGCAATAGTGTTTTCAACTCTCAAACCAATAATATAATTTACTTTCTTAATCATTCCTGATACGTTAGAATATGCCGCATTATTGGTTTCTTTATAATTATAATTTGAAGACAAATCTGAATTTGGATTTATGGTATTAACTTCAAAATCGGTCGTTGGATTGGCTTTTAAAAAAAGTACACCTAGTTCAAATTTCATTTTGTTTTTAAACTCTTTTTCAAAATCAGATCGAGCAGAATAGACATTAATTTTTATCTTTTGAAATCTGTTTTGAGATAATTCAAAATTGGTATTGTTGAAATTATTAAATATCTCGCTATCAATTTCTTGATTGAAATTTGAAATTTGAAATCCTGTAAATAATTGTCCACCAATGCTTTTAATCTTATGATTGTAATTCAAAAATACATTGGTAAAGTTTCTAAATTCATCGTTCGCATTCAAAGTATTGATGTTATTGATATCTGTTTGCTGCTGATTGTAAGTATCGGTAACAATATCAAAAATATCTTTTTGTGCTCGTCTGTTAGCGTTTATCGAAAAATAATCATCTTCATTTATTTTGTAAAACAAACCACCACCAAAAATAAATTGTGGTCGTTTTGTAATTGCGATAACATTATAATTAGAAACAATATCGTAGTTTGGAATCGTAAAATTATTTCCATTGCCTTCCCAAACTTTGATTTGATTGTAATTGAAATTGGCTTTAAATTCTAACTTTTTCTTTTTAATACTTGAGTTGATTCCGAAGTAATTATTGAAGTTTTTTTGAAAGGAAGCTGTTTCAGAAACAGTTACTTTAAAACCTTCTTTCTTGCTTAGTTTTCGAGTTATCAATAGTACAACTCTTCCATTGGCTTCATATTTAGACGATGGATTGTTTATAATTTCTATCGTTTTGATATCATCTACTGACAAAGAATTCAAATCATTCATAGTCACAATTTGATTGTCGATATATATAATAGGAGTTCCTTTTCCGATAACTGTAATGGATTCTTTATCTGGACTAATTTGGATTTTAGGAAGTTTTGACAACAAATCAACCGTATTTGAAACGGAATTAAAAATGGAATTAGCAACATCAATTTTTATATTTCCATTTTTGTTGGTGAATGTTTTTACTTCTTTTACAACTTTAACTTCCTCTAAAACTTTCGGTTTTTCTTGAGAGAAAACAAATTGAGCAATCAATATACTAATCAAAATAAGAATCTTTTGCATAACATTTATTTTAATGCAAATTTGATTTAATATTTTTCTACGAAAGTTAAATGAGAGTTAATGCAAGGTTAATGCAAATTATTATAAAAAAAAGCAGACCTATAAGCCGGATTCTGTTCTCGTCCCAAAAGACGATACCTTATCATTTATCTAGTCGCGTTGTTACCAACGAGATCAATCTTTCTACCCTTCGACAACGGACGAGTAATCCTTAAATGTCGATATACTTGAAATTTCACCGCATAGAGTTTACCTGGTTTCACTACAGCCGAACTGTACATACTTTCTGTTGCACTTGTCCTAATCCAATTTCTTGAATTGACGGATGTTATCCGCTATGCTACTCTTTGGTGTCCGGACTTTCCTCTTATTATTACTAACAAGCGATAAGGCGGTCTGCGGTGCAAAGGTATGGATTTGAGATTTAAGAATTATGATATTTGATTTTAGATTTATTTTTTAAAATTGGAATTTGTTATTTGCTTTTTGGAATTTCAAAACCTATATTTGTAATCCAATAAAATTCTATGGAACAATTTGTAGTATCAGCTCGTAAGTATCGTCCTCAAACGTTTAAAGACGTTGTTGGTCAGCAAGCTATTACGAATACTTTGTTGAATGCTATAGAAACCAACCACTTGGCTTCCGCCCTATTATTTACTGGTCCAAGAGGTGTTGGAAAAACAACTTGTGCTAGAATTTTGGCTCGTAAAATCAACCAACCTGGTTATGATGATCCAAACGAAGATTTTGCTTTTAATGTTTTCGAATTAGATGCTGCTTCTAACAATTCAGTTGATGATATTCGAAATTTAATTGATCAAGTTAGAATACCACCACAAACCGGACAATATAAAGTTTATATTATCGACGAGGTTCATATGTTGTCATCGGCTGCTTTTAATGCGTTTTTGAAAACATTGGAAGAACCACCAAAACACGCTATTTTTATTTTAGCAACGACAGAAAAACACAAAATTATTCCAACGATATTATCTCGTTGTCAGATTTTTGACTTTAAACGAATTACAGTTAAAGACGCTAAAGAACATTTGGCAGAAGTTGCTACAAGTCAAGGAGTACAATTTGAAGACGACGCTTTGCACATTATTGCTCAAAAAGCCGATGGCGCGATGCGTGATGCTTTATCAATTTTTGATAGAGTTGTTTCCTATTGTGGAAACAATTTAACGAGACAAGCTGTAACCGAAAATCTGAATGTTTTAGATTTTGAAACCTATATTAAAGTAACCGATTTGATTTTGGAGAATAATATTCCAAGTATCTTAATTGCGTATAATGATATTTTATCAAAAGGTTTTGACGGACATCATTTTGTTTCTGGATTGGCTTCTCATTTTAGAGATTTATTGGTTTGCAAAAATCCTGCAACTCTTATTTTATTAGAAGCTGGTGAACAAGCACAACAACTTTATGATCAACAAGCACATAAATGCCAATCGGATTTTCTTTTAAAAGCGATTGAAATTGCAAATGATTGCGACTTAAAATACAAGGTTTCTCAAAACCAACGTTTGTTAGTTGAACTAACATTAATGCAACTTTGCTCTATCAACTTTGATGGAGAAAAAAAAAAGTTGACTTTATAATTCCACCGACTTATTTCAGAAACAATAGTTATTCGATTACAGAAGTTGGAAGTTTGAAAACAACAGTTGTAAATTCTGTTGAAAACCCTATTTCAGAAACAACTGCAAAAATTGAGGTTGAAGAACCTAAATCTGAAACTGTAAAAGAACCTGAAACTTTAATTGAAACTTCTGTTGAATCATCAAAATCTGAAATTGATGTAAAACCCGAATCTATTATTTCAAGTTCAGTTGATGTACCAAAAACTGAAACAGATTTTAAACTCGAAACTGGAAAAATTTCAGCATTATCTTTAGGTAGTATTCGTGCCAAAAAGGAAATGATGGAAGCTCAAAAAGGTGTTGTAAAAGTAGAAGAACACTTACCAAGTGAAGATTTTACAGAAACCGAAATGCTAGAACTTTGGTATAAATTTGCAGATAGATTGGGCGATAAAGGTGCGAAAATTATGGAATCACTGCTTAGAATAAGTGATCCTAAACTTGATGGCACTATCATTATTTATGAACTTCCGAATGAGGGTTCTAAAATTGATTTTGAAAAAGCTAAACCAGAATTATTAGGTTATTTGAGAGGACATTTGCACAATCATGATATTACAATTGAAGTTGTTGTAAATGAAGCAGTGAAAGTGAAAAATGCGTTTACACCACAAGATAAGTACAACCGACTGAATGAAATTAATCCGAATTTGGAGTTATTGAAAAAGACTTTTGATTTGGATATTTAAGGTTTAGGATAATAAAAATCAATTTTAACTTGTTTTATTTTTTCATTATTTAAGACAAAAGTAATTGCTCCTTTTTTATCAGAAATCATTATTTTTATTGAATAATCTCCATTTTCATCTTTAAAATATTCCTATATATTTTCGATGAATTTAGTAGAGTTTGGGAATCTTTCGATTAACAATTTTTCTGAATCGTTTAATGTTATTCCTATGATATTAAATGGTTTTTCGTCTGGATAAGTATCTCCTTTATTTTCAATTCTATTTATTACCAATTTATCTAGCGGAAAATCATCTACAAAGTAATATTCATTATAAGAATCTCTATTATGATTATAATATTTAAATGATTCCTTATTACCTTTTAAATCTTTTTCAATTTCAACGTAATTACCAAAACCACCAATTAATGAATCAATTTTAGTTTTATTTAGTCCATAAAATTGCTTATCATTAATTTTTAATCCTTTTATATCAACAGAATCAAATTTAATATACATAAATGTATCTCTAAAAATTTTATCCAAATTTATATCAATAAGATTTTTAAAAATTGAATTTTTATTAAGAATTTTTGCTAAGTCACTATTTTTATCATCAAATTGTTTTTTAGTTTTCCAGTCAATTATATAGCTTTCATTCTCATACTTATTAAAGTATAAAGTATCAACAAGTTTATTAAATTGATAAGTAACCATAAACTGTAGGCTTGGACATCCAATTATTCCAAAGTTACAACACAAATCTTCAGATTTTCTAGATTTTAAATTTGACTTTAATTTAATTAATTCTAAAACTAATTTATCACAATCAACTATTTTTCTAGAAATCACTTCAGCACTTTCTGTAGTTAAAAATGAATTACAAGAACCATCATCAGGCTCATTGTATATTTTACTTAAAGTGATATTTGTTAAATTCTCAATTTTAGTTTGAGAAAAAACCATGGAGAATAAAAAGAATAAAATTATTGAAGAGGCAATTCTCATTTAAAAACATTTATATCAAAACGATAGGCTTTAGTTTTTAGTATTTTCTTTCTTCAAAAACTCAATTAATCCATTCATATACGTTTCTTGGTCGTCGTATAAACTCATATGACTTCCATTGGCGCAATATAAGTAAGTTCCTTTTGGGAATTGAGTTGCCATCCATTTCATATATTCTGGATCCATCGTATCATATTTTGCTCCTATTACTAATGTTGGAACTGTGATATTTTTCAATTCTTTAGAAACATCCCAATTGGTTAATTTTCCTGATATTCCTAATTCGCTTGGACCTTGCATTGTTATGTAAAGTGACTGGTTCAATCTACTTGAAGCTCTATTAACTGGTTCTGGCCATTCATTAACAGGTTTTCTTAAGATGTGTTGATTATAAAAGTTGGCCATCAACAATTCCATATACTTTGGATTGTTGTAGTCTTTTTTAGCTTCTAAATCTTTGATGGTTTTTAAGATTTCTGGATTCATTTGTTTTTCAAGAACTTTAGAATATTCTCCATATTTAGGACAACTTGCCATCATATTAGAAACTATTAAACCTTTAATATTGGATTGGTATTTTAAAGCATATTGCATTCCTAGAATTCCGCCCCAAGAATGACCTAACAAATAGAAATTGTCTTTATCTAATTTTAATGCTTTTCTAACTTGTTCTACTTCTTCTACATATCTAGGCAAATCCCACATTGTGGTATCATTTGGATTTTCTGAAAAACCAGTTCCTAATTGATCATAATAGATAAATTCAATTCCTTCTTTGGGAAGAAAACTTTCCATACACTCAAAATATTCATGCGACATTCCTGGACCACCATTTAACAACAATAACTTAATTTTTGGATTGTTTCCGATGCGCTTTGTCCAAACATTGAACTTTCCTTTTGGAGTTTCGATGGTAACCATTTTGACGCCACCAATTTTAATTCCATTTTCTTCAGAATTAAAATAAGAGTTCGATGAAGTTTCTTGCTTACAAGAAATTAAAAGTAGGACAGCTATTAATCCAGTAAGGTATTTTAATTTTTTCATGTTTAAAAATTTATATTGTACCATAATACATTGCTTTTACAATTCCATCTGAAAGCCCAATCTTTGGAACATATATTTGTCTAGCACCACTCCATTTCATTGCGTTAAGATAAATTTGAGTAGCAGGAATAATTACGTCAGCTCTATCTGTATTCAAACCTAATTCAGCGATTCTTTGTTCGTAAGTTAGTGAATTTAAGTATTGATATTGAGATGCTAAATAGACATAAGACAAAGGTTTATCTTGATGTTTTTCAGATAATTTGTGAATTTTATTAATATTTCCACCAGAACCAATTAGAGTAACATTTTCATAAGGTTCGCAGTTGGTTTTAATCCATTTTTCGATTTCAATCCAAACGATTTCATTAACCATATTGTTCAGTAATCGTACCGTTCCGTTTTTAAATGATTTAGAATTTATCATTTTTCCATCAGAAAATAGTGAAAATTCTGTGCTTCCACCTCCAACATCTACATATAAGTAAGTTTTATCAGTAGCAAGAAAGCTATGCAAATCTGAAGAAGCGATAATGGCAGCTTCTACTTTACCATCAATAATATCAATTTCAACTTCTGATTTATTCTTAATAATCTCAACAACTTCTTTACCATTGTATGCCTCTCTCATTGCAGATGTAGCGCAAGCTTTGTACTTTTCTACTTTATAAACTTTCATTAAAAGTCGAAAAGCTTCCATAGCATCAACCATTCTATCAATGTTTTCATTGGTAATTTCACCAACAGTAAAAGCGTCTTGCCCTAAACGAATTGGCACTCGAATTAAAGCCGATTTATTGAACTGTGTTTCCTTTCCGTCTTGTTCAACTATGTTGGTTATAAGCAATCTCATGGCATTAGATCCAATATCAATTGCTGCATATTTTTTTATTGAAATCATTTATTATTTTGGGTTGTATTTTAAAAATTATTGTTGTCTTCTTGCTGATTTTTATAGTAATTATAGGTTTCGTGTTGTGCACGGAAAACAGATTCGCCTTCTTTTCTAACACGGTATTTATTGTCTAATTTTTCTGAGTGTAAACGTGCTTTTACGTTTCCTTTCCAACCCACTTCAAAGGTTTCTATTAATTGCTTTTTAATATCTTCTTGATAAATTGGGCAAGTAACTTCAACTCGTCCGTCAAGATTTCTTGTCATAAAATCCGCCGAAGAGATAAATACTTCAGGATTATCATCATTACCAAAAATAAAAACTCTTGAATGTTCAAGGAAATTATCAACGATACTTATTGCTTCTATATTTTCACTCATTCCTTTTACACCAGGAATTAACGAACATATACCTCTAATTTGAAGTTTCATTTTCACTCCAGCATTACTTGCTTCATACAATTTATCAATCATTTGAAAATCTGACAAACTGTTCATTTTTAAATTAATGTAAGCTGGTTTTCCAACTTGAGCATTAAGAATTTCTCTATCAATTAATTTATTAAATTTTGAACGCGAATAATGAGGTGAAACTATTAAATGTTTGTACCTGTGTAATCTGTAATTGATGTCAAAAAACTCAAAGATTTTGGTTACATCTTTTAGAATTTGATTGTGGCTTGTAAACAAAGTTACATCGGTATAAAATTTAGCAGTAGTCTCATTGAAATTTCCAGTTGATATAAATCCGTAACGTTTTACTTTACCTTCTTCCAACCTATCAATAACACATATTTTACTATGTACTTTTAATCCTTTGATACCAAATATCAATTCAATTCCCTCTTGTTGCATTTGCTCTGCGTAGGAAATATTGTTGGCTTCATCAAATCGTGCTTGAAGTTCAATTTGAACCATAACACGCTTACCATTTTTAGCCGCATTTATCAAAGAGCTAATGATTTGAGAGTTTTTTGCTAATCTATATAAAGTTATTTTAATAGAAGTAACTTTCGGATCAAGAGCTGCTTCTCTCAAAAATTTAATTAAATAAGAATAGGATTGATAGGGTGCAAAAATTAAGTAATCTTTTTTGGCAATTCTATTCAATATGCTTCCTTCAAGAGACAATCCTTCTACTGGCAATGGAGGCTTTTGCTGATATAATAAATCAAAACGCCCAAGATTTGGAAAATCCATATAATCACGACGATTGTGGTATCTTCCTCCAGGAATTATACTATCAGTAGATTCAATTCCCATTCTATCTAAGAAAAATGAAAGGGTATCTTTATCAATTTTTTTATCGTATACAAAACGAACTGGTTCACCAATTCTTCTATCTTTAACAGAAGTAGCTATTTTTTGTAACATACTCTTACTCATATCACTATCAATATCCAATTGAGCATCACGAGTAATTTTAATCATGTGTGCAGAAATGCTTTCGTATTCGAAAATATTAAAAATGCTACTTAAATTATAACGAATTACATCATCTAATAGCATTATGTATTGTTTTTCTCCAATTGCAGGAAGTACAACTATTCTATTGAATGTTTTAGGAATTTCAATGATTGCGTAACGAACCTCTTTTTTGGGTTTTACAAGACCCAATACTTTAGCTTTTTCAGAAGTTTTCATTACAAGTTTTATGGCTAAATATCCCACAGTATCCTTAAGCAAAGGAAATTCTGCCAAATCATTTAAGATAATTGTAACAAGCTCAGGACTTACTTTTTGTATAAAAAAATCGTGAACAAAATTTTGATGCTCTTGACATAACTCATTTTCATTAACGATTATAATGTTTTGCTTTTCTAATTGTTCTTCAATTATTTCAAGGATTCTCAAACTCTCCGATTGTTGCTTTATTACTATATCAGTAATATCCTTTACTAATTGTTGCGCCGTAATTCCGCCTAAAATTTTTTCACCAGTTTGCCCAGAAAGACTTAATCTTCTAATAGCAGCAAAACGTACCCTAAAAAACTCATCAAGATTATTTGAAAAAATACCCAAAAAACGAAGTCTATCTAGTAATGGGACTGTTTCATCTGCAGCTTCTTGCAAAACTCTTGCGTTGAAAGTAAGCCAACTCTTTTCTCTATCAATATATCGGAAATTATTCTCTGAACTCATAGTTAAATATCTCTTGGAAATATAATTTTATCTGTTTTACCTTTATTTATTTTATTCCAATCATCACCTTCGAAAATAATCGAAACATAACCTGATGTTGGTACATTATCAATAAAAATATCCCCAAATTTATTAACAAAATCTGTAATGGCACTATTATGTCCAAAAAGAATTAAGTTTTTATAAACATTTGGACAAGATTTAACAATTTTTTCAAATTGATTTAAATCGAAAGTATATAAATCATCTTTAAACTGAATTTGCATTTCGCTATTTTCATCCCAAATTGACAAAAATAGTTTTGCTGTTTGTTTAGTTCTTTCAGCCGAGCTTACCCAAATTAGAGATTTATCGTTAAATAAATTCTTAGTTTCTGTGGCTACTTTAATTGTTTTTTGAATTCCTTCTTCAATAATTGGTCTATTAAAATCATTAATTGGATTATTCCAAGAAGATTTTGCGTGTCGAATTAAAGTCAATTTTTTCATTAAATTACTATTAGAGTTATTAACAATTCAATTTTTAAGATGTTTTTGTAAGATTTTACATTGTTTTTAATCAATAAAACGCCCTTTATCCGTGATTTTATGCATTTAATCGATTTTTTTCTTGTAAAATTAAAAAATGCTTTCTAATTTCGACAAAAATTTTAGGGTTGAAAAAAATGTTCTCATACAAAATAAAAAGCATACAAAGTTAATTAAAAAACAATAAAAAAAGTAGAATTTAAACTACGAAAAAAACATTACAAGCACAATGAATATAAGGGTTTACGCCATAAAAAAGAATCAGAAACAGCATTTAATCGAGTATTAATGTAATTCATAGATAAAATAGTTTTAATAGCAAGTTGATAACTATTTTTGGTCCGTGAAAAAATACGCCTCATTGTTAATAACTATATTTCAGTGATGTGTCCCAAACAAAAAAACAAATAAAAGCATGAAAAAATTTATGCAAAAAAGCAAGCTTATGAAAACAATAAACTACAAATCGTTTATCCTTTCATTATTATTAATTTTATTTTCAACATCTGTTTTTGCTGAAGGTACACCAACTCTTTCTCCAAACGCTGCAAATATTACTGCAGTGTTGAGTGCGCCAGATTTACAAAGTGGATCCTACTTCAATTGTGGTGAAGATAATAGAATTTATTTTAATATCGCGAATGCAGGAACTGAAAGAATGTATTTTGGTTTCGACTGGAGAGGTTACTCTGTAGGTGTTCCTGGAAGGTTATCAAACTTATATTACAGAATAAAAAACCCAAGTGGTACTGTAGTTATGTCTGGTTTGTGGAATAGTACCTTGGGTTCTGCTGGAAGTATTGACACACATGCACAAGCGCTTGTTGGACCAAATATTGGAGGAGTAACAACTGGTTATAATCCATTAATATTTAACCCTGCTGTTGCTGGTGAGCACTGGATAGAATTTTATCGTAGTAACGATGGTGGAGTTACTCCATTACTAACTGGCGCAGATAGAGCTGTTGGTGCATTATTTGATATGACAGTAGCAACAACTGCTGGAGTAAAAAGAAATGGTCGTTTACATTCTGATAAATGGGGATTTGTAGCAGTAGATAGTAATTATGGAAATTTAGTTACTGCAAGCTCTGAACCAAATTTTTATGTTTACACAGCAGATCAGGTTGTTTTATTTGTAGATTTCCGTCCAGGTTTTCAACCAATTGCATATAATCTTGCTGTAAATAGTTATGGTGTAAATCCAGTTGGAGCATATACTACAACTAGAAAGTCAATTAATACAACTTTAATACCTGCTTTAACAAATGGATATAAAGTCTTTTTAAATAATCCAGATGTTAACTTATATCCAATTGCTGCAATACCATCGCCTCCAACATTTTTAAATCCTTCAATTACAAACTGCGGACCTTTCTTGATAAATTATAATATCTCAAGAGCTGGTGACGTAAGATTAGTAATCGATTTAAATGGTGTTCCAGGTTATCAAGCAGCTAGTGCTGACGTAATACTAGAGGCTTATGGAGTAACTGCAGGAAATAATACATTTTCATGGAATGGTTTAAATGGATTTGGTGTTGTGGTTCCAGATGGTGCTCAAATGACATTAACACTTAATTATTTGGCTGGAAGGTTTAATTTACCTTTGTATGACGCCGAACTTAATAAAAATGGATTTAATGTTCAATCCATTGCTCCAACAGCTATTGCTAACTCACAAATGTATTGGGACGATAGTTCTTTAACAAATGTTGGAACAGATTGTTCAGATGGAAGCAACAATACAACTGGAACTGGTTTAAATAATTCATTGAATGGTACTCCAAGTCCAACTAGAGCTTGGAGTGGAGATGGAAACTTTTTAAATACTATACCTGCACCAATTGTTGGAGCAAATGAAACTGATGGTGTTACTTGTAATGATTATGGAAATGGTCGTTTATTAAATACTTGGGGTTGGGGTTTAACTAGTGCAAGTGTAAGTACTACAGTTTTTAAAGGATGTTCTGATTTAAAAGTTGTTAAAACTGTAAGTAATTCAACTCCAAATGTGGGTAGTAATGTAACTTTTACGATTACTGCTTCAAATCTTGGAATTAGTAATGATACAAATGTAGTTGTAAACGATGTTTTGCCTTCTGGATATACTCTTGTTAGTGCAACGCCTTCTGTTGGAACTTGGACAGCTCCTAACTGGACAATCGGAAACTTTGCTAATGGTGCAAATGCAACTTTAACTATAGTTGCTACCGTATTAAGTTCAGGAAATTATGCAAATACTGCATGTATTTCCGGTACTAATACAGAAACAGCTCCAACAAACAATTGTTCTACAGTAACTCCTGTACCAGTTCCTATTGCAGATTTATCTGTTTTAAAAACTGCTAGTAATTTAGCTCCAAATGTAGGAAGCAATATTACTTTTACAATTACAGCAGCGAATAATGGACCAAATAATGCCACTGGTGTAATTGTTAATGATGCAATACCTTCTGGATATACAGTAGTTAGTGTTACTCCTTCATCTGGATCTTGGACATCTCCTAACTGGACTATTGGCAATTTAGCGAATGGTTCTAATGCAACATTAACCGTTGTTGCAACTGTTAGAGCAACAGGAACTTATGCTAATACTGCTACAGTTACTGGAAATCAAACAGATCCAAACTTAAGTAACAATACATCAACTGCGACACCAGTTCCTGTTCCAGTTGCTGATTTGGCTGTTGTAAAAGTAGCAAGTAATATGGCTCCTATAATTGGAACAAATATTACTTTTACAATTACTGCTTCAAATAATGGACCAAGCAATGCAACTGGTGTAACATTAAATGATGTAATACCAAGTGGATATACATTGGTAAGTGTAACTCCATCTGTTGGAAGTTGGACTGCACCAAATTGGACAATTGGAAACTTAAATAATGGATCAAATGCAACATTAACAGTTGTAGCAAGAGTAAATTCTGCAGGTCCTTATGCAAATACTGCAACAATTTCTGGAAATCAAACAGATCCAAATACATCTAATAATACTTCTACTTCTACTCCAGTACCAGTAAATGCAGTAATTGATGCTGTAAATGATAATGGGACAAGTATTAATGGAACCATTGGAGGAACTTCTTTAGCAAACGTATTATTGAATGATACCATAAATAGTAGTCCTGCAACATTATCAAATGTTATTCTTACTCAAGTTAGTACTACTAATCCGGGTATAACATTAAATATTTCAACTGGTGCTGTAATTGTAGCTCCAGGTACACCTTCCGGTTCTTATACTTTAACATACCAAATATGTGAAGTATTAAATCCAACTAATTGTGATACTGCTATTGTTACTGTTCCTGTTAGACCTGGAGAAATATTAGCTAATAATGATACCGGTACTTCTGTAAACGGATACACTGGTGGAACTTCATTTACTAACGTTCTTGTTAACGATACTTTAAATGGTGTTGCTGTAGTGCCTTCTCAGGTAACTACTACTTTCGTATCTTCAACTAATCCTGGTGTTACTTTATCAGGTACTAATGTTGTGGTTGCACCTGGTACTCCTGCTGGTTCTTATACTTTAACATACCAAATATGTGAAGTTTTAAATCCAGGAAATTGTGATACTGCTACTGTTACTGTTCCAGTTTCTGCTACGGTAATTAATGCCGTAAATGATGCTGGTAATTCTGTAAATGGATTTGTTGGTGGAACTGCTTTCACTAACGTTCTTACTAACGATACTTTAAATGGTGTTGCGGTAGTTCCTTCTCAAGTGGCTACTACTTTTGTTTCTTCAACTAATCCTGGTGTTACTTTATCAGGTACTAATGTTGTGGTTGCGCCTGGTACACCTGCTGGTTCATATACTTTGACTTACCAAATTTGTGAAGTTTTAAATCCAAATAATTGTGATACTGCTATTGTTACTGTTCCAGTTGGAGCAACTGCAATTGTAGCTAATGATGATGCTGGTACTTCTGTAAATGGATTTGTTGGTGGAACTGCTTTCACTAATGTACTTACAAACGATACTTTAAATGGTGTGGCTGTGGTGCCTTCTCAAGTAACTACTACTTTTGTGTCTTCAACTAATCCTGGTGTTACTTTATCAGGTACTAATGTTGTGGTTGCGCCTGGTACACCTGCTGGTTCTTATACTT
>NZ_BAAHCF010000033.1:0-517 GCF_054776075.1 Flavobacterium koreense | reverse complement strand
GGCATCGATGGCAGTTTAAATATTTGCGGTAGTAGTTCTACACCTATTAATTTATTTAGTTTGATTACAGGCGAGAGTTCAGGAGGTTCATGGGTAAGAACAGGCGGAACAGGCGGAACATTCAATGCAGGCACAGGAACTTTCACTCCATCGGTAGGTACGACCTCGAGTACTTTTGAATATACTGTTACAGGAGCTGCGCCATGTGGAGTAGATATTAGTATTGCTTCTGTAAATATTACAGCACAATTGGATGCAGGAATTGATGGTTCTTTAACTGTTTGTGAGACATCAGGTATTATAGATTTATATAGTATTATTACAAGCGAACAATCAGGAGGATCATGGGTAAGAACTACAGGAACAGGAGGAACGTTTGATTCAGTAAACGGAACATTCACACCGGCAGTTGGATCAACAACAAGTACTTTTACATATACATTAACAGGAATAGCTCCATGTATTAGTGATTCAAGTGTAGCTACAATTACTATTAATGCACAACCAGTTGCAGGAG
>NZ_BAAHCF010000032.1:155687-156343 GCF_054776075.1 Flavobacterium koreense | reverse complement strand
CAGTTCCTACACCAAATACCAACATGACTGGTTTTGAGCTTGAAGCTTGTGATGATATTGGTCCAAATGATGGAAGTGAAATCTTTGATTTAACTACTAATGCTGCTTACATTGCTAATGGCGATCCAAATGTAACACTACATTATTATCCAAGTTATAATGATGCTATTGCAATACCACCAACTAATGAAATAACAAGTCCAACAAACGCTAGTGTAAGTGGTAATGTATGGATTAGAGTAGAGAGTAATGTTTTTACAGGAACCAATGGACAAAATTGTTATGTTCTTGTAGAGCAACCAGTAATAGTTAATCCAGTGCCAATTATTGTTTCGGGGTTAAGTTTTCAAGAGTGTGATGATGATACCGATGGATTTACCTTGTTTAATTTAAGTTCAAATACGCGTATAGCACAACTTCTAGCAGGAAATGCTTTACCATTATCGGGTTACACCTTGAATTTCTATTTTGATTCAGCAGCAACCATTCCAATTTCATCAAATTATACCAATATAAGTAATCCACAAACGATTTATGTAAGAGCTACTAATATCGCTACAGGATGTCCAGGACCAGTTGAGGCATTAACTATTTTTGTTAATCCAAAACCAGAACTTAATGAACCATCACCTTATTCTACATGTGATGCTAGTGGT